>JAZQGR010000041.1:0-118525 GCA_045540115.1 Eubacteriales bacterium
CACCTTCGGTGACAGCTCCCTTTGCACAAGGGAGCCTTTCACACAAAAGGCATCCTGCGCTTAATTTTCGTTTCCCACCCGTTCATCGGTTAACCTTTTTTGAACCCCGCCACTATGGCGGGGATTTCATTTACATAAAAAAACGATATCCTCTCGGATATCGGTTTTCTTTATGCGCAATAGCGATTTTTTTCGGGAAAAATGCCGAGAATAATAACAGAATAAGTGACACGTACCGTAGTCATCTCGATTGGTGCAAGAATGGTCTCAACGTACGGAGTCGGAGCGTAATTATACTTGCTCGACAGTTCTCCGCCACTCGTTACGTTTCCGAACATTTCGCCCCAACCGGCGTAATAATTCAAGTATTCCTGAAAATCATTATAATGATTATAAGTGTAGAAAAGGAAGCGCTCGTTCGGTTCAAGAACCTTGTTCCCATTCACGTCATAGCGCGCATAAACGATTCTAGCCGCGCCACGAGTTATTGTATCACCGTCGTTATAGGTTCGAACAGAATACCTCGGATCACAGTCGGTTCCCGTTGTCCCGACGTCGATCTCATAATACTGAAAGCTTCCGCCGCACCCGCTTATATTCGGAAGCACGGGCTCATAGGGATATTTTTCTGTGTTTCCCGAGAATTTCGAGTGGTTCAGGCGAAGGTATTCGCCCCAAATGCTTTTGCTCGGATCCTTGTTCTTTCCGGTAATATAGTTCGCGGGAACGTCACCGAAGGCATAAACGTACGCCGCGACCTCCTCAAGCGTTATATAACCACCTCCGCGGTAGACGCGAAAGATCTCTTTACCGTGTGCATCGACGACAACGTAGGTATTTTCGTCAGCAAAATAGGTATTGCTGTTACGGATATATTTGCCGTCCTTCGACGGTCGGTGCTTCGAGACAGTCGGAGCCTGATCGGGCACCTTTTCAGCACCCGAAAGCTCGCCATTTTTTGAGCGTTCGAGAGCCTCCTCGTAGCTATCGGCAGGATCGCTGTCACCGTAGAAGTCAACGACTTCCGATGGCTCGCTTGAATGCGATTTCTTTTTCTTTTCGGAACAACCCGTTGCGCTTATCAGCACGATTCCCGCAAGGATCAGTGATAAAATTTTTCGTAGCATTTTATTCATAACATTACTTCCATTTTTTACCTCTGATATTTTAACAGATTATCCGTCAATAGTCAACATTTATGAGCAAAAGAAAAGACTCCCGAGGGAGTCTTTTCGATTTTTACCGTGAATTAAGCTGCAGGAGTGATCTCGATGATCCAACCGTTCTTAACCTGAGCGGTCTCGTTGTACTGACCAATCACACCGTAGATCTTAACGGTGTCGCCAACTGCAGGCTTGGTCTCAAGTGCATCGAAACGGGTTGCACCGTCAGCACTGTAAGTGCCGTAGATGGTGAGGATATTGCCCTCAGCATCCTTGATCTTCATGTTACCGTACTGCTCATTGTATATCTCGGTGATCTCACCAACAACGTAGTACTTGCCTTCGGAGTAAACGTTGTGAGTCATATCCTTAACGAGATCGAGGATCTGAGGAATGGTAAGAGTGCTGTCAGCTTCGGGAAGTTCAGGTCCCTCGGGCTTTTCGGATGGAGCAAGCTTATCAGCTGCATCGGAAGGAACGAGTACGCAGGGGAACTGAGATACGCCGGAGGTTTCAGGCTTCATATAAGTGCCGTCGGAGATGGAGAAAGTATCATAGGTGCTGTAAGAGCCAACAACGTATTCAGCGCCTTCGAGCTTGGTGAACCAAGCGTTGCAATCAGCCTTGTAGTACCAAACGTTACCCTCATCAGTCATTCTGAGGTACTTGCTCTTGTATTCCTTGCCGTCCTCGAGAATGAGAGCACCGGTAAGGTACTTCTTAGCGCCGTCTACCATAGTGTAGAACTTGTAGCCGCCGTCAACCTTCTCAGCAAAGAAGTCAGGAGCATCAGCTACGGTTTCAGTACCCTTGAGGTACTTATTCTGGCTATTGGAGCCTTCGGCGGTGAGGAAGAGAAGCTTGCCGACGCCGAGCTGATCCATATAGAACTTGTATGCCTTGCCTTCTTCGGGATTACCGATAGCAGCGGTAGGATCAATTACGGGAAGGGTGATAGTAAATTCCTTAGACTTGCTCTGCTTGCCGAGCTTTACGGTTGCCTTAAGAACGTAAGTGGTCTCGGTCTCGTTTGCAGAAGGAAGATCTACAGTGTAGAAGCCCTTCTTGTCGCTCTCAACAACCTTAATGGATTCAAGAGAAACGGTCCAAGTTACGTTAACGGTCTTGTCGCCAACCTTGACACTTGCAACAAGGTCATAGTCAGCAGGAGTCTTGGTGGTATCCTTGTAGAGGTTGTTAAGGATCGAGATAGCATCGTCAAGGGTCTTACTATTGTCCTCAGAACCGCCACAAGCAAACATACCGAGGCAGCAGATAGCTGCGAGAATGAGTGCGAGAAGCTTTTTCATTGTGTTTTTCTCCTTATATTAAATATTTTTTTGGAATCAATGAATCAGTGTACTACTACGTCGTTTATCGAGAAGAGCTTGATCTGATAATCGCCCGAGAAGAACGTGATTATACCCTTTACGTCTATAGTCTTGCCCATGAAGTAGTCCTCGGTTACAAGCTCGTTATTCTCGTTGTAAAGAACGATCGTACGAACCTGAACGGACTGACCGTCGGGAGTAGTACAGGTAAGAGTGATAGCGCCCTTGGAGGAGCTGTCCTCTTTGGTTGTGGTATAACAATCAGTAACGACGAGTCCCTTCATCTCGATAGTAGTATCGAGAGCGAGAGCGGCATATTTGAAGGTCTTGGAATCTGCGTCCTCAAAGTCAACTGTAACGTCGGACTTATAGGTTGCGCCGTCGATTAGCTTGAAGGTCGGGGTGTGACCCGTGCTTATCAGCTTGAGGTTATTCGGGTTGTTAGGTCTCATAGACGAATACTCGACACCGGATACCTGATAGTATCCGCCCGTCTCGTAATAGGTAACGGTACCGACAATGCGGACACGGTTGCCGACGCCAAGAATTTCGAGGCCATCGCCGTTAAGTCCGTAGCCGTAATAAACCGAGATTCCGTAATAAAGTCCCGTTTCCTCGTCATATTCCTCGATGTACGCGGTATTCGCGTTGTTCATCGTAACGATTCCCTCAAAGGCAACCTTCGCGTTATCGTATTCGGTAACGTTTGTGCGGAGCTCCTTAAGAGTGAGCTCGGTAGCTTCACCGTAGGGGAAAAGCGGGTCTTTTTCGGTAGAATGAGAATGGAGTGCCTCTTCCTTAGCCTGCGCGATAGCTGCCATACAGGTCTCACCGTAACGGTTGTTAGCGGAATTGGAGGCAATTGCAAGTCCGAGCTGAAGGATCTCGATATTGAGGTTACGATAGGTATCGCTGTCTGCGGTCTTATACCATACCCATACGAGGTATCTTCCGCCCGTCGAGTCGGCGTTCCACTTATCGTCATCGCTCTCGATGATGATAGAGGTAGCATTCTTGAGAGTATTCTTCGTATACTCGGAAGCTGTCTTACCCCAAGGCTCGATCTTACCGGTCGACTCGGGAGTGTTTATTGCAAGATATCTTGCTTTAAAAACACCGCCGGGCATAACGGATTCGGGAACGTTGAAGTGTGTGGTATCGCCGTCAATATATGCGTGAACCGTTACTTCCTGCTTGATAGTTTCGGTTGAGGTCATATCAAGCTTAACGGATGCGGCGTAGTCCTTGTGCTTCGGCTCTTTGTCGCCGTTATCCTTACCTGTGCAGGAAGCACAGGCGAGGATAACGGTAATAGCTACGAGCACAAGCGCCGTAATTTTAGTTAACTTTTTTATAAAAGCAGAACTCATACGGATTACTTACCTATCTGGTAGTTACATTCCTTGACTGCCTTGTCGAACTCAGCCTTGATCTTAGCAGCAACCTCGGAATCCTTCCAGTTTTCAACGAGACAGGTCTGGATGAGGTAACCAACCTGGTCACGAGCAACGGACGAGCCGTTGAATGCGGGAGAGGTGTAGTATGCATGCTCCTGATCGAGACATACCTTAGCGGAGAGAGCCGCGATGCGGTCACCGCCGTCAGCCTTGTTAAGGAAGTCAGCGTATACGGGATGATCCTTAACGCTCTTGATTACGGGAACGTAACCGGAAGCCATAGAGAACTCAGCCTGGAACTCAACAGTGGTAGTAAGGTACTTAACGAAGAGCCAAGAAGCGAGGACTTCCTGAGGATCTGCCTTCTTGAAGATGCAGAGAGAAGGTCCCTGAGAAATAACCTTGGGGTTCTCAGCATTGATCTGAGGAATGGTGGCAATGCCTACGTCGAAGGGATACTGTCCGTTAACCTTCTCGGGACGCTGGTGAGTAGCACCTGCGGACGAGCCGATAGACATATAGCTGTTACCCTTTTCGGTAGAGGGCTTAACGAAGAGCTCGGAGGTGTAACCGCCGGAGATCTCCTGAGTGGTTACGTAGCCCTTCTTGTACCAATCTCTGAACTTCGCAACGAAGTTTCTGTTGGTCTCGTTATTGAAGATGAAGTTGTTGTCGCCGGTAGCAGTGGTGTAATCGGAACCGAGCTGCTCACACATGGTGATAAACCAGTTGGATTCGGAGTCGTATCCGAGCGGGATGCACTCAGGGTCGATCGTCTTGATCTGCTGGCAGAGAGCTTCGAGCTCATCCCAGGTCTTGGGAACCTGAAGGTTGTTTGCCTCGAAGAAGGTCTTGTTGTAGTAAAGAACCTCAGTAGACTTTGAAAGAGGAAGGGTGTACATCTTGCCGTCGCCGAACTGCATACCCTCTTCGTAGTAACCCTTGATGAAGTCGTCCTTCTGTGCCTGAGTAAGGCCGATCACGGTCTCGTTGCCGAGAGCGTCCTTAACGGTCTTGTCAGCATCGATGAGAACGTCGAGGGTCTGTACTGCCTTAGACATGTTGTAAAGAGCAACGTGGTCGGGATAGCAATACGCGATGTTAGGCTGGTTACCAACTGTGATCTCGGTAGAGATGGTCTTACGAACGTCGTCGTAGCTGCCTACCTGCTCATGCGCGATAGTGATATTCGGATAGAGCTTGTTGAACTCTACGATATACGCATCGAGAACGTCACGAAGGTTAGAACCCATCGTATGATAGAAGGTGATGGTGATATTCTTCGATGTGTCGAATCCGTTTTCAGGCATTTTGAATTCGGGTGCTACCTTGTTGCCTCCGCAGGAAAAGAGCGTAAGCATGCTTGCGCACATTGCGACCACGAGGAGCACAGATACGAGAATTTTTCTGAGTTTCACGGTAAAAAATTCCTTTCTAAAATTGTTTTTGTATGATATCGGTTTCCCGAATTATCAACCCTTGATACCGCTGCGCGATACACCCTTCATGATGTATTTACGCAGGAAGAGGAATACGAGGAAAAGAGGCGCGGATACGATCGCAACTGCCGCCATCTGTACCGGGAAGTTCGTATCTCCCGACGCATCTGTATATGCGTTACGGAGACCGTTTGTGATAAGCTCCATCTCTGCACTCTTCGTGACGAGATTAGGCCACATATAAGAGTTCCAAGCACCCATCATCTTAAGGATCGTGATCGAGATAAGAGTCGGGAGCGCGAGGGGGATCATGACCTTCCAGAGGTACTTGATATCGCTTGTACCGTCAACCTTTGCCGCAAGATACAGCTCATTCGGTATCTGTAAGAAGTTCTGACGGAGGAGGTAGATATAGAAGATACTTACAAGGAAGGGTACGATAAGAACGGTATAGGTATCCATCCAGCCGAACTCGTTAACGGTCTGGTAGTTTGTGATCGTAAAGAGCTCGCCGGGGATCATCATCGTCGCAAGAAGCGCTGCGAAGAGTGCGTTCTTTCCCTTGAACTCGAGGCGTGCAAATGCGAACGCCGAGAGAACCGTTATAACGAGGGAGAGGATCGTCGAAACGACGCCGACTATAACCGTGTTCTTGAAGAGTGTTCCGAGGTTTGCCGCATCGAATGCCTCTACGTAGTTATGCCAGAGGATCTCCTTTGGGAAAAGAGTCGGAACCGAAAGCTTATACTCTCTCAACGACTTAAGAGAGGAAATTATCATCCAATAGAAGGGGAAGAGGACGATTATTGCGATGAGGATAAGGAATGCATAGGTAATGGTCTTGGAAACGATCTTTGTGATCTTCTGAGAGGTACTTACCTTTTTGAGGTCCTTTTCCTGAAGGGTAACGTTCAAATTATCTGCCATTTTCGTTCCCTCCTTAATAATGCGTCTTCTTCTTGCTTACCGCAAGGTTTATCATTGTTACAATAAAGATTATGCCGAAGAGGATAAGTGCAGCCGCACTTGCTCTTCCCTGCTGAGTGTCGATGGCATCGTAAATAAATCCGACCATCGTATTGAGTCGACCTGCGTCACCCGTCGGTCCCATATCCTCGCCGAATATACCGACGATGCTCGAATACTCCTTGAAGCCGCCGATAAAGCCCGTTATTACAACGTATGCGATCATCGGAGAAAGGAGCGGAACGGTGATCTTGGAGAACACGCGGAAACGGCTCGTACCGTCGACCTTAGCGGCGTCATAGTACTGCTTGTTAACGCTCTGGAGTCCGCCGAGAAGGATAAGGATCTTGAAGGGGAGCGCGTTCCATACGATGTAGATCGTCATAACGGTGATATTTGCGGCATAAGTAGAGCCTGCATTTATCCAGTTAACGGGATCTCCGCCGAAGAACTCAATTATGTTGTTTATAATTCCTGCCGTAATAACAAGCTCATTTTCGCCGCCGAAGTTATTTCCGACCATGTTGAACATTGCCGCGAATACCATACCGATAGCGATGGAGTTTGTTACGTAAGGAAGGAAGTAAATTGTCTGAAGGAATCTCGAAAGCGGTCCTATCGAGTTAAGGCACACTGCTATGACGAGCGCGAGGATCGTCGAGATCGGCACAGTCAGCACGCAGAGAAGGATCGTATTGAACAGACAGTCCTTAAAGTAGTCGTACTCAATGACCTTCTTGAAGTTGTCAAAGCCGTAATCGAACTTATAGCCGACGTTCGCGAGGGCCTGATTATATCCCTCCTGAACCGACATATGAAGCGTATTGATAATAGGCCAGACGGTAAATATCAGAAGAAGTATGATAGCGGGGGCAAGATACAGCCACGCTTTCCACTTATGCTTACTTTCTACCATATCACGCCACCTCAGAAGTAAATACGGCTCTCGTCCTCTTTGGAGAAGAGGAATACCTTATGGGGCTTGAGGGAGAAGGCAACCGTCGGAGCCATCTCGACCTTATTGTCGGCATTGATAATGGAGCGGATAACGGGATTGAGCGATGCCTCGTTTGTCGAAACAACGGAAACGTCACGTCCCATGACCTCAACGTTCTGGAGGTTACATACGAAGGGACCGTTCGGATCGAGGTTAAAGCCCTCGGGACGGATACCTACGGTAACAGCCTGATCGCTGACACCGGGAACGTCAAGAACTGCCGCGTCGCCTATGTAAAGCTTCTCGCCCTCGACTTTACCCTCGAATACGTTGATCGGAGGAGTTCCGAGGAACTTTGCAACGAAAAGGTTGGTAGGATTGTCATAGACATCCTGAGGAGCGCCAATCTGCTGAACAACGCCGAGCTTCATAACTACGATAAGGTCGGAAATGGACATCGCCTCTTCCTGGTCGTGTGTTACGAAAATAGTCGTGATTCCGGTTTCCTTCTGGATACGGCGGATCTCTTCACGGGTCTGAAGACGGAGACGTGCGTCAAGGTTTGAAAGCGGCTCGTCGAGAAGAAGAACCTTAGGCATCTTTACGAGCGCACGCGCGATAGCAACTCTCTGCTGCTGACCGCCCGAAAGCTCGCTCGGCTTACGGTCCATGAGGTTATCGATCTGTACGAGCTTTGCCGCAGTATAGGCACGCTCGATCATTACCTCCTTGGAGAGCTTGTCCGCTCCCTTCAGGTTCTGAAGGGGGAAGAGGATGTTCTGCTTAACAGTCATATGAGGGTAAAGCGCGTAGTTCTGGAACACGAGGCCGACACCGCGGTTTTCAGCCGAAAGCTCGGTTACGTCGTCGTCTCCAAAAAAGATCTTACCGCCGGAGGGCTTCTGGAGTCCGCTTATCATGTAAAGAGTGGTACTCTTACCGCAGCCGGACGGTCCGAGAAGTCCGATAAGCTTTCCGTCGGGGATCTCAAATGTGAAGTCGCTTACAGCAACTACCTCGTCCTTGACCTTCTTGTTTCTGCTAGGGAAGATCTTGGTCAGATTTTGCAAAACAATTTTCATACCGTTTCGCCTTTCTTCTTTTATATATTCTTATTTTTTTGAACTGTTTTAATACGCGGATTTATCCGCATTTTCCGCCTGAAGCTTGTTTTTATAAGCAACAAGCTCGTCAGTCGTGTCGAATATCATCTGGCTCGCCATATCGACAGTCACAGTCTGAGCGAGCTTATCATGAAGCATTGTGCGATCCTTTGTAGCAAACAGCATTATGATCTGGATAAACAGGATCACGCCTACGATAACGATGCCCTCGAAGCCTATCATTCCGAAGTACATCATAATAACAAGAAGTATTGGAATCATCGTTCCGACAGTAAATTTACCGAGCACGGTTCGTGCGAACATCAGAACGCCGTTTACTCTTATACCGTCTCTGCGCATTACGGCGACGCCGAACACCTTTTTGCCGAGCGTCTGCCCGTTTCTGAAGAGGAGCGGGACTGCAAACTCGAGTATCAGGTGTGAAATAAGCAGAGAGAACGTTATGATTATCAGGATGAGGTTAAACATCATCTGATATGCATATCTTGCTTCCTTATCCTCACCGTATTCTTTCGATGCAGTCTCGTAGGTTTCCTTTTCCTCGTCGGTCAGCTTTTCGTATTCCTTTGCGGAAATGCCGAAATCGACTCCGTATTTTTCGGAGTAGAATTTCTGACGCTCCTTCAGCTGATCGGAATATTTGCCGTAATTGAGCATCGCCGAGCCACCCCACATCAGAGCAACTGCAAGCGTTACGAGTATTATGAAATCGAATATGCCTGCCGAAATTCGCTTGAACATACCCGCTTTTTGAAGGTCAAGCATACCGTTTCACCCTCTCTTTAAATTTGGGCATAGTTATCCCATTAGTACACCAGTGTATTATAGCACAACTATTACACAATAATCAACAGTTTTTTAATAAAAATATCATTTTTCGTCATTTTTTACAGTTTTGACTTCTTTTCTGTAAAAAGCATTGCCACCAATAAACTCACGAACAAGGCTCGTCGGAGGAATTTCGTCATCTACGTCTGCGGGATGAACGAAATTCAACACCTTTACTATCGATCTCACCTCGTCGTAATATTCGTCCTCGGGACCTATCGCAAGAAGAAGCGGGAAAATGTGCTTGCAGAGAACCGCGAGCTCATAAAGAGTCGAGCTGTTGAATATGATATCCGCCTTTTCCTGAAACGGGAATATCCACTTCTCTTCCCCGCGGCGTACCGACTGCCACATAGAAAGAGTGTTACTGACCGATGAGCCGCGCGTTTCGTAATCGCGGACTATTCTGCGGAGCAGACGCAAATAGCTGCTTGCGATTCTGTTATGATCGTCAAGATTAAGTGGCAAAAACGGACAAACGAAGAGCTTGAACACCGCCTCCTCGGGAAGTCCGTCGGGGAGCATTGCGGGGTTAAGCGCGTGAAGCCCCTCAACAATTATCACCGATGTTTCTCCAAGCTTCATAAAATGACCGTTAAATTCTCTTTTTCCCGTTTTGAAGTTGAAAGTCGGTATCTCCACCTTATCGCCCTTCAAAAGCGCAGAAAGGTGCTCGCCGAAGAGCTTTGTGTCGATGGTATTGATGTGCTCAAGATCGACCTCGCCGTTTGGTCCTGCGGGTATCTTATCGCGGTCGATATAATAGTCGTCGAGGCTCATGAGTATCGGCTTTCTGCCGTGTACGCGAAGCTGCGTTGCAAGTCGGTTTGCCGACGTCGTCTTTCCCGACGAGGAAGGGCCTGCGAGCATTACCGCTTTACTTCCACGTGTACATATCATATCCGCAATTGTCGAAAAGCGCTTTTCATGAAGTGCTTCGTTTACTCTTATAAGCTCTCTGATCCTTCCCGAATCGACGAGCTCGTTCAGGTCTGCGACGGTTTCACATTCCATAAGCTCGCCCCATTTTTTTCCCTCGATATAGACATTGAAGGAGTTCGGCATTTCGCGGTATTCCGCAACCTCGTCTGCGCTCTTTCTGCCCGGGAAAATAAAGACGAAGCCATCGGGCGCGGGAATTATATCCCATACGCGCAAAAAGCCCGTCGAGGGCGCCATTTCGCCGTAATAATAGTCCGAAAAGTCCTCATATTCATATACGTCAAGAGTCGGGATGGGACGGTAAGAGAAGAGACGGGCTTTATCGTCCTGGCCTTCCTCCGCATAGCGCCTGATAGCATCCGCCGTATTTATACGACGGCGACGAAGCGGAATATCCATATCAACTATTTCGTGAACTCTCTTTTCAAGCACATCGGCATCAAATTCGGGCGCGTTCAGTATCTCGATATACAGTCCGTCACCAACCGTACAGTGCATTCTTGCCTTTGCTTTCGGCCAAAGCTGGCGAAGCGCAAGGAAAATAACGAACTGCGCAGTACGGAAATACACGTCGTAACCCGCAGGATCTGTGTAACGGAGCAGCTTAATTTTTCCGCCCGACGCCTCGATCGCCTTACGCTTCGTTTCACCTATCTGTCCTACATCCTTGCTTCGTTGCGGAACGTAATTCAAGGTAAATACCTCGCCCGCTATTTTTGCAGCGATCGGATCGTTTGACAGTTTACCGTTCATCAGCCCGAGTCTTTTCACAATATCGAGCAACGACTCATCGGGCAGAGCGTTTACTTCACGTTCGTCAATATATAGCTTCATAATAAATTCTCCTATCGTATGTGATTTCAGGTTCCGAATCGAAGCCCGAGTGCTTCTCATCGGGAATATACAATATATATATGTAGGACTCTTCCCCAATATTAAGTCGGTACGCGGGGGTCATCCTTCAATATCCTCACTGTGCTTTTTTCGTCTTTTCTCAATTATCAGCTGTGTCAGGTTTATTGCGATCAGTCCGACGTTAAGAATGACAACAGGCATCGCATCCGAAAAATACGAATAGAACGCGCTGATGATCGAACCGCAAATATTAAAAATGCGAAGCATAGACAGCTTCGTCATCATCATTGAGAGTAGAACGAGTGCTGTCCCAATATAACCGAAGATTTCAAGATATATCATTTTTATTATCCCCCAAAAACATTAAAAATAGCCGACTACCCAAAATCGGTAGTCGACCATTATCGGTGGTTCGTAGAAACACCTGCCCATATTGCAGGCATATACCAAAAATATCGCGGTGAGCTATTCTTACCCACCGATACATTTTAGCATATTTATGGTAAAATGTCAATGCTTTTAAGAATGCAACTGTTAAATTTCGGCATTTTTCACAAAATCAAGCACTCATTTTGTACATTCTAAGAAAATGCGAATTACAAATAACGGACCCGTAAACGGGTCCGTTTTTAACGTTTATTACGCTGCGGGAACGAAGAAGTAAACAAGGAAGAGAAGCGTTACTATGATAGCAACGACCGAGAACTCTCTCTTGGGCTTCTCCGTTTTCTTTACCGCGCTCTTGATGAGCTCGATAACATAGGATATAATTGACATAAGGGTGTAAGAAACGAGACCTACACCGATACCCTTGGTGATGGAGTAGGAAAGAACCATTACCGAGATGGTAAGAAATGCCGACGTCGCACCGATCGCATTGCTGAAATCGATAGTCTTAGCGTTGTTCTTCATCATAAGCACGCCGACGTAGATAAGCGCAGACGCGGCAGCTGCTGAAGGAACTACTGCAAAAAGCGGAAGCGCAAACATTGCAACAAAGAACATGCAAGCCGTCGAAAGAGCGGTAAGACCGGTTCTACCGCCCGCCGATACGCCGGAGCCCGACTCAACGAAAGTCGTAACGGTAGAGGTACCGACCATCGCACCTGCACAAGTTGCAACGGCGTCTGACATCATAATCTTTCCGTAGTTACGAGGTTTGTTATTTTCGTCGGAAAGGATTCTGTTACCGCCGCAGCAGCCGACGATGGTTCCCATTGTGTCGAACATATCGATCATACACATGGTAATAACTATCATTACAATGGTGAATACCGAAATTCCTTCGGGGATAACGCCTTCCTTGAATACGCTTGTGAAGGAACCGAATACGGTGTTTTCGCCCGCGAAGAAGTTTTCAAAGTTCTCCCAGAATTTCCAGGAGATGCCGGGAACATTGCCCTTGATTATATCAAGGTCGGTAACTCCGAAGGGAATGCCGATCAAGGTCGCGCCGAGTATACCGATAATTACCGAGCCCTTGACCATGAGCTTATCGAGGATAGCAATAATGAAAAGTCCAATAAGTGCTACAAGAGCCGCTTTGGATGCTTCCCAGCTCGTGAAGTTTACAAGCTCTACCTGAGTAAATGGACTTGCAACGATTATACCTGCGTTCTGGAAACCGATATATGCGATGAAGAGACCGATACCGACCGAGATAGCGCTTCTTACGGGAACAGGCATTCCGTCAAAAGCGAGCTCGCGGAAGGTCTTTCCCTTGATCTTGATAAGGGAAAGAAGGAGGAAAAGAATACCGGAAATAAGAACAAGGAAGAATGCCTGACCGGGGGTGAACTTTGCAGCATATCCTGCCCATCCTCCTATGAGACCGCCTGCCATGGAGTTAAGTCCCATGCCAGAAGCCTGTGCAAGAGGCATCTTGGCAAGAAACGCCATGAGAAGAGTTCCGATGATCGCACCGAGTGCGGTTGCAATAAATGCCGATGACCAGTAGGGGCTTGCTGTGCTACCGAAGATCTGGTTGGGGTTGACTGTCAGAATGTACGACATTGCAAGGAACGTAACGATACCTGCAATCAGCTCAGTTCTGACATTCGTTTGCTTATTTTCGGGATCGTATCCCAAAAGCTTTGCGAATTTCTTCATTGGTTTCCTCCTTAGCTCATAGAGCTGTTAAATTTAATTATGTTGCGAAACAACATATTATAAATATACACTAATATGAGAATAATGTCAATAATTGTTGAAAATTTTTGAACAAAAAAAGCAGTGATCCTGCGAACCGCTGCTTTTTTATTATTTCATAGATGCTTCTCTATCTCGCGATTGACCGTCTCGCGGAAGGAAGTCATTTGCTCGGGTGAATCGGGGATAGTGAAGCAAGTGAGCTCTTGACCGAAATGCTTTTCCGCAAGCGAGATAACGTAGTCGTAATCCGTCAAGCTTTCAAGTAGTTTAAGTGCGCGCAGATCCATTATCGCTTCTCGCATATACACCTCACGAAGCGAGCCGAGAGCACCGTCCGAGCCGGGGTAAACGACAAATGATGCACCGGGTCTCTGCTGATAACCACAGGGGTTAATAAGTGGGTTAAAATATCCGCGTGACATTCTGTAATAATAGTAATTGAAACCCCAATGAAGGAAGCCGGTCAGATTATATTTAAATGCCTGAAGTCCGAAAATGCGAGCACGGTACGGCTTTGTAGTTATCAGGCGGTTCGTGCATTTTTCCGTGCTTTGTCCCTCGTAATATCCGCCCGTGTAATATGCCCACAAGTTCTTACATTTGCCGTAAAAATCCTCAATGGCATCGATACAGACTATAGGGGTATCGACCATTCCGTTTTCGTAAAACTCAATACGCGAAAGCGCATCGCCGCTTTCGGCACCGCAAAGAAGCGGAGCGACCGTTTCCTTGGCGGATCGGTAGCTTTCAATATTCGTCAGATCCGGCTCGTCGGAAATATGGTAAAACACCTTATTGGAAATTCCAATTTCTTCCGTAAAGCTTCTGAACGCGGAAAGATAGCATTCAAGAAACTCTCTGTATTCCTCCGACGAAGCATCTGTATCCCAGCCGAAAATACGCTTCTCGTCACCGTTCACGGTCGCGTAGATCGCAGGAGCGTGCTTTGCACCCCATTGCGTGAAGAGGTGCGGATGCTCGAAGTACTCGATTCCCGAATCGACAGCAAGCTTTATCAGACGGGCAAGCTCGGAGAAATCAAACACATAACCGCTTTCATTTTTCGTTATGCCGACAAGCTGTGCCTTTTTGCGATACTGTCCGATGGGCGTATCGAGCGGAGGCGTAAATGTTGGAATGAGAAGAAGATTCATTCCGTAATCAGCGGCGTTCTTGAAATAGCTTTCGAGAAGCTTAAAGTATTCGTCGCTGAAAAGCTTTACGTTATGAAGGTCAGCGACACAGTCGTAATGAAACCAATTCGTATACTTGAAGTCGATTTTGGGAAGAACGGCTCCGATGACCGTAAGTGTGAAGCTATCCTCCGAGAGTATTTTCCCGGTCAGTAGCGAAGTTGCGGTCACTTTTATTTCATAATCTCCTGACGGGATCGTTTTTCTCTCTTCGTTTACCGTTATTATGAGTGACGAAAAGGAAGTATCGTTCGCGTCGAGACGGTGAGGCTCGTTTTCCTCGTAATACGGGCAAGAAGGATCGGTCGGAATATAAGCGATCTTCGGGGACGCGCTTCTCGGAAGCAAAACGTCGGGGTAAAGATCAACTCCCCTTCCCTCGCTTGCGACCTCGCTCAGCCACTCAACGTCCTTCGGCTCAGATGCAAGACCGTCGTCGGGACGCTTTTGATACGGGTGTATTATCGGCACCGAGTCGACTCTGTATACGGAAAAGGTCAGTCCATCGCTCTTTACCGAGACACTTACAGGAAAACAGTCACCGCATTTTGCCTTATAGGCATAGGTAAAAGAATACGGCTCGTTCGACAGAACGCTCGCGCGCTCAATGCTCTGCATTATCTCGGAGTCGTGAAAAATCTTTGTTTGTGAATCTGTAATAAAGGTTATAAGATTTGACATATATGCTTCTCCAACTAACAGTTACGGTTTCCCTTTTGCGTAAAGTTTAACATTAATAAAGTGCGATGTCAATACGATATAAAGGCAAAAAGCCGCACGTTAATGCGGCTTTTTTTAATTTTTATTTAGTTATGCATTTTTGTCAAAAATCTTACATGTTCCAACGTAAAAGAGCAGCAGAGAAACGCTGATAAGGATTCCCGCGATTATATCGGTAAACCAATGTACGCCCGAAAGGAGGCGTCCGATGACTGTTGCAAGGATCAATATTACGCCAAGAGAAGTGCCGACCACGCGCACTGCCGTATTTTTCGTTCTCGAACGAAGGTGGATCAGCACCGCGCCGAGTACGGTAACGGACAGCATCGTATGTGATGACGGGAATGACGCTTCGAGCTCGTTTTCCATAATTATCGGACGGTAGTTTACAATAACGATCTCAAAAAACACGTAGATACAGGCAAGGACAACGAAAAGCACACCGAGAACTATAATATTACTGTCTACCGCCTTCAAGCTCTTCCTTTTCAAAAGCTGTCCGAAGCCAACTCCCGCGAAATAAACCGCGACCGCGATAGGGATGTATCCGAGGATCTCGGTCATATCATATAGACCCATATTAACTCCGATCAGCTTATGGAAATAAGAATTAATTTCCGAAAGACCTATTTCGCTGTCATTCGGACCTATTGCTTTTACGCCAACCGTCTTAACGAGCAACGTAAGAATTACAAACAGAACAAACGCTATAGCGCCAAATATAAAGTATTTTTTTGCGTTTTTCTTGTCGGTCATTTTGTTCTCTCCTTTTGACAAAAACCGCTGACGGAGCAGCGGTTTTCGTTTTTTTAATATGCTTTTGCCCAGAGTACAGTCGTCTTTGCCGGCTTACCGCAGCAGACGCACTTGCCTTCCTTCCCCTGCATATCGAAGGGTATGCAACGCGAGCCGACGCCCGTCAGTTCCTTGACCTTGTCCTCGCACTCCTCGCTTTCACACCAGAGAGCCGAGATAAAGCCGTCGCCCTTCTCATTCAGGGTTTTAACAATCTCGTCGGTGTTTTCACACTCGGTCATCTTGCTTGCTCTGTTTTCGAGCGCCTTTGCATAGATGCCTGCTCTTACAGCCTCGAGCTTGTTTGCAACCTCTGTTTCGAGGTTATCGAGCGATACGAAGTCTTTACTTCTGTCGTGACGAGCAACGAGTACACACTGGTTGCCCTCAATGTCGCGGGGACCGATCTCAAGACGAACCGGCACTCCCTTCATTTCGTATTCTGAATACTTCCAGCCTGCGGAGTTATCGCTATCGTCAAGCTTTACTCTGAAGCCTGCCTTTGTTAAGCGATCCTTGAGTTCGTTTGCCTTTTCAAGGACGCCTTCCTTATGCTGCGCAACGGGAATGATGACGACCTGTATCGGTGCAACTGCGGGAGGGAGAACGAGACCGTTATTATCGCCGTGAGTCATTATGATAGCTCCGATAAGACGGGTAGTAACACCCCATGAGGTCTGATGAGGATACTGAAGCTGGTTATTTTTATCGGTATATTGGATATCGAACGCCTTAGCAAAACCGTCTCCGAAATAGTGAGAAGTTCCTGCCTGAAGTGCCTTGCCGTCGTGCATAAGCGCCTCGATAGCATAGGTTGCCTCTGCGCCTGCGAACTTATCGCTTTCGGTCTTCGGTCCCTTTATAACAGGCATTGCGAGATCGTGCTCGCAGAAATCGGCGTAGATATTGAGCATGCGTAGCGTTTCTTCTTTAGCCTCTTCAGCCGTTGCGTGCATCGTATGTCCTTCCTGCCAGAGGAACTCTCTTGTACGGAGGAACGGACGTGTATTCTTTTCCCATCTTACGACCGAGCACCACTGATTATAGAGCTTCGGAAGGTCGCGGTAAGACTTGATAACGTTTGCGTAATGCTCGCAGAAAAGAGTTTCCGACGTCGGACGGACGCAGAGCTTTTCGGCAAGCTTTTCGCTTCCGCCGAGAGTTACCCACGCAACCTCGGGGGCAAATCCCTCAACGTGATCCTTTTCCTTATTGAGAAGCGTTTCGGGAATGAACATAGGCATATAAACGTTCTCGTGTCCGGTTTCCTTGAAGCGGGTATCGAGTATCTTCTGTATGTTCTCCCAGATTGCATAGCCGTAGGGACGGTATATCATACAACCCTTTACACTTGAATAATCTATAAGATCTGCTTTTTTTACAACGTCTGTGTACCACTGTGCGAAGTCTTCGTCCATTGAAGTGATAGCTTCGACGAGCTTTTTGTCCTGTGCCATAGTATTTCCTTCCTTTTCGCAGATTGTTTCATAATTTCATATTATTATATAACAAAAAAGAAAGGTTGTCAAGGAGATTTACCGCATTTCTTTGCCCGTGCAAAGAAACGCTCGCAAAGAAACACGCCAAGGGGCAAACCGATGAAAATTAGCCTTCGCAAATTTTCAAACGTTTTCCCCTTTGGAATCCCCTTTCGATTGAAGGAAGCTTTGCCACGTTGTCTTGCCTTCCCCTCAGGGGAAGGTGTCGGCAAAGCCGACGGATGAGGTGTATTGAACGATTAAGATTTGATTATATCAAATCGGTTGCATTACTTACGAAACACCTCATCCGTCAACCTTTGGTTGACACCTTCTCCCGCTGGAGAAGGTATAACAACCCCCCAATGCTTCGCTGCGTTGTTCGCAGTCCGTTTCATCCAATAAATTTATCAATTTCCGCGAACAACGTTTCCTCGCATTTTGCGCTTGCGCGTGTGAGTGGCAGGCGAAGCTCATGTCGACAAAGGCCGAGCTTTTCCATTCCGCTTTTTATCGGCATTGGGTTGGTCTCGGTAAAGAGCGAGCGCATAAGCGGAATGAAGCGGTGATAGAGCTTTTTGCACTCTTCCCTATCAGTTTCATAGAGCTTGCAAAGCTCTGACATCTGACGCGGGAACATATTTGACACCACCGATATTACACCGTATCCGCCGATGGAAATGACGGGGAGCGTCATATCGTCATTACCGCTGTAAAGCGGCAGATCTTCGCCGTATTTGCTTGCAATATAGGCGCATTTCGATATGCTTCCCGACGCTTCCTTGACCCCTGCCGCCATCGGGTGTGATGCAAAGCCGTCGTAAACGCTTTCGGGTATATCGGTTCCCGTGCGTGACGGTATGTTATACAGGATCGTCGGCATACCTGCACCCTCAGCTATACTGAGAAAATGGCGCAAAAGTCCCGAAGCACCCGGACGGTTATAATACGGTGTGACGGCAAGTATCCCGTCGGCTCCCTCCCGGACAGCTTCCTTTGAAAGCTCGACCGACGATGCAGTATCGTTACAGGTAGTTCCCGCTATTATCGGCACTCTGCCGTTTGACGCCTCGGCAACGGTTGCAGTTATTTCTATCTTTTCTTTTTTGCTCAGCGTCGGTGATTCGCCCGTCGTTCCGCAGACGACGAGCGCGTCGATTCCCTCGCTTATCTGAAATTCAGTCAGCTTTTTTAACGCTTCAATATCTATTTTGCCGTCTTTAAACGGCGTTACAAGTGCGGTAGCCGCACCCTTGAAGAGCGGTTTTTTCACAATATTTCTCCTTTAATATTTATTTCCCGAAAACAGTTGAAATTTCGGCGTATCTGTTATATAATTGAATGGATAATACCTGTTTGAAAGAATTTTGACTATGATAAAAAATATTCTATCCCATACCAATCTCAAAAAGAGCGATTTTTTCTACGATCTTCCGACAGAGCTTATAGCTCAGACTCCCGCCGAGCCGCGCGATTCGTCGCGCCTGCTCGTTCTTCACAAGGAAAGCGGTAAGCGCGAGCACAAGGTCTTTTCCGATATAATCGATTATCTTAACGAAGGCGACGTTCTCGTCATAAACGACAGCAAGGTAATTCCCGCGCGACTTTACGGAATCAAGGAAGACAGCGGAATTGAAATTGAGGTGGTTCTTCTGCGCTCGCGCGGACTTGATACCTGGGAAACGCTCGTTCGTCCCGGAAGAAGATGCAAGCCGGGTACTAAAATTATATTCGGCGGCGGCATTCTTCGTGCCGAGGTACTTGAGACTGTTGAGGGCGGAAACCGACTTATTAAATTCGAATATGAGGGCGACAATATCTTCTCGGTCCTCGACAAGGTCGGAAATATGCCGCTTCCTCCCTACATTACCGAAAAGCTGAAGGACAAGAGCCGTTATCAGACGGTATACGCAAAGGACGAGGGCTCTGCCGCCGCTCCTACTGCGGGTCTTCACTTCACCTCCGAGCTTCTTGAAAGGATCAAGGCGAAGGGAGTTCAGATCGCCCCCGTTATGCTTCACGTCGGTCTCGGCACCTTCCGTCCCGTTAAAGAAGATAAGATCACCGATCACGAGATGCACGCGGAATTTATCTCCGTCTCAAAGGAATCGGCTGACATTATAAACAACCGCCGCGGACGTCTTTTCGCTGTCGGAACAACCTCCTGCCGCGTCCTTGAAAGCGCGTCGGACGATAATGGCGTCGTTCATCCGATAACCGACGATACGGGCATATTCATTTACCCCGGCTACCGCTTCAAGGTGACGGATGCGCTGATTACGAATTTTCATCTTCCCGAAAGCACTCTTCTTATGCTTGTGTCGGCTCTTACTTCACGGGAAATGATGCTTGAAACGTACAATGAAGCTATCGAAAAAGGATACAGATTTTTCTCGTTCGGCGACGCGATGCTGATAGAATAAAAGATAGTGAATAATGAAAAATGAAGTCGCTTCGCTGATGAACAATGAAAAATTATTGAAGATTTTCGCCGCAGCGAAAATCAACCGAAATTATTCATTATTCATTATTCACCATTCATTATTCATTTCTCATTAGCAGGTTCAACTATGAAAAAAACTCTTATTTCGCAAGATATTAATGATTTCCCCTCAGAATTTCACTCGCTTCTTACGGGAAAGATTTTTGACAGCAGCTGCTCACCCGAGGCGCGTGTTTACTATATTGCGGACAAGCATCTGTTTCTCAAAAAAGCCCCTCTCGGCTCGCTTGAAGCCGAGGCAGTTATGACCGACTATTTTGGATCGATCGGGCTCGGAGCACGGGTTTTATCTTACTTGTCAGGTGAGCACGACTGGCTTTTGACAAACGAGGTCAAGGGCGAGGATCTTACTCACGAAAGCTACTTGTCACGCCCCGAATTTCTTGCTGAAAAGCTTGGCACGACGCTTAAAATGCTTCATTCTCTGCCGACAGTATCCTGCCCCGTGAACAGGACGAGAAGCTATCTTGAGAGCGCGAAATACGGCTACAAAACCAAGCGGTATGACGATACGCTTTTCCCCGATAATTGGGGCTACGCTTCACCCGAGGAAGCTTGGAGCGTCATTGAAAACAGGGGACATGAATTAGAGTGTGACACGCTGCTTCACGGTGACTATTGCCTGCCTAATATTATATTTGACGGCGACGTTTTTTCCGGATTTATCGACGTTGGTAACGGAGGAACGGGCGACCGTCATATCGACCTTTTCTGGGGCGCTTGGACGCTTCAGTTCAATCTCAAAACAGATAAGTACAAGGATATATTTTTCGACGCTTACGGAAGGGACGGGATCGATTTCGATCGCTTTTCGCTGATAGCGGCTTGCGAAGTGTTCGGATAGAAAGGACTGCGATATGGATACAATCAGGGTGCAGCTATACTGCCACATTCCTCATATAAGCCAGATACTTTGCGGCTTTCACGAGCTTGCCGTAAGCGGCAAATACAAGGTCGTTTTCGAAGATCGCTCCGAGGAAGCACAGCGCACCTATACCGATATGTCGATCGTTCGCGTTTTATATAAGGGCAAGGTCATAATATACGATCTTATGGACGGATATATCGGCCCATCCATGATAAAGGATCTGCTTGAAAACTGCGATTTCTACTTCAAGCGCAGCTTTTCGGAAAGCCAAAATGAGCAGTTCGGCTCCCTCAAAAGCAAGATGCTCCCTCTCGGATTCAATTACCATTTGACTTATCGGAAAAACCCTTTAAACGACGGAGCGGTCAAGAGATTTATCAAGCTGTTACTTAAGCGTGAAAGCTTCGATTCCTTCACGAAGGAAAGCTTCGAATGCGAGCCGAAATACAAGGACAAGGATATAAAAATCCTCTTTCTGACGCGGCTTTGGGATCCTAAGGAATGCGTTCACGAGAATTACATTGAAGAGAGAAAGAGGATAAACGCAGAGCGCATCGCACTCATTCGCGCCTTGCGCGACAGATACGGCGACGACATCGTCGCGGGGCTTAACGATTCTCCGCTTTCGCGCGAGCTTGCCCCCGATCTCATCGTTGATGAAAGATACACGAAGCGTAAAAATTACCTGGAGCTTATGAAGAAAAGCGATATTTGCATCGCATCGACAGGGCTTCACGGAAGTATCGGCTGGAAGACCGCAGAATATGTTGCGGCATCAAAGGCTATAGTGAGTGAGCCGTTCAATTATACGGTAACGGGCGACTTTTGTGCAGGCGAAAACTACCTTGAATTTTCAAGCATAGATATGTGCCTTTCGGCAGTTGACGCCCTTGCTTCATCTCCCGATAAGCTTTACGAAATGAAAAAGAAAAACCACGAATATTATAAGCGCTATCTGTCACCCCGCGAGCTTGTAAAAAGGTCGCTTGAGGCAGTTGACTCGCTTATGAAGTAAGGAAATGATTTGGACAACAAGATCAAAATTTTAGCCGTTGTCGGTCCTACCGCATCGGGAAAGACAGACCTTTCCCTGCGACTTGCCGAGGCACTTGACGGCGAGATAATATCCTGCGATTCGATGCAGATATATACCGACATGAATATCGGCACCGCGAAGCCGCCCGTGGAAGAAAGACGCGGTATACCGCATCATATGTTTGACGTTTGCTCGCCCGAGCACGAGTTTTCCTGCGCCGATTACAAGGCACTTGCCGAAGCGGCGATAAAGGATATTGCGGGCAGAGGTAAGACGCCGATATTCTGCGGCGGTACGGGGCTTTATCTTTCCTCGGTTCTCCGCGGCGGCGATCTTTCCCCTACTGTTCCCGATGGAATAAGAGAATCTCTCGAAAAGCGTTCGCCCGAGGAAAACTGGGAGGAGCTTTTGAGGATAGATCCCGAAGCGGCGGCATTGACGCATAAAAATAATACAAAAAGAGTTATTCGCGCTCTTGAGATATATCACGGAACGGGCAAGACCAAAACCGAATGGGATAGGCTTTCCCTTGAAGCGGATTCGCCTTATGATGCGCTCGTCTTCGGGCTTGATTACAAAAGCAGAGACACGCTTTACGATAGGATAAACCGACGTGTTAACATAATGATGAACGACGGTCTTGAAGCCGAAGTAAGAGCCGTTGCATCCCGACTTGGCAAGACTGCTTCGCAGGCTATCGGCTACAAGGAGCTTCTTTGCTATATCAAAGGAGAGCTTTCGTATGACGATGCCGTCGAGCTTCTTAAAAAGAACACGCGCAACTATGCAAAGCGCCAGCTCACCTGGTTCAGACGCGATCCGCGCATTATCTGGTCATATCCCGATGAAGAGAGCACAGATGCAATTTTTGAAAATATTGTAAATATTGCGAAAAAGCACTTAAACTGACGGTCGGTTTATGCTATACTGATTAGGTTGACCGTATTGCAGACGAAAGGAGAGACGCCGTGGACGTCAAATATTTAAAAAACGTAGTCAAATATATGCTCTCGGCAGTTCTCTGTCTTATTCTGATCGCATACATCATTTATCACCTTGCAGGCGGCTTCCGATCCGAGATCGCTACAACTCCTGCGTCACTCGTTACTGTTGAATCGACCTACACAACGGGCGTTACGCTTTTGCGCAAGGAGAAGGTTCTTTATTCTCCGATAAACGGCGATATCAGCTATCTTTTTACCGACGGTGAAAAGGTTGCGATCAAGTCAGCCGTTGCCGAGGTATATCCGCAGAACGGCTCGTCCGAGATCAGACAAAGGATAATGGAGGTCGACCTTGCCATCCGTCTGCTCGAGCGCAGTAATATGTCGGACGCCGAAAAGCGCACCGACACCGCGAGCACCGACGCTCTTATCAGAAAGAACATTTACAAGCTTCTCGATTCCATCGATGAAGGCAATATTTCCGGCGCTCACACCCTATCCGACGATCTTCTCATTCAGCTTAACAGAAGAAGAATAATCACAAAAAGCGTCCTTAATTACAACAAGCACATTGAGGAATTGAAGGCTGAAAAGAAGCTTCTTTCAGCTTCACTGCCGCAGAGCGAAAGCACCGTTAAGGCATCGAGCGGCGGATATTTCTATTCGACGCTTGACGGCTATGAAAATATTCTTTCGTCCGAGAATATTGCTACGATGTCATACAGAGAATATCTCGACCTTGCATCGCGCCCTGCCGAAGACCTAAGCGTAAACGAAAACGGATATCCCGTCGGCAAGATAGTGACCGACTATCTTTGGTACGTTGCCTGCGAGGTCGACGTATCCGAGCTTCACAACTACGAGACCGGTAAAAATTACAGCATAAAATTCCCCTACAATAACGACACGACCATAACGATGAAGCTTTACCGCATTCTTTCCGAGGCGGGCTCAGATACCGCCGTCCTCGTTTTCGAGACGGGAACGCTTCCTTCAAGCTTCAATTATCTGCGTCATCAGACTGTGCAGATCGTAAGAGAATACTATACGGGCTGCCGTATTCCGATATCAGCGCTTCGCGTCGTCAACGGCCAGGCGGGCGTATACGTTCTCAAGGGCTCAAAGATCGTTTTCAAGAAAGTCGATCCGCTTTACGAATACGACGGATACATCATTTCTTCGGACAAGTCCGCCGACGATTCGTCATATATTGCGAAAAACGACTTCATAGTTACGAAAGGCAAGGATCTGTATGACGGAAAGATCATTGAATAATATACCCGAAAGCGTCGCGGCAAGCGTAAAGGCAAATATCGGCAAAATACGTGCCGATATCGGAGACAGTGCCGTTCTTATGGCTGCGACCAAAACCGTACCTGTCGAGGTGATAAATTATGCGATCACCGAGTGCGGTCTTACCGATATCGGTGAAAACCGAGTTCAAGAGCTGCTTTCAAAATATGATTATCTTGAAAAGGATAAGGTCAAGCTCCACTTTATCGGAACGCTTCAGGCAAACAAGGTAAAATACATAGTCGGAAAGGTATGCCTTATCCATTCTCTTGACAGCGTCAAGCTCGCCGAGGAAATTTCAAAGAGATCAGTAAAGATCGGTATCGTTACCGACTGCCTTTGCGAAATAAACATCGGAAATGAGGAGGCAAAGGGCGGTATTGACGAAAATGAAGCGGAAAGCTTTATAAGAATCGTTTCGGATCTTCCCGGAATAAGGATCAGAGGAATAATGGTCATCGGTCCGCACTGTGAAAATACCGAGGATTATATTCCTTTCTTCAAAAGAACCAAGGCGCTTTTTGATGACCTTTCGGGCAATGGGCTTCTCTCCGACAAGCCGATACTCAGCATGGGAATGTCCGATAATTATTCACTTGCAGTAAAATACGGATCAACACTTGTCCGTCCCGGAAGCGCAATATTCGGAGCAAGAAATTATACTTGATAAATATTCCGCGTTTTTTACGCCGTTTTGCACAAAAAAAGGCAAAAAAATTCGTCAAGGTTTTTGAAAAAACGGTTGCTTTAAGGAAAAAAGTGTGTTATAATTATTTTATGTATGGTGAATTATTGTTTTCACCGATAAATTAGGAAAATATCATTTCATATATTTGGAGGTACAAAATGGGTCTTTTTGACAAGGCAAAGAATTTATTCAAGGGTGATACTTACGACAACGATGACGAGTTCGTTGATTACGGCGGCGAGGACGACGGCTTCGGCGAGGACGCGTACGAGCCCGAATACACGCAGACAGCACAGAGCGCTCCCGCTCCCAAGGCAAACCGCGGAATGGGACTTAACTCCGGCGCACTTGAGATGAAGGTAGTCAAGCCCGACAAGTATGACAGCCAGACCGCTCAGAAGATCGCCGACCATCTTCTCAGCAACCGCACAGTAGTACTTAACCTCGAATCCACCAATAAGGAGTCTGCAAGACGCCTTATCGACTTCCTCTCCGGTGTTGCTTATTCCATCGGCGGCTACATTCAGAGAGTTGCGGTCAATACCTTTATCATCGTTCCCGAGAACGTTGATATCTCCGGTGAGCAGCTTCAGGAAGCCCGCAAGACCGACGATAACGACATTTATTAATAAAACGCTCAAGCCGGGTTGTCCTATACGGGCAATCCGGTGTTGGTGCTTTTTTTACCATACTGCAATGACGGCTTGACAGGTCTGATCGGGCTTTTTCTACGTACCTATCAGTACGCTTTTACCCGCATTCTTCATGCTGAAACGGACTGCTCGGAGCTTTCCCTGCCGTACCGTTTGTTTTGCTTTGTATGGGCATTTCCTATAAACGTGAGAGGACGGTCTTATCTTGCCATACGTTGTTTTAATAATAGCGAAAGCGATCGATCTATGCTGCAATATTCTTGCGGTTGCACTCCTTATCCGAATGCTGTTTCCCATGATCGATCCGAAGGGCGAGGGGCTGATTTCAGGCTTCGCAGCATTCATTACCGAGCCGTTGATAATTTTAAGCGAAAAGATCCTTGTTCTTCTGAAGATCGATAACAGCGGTCCGCTTGACATTTCCGTCACCGTCGCCTACGTTTTGATAATTTTGCTAAACTTACTTCTCATTCCTATTCTGGGGTGAGTAATTTAATGCCTTTCCGCAGGGGCATTAGCTGCGGAAGAAAGGATGCCGTTTTCGGCGCAAATACCGATGCTTGCACCACACGAACTCAAAAACACCGAATTTTCCAAGTCGCTCCGCGGTTACAGCACCGTAGAGGTCGACGAGCATATAGAATTTATAATTGAAAAGTATACCGAGCTTTACCGTCTTAATGACGAGCTCGAAAAGAAGCTTCGCATCGTTGAAGCACAGCTTGATGCTCTCAAGGCTGAGGAGGAGTCAATCAAATCGACTCTCGTCAATGCCCAGAAGGCGAGCACTCAGATAATTAACGAAGCTAATGAGCGTGCAGATGTTATCATGCGTTCGGCAAAGAACAGCTGCGACCGTATGATAGCGGAGCTTCAGGCAAACGTTGTAAAGGAAAACGAGCGTCTGCGCGATGCGCAGAGAGAGACCGCTTCCTTCAAGGCGGCGCTCTTTGAGGCTTATCGCGATCACATTGCGGGAATCGAGAAGATCGTTCCCGAGATCAGAATTGAAAATAATGACGATGCTATCGCCGAAAAGCTCTCCGGCGAGGTAATGGAGAGAATACGAAAGGATCTTACCGGCCGAAGCGAGCTTCTTTCCGGCTCCGAGGATCCCTTCACCCCCGTAAACGAGGACGGCGATACGGTTTCGGGCGGCTCGGGAAGTGCTGAGGCTCCGATCCCGGACAGCATCGATGACAATCTTCAGAAGCCCGATGAAAAGGTTTTCTCCGATGCGCGTGACAGCGAGCAGGACTTTCTATCCGAAAGAACCATCATTCTCGAAAAGGGAGAAAGCATTCTCGACTCGATTCGCAAAATAAGCAGTGAAGCGGCGAGCGACGACGAGGATTTTCTTTCAATGCTCGACTCGGTTTCAAAGGAAAACGATAAAAGCAATTCGTCAAGCACAGATGAGTTTGACGTAGTATACGACGGTAAAAAATAAACGTTCTTAAGACAGAGGTTATAATTATGGCACAGGATTACACAAAGACACTTAATCTGCCGCAGACGGAATTCCCCATGCGTGCTTCCCTCCCCCAGCGCGAGCCCGGATTCTACGAAAAGTGGACGGCTATGGATCTCTACGGCGAGATCAAAAAGAGAAACAAGGATAAGACTCCCTTCATCGTTCACGACGGACCTCCCTTCTCTAACGGTTATATACACATGGGACACGCGCTCAACAAGGTCCTCAAGGACTTTATCGTAAAGAGCCACGCGATGATGGGTTACTATACCCCTTACGTTCCCGGATGGGATAACCACGGTCTTCCGATTGAGAGAGCTATCGAGCTTTCCAAGAAAAAGCTCAATAAGGAAATGTCAGTTCCCGAGTTCAGAAAGGCTTGCGAGGAGTTTGCTGAGGACTTCATTCAGAAGCAGATGGCAGGCTTCAAGCGTCTTGGCGTTATCGGCGACTGGGACCGCCCTTACCGCACTATGGATAAGCACTTCGAGGCACAGGAAGTCAAGATCTTCGGAAATATGTTCGATAAGGGATACATCTACAAGGGTCTTAAGCCCGTTACATGGTGCCCCTTCTGTACTACTGCCGTAGCTGAGGCTGATATAGAGTATAAAGATGATCCCTGTACCTCGGTTTACGTTAAATTCAAGATCAAGGACGACTGCGGCAAGCTCGCAGGCTACGACCTTGACAACACCTATTTCGTAATCTGGACGACTACCATCTGGACGCTTCCCGGAAATATGGCTATCTGTCTGCATCCCCGTGAGAGCTATGCTCTTATCAAGGCGGATAACGGCGAAAACTACATTATGGCAGAAGCGCTTGCAGAGAAGACCATGAAGATGGGCGGCTTCGAGAATTACGAGATCCTCGCGACCTTCCCCGGCGCTTTCTTCGAAAACATGTATGCAACCCATCCCTTCCTTGACAAGACCTCGCGTCTCGTTTATGCGGAGTACGTTACCATGGACAGCGGTACAGGCTGCGTTCACACCGCTCCCGGCTTCGGTGCCGACGACTACAATACCTGTATGAGATACGGCATCGACCTCGTCGTTCCCGTTGACGATCACGGCAGACATACAGATTACGCAGGCAAGTACGCGGGTCTTAAGACCGAGGAATCGAATCCTATAATTCTTGAAGATATGCGTGAGTCGGGTGCGCTCTTTGCGTCCGAGCAGATCATTCACTCCTATCCTCATCACGACCGCTGCAAGAAGCCCGTTATCTTCCGTGCAACTCCTCAGTGGTTCTGCTCCGTTGAGTCCTTCAAGGATCAGGCAGTAAAAGCTATTGAAAACGTTCAGTGGTTCCCTGCTTGGGGCGAGGACAGAATGACAAGCATGATCCGCGAGCGCGCAGACTGGTGTATCTCCCGTCAGCGCCGTTGGGGTATGCCCATTCCCGTATTCTACTGTAACGACTGCGGCAAGCCCGTTTCAAATCCCGATTCAATTGCTAAGATCAGTGCTCTCTTCGACGAGCACGGCTCCAACGTATGGTTTGAAAAGACCGCTATAGAGCTCATCCCCGACGGATTTACCTGTCCTCACTGCGGCGGCAAAGAATTTGAAAAGGAGACTGACACTCTTGACTGCTGGTTCGACTCGGGCTCTACCCACTATGCTTCCCTCATGCATGATACTCCCGAGCTTTGGCCCGCTGACGTATATCTTGAGGGCGCTGACCAGTACCGCGGTTGGTTCCAGGCGTCGCTTCTTACCAGCGTAGGCGCGCTTGACAAAGGCGCTCCATTCAAGCAGGTACTTACTCACGGTTGGGTAGTTGACGGTCAGGGACGCGCAATGCATAAGAGCCTCGGTAACGGCGTTGATCCTGCCGACCTTATCAAGGACTTCGGCGCGGATATAGTTCGTCTTTGGGCGGCTTCCTCCGATTATCACGCTGACGTTCGTTGCTCGAAAGAGATATTCTCTCAGCTTTCCGAGTCGTACCGTAAGATCAGAAACACCGTTCGTATCCTTATGGCGAACGTAAGCGATTTCGATCCCGATAACGATATGGTAGCTGTAAGCGAGCTTTACGATATCGACAAATGGGCACTTTCTCGTCTTAATAAGCTCGTTAAGAACGTGCTCGATTCTTACAACACCTACGCATTCCACGTAGCATATCACGAGATAAACAACTTCTGCTCCGTTGAGCTTTCCAAGCTTTACGTTGACATCACAAAGGACCGCGTTTATACCGATGCGTCCGACGGCAAGGGACGCCGTGCAGCTCAGAGCACGATGTACATCATTCTCTCGGCTCTTACACGTCTGCTCGCTCCTATCATCACCTACACCGCTGACGAAGCATGGCAGATGATGCCTCACGCGTCGACTGACGACGTCAGAAACGTGCTTCTTAACGATATGCCCGTTTACAACGAAGAATACTGCTTCGACGAGATCGAAAACCGCTACAACGCTCTCTTTGAGCTTCGTGACGACGTTATGAAGTATCTTGAAGAGGCAAGAGCCGCTAAGACTATTGGTAAATCGCTTGACGCCAAGGTTGAGATCACCGTTTCCGACAAGGAAAAGTACGCGCTTCTTTCCTCCTTCGGAGAGGAGCTTGAGACCGTATTCATCGTATCAAGCGTTACCGTAAACGAGGGCGAGGACGAGATCAACGTTTCGCCTGCTGACGGCTGCAAGTGCGTTCGTTGCTGGAAGTTCTCTGAAAGCGGCAAGGACACCGAGGGTGGATTCCTCTGCCTCCGTTGCTCCGATATTCTCGGTATTTAATTTACGATGCTGATAGTATCTTTCGTCATAATTGCCTTATCTGTCATTCTCGATCAGGTAACAAAGATTATAGCGCTTAACGACCTCGAGCCGATCGTATCCCATCCGTTCATACCCGGGCTTATCGAGTTTCGTTTTACGACGAATCCCGGTATCGCCTTCGGTATGCTTGGCGGTAAGGGGTGGCTGTTCATACCGATATCGAGCATTGCGATAATTCTCGCTATTGTTGCTCTGATATACTTCCGAAAGAAGCTTTCACCGCTTCTTTCGGTCGCGCTTGCTATGATAACAGGCGGCGGTATCGGCAATCAGATCGACAGAATTTTCCGCGGCGAGGTCATCGATTTTCTGAATTTTCAGTTCTTCGACTTTCCAATCTTCAACGTTGCCGACTGCTTTGTCACCGTCGGCTGCGTGCTTGCCGTGATCGCAGTATTGTTCTTCGACAGATGGATACTGTTTGACGACAAGGATAAGAAAAAAGTATCCGGAGAAAAAAATGATAAATAACGAAAGCGTCGGCGTTCGTCTTGACGTTTATGTGGCGGAACGCGAGAAAATTACGCGTTCCGCCTCTGCAAAATTGATAGATAGCGGAGCCGTTACGGTAAACGGCGGGGCGGTCAGCAAAAACTACCGTCTGCACGAGGGTGACACAGTCGATACCGTAATTCCCGAGCCGACTCCCGATAAGGTCGAGCCCGAGAATATTCCGCTTGACATAGTTTACGAGGACTCCGATCTGCTTGTTGTCAACAAGCCTAAAGGGATGGTCGTTCATCCCGCGGCGGGAAACGAAAGCAGCACTCTTGTAAACGCTCTGCTCTACCATTGCGGCGACTCTCTTTCGGGAATCAACGGCGTTATCCGCCCGGGGATCGTCCACCGAATCGACAAGGACACGTCAGGGCTTCTCGTCGTTGCCAAAAACGATGCCGCCCACGTTTCTCTCTCGGAGCAGATATCAAAGCACACCTTCGACCGTTTTTACCGTGCAATATCGCTCGGGCACTTGAAAGAGGAAAGCGGTCGCATTGATAAGCCGATCGGACGCCACCCTATCGACCGCAAGAAAATGGCGATCGTCAAGGACGGGCGCGATGCGGCAACCAATTTTAGAGTCATCTCGCCCCTTGACGGCGCAGACTATATCGAGCTCAAGCTCGAAACGGGAAGAACTCATCAGATAAGAGTTCACCTTTCCTCTCTCGGTCATCCTCTTATGGGCGATACCGTTTACGGGGGAGGCAAAACGAGATTTGAAGTTCAGCATCCTTCTCTTATCTCGGGACAATGCCTGCACGCGAAGACCATCTCGTTCGTTCACCCGAAAAGCGGCGAATATATGTCGTTTGACAGTCCCCTTCCCGACTATTTCAAGAAGCTTCTGACACTTCTCGGAGGAAGTGAAAACAATGGGTAAATTCAATAATATTCTTATTTTGAGCGATTTTGACGGCACCTTTACAGGTCTTAACGTGAGTATGGTCGACAGAAATCTTGAAGCTGTTGAATACTTCAAGAATAACGGCGGACTGTTTACGCTCTCATCGGGGCGACTTCCTTGTATGCTCGAGGTCGTTTTCCCGAATTTCCGCGAGGTAGTTAATTATCCGCTCATCCTTGCAAACGGCGCGATCCTTTATGATCCCAAAACCGATACCGTGCTTTCCGAGCTGTTCTATGACGGTGTTCAGGCAAGGATCGATCTAAATGACGTTATAAGTCGGTTTGACGTTGTAAAATTCGCTTGCTACACAGACGACGCGCAGCTTCAGACGGATGTAACGCCCGATGACGTAGTAGGCGATAAATGGCGCAAGGCGAATCTTCGCTTCTCGTCGGATGAGGAAGCAATTCGCGCACGCGACTACGTTAACGAAAAATACGGTGACAGATACACCTGCTTCCGTTCGGGTCCGTCGTTTAACGAGGTCGTCAGCCTTGATTCGGGCAAGGGAAAAAGAATCGCGGCACTCAGATCCTTTTCGGACAATCCGCTGAAGGTATTCTGTATAGGTAATTATGAAAACGACATGGAAATGCTCGAAATGGGTGACGTCGCTTTTTGTCCCGATAATGCAATTGACGAAGTAAAAAGCATCTGCAAGCACGTTGTTTGTCATCACAAAGACGGCGCAATCGCGGATATGATAAATATAATTGAGAAACAATACATTTGACTAAACAGCCGCTCATTTGCGGCAAGGAGGACAAAATGAAGGAAAAATTTTACATTACAACAGCGATAGCTTACAGTTCGCGCAAGCCTCATATAGGCAATACGTTCGAGGTCATTATGACCGATGCTATCGCACGCTACAAAAGAAAGCAGGGCTACGACGTATTCTTCTTAACCGGTACCGACGAGCACGGTCAGAAGATCGAAAACTGCGCAAAAGAAGCAGGCATCACGCCGAAGGAATACGTTGACGGCGTAGCAGGACAGATAAAGGATATCTGGGATCTTATGGGCGCGTCCTACGACCATTTCATCCGCACGACTGACGATTATCACGAGGCGGCAGTTTCCGCAATCTTCAAGAAGCTCTACGATAAGGGCGACATATATAAGAGCGAATACGAGGGCTGGTACTGTGAGCCCTGTGAAGCGTTCCTTACCGATAGCCAGATAGTCGACGGCAAATGCCCCGATTGCGGACGCGAAGTCAAGCGAATGAAGGAAGAATCTTATTTCTTCCGTATGAGCGCTTATCAGGATCGCCTGATGAAGCACATTGAAGAGCATCCCGAGTTTATTGAGCCCGAGGCAAGAAAGAAGGAAATGGTAAACAACTTCTTAAAGCCCGGTCTTCAGGATCTTTGCGTTTCGCGCAGCTCATTCAAGTGGGGCGTGCCGGTATCGTTTGACGACAAGCACGTTATATACGTCTGGATCGACGCGCTTTCTAACTATATCACGGCTCTCGGATACAATCCCGAACTTCCCGAAACGGATGCCTTTAAGAAGAATTGGCCTGCCGACGTTCATATTATCGGTAAGGACATTATGCGTTTCCACACGATCTACTGGCCTATCATTCTTATGGCGCTTGACCTTCCCCTTCCGAAAAAGGTGTTCGGTCATCCCTGGCTCAACGTCGGCGCGGACAAGATGAGTAAGTCGAAGGGCAACAGCATTTATGCTGACGACCTTGCAAATGTTATCGGTGTTGATGCGGTAAGAGAATACGTTCTTGCCGAGATGCCTTACCTCAACGACGGAAGCATCACCTTCGACAATATCATAACCCGCTACAATACCGACCTTGCAAACAACCTCGGAAACCTTGTCAACCGCACTCTTGCGATGACTGCAAAATATTTTGACGGCATCGTTCCCTCCCCTGCTTTGGAGAACGAGGTCGATGCAGATCTAAAGTCTTCTGTAAAGAAAGCGTACGACGATATGGTCGCACAGATGGACAGCTATCATATCGCCGATGCTGTCGAGACTGTATTCAGCGTGTTCCGCCGTGCAAACAAATATATCGACGAGACGACTCCTTGGACTCTCGCAAAGAACGGCGATACCAAGCGTCTCGGCACCGTAATTTACAATCTTCTCGAAACTATCCGCGTCGGTGCCGTTATGGTCGAGCCGTTTATGCCCACTACGTCGGTTAGTATTCTTAACCAGCTCGGTACTGCTGTTGATTCCTATGAGTTCGGCGGTCTTGAAGCCGGAAAGCAAATAGGCGAGGCAAAGGTTCTCTTCTCGCGTCTTGACGAAAAAGAAACTCTTGAAAAACTCGAGGCAATGAATCCCCCCAAGGCTCCTGCAGTTCCCGTTCCCGAGGATCAGGAACCTGAGATCGGAATTGACAGCTTTGGTGCAATTGAGCTTCGTACCGCACAGGTAATTGCCTGCGAGAGAATACCGAAGGCAAAGAAGCTTCTCAAGCTTCAGCTTGACCCCGGCGACGAGCAGAGACAGGTAGCGTCGGGCATTGCAAAGTGCTACGCTCCAGAGGACCTTATCGGAAAGAAGATAATTGTCGTTGCAAATCTCAAGCCCGCAGTTCTTTGCGGCGTTGAGAGCAACGGAATGATCCTCGCATCGGGAGAGGGTGACCAGATCAAGGTAGTATTCCTTGACGATGACACTCCCCTCGGACAGAGAGTAAGATGATAATTTTCGATTCCCACGCGCATTATAACGACGAAAAATTCGGAACCGAGGCAGAACGCGACGCGAAGATCAGGGAGATAATGGACGGAGGCGTAAGGTATATTATCAACGCCGGAACAAATCCCGAATCGTCGCGCGAGAGCTTAAGGATCGCAGAAAAGTTCGACGGCTTTTACGCGTCGGTCGGCATTCATCCGTCGGATCTTTATGATCTTACTGATCCTTACGCGGCACTGAAAGAAATCGAGACGCTCGCCTCTCATCCGAAGGCAGTCGCTATCGGAGAGATCGGTCTTGATTACTATTGGCACGAGGAAAGACACGATTTTCAGAAGGAATTTCTTCACTATCAGCTTGAGCTTGCCGAAAAGCTTGACCTTCCCGTTATAATTCACGACCGCGAAGCGCACGGCGACTGTCTTGACGCTGTGTTCGCTCATCCGAACGTACGCGGAGTGTTTCACAGCTATAGCGGAAGCGCTGAAAGCGCCAAGGAGCTTATAAAGCGCGGATGGTTTATCTCCTTTTCGGGAGTCGTTACCTTCAAAAACGCTTCGCGTCTTGCCGAAATAGTACCGACGGTTCCGCTTGACCGACTTCTGACCGAAACCGATTGCCCATATCTGACGCCTCATCCACATCGCGGTGAGCGTAACGATTCGAGCTATCTTACCTACACAATAGAAAAGCTTGCGTCTCTATACGGTATCACTCCCAAGAAGATCGCAGCTCTGACTTTAAAAAATGCCGCAACGCTGTTCAGCAAGTGCGGAATAATCACGGAGGGATAATTATGTATAGCTATTTAAGAGAAAATTACACAATGCTCTTTGATTTTTACGAGCTGACAATGGGTAACGGATATTTTCTTTCCGGATACGAGGACAAAATATCCTACTTCGACGTATTTTACCGTAAAAATCCAGACGACGGCGGATTTGCCATCGCCTGCGGTCTCGATCAGGTAATCGACTACGTCAGTGACCTGAAGTTTACCGATGACGATATCGATTTTCTCCGTTCGAAGGGCTGCTTTGACGAGAAGTTCCTTGACTACCTGAAAACGTTCCGTTTCTCGGGCGACATCTGGGCTGTTCCCGAGGGAACCGTTATCTTCCCCGGAGAGCCGATAATGACGGTTCGCGCGAAGGCTATTGAAGCGCAGTTCATTGAGACTTTTGTGCTTCTCACCCTCAACCACCAGACGATGATCGCGACGAAGGCGAGCCGTATCGTCCGCGCAGCTGAGGGCAGACCTGTAAGTGAGTTCGGTTCACGCCGCGCGCAGGGACCGTCGGGAGCTATTCTCGGTGCAAGAGCATCGTATATCGCAGGCTGTTCGGGTACCGCTTGTGCTATCGCTGAGGAACGCTTCGGCGTTCCCGCAACGGGTACTATGGCACATTCCTGGGTTCTTATGTTTGACTCGGAATTTGAGGCGTTTGACACCTACTGTTCACTTTACCCCAATTCCGCAACCCTTCTCGTTGATACCTACAACGTTCTTCAGAGCGGCGTTCCGAACGCCATCAAGGCGTTCAAGAAGCACGGAATTACAAAGTGCGGCATCCGTATAGACTCGGGCGACCTTGCATATCTTTCCCGCAAGGCTCGCAAGCTGCTTGACGAGGCAGGGCTTACCGAATGCAAGATCGTTGCCTCTAACTCACTTGACGAGTACATCATTCGCGACCTTCTCAAGCAGGGAGCTCGCCTTGACGCCTTCGGCGTGGGTGAACGCCTTATAACCTCGAAGAGTACCCCTGTTTTCGGCGGTGTTTACAAGCTTTGTGCAGTTGAAAATGAAAAGGGCGAAATAATACCGAAGATAAAGATCAGCGAAAACCCCGAAAAGGTAACTACTCCTCATTTTAAAAAGCTATTCCGTCTTATCGAAAAGGAGAGCGGAAAGGCTATCGCCGACTATCTTACCGTTTACGATGAAACAGTCGACACGACCAAGCCGCTTACCATCTTCGATCCTATCTACACTTGGAAGGAAAAGACACTTACCGATTTTGAAGCTGTCGAGCTTCTCAAGCCGATCTTCAAGGACGGCGTTTGTGTTTACGACCGTCCGTCGACCGAGGAGATCCGCAAGCATTGCGCGGAGGAGCTTGAGCGTCAGTGGGACGAGGTAAAGCGCTTTGAAAATCCCCATAACTACTACGTAGACCTTTCTCCCAAGCTTTGGGACATCAAACAGATGATGCTTCACGGTCTGTTGAAGTCGGAGGACAAGTAATGAGCAAAAGAATCGCGCTTATCGCGCACGATAACATGAAGCCCATTATGATCGAATGGTGCAAGGAAAACAAGGAAAAGCTTTCCGAGCATTTCCTCTGCGGAACGGGCACGACCGCAACGAAGATAAACGAAGCGACAAAGCTTCCGGTAAAGGCATACCTCAGCGGTCCTCTCGGCGGCGATCAGCAGATCGGCGCAAAAGTAGCGGCAGGAGAGATCGATATAATCATATTCTTCTCTGATCCCCTTACCGCAATGCCTCACGATCCCGACGTAAAGGCGCTTCTCCGCATCGCGCAGGTCTACGACATACCGATCGCAAACAACCGCTCAACCGCGGATTGTATACTTAAATCATTATAAAATAAACATCCACCCGCAATATGATATGCACCTCCAAAAGTGTCTAACTTTTGGGGTGCATATCACTTTTGGGTGGATCTTTTGATTATTCAAAAAGGTACCATTTGTCAGGCACGAAATTTGTCTTATTACTGCTGAGCGGAATTGTTATTGCATATCCGGGATTGTTCTTATAGAAGCTATCGTATTCCGTCATTTTCGCAAGCTCGCCGCTCTCGTCTACGTAATTATCAAATACGCTTGCGTATTTTTCATTACGCGATACGGGATCTTGAGTTTCAAGATCGGAATAACGAAACACCATTCGCGTCAGGCGGAGATTGTTGCGCTCGCGCGGTGTTTTGGCAAGCGTGAATGCCTTTTCAAACTTAGCGTATATTTTTTCCTTATCGACGTTTTTCATCAGATAATGTCCGCAGTCGGGAATCTCGACCTGTCCGTCAAGGATATCTTCAAGCTCCGTAAAGATCTCAGATACTGTTTCCCCACCCTTTCCGTAAAGGCGACAAAGTGATGAAATACTGTCCCCAAGCGACATTTCGGTGTCATAGCCTGTGCGCGCGAAGGTATAGAAATTAAGGAGATGATTCCAAATATTGAAGCATTCAATCTGCGTGCCTGAGCCGGAAATATCTGTTTTTACAAAGTTTTTCCAGATAGCCTGAAGCTCATCAGCCATCGGAATCCATCTTTGACGGAGAGAATAGATGCCCATATAGTAGTCATAATAAACAACCTCAGCTCCTGCACGATGCCATTTAAGAAGGTTTTGTTCAAAGTGAGTACCATTTAAGCAGCTTCCGTCGGGCTTACCTGTTCGCCGCAAACCGTCTGTTGCCCACGTTGATTCGTCTATCATGATCGACGGCTCAAGCTTGATACCGTCGGGGCATTCCCAAAGATCAACGTATATCAGCAGATCAAACTTTACATCAGGGTGTCTTTCCTTCACCATCTTTGCAATTTCGTTCACGAAATATGTGTAATTTTCGATCTTGCTGTACTTACTGCACTCTGAACAGGTACACTGATCGTAGATGCCGTCATTAGGCCACATTGCAAGAATGTCGACAGCGGGATTAAGATCAAGCCAATGGTCAATGTTTTTTGCGACTTCCTTTATTGCATCGGAATTGCGGCTGCAATAAACCCACTGCCCCCAAGGACCATCATTCAGAAAGTGTGTTCCGTCCTTTTGAAGCTTGAAAAACTCCGGATGCGTTTCATAATACTTATCTGGAAAATATTTGTTTCCGTAAGCGGGAAGGAAGAGACGCGACGATTCGTGATGACCGACGGTAAGACCAAGACCACGACGCTCAATCTCATACAGCAGCTCAGTATCCTTGAAGTGATCGTAAATACTCGACCACGTAAGGATGCGATTGTATCTGTTTTTGACAAGCCAGTCGAAAAACGGGATATTGAGCTCCTTATCAGGATCACCTGCCGCGTCGGCGTATTGAATTATCGCGGTACGGTAGGGACGGTCGGCACAGCTCTTAACATAGTTAATACCGTCGAGATCAAGCTCTTCGCGTTCAGGCACTATTTCACCTGCATCAACCTCGGGACTCGAAAACGCGGCAAGAGCACAACCACAGAAGCGCTCAAGGAACTCATATACGCCGTAAACGGTTCCGCGTTCCTTTTCACCCGCATTTCCACTCGAGCCCGTAATCACCACAGTATCATCATCGAAGCTTCTTATCATCATTCCCTCGGGACCGGGCACCTCTTTCTTGAAATCCTCTGCGCTTATATATTCGGCGCAGACGTGATTTCTTTCGGGGCAGCCGATAATAAAGCGGGAAACGAATCCGTCGTTTTCGTCCGTGATCCTCACGCTTGCATACAGCATAAGTTCAAGATACTTTTTCAGTTCAAGCGCGGCAAAGCTTTCGCGCGGCGTTGCAGGCTTCGGTATTATTATGTCAATCGGGGAATGTTTGACCAGCCTCATAGATTGCTCCTTTTATCAAAGGAATTTGTTCTTGATCTCCTCGCTCAGAAGTGCAGCAGAGTCGAGATCGCAATAAAGCGTGCAGTTACTATGCTCCTTAAGAAGCGTAGCGGGAACCTCAGGGGTAAGCTCACGCGTAAGCGTATTATAGACCGCCTCAGCCTTTACGCTATAAGGAACGACGGAGATTATCGTCTTGCACTTCATGATCTGCGGGCAGGTCATACTGATCGCCTGCTTGTAGGTTTCTTCAACGCTCTTGAACCAACCTTCGCCTACCTGCTGATTAAGGCAACGCTCGTCAAGGGTAACTACCTTATACGCACGCGTATCATTGAAAACCGCAGGAGGATCGTTGAAGGCGATATGTCCGTTCTCACCAATGCCTATCATACCGAGATCGATCGGCTTCTCGTTTACAAGTGCAGTAAGCTCCGAGATCGTCTCCTCGGGAGCTCTTTTGCCTTCTATAAGATGAACCTTACCCGGCTTTACAACGTTTACGAATCTGTCGAGAAGATATTTCTTAAAGGATGCGGGGTGATCCTCGCTGATTCCAACGTATTCATCAAGATGGAACATTTCAACCTTGCTCCAATCGATATCCGCCATCACAAATTCGTTAAAGAACGGGAACTGCGACGAGCCGGTCGAAAGGAGTATGCGTGCATATCCCTGCTTCTCGATCGCATCATTTACAACTGCGGCTGCCTGCTTTGCGGCAAGCGCACCCATTTCTGCGGTTTCTTTGATTATAAGCTTCATATTTCGTTTCCTCCGAAAATTATTTTATTAACGTTAAGATCACGGTCAAGGATCAACATATCTGCCCGCTTCCCTTCCGCAATCTCTCCTCTGTCTGTAAAGCCCATTGCTCTCGACGGAGTCAGTGAAGCCATTTTGGAGAGCGCTACAAGATCGTAGCCGATTGCCTCCGCCATGGTTCTATACAATCGGTCAGCAGTTGCCGTGCTTCCCGCAAACGCCTTTCTGTCGGGCATTTTTGCGACGCCGTCCTCGATTATTATTGGATCCTTATCGGCGCGGCTGATACCCGTTGTTATCGAGCCGTCAGGCATTCCCGCGCCACGAGATGCGTCGGTGACAAGGCAGACCTTGTCAGCTCCCTTACATTTATATATCAGCTTCAGAAGTTCGAGCGGCAGGTGTCTGCCGTCGGCAATCACCTCGGCATAAAGCTCGTCGAAATAAAGTCCTGCTTCAACAGCTCCCGCAACTCGGAAGGCGTTAACACGCTCTGTGAGCTTCATTCCCGAGTAGAGATGCGTCATAACGGTATAGCCGTTTTTGACAGCATCCTCGATCTCGGTAAATGTCGCATCGGTATGCGCGACTGACGCTATTACGCCAAGCTCCTTACAGGCTCTGCCGAACTCCATTCCGCCGTCAAGCTCAGGTGCGACACCAACGCGCAAGATCTGAGGGTATTTCGCCTTCAGCGCGCGTATTTCATCGGCACACGGATTCTTCATACAAGACACCGCCTGCGCCCCGCTCTGCTCGGGGCTGAGCCACGGTCCCTCCATAAACACGCCGACAATCGTCGGGTTTTCCACGGTTTTCATATACTCGCCGCAGGTCTTTATCATCGTGATAGTTTCCTCGTCATCAGAGGTACAAGTCGTTGCGACAAGCGTTGTCGTTCCATGTGAGAGGTGAAAATTCGCAATCGCCTTGAAGTCGTTAACGTCACCGCCCATAAAGGACTTGCCTATTGCACAATGACAATGAATATCGACGAATCCGGGGATCAGATAACCGCCTTTTGCGTCGATAACCTTATCGGCATCAGCTGTGCATTCTCCAACGGCTGAAATAACTCCGTCCTCAAAAACACAGGTGCCGTTTTTTATAATTCGGTCACAAAGAACTATATTTGCATTGATAATCGCTGTTTTCATAGCACTACTCCTATTTTGCTAATTCAATTTTATCAAATAGAACTGTACGATTCAATATAAAATTGTCCTTTTTTCAAAAACATTACATAAATCGTACCGCAATCAATTGACACAGTAATGCATAGCTGTTATAATAAAAGCAGTAACGTTTTCGGAGGAAATATGAGCTTTGCGGAAATTGATCTACGGCAGCGTGATTACGAATGGTCGATGTCTGAGCTTCAGAGCCACAAGCATTTCGAGATCTACTGTCTGACGAGTGGAGAGAGAAAATACTTTTACGAGGATAGAATTTATAACATAGCAGCGCCGACCGTATGCATCATACCGCCCTTTGCCCTTCACAAGACGGAGGGCGGAGCTTTCAGGCGCTTTACCCTGAACGTTTCAGCCGACGTGCTGAACGACAGCGAGCTGTCGTATTTATACGAGCTTGGGAAACGCGGTGTATACATGCTCGACAGTCAAGAGGCTGCGTTGTTCCTTGCCTTACTTGACGAATCAGCCGATCTTTCCCGCGACACACCGAGCGGCGAGCGTCTGGCTCCGCATTTCATACACGTTCTCCTTTCGCTTCTCTCGCGCCTCGAGCTTATTCCGTACGATACGATCGACGAGCAAACGGGAGTCAACGATGAGACGCCTGCCATGAGGGCGGTCAGCTATATAAACCGTCATTTCAATGAGAATTTCACGCTGAATGAGCTTTGCGAGAGCATCTTTACGTCAAAGAACTCATTATGCGCAGATTTTCGTGCGCTTATGAACTGCTCCGTTATGGAATACAGAACCTTCATACGGATTAGCAAAGCTAAGGAGCTGTTGTCATCAACGAGTATGCGTCTGACCGAAATTGCGTCGGAATGCGGTTTTTCATCTGCGAATTATTTCGGTCTGATATTCAAAAAAGAGGTCGGAATATCCCCGTCAAACTACCGAAAGGTAAAATAAAAAGCACGCTTCGTATGAAGCGTGCTTTTACATTTACTTTTTGTTATTCTCCTACGCCGGGAAGATCTACAAGATCGCCACCAAGAGAGATCGTAATTACATCCTCGTTATCAAAGATGATCGTCTCGCACTCAGGAGTAGTGAATTTCTCGTTCATATTCTTCGTCCTTTCGTATTAGAAGGTTATACCGGGCAGATTAACGCTGCCGTCCTCGTTCGTTTCAAAGCCGCCTTCCGTTGTCGTTTCGGGAACGGTGGTTTCGGCTTCGGTCGTCGTTTCCGAGGTCGTTGTTTCAACCGTAGTTTGAGCTTCGGTCGTCGTCTCGATCTTGGTCTCCGACGTCGTATATGTTACCGTCGTATCGGTCGGTCTCGGTGCTTCCGTTGTCGATCCATCCGTCGTGTCCGATGAGGGAGGCTCGGTTGAATTTCCATCGGTAGTATCGGGAACCGTTGTGTCCGATATCGTGGTAGTTTCCGTCGTTACTTCCTTTTTGCCGTCGTCGTTACACGCGATAACGGTCGTCATAAGAAGCGCCGACAAAAGAAATAGAGCAATTATTCTCACTGCTGAGCTACGGTTGCGGCGACGTATGCTTCAACAGCTACACCGTAGTTGTAGGTCGCAGCAGCCATGTTCTGATATTCGTTGCCGATATCGTAAAGAGCCTTGAGGTATTCGTTGAAGGTGAATGTCGCGGTTGCGGTATTGCCTTCAGCGTTGGTAACGGTAAGAACGATCTCATCGTTGAAGTTTGCGGGACGGAGGTTCTCGATAACGAGCTTGCCGTCGGTTACGATAGCCGCGAGATCATCGCCCTTTGAAGCGTACTTGCCTGCGAGGGAGATCGTGTAAGAAAGGTTCTCGGTAGCGTTTACTGCAATACCGATGTTTGCATAGTCGTTAAGAACTGCATCGAGGGTAAGATTGCCGCCGAAAAGGTTGATGTCGTCATCGTAGGTAGGAGCATCAACGCCGCTGAAATCGGGAGCGGATACAATTTCGCCGTTTGCAGCCTGTCCGTATGCGGTAATTGCATCGAGAAGAAGCATAAGAGCTTCGTCGTCAGCGTACTGTTCTCTTGCCTTAGCAATGTAGTTTTCAACTCTTACGTCCTCGTTGATGTCGCAGTAAGAAACCTTGATGTTTCTGTCGATATCACCGGGGGTAAGAGTAATGGAGTAATAATTTGTTCCTGCGATAGGATCGAGCTGAGTGCCGAGAGCGTCGGTAAAGATTACCTTTGCGTCGGGGTTATTTGCGATCCATTCGGCATTGATAGTGAGCTTAACTCTGATGGTTATGCCCTTGTTAAGGGTAAGACCGAAGCCTTCGAACTTAGGAAGAATGGTAACCCAGCCGTTCTTGATCTGTGCTTTTCCGCCGTACTGACCGACGTTACCGTAAACCTGAACTCTGTCGCCAACCTTGAACTGATTTGCCATCTCATCGAAACGGTTTTCGCCTGTAGCATCATAAGTACCGTAAACGGTAAATTCGTTGCCGTCCTTGTCAACCAAGGTAACGTTGCCATAAGTAGTATTGGTAATTTCCTTAACAAAGCCGATAAAGTAGTATTTACCTTCGGTGTAGCTATCGTGTCCCTGAGCAATACCGAGCTTGGTTATAGTAAGGTAATCAAGAATTGAATCTGCCGCAGGAATAGTTACGTCGCGTTCCTCGCCACAGATGTCGCAGGATGCATCGAACTCGTTAGCATAGGTGTGCTCGCAGTCCGCAGCTTCAACGTAGATCCAAGAATCTTTCATTTGAGCTTTAACGCCATCATACGTACCGATAACGCCGTATAGAGTAATTGTATCGCCAACTACGGGCTTGTCAGCAAGAGCATCATAACGGTTAGCCTTATCCCAGCTATAAACACCGTATACATAGAACTCTGTTCCGTTTTCATCTTTGATATAGATATTACCGTACGTGTCATTATCGACCTTAGTAATCTCACCGGTCACATAATATTTATCGGTAGTATAAGTGTTATTATCATGAGCCAAACCGAGCTTGTTCGCAACCTCAATGGTAATTGTACTATCTGCTTCAGGAAGAGTTACAGCACGAACAGCAGAACAGCTGTTGCAGCTTGCATCAAACTCGTTGGTGTACTCATGCTCAAGTGCATCACGAGTACCCGTGGTACAGTTGTTACACTCTGTATCTTCGCAATTGTCATATATATGTCCGGGAGCGGTACGTTCCTCATTGCAGAGGTTACAGGTTGTATCTTCGCAGCTATCGTAAGTATGTTCACACGCGCCTGCCGCCTCGAAATATACTGTGATGCTCTGGACAAATGCTCTATCATTAGTGGTGATAGTTACAGTCTTAGTAGCGGCAAACTCAAAGGTCTTTGTTCCCCAAGTGCCACTGTTAGGAGCGACTACTGCAGAGCATTCGTTAACCTTGATTGTATCAGTCTTGCCATCGCCCCAAGCGTAGCAAACAATGTCAACTTTGACAACGTTGGTGTCGAACGTGAGCGCGAGAACGCCGTCTCCTCCGCTCTTACCGAACTTAAGAAATCCTGCAGTACTAGACCATTTTCCTCCAGAGCCGTTACCGTCGTAAATGTTGGTAGCGGTAGCTGCAGTAACATGGCTAGTGCCAGTAGGTCCGCACTTGTTAAGTGTAGATACTAAAGTTGAGCCACTATTTAGCTTAGAACCCTTGCCTGTTAAGGAAGTAAAGCTGTAGGTAACAGATGTCTCAGCCGCCTTTGTGCTGATTGCGATGGCAGGAATCATGGAAAGCACCATGATCGTGCCGAGGAGAAGTGCTGTCAATTTCTTGAAAAAACTGTTTTTCATTGCCAATACTCCACTTTCTTTTTTCTTTGATTTTCGTCGATTATCGACGTATATAAATAGTTATCCTAATTGTATCACTTCTGTCGCTTTTTGTCAACATATTTATATAATAATATAATATTTATTTGCCTTATTCTTGACAAGCCTCGAAAAGTGTGTTATATTCGTCTTAAATCAAGGCAAAAGGAGACCATAATTATGCCTATTAAAGTCGGTTTACAGTATATTGATATCTGGAAGGAATCGATGGAGGAAGCTATCTGCGAGTACGAAAAGGAGCCCATCAAAAAGGGACAGATCGTATTCTACGGTCCGTCGTACTATACCCGCTGGTCGACAAAGTGGGGCAATAAGCCCTTATGTGAATCGGTTCTCGGAAAAAGCGGTGCGCAATGCTGCATCAACCGCGGATTCGGCTCGAGCTGCCCTGAGCATCAGCTTTACTACTACCCTCGCATGATCCGTCCCCTTGAGCCGAAGGCTCTCGTTTACGGAAGCTTCGGAAATTCCGAGTCGTTCGGATACACGCTTGAGGAGGCTTGGGAGCTTGCTCAGAGAGTTATCGTTTACACCCTTACAGACTTTCCCGAGGCTGAGGTCTATATAGTCAGCGCCAAGAGAAGCCGCGATATTACCGAGAAGCGTATAGAACAATGCCGCGAGTACAATTCTTGGCTTAAGGAATTTGCAGAAAAAACGCCGAGATGCCATTATCTCGACGTGTTCGACTATGAGCCTATGACCGGAAACGATATCTATATCGAGGACGGTATTCACTTTAACGAAAAGGGCTACAAGGCGTTCGAAGCTTTCTTCAACGAAGCCCTCAAGGAAGAGCTCGCAAAATACTGATATTGAGACAAAAATTCCTCCGCAGATGCGGAGGAATTTTTTTAGTTATTCAAGTGTGATAAAGCAGGGATCTGCGCCGTTAAGCGTTACGGTGTATTCACCGTTATCCGAAGCAAGCTCGGTGGTGTTATCTGCTGTGTAAAGCGTTACCTTGCCGTTTGCCTTGATCTTAAGGGTGTATTCCGATGTGGAATCATATTCGTAGGGAGAAACGAAAATAGCTTCCTTTTCGCCGTTAACAAACTTACCGATAAGTGCTTCCTTCGAAACGTTTACACTCTCGAATGCGCCGTGAGCGGCTTCGGTAGCCTTTACGGTATCTGCCCAGCTGTACTTGATGTATTCCTTCGAGAGAGCGATCATCTTGTGATTGATCTTCTTCATCTTTTCGTACTGCTCGGTCTTGTTTCCGTCGGCATCAAGCACGTTATGGTTCCACCAGCCCTTGGAATAGCAAGCCCACGATACTGCGCCCGCACCATGTGCCATTGCGCTGAACGCCTGGAAAGCAAGCTCGTCCTCGGTAACGTAATGCTCGGGATCGAGGGAGTTTACCTGTCCGATATAGAAAAGCTTCTTGCCGTTGTCGCGGCAGTAGATCGCAGCAGTTCTGATGTCGGAGATAAGACGCTCGGGGCTTGAGGTAAGGTAGTAGTGGTCGAAGCTGAGGTACGGAAGGTCGATATTCTTTGCATAAGCATCAACATATTCCTGATAGGTCGGAACGCCGAGCTCCTTTACGGTCTGCTCGGGACTGTTTGATGCGAGCATAGCGTAAGAAGGATAAATATTGAGATAGGGGAACTTGCTCGGAGCGAGCTCCTTCATGAGGTTAAGCATCTGTCCGTAATAGGGGAAATCAAGGCTCGACGGCTCGTCGCCTGCATCAAAACCAACTACTGCGGGATGATCGACGAACGCATTTATGCCGTTTATATACGCTTCTCTCTTATTCTTTTCGCACATGGTTCCGGCATTATCACCGTGACCGCCGAACCAGCCGGGTACGATGCCCGATACAACTGCGGACACGCCGTATTTATGGAAAAGATCGAGCATCTCTCTGTCGTTATCGATGCAGAACACTACGTCGATTCCGCTTTCGCTGAGATCCTTTACGCCCTCTTCGGTTCTTGCGTTTTTCTGAAAATAGTAGGTTCCGATGTGGAATTTCTCAAAAAAGCTTTTCATAATATTCTCCTTTATTCGCGCGCTGCGCTGTTCTGCCGTTATTATAACATCTAAAAACGGTTTAGGCAAGGATTTAATGAAAAAAAGTGCCGAAAAAAAATATCGGCACCTTTTTATTTATTTGATTTTGATTTTTATATCGCCCGTATCAGTCGTGATCTCGCATTTACCGCCCTTTGTCGTTTTCGGCACATCGATATCGCCCGTGTCGGTCCTTGCGATGAATATCTTTTCGGAAAGGAGAGTGCCTTTGACGTCTCCCGTATCGGTCTTTATGTATATTTCTTCCGCATCGCAGGAGTCAAGCCTGACATCTCCCGTGTCGGTCTTGATGCTGTATTTCTCCGACGCAATTACGCTTTTCAGCACTACGTCGCCCGTATCGCCGTTTATTGTCAGATTCTTACAGTTAACGCTTGTAAAGACCGCATCGCCCGTTGACATCTTTGCCTTGAGATCTCCAATGCACAATACCTTAGAAAGCTTGATGTTTCCCGTCGAGGTCGTTATATTGATACTGCCCGCAGTTATATCATCCAAGCGAACGTTGCCCGTCGTCGCCTTGATCTTAAGTTCTCCGTTTGCAGAGGCGTAGCATTTTACGTCACCCGTCGAGACCTTGACCAAAACGTCTTTAAAGGTAATACCGCTTGATATCTTCACGTCGCTCGTGTCTGACTCAATATTAAGTGACGCATACGCTTCTTCGGGAAGATAAACGGTAATCCTTGGCTGCTTGAAGTTGATCCCCATAAACGCCATCCATCGGAAGCCGCCCTTACGCTTGATCGTAAGAGTACCGTCAACGATCTCAACCGTATGATTGTCATCCTCGATCAGATATGTCTCCACCTTGATCTTTCCGTCGGAGGATTTCGATATGACTATATCTGCGGTATTCGATATGACCGATACATTTTCGACGCTTTCGTCAAAAACGTAGCTGTTGCTTTCGTATTTTACAGTTGTCAGCTTCGTGAAGTCCCATCCGTGAGCCGCCATTGCGGAGGTAAAGATAATGCCTCCGAGCAGAATGAGTGCCGTCGCAACTATCAAAGAAAGCTTCATTTTCTTATTCATTACGCCACCTCCATTTTAGAGAAAAGACCAATAAAACGCTTAAAGATCCACACGGTAAGCCTTATCATAAGCTTTGACAGCTTAAGACATCCGTAGAATGCAAATACGGTAAGTCCCGCACAAACAAGCGAAAAGCCGCTGATCGCGATTCCTGTTATTACCTGAGCGGAGAACATCTGAACCATCCCAAGCACAAGCAAATAAGGAGAAGTAACGGCAAGCGCGACGAAACACGCCCAGAGCGATATCATTATCGCCCACGCAGATATGTAAAGAGAAAGTCCGACGACAAATGCCGCACAAACAAGCGGAACCCAAACGGGTATGCCCAGTATCAGGAGCGCTATTTCCCAACCCGCGAGCTTTCTTTTCTGCTTCAGCTCGGGCTTATGCTCCGTTTCCGCCTTCATCTGCGCCGATTCCGACATTATTCCCTTCGCAATCTCATCGATATCGCCTATCGCCGCGACCGCTTCCTCCTCGGTCAGTCCCTCCTCCATTCGGTCGTCAATCATTTCACTGTAAAAAACCAATCGCTCCTCGATCTCGCTTTCGGGAAGCCCGGAAAGCTTTTTATCGAGCGCAAGCATAAACTGTATCTTTGTCATCGCGTCATTCCTCCTTCGCTACGAAATTATAAATCGAAACCATTTCTTTCCATTCGGTTTTAAATTCTTCAATTCTCTTTCGCCCGTTATCAGTTATCCTGTAATACTTTCGCAGACGCCCTCCGTGCTCTGCCGACCATACCGTCAGCATATTCGCACCCTCAAGGCGCTTCAGGATCGTATAAAGAGTAGATTCCGAAAGCTCGATATAAGGCTTCATATCCTTTATTATCTTGTATCCGTATGAATCCTCGTTCTTTATAGCCGCAAGCACGCATACGTCAAGCAATCCTCTTTTTAACTGAATATCCATATCATACCTCCCATTACATAATACATCATATCACGAGGTATCGTGCTTGTCAAGAGTTTTTCGAAAAAAATTATTGCAGGATCGCGATTTTTGTATTATAATGGTGAAGAAATCTTTTCAGGAGAACGAACATGAATCTGCCCGAAGCCTTCTGCGCGCGAATGAAAATGATGCTTGGCGATGAATACGATGCTTTTCTGTCATCCTATGACCGACCGAGCACTCCGTCTCTGCGCCTGAATCCTTTGAAAAAGAATAATATTTCACCGCGCGAGCTTTCGGAGATGCCCTGCATCGGCGACCGTGTTCCGTGGGCGGAGAACGGCTATTATTACGATACCGAGAGCGAAGCGCGCCCCGGTAAGCATCCGTATCACGAAAGCGGCGCTTACTATATTCAAGAGGCAAGCGCAATGCTCCCCGCTTCCCTTTTCCCGCCGTCCGAAAACGACAAGGTTCTCGATCTCTGCGCCGCACCGGGAGGAAAAAGCACTCAGCTTGCGGCGGCATTGAACGGCAAAGGCTTGCTTGTATCAAACGAAATACATCCGCAAAGGGCGGCGATACTTTCTCAGAACGTTGAGAGAATTGGGATCGCAAATGCCGTAGTTACAAATCACGCACCAAGGGAGCTTGTACCGCATTTTCCATGCTTTTTCGACAAGATCGTAGTTGATGCTCCCTGCTCGGGCGAGGGAATGTTCCGCAAGGAGGAGCAGGCGATTTCGATGTGGAGCCAAGAGAATATCGACCTCTGCGCCGAGCGGCAGAAGGAGATCCTTGAAGCCGCCGCAGAAATGCTGAAGCCCGACGGATATCTCACCTATTCGACCTGCACCTTCGCGCCCGACGAAAACGAGGGCGTCATACTTCATTTTCTCCGCAAGCATCCCGAATTTGAGGTCGTTCTGCCGAAAAATCAAGCTGTGCTTGATTGCATAACAAATGGACTTATCGACCGCGGCGATCCTTCTTGGGCAGACAGTGGCGAGAAATATGCCAATCAGATAAGAAACACTCTCCGCATCTTCCCGCATCATGCCGATGGTGAAGGACATTTTGCGGCGCTGCTTCACAAGTCGGAGAGCGCACCGACCTTTAGCGCAAAGGAGCGCAAAAACGATAAGAAAAAGCAAAAAGATAAGGGCGGACGCCCTCAAACGACTCCCGAGAGCGCATATAAGCTTTTTATTGATTTCATAAAGAAAATTACCGACGAGGAGCTGAGCGGTGTTCCCTGCCTTTTCGGTGAACAGCTCTATCTTTGCCCCGACGATCTGCCGTCACCGCGCGAAGGGCTTCGTACACTTCGCCACGGCTTGCATCTCGGAACGGTCATAAACGGCAACCGCTTTGAGCCGTCGCACGCATTGGCGCTCGCGCTTGATCCGTCAAAGACAAAAAAGACCTTTTCGATCAGTCTCGACTCGGCTTTTTCTTATCTTCGCGGCGAGGTGCTTCCCTGCGAAGGCGAAAAGGGCTGGCATATTGTTACTCACGATTCCTTCCCTCTCGGCTGGGGAAAGGCAAGCGACGGAATGATGAAAAACCATTACCCGAAGGGGTTAAGAAAGTAAAAAAAGAACGCGGAAGATTCCGCGTTCTTTTCATTTGTCAGATCCCAAACGATGCTATACATCGTTTGATCCTCGCTATGCTCGGATTTCGACTGCGCCCCGCCGTGTCATTCTGAGCGAAACAAAGTGAAGCCGAACGGCATAGCCGCGCCGAGCGTAGCGAGGCGGAATCTCGGCGGGGCTTCGCTCAGGATGACGAGCGAAAGTTCTTGTTAATTACTTATTTTTCTTAATGATGATCACAGTGATAACTGCGCCTATTGCCGCTACAGCGACTACGCCAATGATTATCGGGAGAACAATGTTATTATTCTTATCGTTATCCTTTTTCTCCGCGCCGTCGGTCGTATCGACAGGACCAGTCGCGTCGGGAACGGTCGTCTGGGTACCGTCGGTCGTTCCGTCCGGATCGGTCGTACCGTCAGGAGTCGTAGAGGTACCGGGAGTAGTTACAGGAGGCGTTGTGCCGTTGTCTGCGCCGCATCTCGTACACTTACCGTTGTCACCGAAATCGTGACCGAGCGAGCTTCCTTCGGTTGCCTGACACTTAGTGCAAGTCTTAGGAGTATCGCAGTCAGCAGGCGTCCAGTTGTGTCCGGTTGCCTTTATCGTCTGTCCCTTGTTTATGATCTCGTTACAAGAAGTACACTTAACGTTTCCCGTGTGTCCGTCAACGGTACAGGTAGGAGCCTTTGCGCCCTCGATCTTGGTGCTCGTATGACTGCAGGTCGGAGTGGAAGAACCCGAACCCGAGCCGTCTCCAGTGTAGACCGTGATGCTATATGCGCGGCACTGTTTAATTACGTTTGAATATGTAACAGAATCAACAGGAGAAGTAAATACAACGGTTATAATTCCGTTATTGTCAGTTGCAGTTGCACCCGCCGGAGGATTCAGCCATCCGGTCAAATATTTACTGTCTGTAATTCCTTCACAGTTTATCTCGAGCTTGGTTATGCCGGGATATTCAATAATGACGTCAGAGCCTTGATAGAAGCGCGCGGGATTGCTGTAATCCTTGACGTCGCTTTGCGAGCTTGCTTTATTGTTTGTAACGGTTATACCGCTCTGCTTCCAAACCTGCTTTGACGTACTGTACTCAATAAGATTCGCCTTGTCAGTAAAGCTGATAATAACGGTCGTACCGCCCGAGTTTGTCGGTTCATCAGCGCCGCAGACGGTACACTTGTTATTGCTGTAATTATGCCCCAGCGCGCTTGTCTTATCACCCGTATAGGTGTCTCCGCATAGCGAGCAGGTATAGGTCGTGAAGCCGCCGCTTATGCAGTTAGGCTTGATCACAACGGAGGTGTACTTATGAGTACATGCAGGCGGAGGAGTAACGTCAGTGCTTCCACCCCCCGAGCTTCCCGTTCCGTCTGTTGTATAAAGACGTGCAATATAGTCGGTATCCTTAAGCTTAGTAGAGGTAAGAACGCTCATCGTAAAGTATGAGCCGTAAGTACCGATATAGCTCGGCTCGCCGGAGATGTTGGTCGTAAGAGCGTTTTTCGCGCTGTCCCAAGTGTATACCGAGGACGCGGTAGTGCCAAACGTGAAGTTATAATGCTGCTTGCCGTCCGTACCTGTAGCAAGAACAAGGTTTATATACTGCTTCTTATTACTGCTATCCTTGAAATAGAGGTAATAGCCGCCCGTTGCGGTCTCGACAAACACGTCAACGCCCTTCGTCTGATCGCTGTCGGTTGCACCGTAGTAACCCGACATAGCACCCGTGAAGTAGTATTCCATCGCCGCCGCATCGGAATAGAAACCGAGCTTGTACGCCTTGCCGGTAGCAACCGAGGTAGCGTATGTCGGCTTTACTGCTTCCTTTGCTCCGCAGAGAGAGCAGGTGCCGGAAACGTAGTTATGATTCTTTGCTTCTACGTAGTTTGTCTTGTAGCTGTAGGTACAGCCGGAGGTCTTACACTTGAAGAGCGTGTAGCCCTTCGTCGTGCAGGTTGCAGGTACTGTAGTTCCTGCGTCAAAGTTATTATGGCTGCATTTTTTACTGCTTGCGCCCGAGGGAGTCGTCATATTTGAGGGAATCTCTTCGCCAAAGAGAAGGAATCCAAGCTCAGGATAGTCAACGAAGACGTTACGGGTTCCCGTAATTGACTCAACCGAGTCGTTACGTCCAAGCTCCCAGGTATCAACAGGGTCAGCTTCCATCCACTCGAGCATAACGTCGAGACTTTCCATTACGCCGCTCTTGCCCCAAGCATAGTTACGGTTGCCCCAACGAACGTAAACGTAGAGGAAGATACGCGCAACGTCGCCGCGAAGGTCGTACTTATTGTTCGATTCGTTGTTAGGATTATAGTATCCGGCACTCTTTCCGTAAGCGGTGTTACCGCGCGAGCTGTTTTCACTCGTCGAGGTCGGGCGAAGCATCATAAGGTCGTTTTCATCGTTTCCGCCGAGGCCCTTACTGTTAGGCCAGGTGTGCTCGCGGTTCCAACCGCCGTTCCACGTAGGACCGATCTGATTTCCCGAATAGAAGGACGAGATCTTTCCGCCGCTTCCCTGACAGTCGGTATACTGGAAAAGACTCTTTGTTGCGTCGTAGCTCGTAATGTAGCTGTGCGCGCTCTTCATCATATCCTGCAGTGCCTTAAAGAGAGCACTGTTAGGCGCGTCGGAGGTACCCGTTCCGCCTGCGTACGTTGAAAGCACGTCGTAAGACGTGTACTTATCGTAGAACTTTTCGGCGTTCGGGGACATGAACGTCGCAACGGTCCCGCGCGTACCCCAGTTGTATATGTATTTACCATTATCGGCATACTTGTAGGTTACTTCTGCGGCTTCTGCCTGCATACTGATAAAGGGAAGCGTCGATATACAGCAAACCAGTACCAGAATGACCGCTAATCCGCGTTTCAAGATATTGTTCATCTGAATTCTCCTCAATAGATATTTATCTTATATAGTTTACCCTATAACGCAGATAAAATCAAGAGCTTTTCAAAAACTTTGTCGTTTTGTCTGTTTTTTAGTATTTTTGTAAAATATACTTGACATTTTATTTCGGGCATGCTATAATCAAAATGTAAAGCGCACTTTACTTTTGGAGGAATAATTTTGGATAACAGAATCAGAGAATTACGCAAAGACGGTAAGATCACGCAGGATGATCTCGCTAACGGAGTCGGTGTTACGCGCCAAACGATAATATCGCTTGAAAACGGTAAATACAACGCGTCGCTTCAACTCGCGCATAAGATCTCTGCATATTTCGGACTTACCATCGAAGAAGTTTTTATTTTTGGGGAGGAATGATCAATGGAATTCAAAAAGAAGCTAAAAATCAGACTTTGGGTCGCGATTTCTTATATTGTGCTTGGAATCGCAATGGTGACGGTTACAATCGTGAGTAAGACGGAAAATCAGTTTATATCTTCGTTCGGTCTTGCTCTTGCCGTTATGGGAATTGCACGCATAAGAAACTATTTTCTTATAACGAAAAACGAGGACACCTTAAGAAAACGGGAGATAGCAGAAACGGACGAAAGAAATGTATCTATTGTCAACAAGGCGAGAAGCGCCGCGTTTACGGTATATATTTTACTCGCAGGTATTTTCGTGATCGTTATGGGGCTTCTTGACAAGATCGAGCTCGCCTTATGGGTATCGTATTCGGTGTCTCTGCTTGTTCTGATCTATTGGGTATGCTATATCGTATATCAAAAAAAGTCATAACAGAAAAACCGAGCCTCGGCTCGGTTTTTTGTTTGCAGAATATTCCATTTAACTTTGCAAAATAGTTTATTCCTTTTCGCCTTGATTAAGTGTATAATTACGGTAATCGGAGGGGGACATTCCGATTCGCGAGCGGAAAAACTTGCTGAAATACAGACTGTCCTCAAAGCCAACCCTGCGCGATACGTCGGCGACCGACTCGTCGGTATTTTCAAGCAGAAAAAGCGCTGCGGAAAGCCGCTGTTGAAGAATATATTCTCTCGGCGAAACGCCGATCTCCATTTTGAACTGATGTGCAAAACCCGAAACGCTCATTCCGCATTCCTCTGCGAGCTGTTCGTTCGTCACCTGCTCGGCGTAATCTACGGTAAGCTTTGCCCGTATCTTCTCTATTCGCGCATCGGTATTCTTCTTCGAGTTGCGGCGAAGCTGTATTAGTAGCGAGATAAGCAAGGCGCGGCAGGACATACGAAATCCCTCACCCTGAAGCTGTAATTCCTTTATAAGCTCGGCGGATAACCTAGCAACGTCGCCTTCGGCGTTCAACGATATTATCGGTGAAGTGTCAAGGCACAGCTCGTTCAATATCTTCTCGGCATCGGTACCGCCGAAATGAACCCAGTATACCTCCGTTCGATCCTCTCTGCGGTAGATATATTCCTGAAGCTCGTGCGGTTTATATAAAACCGCGTTTCCCGATCTCACCGCATATTCATTGCCATCAAAAACAAAGCCGCCGACACCTCGCCTGATATATATCAGCTGATAGTCGGGAAGCCCCTGCGGACGGACGGTATGAGTCATATCACCGACGCTTTCGTCCATTATAAGATGACCTGCGGAAACGACCTCAAAATTTGTTCTTATAACGTGCCTGTCGTCGTTTCCGATAAATGCAGAATTGTACATAGCTTTCACCTCAATGAAAGAATAACATATTTTTTAAGGAGAGTCAATATGAGATTTTTAGCAGGAGACGTTCATTATTTCCGAATCTACCCCGGCGGGCTCCGACGCCGCCTCGAATATATGAAGGCATTCGGCATAACGGTCCTTCAGACCTACGTTCCGTGGAACCTCCACGAGCCGCAGAAGGGTAAGTTTTGCTTCGACGGACTCGCTGACGTTGAGGGCTTTCTGAAGCTCGCTCAGGAAATGGGCTTCAAGGTGCTTTTCCGCCCATCCCCCTATATTTGCAGTGAGTGGGACTGCGGTGGTCTACCGTCGTGGCTCCTCAATGAAAAAATGAGTCTGCGCTCGAGCGATCCGCGCTTTATGAAGCACGTTGCCGATTATTACAAGGTTCTCTGCCCCATTTTCGTTCCGTATCTGTCAAGCAACGGCGGCCCCATAATCGCGACCGCGATCGAAAACGAATACGGCTCCTACGGAAGCGATGCCGAATATATGGATCAAATTATGCATCTCCTTATTGAAAACGGAGTTGACGGTCCCTTCTATACGACCGACGGATATGGTGCAGAGCACATGCAGTACGGTCATATGCCTGACATCTGGGCGGGAGCAAACTATCGGGTTGAAAGTAAAACTGCAATTGAAGCTTTAAGAAAAGTACAGCCCGACAAGCCCGCGCTTATCGGCGAATATTGGTCGGGGCGCGCGATTCACAAGGGAGAGCCCTATTGCACACGCAATATTGATGACGTTGTACACGGCTTTGTTGAAGCGCTTGAAAACGACGGTTATCTTACCTTCTATATGTTCGCGGGCGGCACGAACTTCGGCTTTATGAACGGCGCGAATATCGGTCGCACCTTCGGTGTTACCGACAGACCGATCAGATACATTCCTCATACAACGACTTATGAGGAGGACGCTCTTCTTAACGAGCAGGGGCTTCCGACTCCAAAATATTTTGCCTGCCGAAAGGCACTCTTTGATTTCCTCGGCGAGCCCGAGCCTCCAATGCCCGAGGTGCCGTACGAAACTCAGACACCGAATATTGAGCTTACCGAATGCGCTTCCTTTTGGGAACAGGTTGATTACGTCAAGGCAGCAAAAAGCACCGAACCTCTCACCATGGAGGAGCTCGGACAGGACTACGGCTATATTCTTTACCGAACGACGGTAACGGGAAGCGGAAAGAAAATGAAGCTTTGGATCCCCGGGCTCCGCGACCGCGCAGACGTCTTTCTTGATCGCAAATATCTCGGAACACTCATGCGCGAGCGTCCCGATGAGGTATATATCGAGCTGCCCGCAGGAGAAAAGGCGACGCTTGAGCTACTCGTCGAGAATATGGGACGAGTCAATTTCGGCGACGGCATAAGCGAGAAAAAGGGTATCGACGGAAGCGTGCTGCTCAGCTGGGGAATTCACCTTTACCACTGGGAAAATCTCCCTCTCAATATTGACCTCGAAAGAGCAAACGGCTTCACGCCTTCGGACGGTCCCGTTATTCTCAAGGGCTCCTTCAAGGCAGAGCCGGGCAAGGATACCTTCCTCGATATGAGCGGAATGAACAAGGGATACGTTACCGTTAACGGCTTCAATCTCGGCAGATATTGGAACGTTGGTCCTCAGTACACCCTTTATATCCCCGGCGAGCTTCTTAAAGAGGAAAACGAGATCCGCATTTTCGAGCAATACGGCGCCGAAGTTTCCTTCACGCTCCCGACCGTTACCGATTCGATACTTAAATAAAACTCCTTTCACAATAAACAAAATATCCCCGACGGGCTTCCGTCGGGGATATTTTCAGTTTGTCAAAATGAAATTTTTCACTCTCGGGTGGAAGCAAAGGTAGATCATCGGCAATAGCGATATTGTGCTTCCGATCGCGAAGACGATATACAGCGGGAAAAGGTCTCCAAGCACGCCGTAAAGGACGGTTGAAAGTGCCGAGCCGCCAACGCAGGCAGACTGAACGAAGCCGAGAATTGCTCCGCGGTTATCCTCGGGAAGCGCAAGCATAAGTGACGCGTTGAACACCGCGTTTCCCGCGCAGTTCATAAACGCTCCGAGGAAGCCGAATATGCACATAATAACGAAGCTTTCGGTCAAGAATGCCAGCACCATAAAGACAACCGAGGAGGTAAAGCTGATCGCCATTACCCAGAATCTTGCCTTCGGCTTCAGCTTTATCGCTCCGAGAAGAACAACGCAGATAAGCGACGCTACCGTCGTTATCGACATAAGGTAGCCGTACATATCGACCGAAAAACCCTTCTGCATACAAAACGGGAGCATAAGAGAATACGATCCCGCGGAAAGGAAATTGAGTATGATCGCGCAAGGAATGAATATCTTAAGACACGGCTCGGAAAAAATCGTCTTTACAGCCGATCCCATATCGTGCAAAACGCCCTTTGCCGTTACCGATTCACCTTGACGGAGCGTTTTCGGAACGCGTATAAAAAGCTCGCTGATCGCGGAATAGAGATTACTTAAGCCATTGATTATTACGATAAGCGGCACGCCGAAAAATGCTACCATTACACCGCTGAACGCCGTACCGACGGTATTTACAAGCGAGCTTGACGCGGAAAATACCGACTGACCGCGAACCATATCGTCACGCGGAATAATGTCGATAAGAAGCGTGTTCGCAGCAGGCGAATAAAAGACGCTTCCGAATGATGCGAGGAACGCAGCTGTAAGAACGCCCGCGATGCTCAGCTTATTCGTATAGGCAAAAATACCAACCGTTAACATAACCGCGCTCTGCATAAGGTCGAGCGAAACCATTACCCATTTGCGGTTCAGCTTGTCTACGATGCTTCCGCAGAACGGCGAGAGGAACATCGTAACGAACATCGAGATCGCCGACATAACGCCCATAAGCGCGCTCGAGCCGGTCTTTTCATATACCCAATATCCGATAGCGACGCTATACATAAGGTCGCCGAGGGTACTGACCGTGCTACCCTGCAGAAGCAGTACGAAATCCTTGTTCCAAAGCTTTTTCATTAAAGAATCCGTCCCATGTTTTTCATTAACGCCATTATAACATAAAGATCAAGCATCTTGTAGACCTTTTTATGACCTCTTGATGCTTGATCTTTACCTGTTAGATTCAGAGTAAGCTTTCGTCGTAAATTGCGCGGATTCCGCCGATGAACTTCGGGCGGGTACGCGCGGCAACTACAAGCGCCTCTCCGATGTGATCGTTAGTCAGGCGCATAGGAACAGCAACCTTTTTTAGGTGCATTCCGATAAGCGTAAGTCCTATATCAAGCCCCGCGTCTGCCTTAATTTCTTCGACAACTACGGGATCGGTAAATGACTTATACGCTTGAGTTGCCATTGATCCGCCTGCCTTCGGCTGAGGAATGACGTTCACCGCTTCAAGGTTCGGCACCGCTTCCCTCTCGATTACAACAGCACGGTTAAGATGCTCACAGCACTGAAACGCAAGATATATTCCCTTTTCCTTTGCAGATTCGTAAAGCGCGGAAAAGACCTCCGCCGCCGCTTCGGGCGCGGAATTGGTTCCGATCCTCGAGCCGAGTATCTCGCTCGTCGAGCAACCGATTATCAGTATATTTCCCTTTTTTAGCGCCGCCTTCTCGATGATCTCATTCACCGTCAGACGCGCCTCATCGTATAGTGTTTTGCTCACTGTTATATCTTCCCTCCAAGTGTTTTGAAGCGTGATTCCGACATCACGTTCACGAAGCTCTCGTCAAACTTATTCGCCGAGCGGAATATGCCGTCGTCAAGACCTGTTATCACAGTCGGTTTACCCATAATTACGACGATCCTTACGTATTCCTTCGATGGCTTTACGTTTAATATATGTTCCTTTTTTATACCGTGAACTGCTCCACCTAAACCCATAGCAAGCATAGGAAGCTGTTCCCATTCTATGTAATTGTCAATGCAATTTATAATAGTGCGTTTGTTCGCGCGCTTTGCCGTAAAATAGACCTCGTAATTCTTGTCGCCGTCACTGAATCTTACAAGATTCATTTTATCAAACGGCGTTGGTACCGACTCGTTTTTTGCATTTTTGAAAAGATCGTAGATTTTTGACATAATTGATTCTCTCTTTCGTTTTTCATACAATTAACTCAAGATTCCACAGATTCGCACAAATCCGTCTTTCACAATAATTATAACATAACGCCGAACACTTTTCAATATATTTTCCCTCTTGATTTTTTAGTTATTGTTGCTATAATAATTAGTAGCGTTAGTCATCAATAAAGGAAAGAAAACATGGAATTTTACATAGCACAGGGAATCAGCGTACTCACATGTATCGTTGCGGTTATAAAGATGCAGTTCAAGGATATGAAAAAGATCCTTATCGGGCAGATCCTCACGAATCTGCTAACGGCGTTGACTTATCTCCTTCTCGGTGGTCTGTCCGGGGCAGGGATATGCATTATAGCGATCATTCAGACCTCCGTGATGTATCTTTATAACGTGAAAAGCGTTCCTCCTCACAAGTCCGTTATATTCGGCTTTATTGCCCTGTATATCGCTTGCTCCGCCTTCTATTTCACCTCTTTTATCGATGTTATATCGGCAGTTGCCGCAATTTGCTATGCGTTCAGCGTCGCCCAGACAAAGCCTTCACTTTCGCGTCTTTGGTATCTTTTCAATCCCCTTTGCTGGCTGATATACGATATCTTTACAAAGGCATACGGAAACTTCATTATGCACATTGTCATCTTTTTATCGACACTATTTGCGATCATTCGTAACGACATTAAGCGCAAAGCATAAGAAAAGACACCCTCTCGGGTGTCTTTTTATTACCTTGCAACATCTCTTGCCACGTGAACGCCGCTTGCCGACGCATGAGAAAGAGAATGTGTTATGCCGCTTCCGTCACCGATAATATAGAGTCCCGGATAGCAGGATTCGAGCTTGTCGTTAACCTCGACCTCCATGTTGTAGAACTTGACCTCGACGCCGTAAAGAAGCGTATCGTCATTTGCCGTACCCGGCGCGACCTTGTCAAGCGCGTATATCATCTCTATGATGCCGTCAAGCAGACGCTTCGGCAGAACGAGGCTCAGGTCGCCCGGAGTCGCCTGAAGAGTCGGCGCAAAGAAGGAATCGCCCATTCGGTTCGGAGTTGAGCGCTGACCGCGGATAAGATCCCCGAAGCGCTGAACGATGACTCCGCCGCCGAGCATATTGCTTAAACGCGCGATAGATTCGCCGTAGCCGTTTGAATCCTTGAAGGGCTCGGAAAAGTGCTTGGCAACAAGTAGCGCAAAATTGGTGTTTTCGGTCTGAAGCGCGGGATCCTCGTAGCTATGACCGTTTACGGTAATTATTCCGTTTGTATTCTCGTTAACGACAGCGCCGCGGGGATTCATACAGAACGTGCGGACCTTGTCTCCGTACTGCTTCGTGCGGTAAACGATCTTGCTCTCGTACAGCTCGTCGGTCAGATGCGCAAACACCGCCGCAGGAAGCTCTACTCGGACACCGATATCGACGCGGTTTGATTTCGTCGGTATTTTCAGGTCGTTACATACATTTTCCATCCACTTGCTTCCGATTCTGCCGACAGATACGATGCATTTTTCACATTCGCAAGCTGTGCCGTTATACTTTACAGCATAGCCGCCGTCGATGACCTCAATTGAATCGACGGGTGTGTCGAAGAAGAAGTCGACCTTTTTTTCAAGATACGCGTAGAGATTTTCAAGAACAACGTAATTCTTATCGGTACCGAGGTGACGAACAGAGGCGTCAAGCAGATGCAGACCGTTCTGAATGCAAAGAGTCTTGAAGCGAGTGCCGGCGGTTGAGTACAGCTTTGTTCCCTCTCCGCCGTATTTCAGGTTGATCTCGTCAACGTAGTGCATAAGATCAAGCGCCTGCTTCTTGCCGATATACTCGTATAGCGTGCCGCCAAAATCGTTTGTTATATTGTATTTTCCGTCCGAGAAAGCTCCCGCACCGCCGAAGCCGCTCATTATTGAACAGCTCTTACATCCGATACAGGTCTTGATCTTCTCGCCGTCGATAGGACAATGGCGTTTATTTAGCGCGTGTCCCGCTTCAAAAACGGCGACCTTTAATTCAGGTTTGAGCTGCATAAGCTCATACGCCGCAAAAATTCCGCCGGGGCCTGCGCCGATGATTATAACGTCATATTTCATATTAATTCCTCCATAAATCGCACTTATTGAATGCGCAACCGATATATTATACCATATTTTTTTTGAAAAGTAAAGAAAAGCGCAAAATATAATTATTATAAGTATTGAAATAAGATGGAAAATGGAGTAAAATAAGAGCAGATAACTAAGTGAGGTTTCCAATATGCTTTCATGTGACACTATGCTTGTGAGCAGTGCTTGCTCGCGCTACGGCAAAAATATTCTCGCAAAAAACAGCGACCGCCCGACAGGCGAGCCTCAGCCTCTTTGCTTTTATCCCGGCAAGGAATATCCGGAGGGCGCAACTGTAAAGACGACCTACGTAACGCTTCCGCAGGTTCGCAAGACCTACTCGGTCGTTGGCTCAAGACCATATTGGATCTGGGGCTTCGAGATGGGATATAACGAGAATGGCGTTATCATCGGCAACGAGGCGGAGGACTCAAGAATGGAGCCCGAGGCTTCCGACGGTATGCTCGGCATGGATCTTTTGCGTCTTGCCCTTGAACGCTCAGTAAATGCTCGCGAGGCGATAGAGGTCATAACCTCCCTGCTAAAAATCTACGGTCAAAAGGCAAATGCGAGCGCCCTCACACAGCGCACCTACGAAAACACCTTCAATATAGTCGACAAAGACGAGTGCTGGGTTCTCGAGACCGCAGGCCGCGAATGGGTCGCAAAGCAGATAAAGACAATGCGTGGAGTATCAAACTGCTACTCGATCGGGACAGATTTCGATATGCTTTCTGAAAACGCCGAAAGGATCGCAAGAGAAAAACGTTTCCTTTCTCCCGACGAGCCATTTGACTTCGCAAAGGCATATTCCGGCAGATCGATAAGACAGCCTCTCGGAGTGCCGAGATTCCGCCGTCTCAACAAGCTGCTTTCAGAAAACGAGATGCACGACTATTCCTCCCTTTCAGCCATTCTGCGCGACCATTTCGAGGGCGAGCTCATCGAACCGCGCTTCGGCGCGACCGCGGGCACGTTTTTGAGCATCTGTATGCACATGCGCGATTGGGGTGAAATCGAGACCTCCGCTTCCCTTCTGGCAAGATATGACGACACCGTCGGAATTATCGCGCGTTATGCGCCCGCTCAGCCCTGCCTTTCGGCTTATATTCCCGTGTATATGGTTGGCAAGCTTCCGGAAAGAATGCAGGCGGCAGAACGAAAATTTGATGGTAGTTCCCTTTGGTGGCAGGTCAAGCTACTCAGCTTGCTCGTCGCCGTTGACGAAGATAGATTTGCTTCCGAGATAAGAGAGAAGCTAAGCGCTCTCGAAGCACAATTTGCCGATATGGCAGAAAAAGCCGAGCAGCAAGCTGCCGAGCTTATATTGAACGGCAAACGCGCGGAAGCAAACGAGCTTCTTTCCGCCGTGACAAACGAATGCACGGAGCTTCTTTACAGCCTCGCAAAAGCCGAAAACAAGCGACTTTCCGGCACGATCAAGGAAAAAGGCGGTCTCTACGGCAGACAAAAAGAGGTTATTGAGAAATACTTCGAATATGCGGATATTCAATTATAAATTGCAAAAAGACACCCTCTCGGGTGTCTTTTTTGGTGTTCAATAATCATTATCTCTTCCAGCAGTATCCCAAATTTGATGAGATAAGCCGTTTCGCGTTTTCGCTCGGATCGGTAACGTCAAGCTCGGTTCCGACCTTATCAGATATGAGTGAATAGTATCGCCAGCCCGCCGTGTTTTCAAATTCCACACTTGACAAAGCCATACTGTACATGAATGCATCAGTATCAATATAATTCACTTTTGCTGGGATAACAACACTCTTTAGCGCTATACATTTACTGAATGCGTACGATCCTATGCTTGTAATATCACTCGGAAGAGCTATACTTTCAAGCGCAGAACAACCGCTAAACAGCCCATCCGAAATCACCTTAATGTTTTCGGGTATTTTCACAGATCTGAGTTTTGAGCAATTTTTGAATACATCATTACCCAATTCGGAAAGAGTGCTTGGAAGGGTTACATTTTCTAAGCTTGTGCAATGCATGAACACGCCCTCCTCAATGCTTACAACCTTCTCGGGAAGTCTAACGGACGTCAGCGCCTTGCATCCGAAGAATGCCATCTGTCCGATTCTTGTTACACCGTCGGGAATGTCAATGCTTTCAAGCTTTTCACAGAAAAAGAACATATTGCTTTCGATAACCGTCAAATCTTTCGGCAACTTTACGCTTTTAAGCTCAGAACAGCTTTGGAACAGGCTACCACCAATGCTTTTAACACTGTCCGGAATTACCATGCTCGTGAGCGACTTACATTCGGAAAAGGCGTGATTCTTGATAAAGACAGTGTTTTCGTTGATATCATAAGTTGTCTTCGATACGTCTTTCGGTCCCATAAGAAGAAGGTACGGATTGTCGGCGCTGCCTAAATAATATATACCCTTATACTCATTACAGCTGTCTTTGATAGCATCACACATGATAAACGCACCGTTTCCGAGCTCTGAAAGTCCGCTTGGAAGCGTTATGCTTTGGAGATTCAGGCAATAATAGAATGCTCGGTCTTTAATGGAAACGACGGTATCGGGGATCCTGATGCTGAAAAGACCAATCGTGGAATAAAAAGCCTCTTCACCGATAGCCGTAACGATGTCTCCTTCAGGCGATGTCTCGGGAATAACTATATTTTCACTTGTGCAGCTTCCGATTCCCGAAACGTAGCAGGTTCCGTCGCCGTTCGAGGTGAAGCTCAAGCCGACGCTCGCTACGGGCGCGCCGCAGATTACACACACATTATTTTTGTATTGATGACTTTTTGCCGGCAGCTTCGCGTTTGTGCGACTGATCTCTTCTCCGCAAAGCGAGCAGTAAACGACTTTTTCACAGCTGCCGCTTGTACTGCAGGTTGGCTCCGTTTTGTTTTCCTCGACCGCATCCGACGGAACGTGAATCCCGGATATCGGAATGACCTTCTGAGCGACGAGCACCTCTCCGCATTTGGCACAATGACTACCTCTGGTAAGTCCGGTGCTTGTGCAGGTCGCCATCACGCGTTCGTCAGTTACGACCTTGTGCTTACATTCACTGTTTCTGCCTTTGCCGCAGGACGAAAGTGTCAATAACGCCATCGCGACCGCAAGACATACAGCCACCGAAAACTTTTTGATATTCATTTTAAACTCCTTCATATAAACAAGCTTCAAAATTGCGTCCATATTTATGTTATATCATAAAACAAAGATAATTCAGTATCGCTCTTCGCCCGTATTATTGCCGAGCTGATAGAAAGCAACGGCTGAAGCTGCGGCGACGTTCAGCGAATCAACTCCGTGATACATCGGTATTTTTACCGTATAATCACAGTCGGATATGGTCTTGTCGGAAAGCCCGTCGCCCTCATTTCCCATAATGATGGCAAGCTTTTCTTCTGCCATCAACTCAGGATCGTTTATCGAAACAGAATCATCCTTCAGCGCCATAGCGACGGTCTTGAAGCCCAGCTCCTTGATCTCATCAAGTGTCTCATTCTCCAAAAATGTCCATTCGATCTGAAAGACTGTTCCCATGCTGACTCTTGCCGCGCGCCTGTATAAAGGGTCAGAGCAACCCGGAGTAAGCAGCACCGCGTCCATTCCGAGTGCCGCCGCAGAACGGATTATTGCGCCGACATTCGTCGGATTCATGACCTTGTCGAGAACCACTATCCTGCTTTTGTTTTCGCAGATCTCCTTCACCTTAGGGAGCGGCTTTCTTCTCATTGCACACAGCATTCCTCTTGTGAGCTTAAAGCCCGTGAGCTGAGTCAGAACGTCAAATTCGGCGCAAAAAACGGGAACGCCGTTTATTCTTTCGAGAACGTTCTTTCCCTCGCCATCTATGTGTCTTTTTTCCATAACGCACGAGATAGGCTCGTACCCTGCGTCAAGTGCACGCTCGATGACCTTCGGGCTTTCCGCAATAAACATCCCCTTTTCGGGGAACTCTCTGTTGAGCAACTGAACCTCACTCAAACGCGCATATACGTCAAGCTCGGGGGCAAGGAAATCTTTAATTTCTTTAACGTTGTTCATATATGTTAAGTTTTTTCACCGTCTTTAATGATTATTTCGTTTTGAGCAGCTCCGCCTTCTTATATTCAACCTCGTCTGCCAGACGCCTTGCCGCAATCGAAGCGCGGCGGTAGAACTCGTCGGCGCCCATATCAATATAGGCTTGATTGCGTCGTGCCATCGTTTCAAGCATAAGCGATTTGCCGTAATTTGCCTTTGCAATTTCGGTCGTGACTCTGTCAAAATCAATGGTTCCGTCGTAGGGGATCATATGCTCATCCTCGTCGTGAACGCAGTGGTTATCGTGAACGTGAAGCGCCGCGAGTCTATCCGCAAAGAGTGGCATATACTGCCTACCGTGGGTATACGCCTTTTCGTGTCCGACGTCCCAGCAAAAGCCCGCTTCCTTGTATCTCTCGAAAATGCAGGCAAGATTTCCGAGCATTGACAGGTTTTCGTAAGCTATCGTGACACCGCTTTCCTTTGCCGCCGCCATAAGCTCGGCAAATCGGGAAAATCCGAGATCTGTAACCTGCTTTTGCGCCATCGACATATGTACGATAAGGGTATCAACCGCGTGTCTTTTACAAGCGTCAACCGCCAGAAGAAGCTCGTTCAGCATCTCTTCACCTTGAGGAGTATTGTCCCAGATATCGTTAATATGCGAAAAGGGCGCGTGATAATTTTCGACCTCAATACCGTATTGCTTGCTCAATTCCATCATTTCGTCAAGTTGCGGCGAATGCGCGGCGCAGAAGGTAGCATCGAAGCCGTGCTTCTTCAAAAGCTTGAATTGCTCCTCGATCGGACATTGGAAAGCGTTCATTTGAATTCCTATCTTCATCTTTTTTCCTCTTTCTCTTACAATAATTTTGTTAATTCATTATAGCGCTTTGCAGCAGTCTCAGACATGATCCCTCTTCATCTCGGCGCTGATTACTCCGTCATTTACGTTAAGCCTGCATACTCTTGCTGTGCGGGTGTCTTCATTCTCGCCCGTTGGCTCTGCACCGATATCGCGTCCGTGATAATAAGCGTAATACTTGCCGTCATGCTTTATGACGCTGTGGTGCCCCGTTCCCTCTTCAAAGGAATTATGGAAAATTACAGGATTGAAGCCGCCGTTCTTTTTGACCTTTGCAAATTCCACCTTGGCAAGATCCTGTTCTTTGCTTTTCGATACTGCATATCCGACGTGATAGCTTTGATCCTGATAGCAACCGCCACTATACATAAGATACTGGTATTCACCGTCCGCAAACCAAAACGGTCCCTCGATCGTATGCCACTTCAAGCCTTCCGTACAGTCGGGAGGAAACGTTTCCTCGTCAAGATCGGGAATCACCTTTTCGACAGGAGCATATGCAGGAGTATATGGATCTATCAGCCGATCAACGAAAATGCGTGTTCCGAGCCGTTCGCCATAATAATCAGGCACGTATTTGTTTTTGGCGTAGAAAAGAAACAGTCCTGCCTCGGTTTCAACAGCATGCGAATCGATAGAAAACTCCGAATAGAGCATTTTTTCGTTTTCAAACGGTCCAAGCGGAGAATCGGCTTCCGCCACGTGCATAAACTGACGGCACTCTCCGCGTTCAAAGGAAAGATACATGTAGTATTTGCCGCGATATTTTATTACCGACGGCGCCCAATAGTCCTTTGCACCGTCAAACCTCGCAGCGATTCCCGCGTAATGCCACTGTCCGAAAGGATCGTTGGCAGTATAAACAGGAACGCCCTCGACTCCGAAAGCATTTGAAGCGTATAAATAATACGTATCTCCGTCCTTGAACACAAAAGGATCGGCATGACTCTTATGCTCCGTATCAAATATGAGCTTCATATTTGTTTCCCCCTTGAATAATTATTCGCGCATTATCATTGCTATTATAACACATAACGACAATACTTTCAACATAAACTTTGTATTAAATAATTCGCTACGTGACAACACGGATTTACTTGACTACCGTGTTATCGCTTCGCGCCCCAACACTCGCATGCTCGCCCGATGCTCCGCCAAAGTCGGAACCGAAAAGGATGCATTTTCTCCAATAATGTATCGGCTAATCGCCGATATGATGTTTTTATCCTACGCTCAAAATGATGTTGCTCGCTGCGCACTTTTCCGTGCTCGGCAAAAAACACATCAGCAAAAACAATAACTCGCTATTTGTCATTTTTCACAAAAACAAACCTTCTAAAACGGTAATCATGCCGAAAACGCAAAGATTACAAGATTGTTCTTGACAATCACGTGACCGTGTGATATAATCAAATTACAGCAAAGAAACACGGGGGGGACTAAATGCTGATAACATTTCCTGGAACCACCATCGAAGCACTTCATATCCAAAAGGGAGCTTCAAGAGTACTGTTTGACGGAATATTCGCAACAGGCGGAATAACACTTTCGCAAGTTTCGGTCATGACCGGGCTCGAGCCGTATATGATACAAAACTGGGTAAAGCGCGGCTTTGTCAGCTCTCCAAAAAACAGAATCTATTCGAAAGAACAGTTTGCGCGTATCGCGATTATTAACATGCTTCGTGAAGCGATACAGATTGATCGTATATGCTCTCTTATTGAGGCTATCGTTGACGTTATCGACGATACGTGTGACAAGCTTAAGGGTGACGATGACCTATATCATCTTTATGTGGATATGATAACCGACGGCAATATAAACATAAATAACGATAACTCGATAACCAAGGCGGCTGTACGAGCAACCGAGGAAATTACCGAGAAAGAGGCCAACGCCAAGCAACAGCTAATTAAGATACTCAAAATAATGACGTACGCCCACACAGCCTCACAGCTTAAGGCGTTAGGAAACGAAATATTTTCGACACTCAGCTAAGACTTAGTTTTATATGAAAGGATAGATCGATATGTTTATTGAATGGTGGAACGGCCTCGGCATTATTTCGCAAATATTTTACTGTATCGCAATTCCATCAACGCTTGTACTGCTAATACAAACGATAATGATGCTTATAGGAGTCGGTGACGATGGCGACGGTATAGACAGTAGCGCAGATAGTGTAGGCGACGTGCCCGACGATACGCTTGACGGCGTGTTTGGCGAGGACGGCACAAGCGGAGAGATGGACTCATCCGGGCTCGAAGGATTGAGAATATTCACCTTACGTGGAATAATCGCGTTTTTGGTAGTGTTCGGTTGGGTAGGCGTTATTATGCAGGATGCGGAAATACATCTCGCTATCACGCTTTCAGTAGCGTTGATAAGCGGTTTTGCAATGATGGCAATTCTCGCTTTTCTTTTCAGATCGATACTGAAGCTGAGAAACAATGGAAACGTCGATAATCGAAACGCTATAGGAGTGTCCGGCAAGGTATACCTAACTATCCCTCCGTCAAGAAGTAGCGCCGGCAAGGTAGAAGTAATGCTCCAAGGAACATTCGTCGAAAGAAATGCAGTTACCGACGAAACAGAGGCAATACCCACCGGCACGGAAATAGTTGTAATCGGAGTAAGCGGTCAGGCTGACCTTGTAGTTAAGAGAAAGTAAAAAATATATATATTAAGGAGAAGAAATATGATTATTTTTCTTGTGTGTGCTATCGTTTTGGTAGTTGTTTCCTTTATAGCATGGATATGCTCGAGGTACAAAAAGTGTCCTTCCGACAAAATAATGGTAGTGTATGGTTCGATAGGCAAAAACAAGGACGGCACAAACCGCAGTGCAAAATGTATTCACGGTGGTGCTGAGTTTGTAATTCCTGTATTTCAGTCATACGCTTATCTGGACCTGACACCCATTTCCATTCAGGTCGATCTCAAAAACGCGCTCTCAAGGCAGAACATTCGTATCGACGTTCCCTCGAGATTTACCGTAGGCATCTCCACGGAGCCCGGTGTTATGCAAAACGCTGCTGAGCGTCTCCTCGGGCTTCAGCTCTCCGAGATACAGGAGCTTTCCAAGGATATCATTTTCGGTCAGCTTCGTCTTATCATTGCTACGATGGATATTGAGGAAATCAATACAGACCGTGACAAATTCCTTGCGGCAGTAAGCTCGAACGTTGAAACCGAGCTTAAGAAGATAGGTCTGCGACTTATCAATGTAAACGTCACAGATATCAGTGATGAGTCGGGATATATCGCTGCGCTTGGTAAGGAAGCAGCGGCAAAAGCGATCAATGATGCTAAGAAGAGCGTAGCTGAGCAGGATAGAGAGGGTTCTATCGGTGAGGCGAACGCCAAGATGGAGCAAAGAATTAAGGTATCCGAAGCAGATGCCGTAGCTATTCAAGGTGAAAACGAGGCAAAGATGAGAGTAGCTATGTCCGAGGCAGCTCTTAAGGAAAAAGAGGCAGAAGCATTCAAAATAGCTACCACCGCAGAAAAGATCCAGGCTGCGAAGGCACTAGAGGAATCCTATGCAGCAGAGGAAGCAGCAGAACAGGCAAGACGCTCCAAGGAGCAAGCAACGCTTGAAGCGGACATAATCGTTCGCGCAGAGGCTAGAAAGAAAGAGCTTGAGCTTGCTGCTGAAGCAGAAGCTGAGCAGACACGCAGACGTGCTAAGGGCGAAGCAGACGCTATATATGCAAAGATGGAAGCTCAGGCACGAGGCGTTGAGGAGATACTAAAGAAACAAGCTGCGGGTTTTGCTGAGATAGTTAAGAGTGCGGGCGGAGATGCGGACGCAGCCCTTAAACTACTTATTGCTGACAAGCTCGAGGATCTTATGAAGGTACAAGTTGACGCTATCAAGAACATCAAGATCGACAAGGTTACAGTATGGGATGGCGGACAGAACGCCGACGGCAAGACCTCAACAGCAAACTTTATTTCAGGTATGATGAAATCCGTTCCCCCTCTTGACGAAGTGTTCACAATGGCAGGGATGCAGCTTCCTACGCTTCTCGGCAAAAAGATCGACGCGGACGAGAACACAATCACGGATGCAACTGAAGATTAAATAAATAAATAAGGCGCCCGTCTCGAAATGAGACGAGCGCCTTTGCCTGTTTTTTCCGCTTTTTTCCGCTTCGCCCATGACTCCGGGTAGCTCTGAGTCAAATGAAGTTCAAGTCCTGCCCCACCGAAGGTGGAACCCAAAGACCCCCGATTGGGTTGTTTGACTCCTGACCTTACTCGGCAGTCGCATAGTCGCCGCGCGTCGCTCGCCTACTCGCTCCTTCGGCTCCTTGCTTTGTGCCGTCAACCGTTGCGAAAACGATTATCAATCGTTTTCGCTTAGATCGCAAGTTACTCGCCCGATGCTCCGCCAAAGGCGGAGGTCAGGAGGTTCAATCCCCTACCCTACGCCGAGGGCGCAACCAAAAGAGAAAAAACCACCCGACTGGGTGGTTTTTTCTCTTTTGAGTAGAGGTGCCGAAAAAGATGCAGGACTTAAGTCCATTATCTTTCAAAACTAAAATATAAAAAACATTTTCCCGAGGCAAAAGCTATCGAAATTATTCATTATTCATTATTCATCCTTCATTCGAAAATCCGTTCCTTGCTTAATGAAGAATGAAAAATGAATGATGAATAGTGAAGAATACAAACGAAAATCCGTCCACTTGCGTGAACGGATTTTCGTTTGGGATGCGGGCCCCAAAAAGATACAACTGCAAATCAAATGTAAAACGACTAATCGTAAGCAAATACAAGGATTTTAGTCATCAAGGAATGCTTTTTTATTTTTCTCAGTATTGTTATACTATCTTTTCTGTCCGTTTCGCCGGTGCCAAAAAAGATATATTAGCTCTCTTTATATGGAGTTCGTAATTTTTCTGTATAATGTCTGTATCGTTCAGTTCAAGACTGCAAAAAACATATTGCTGAATACATGAAATTTTATAACGAAAAGCGACCTCACCGCGCTAACAATTATAAAACGCCCAATCAAGCCAGAGGAGCTTTTCTGCCAAAGAAAAATGAACCACAGTGTATAAATCACACGGTTCAAAAGTCATTACTGTTTTTGGGTTTGCAACCCATTTTTTGATTTTTTGTAAAAAGAATCTTCAATATACAAAAACGCAAAAATCCTGTATTTATCGATAAAAATTGGAGTCAGTCTCTCGCAGTCCAACAAAACCGTTCAGAACTTGACTCCTATTCAACGCAAAATATAGAATTTAACGAATAATAATCATTTGTTTTATATTTAAAGAATATTTTATAATAAAACACACAAAAATAAAATGGAATCGCAATTGAATGCGATTCCAAAAGGAGATATTGATTTGTATAAAAAAGGATACACAGCAGAACAGGAGTATATTGCATGCATAAATTATATATACGATAGTGAACCTGTTACATTCGAACAATTGTGGAGATTTATATCTTTATTTGAACTGACAAAATCTCAAAAAATAAATCTCATTAACGAAATATTAGATTCTACACTTGTCCTATGTAAAAACTGGACATTTTTTATGCGATAGCAAATGCTGACTGATAATAAACAGACAAATCATCATTAACATCTGAGTACTCCACCAAACCCATGTTAAGAAGTTCGTCAAGAACATTTAAAATTGCTTCTTTATCTGTTATACCTTCTAATGCCAATTTATTAAATAAATCTGACATCAAAAACGGTTTTTCCATTTCTAAAATGGTTTTTTGAATTATCAAATCCATACTTTAATTCCTCCGTTAATTTTTGATTATAACCGAGCCTCAACATTGTACCACATTATTTCACAAATGTCAATAATTATTGATTAATTTTTTGCTCAATCTTAATCTTCTTTAGTTCTTCAATAAATATCCTAAGAACTATGTTTTCAAGTTCTTCAAATTTTGGCTTTTGCGTTAAATCTTTTGAATTCAATGGCAAAAAATAAAGATGGAATGGAACATATGATGCTTTTTGCTGATTCAACAATTCGTCACAAATCGACACCATTTCTACACTACGAGCCTTTTCGTCTTTATCCCAAAGATAAAGTGGAGAACCTATATTATAGCATCCCAAAGAGAACTCACATGGTCTTATGATGCAATGTAATATATTGAGTTTTTTTCCTTCTTCAGTAGCTAAATAGTCATTTATTTGTTGTTCAACACTTTGATAGAAAAAGCTTCTTTTATTTTTGCCGACACTGATAAAGGAGTTCGTCACTGTGTTAAACACGTACCCTGCATTGTAGCGTTTTTGATCTTTGATTTTTGCGGAAATGCGATCATACATACTTTTCATAGTGCTATTTTTAAAACACGCACTCTCATTCAACCACATTGTTTTAAAAGAACTATCAAAATTAATAAAGTCAACATTTCGTTTGAAATAGGAATAATAGTGTTTTTTGGTCGAAATCAGTTCATCAAACATGTTCCACATATGATCACTAGAATTGTTGTTTTTATCTCTATAATGCTCTTGATATTTTTCAAAAAACGACACTTTTAAAAGAGTATCCATCCAGCTATCGTCAAGTTGAATAATTAAATAATCTATTAATCGATTGTTCTTAGAAAGATAATCCACCAAGCACCAAATACTGTAAAGCTTCAGGGGTAATGGTTGTCCATTTTTTATGGTTGGAATATCCTCGTCATCCTTAACTGATTTTAGTTCCTCAAAACCTATAAATGATAAAACCTCGGAAAATAAAATTTCATGCTTGTGAACTCGGTGATGAAAATTAATTTGGCTAAATATTTTCCATCTGCGTTCCAGAAGATCTTCAACGTCGGTTACATTTTTCAAGGCGGGGCAAAATAAAATTCTCTCCCTTATAGGTGATTGCTCCGGATTGTTTTGAATATCTGCAGGCAATTTTTGCGATATGATTTTAAAATTATTAAATAGCCTTTGATAGGAAATGATATCCTTTCGCGTCCCTGCGCAAAACGCATCTCTTGAACAATAGTCTAACCTATCAGAATCAAGTATGCCAGATACAATTCGATGCAGATCACTAAATAAATTGTTTTCCGAGGGAGTCGAAGTTAATATTTTGCCCACAAAGAAAAGCGTTGCAAGAACAAAAATGTTGTCTTGGGTTATGTTATTTGATAATTCTTCCGACAACTCAAGCTTAATTTGTTTCAACAATGCATTGCCTATTTCTTCATGCAACTCATTTTGACCTTCACAGTAAGGCTTCAATATTTTAATAAAATGCTTTTGAGCCTTGTTGGGATTCGGAATATCATTAACCTTGGAATATAATGATTTTGTAGCATGTTCAAATACATGACTATAAGGTAAATGCCCTGCATCATGTAACAAACCAGCAATTCTAATAGATTGAAATAAAACGAAGTATGCAAAACTTTGTTCAGCCTTAATGTTTTGTGGAAAATGCGTACGATAAATTGCGCAATCCGGGACTTTAACACTTAAAACATTGTCATCGAATTTATCCACAATATCATTACTTAGCATTTTTTCAGAAGAAACATCTATGTTTTTAAACCAGTTTTGGAGTTCTGCTTCTGCTTCTGATAATAAACGTGTAATATTATATAAATTTGTTGTGTTGACCACGCTATTATAAAAAATTTCTCCTGATAAATACATAGTTCCAATACTATGTTCAAATCTTTTAACTTTATTTGAAGAGTATGTTAAATAAACCAATGAACTTTGTAAAATACGGTGCAAACGATTGAAGATAGGGGTGCTTATTATTGCACCTTCCAATCCACTATATGATATTGTGTTGTGAATAATATCACTAATTTGTTGGGTTCTTTCCAATTGTATCATGTTATAATGCCCCCTATCAGTAGTAAGAATATTATGCCATATGTTTGAAGTTTGTCAAGTTTTGTAAATTATTAATATCAACTGTATATAAGACACTGCGTGGCCGTTTTCATAATATAATTTTCAAAAGGAGGATTATATCATGAAATCTAAATTCACTTATGAAGAAAAACGAGCGATCTTGGCTCTTTACATATCAAATTTCGAGTCTTGCACAAGCATTATTTGGGATGTTAGCATTTCTCAAAGCACCTTTTACACTTGGCGTTCTGCTTATCGTAAAGAACATGAAGAAGTCAACGTAAGGTGTTAAGCTTACGCAATTCAGATTTGCTTGAAGCAAAGGCGAGGCGTTTGGAAAGTATTATTGAAATCATCAGAAAAGCCAACGCAATCCCCCAGTGCTCCTCTAAAGCAAAAGCTCTATGTAGCCGAAAAGTTACCGGTTAATATAGCGTTCATATGATTATGCTATTGCCTTGAACATTGCTCGTAGAACGTATCAGAATCATTTTCTGCGAAACGAACGATATAATGCGGGACTTGACTCCTATTTAATTATATATTGTTTACCAAAAAGTCAAAGCAATTATATTCTATCATTTTATGAAAGTTTTGTTGTATTTTTGTTATAAATTCAAACGCTTTTAAGTCAATATTATACGGATAAAGGGCACTCTTATATAACACAGTATTACGATCATTGGTGTCTAAATATGTTATACGATTAACGGGCGAAAACTTAGTGTAAAAAAACTCTACGCAGTTGATTTTTTCATAATTGCTTGAAAAAAATGGATAAAAAACATATCGATCGAAGCAGAAATAAGAACAATGTAGTACACGATTATTTTTTAGTACATCTTTGATTACATTATAACCATTGGGGCGCAAATGAATATTGTTATTAATTCTCTGAATTTGTAAATCTGATTTATTGATGGCAACGACATCATCGGAAATAAATGTGAAGGAATTATTAACTAAATAACAAGTTAATGTTGATTTCCCCCTAGATGTCGGAGACAAAAAAACATATGCCTTATCCTTTTTTTGAACAGCAGAAGCATGAAACAAAAAATAATCAGGTATCATTATTGAACTTTCATATATGTATTTATTCAAATAATCGACCGGGTCCCTGACAGTTAGCTCCAAACCATCAACACACACTTTTGATTGAAAACCGTTCAGAACATCAATATGGATATTGTGTGTTGCCTGCGCAACATTTGTTGCATACTCTCCATAGGCAATTTCTAACCATTCGTACAAGTGTCTGCTGTTTGTTGTAATACTATATGATGTTGTATGAAATGGTTTTTGGATGGTTAATTTCATTATAATCACTTCCATACAGATTTGATTTGATCATAGGTAAGGCCGTAACGCTTGGCAATATCTTGAGCATAGCTCTTACCGTCGCTCTTTTCGCGATACACCTTATAGGTTCGCCTATCGTGATAAATTCCAACTTTCAGATAATCAATAACAGAACGCGAATTTGCTTGCGCATTATACCTTTCCGTTACTTCAACCACCTCGTGAAGATGAGTTGAAAAGATGCCACGGCATCCTATATCCGTTACACCGCGAATGAAATCGCAAGCTATATATGTTGCTTCATAGGCATTCGTTGATGAAAGCGTTTCATCCAAAAGTAACATACTATGGGGAGAAAGCTTTTCTACGATTGCCGACAATCTATGACATTCTTCTTCGAGACGACCCATACCATTTCCGCTTTCGCCGACACTTTTCGGAAAATGGGTATATAAGCCGAGAACCGGACTTATTGAAGCGCTCTCGGCAGGAACCAACCATCCTAATTGAGCAAACACTTGTATGATACCAACGCATCGTAAGAAAACAGATTTACCCCCTTGATTAGGTCCGGTCAAAATATAGAATTGTCCTTTTTCATCAAAAGAAAAGTCGTTCTTTACGATTTTAGCAGCACCAACCTGCAGTGCAGTGACCGGATTGTAAGCATTTTTTACCGAAAAAACTTTTTCACCCGTTGGGTGAATTATCGGCTTACAAAGAGGCAGTCGAAGCTCTGTCAAGAAGCGGTGAATTTTTACGCTTTCTGTAAGGAAAATCAAAACGGGTAATGCTTCCAGCAGTTCTTTACACGAATTAGAAAGAAATGCGTCAACCGTTGGCTGCCACTGTGATAGGTTCTTTTTAAACCATTTATTAAGTGCCGTATAGATTGTATCATTCATTAAAGATGACTCATGACGATTCAAAACTTTCGGTGTCGTAAGAGGAGCCATAGAATGAAGGGCGTTAGCATCTTGAACCGATAACAAGCGCTCAATAAGCGTTTTGCTGACGATCGGCGTTGTGTTGATGGACAGAATCCCGCCGTCTTTGAGTGACAGGTCTTCATTGAAGTTGAACCCAAGAGAAATACTTCTAATTGAGCCGATCTTTTTCAGAAGCTCTTTAGTTCCCTCTCTGAGCTTCCGATACTCATCTGATTCAGCCATCTGCACAACTTCAGAATAAAAAGCTCTGATAGAATCCGAGGTTGCATTATTAAAGTGTTCGCTGTTCTGCGTGATCGTGTCAATGCAATGAAAATATATTTCTAGCTGTTTTACAGAATACAGATGTGTCTCTGCAGCATAATGCGCTTCCCGTATATTGACCATGTTTTTAATATACCGCAAATCATCAATAACCGAAAGAAGGACAGCATGTAGCTCAGGAATCGATACAAGGTCATTAATGACATGATTGCGTTCGCGAATTACTACCTCATCTGTAGAAATATACTCAACCAGGTTTAAATCCTTGGAGTACAAGAGATTATTTAATCCCAGATCTGATATCAGTTCGCCGGCATGATCGAAAGATTCGTCACATTTTTTGATAATAGAATCAAACATAAATCTACTTTCTTACATTAACGACAACATTTTATTGCCGTGAAATCAAGATGTTATTATCAACCATCTCATTAATACACATTTTCATGTCTTGACAGATTTCCTCCAATTCATCGGGGTTCTCTGTATCAAATTCAAAGTAATTTCTCATAAAGGAGAGCAATTCAATGTCATAAGAGCACTCTTTAAAATAATCGAAAATCCTTGATGATGTTTTGTTTAGAATAATGACTTTTTCATGCTTTTCCAAAAAAACGATATACTCATCTTCCACATTTTCAATTGAGAGTTCATTATTAACCATCAAATGCTTATATTTCATATGTATTCCTTTCATTGATTCTTTTTTCCTATTGTTCTGCAATTTCATAAACAAGGTATTCTGGGCTCTCTTTAACAAGCTTTAAGTATTTGTTATTATATTTTGTGTCGTTAATCAATTTTTCATAGTACTGCTTCCAATACAGTCGCTTACATTCACATTGTTGGGCAAACATTTGCGGTGCTTCTTTGGCTCTTAACGGGCATCCACCTCCGCAGTGAATAAATGCAATGCAGTTTTTGCATATCTGGTAATAGTCAGAATAATGTTGAGACGAAATGTTATCACATACATCGAAAAACTCTAACTGCTCGTTCTGTATATTACCCAAGACAATATTAGAATTATGATCATCTAAACAGTTCAATATTCGACCGCTTGCATCAAGCCAGGGGTTATTGCCATACGCCGCCCCACAATTATCACAACTTATGAACTGCTTAAAATATGACGATCTAAAATTTATAGGCAACTTGTGTAAATAAACATGTTCTTCCAATCTTACATATTCTTTTACAAAGTTATTATACGAACTAGCATGCTTTTTCGCCCTTCCCTCGGGCATTACTGGCTCGATATCCCAAGAGCGAAGATTGGGGAACTCCGTGCTTATATAGTTTGCCATTTTTGTGAGCAATCCATAATCATCCGGCCAAATTGTTGTTCTAATTGAAAAGTTGAATTTTATTGAGTCCAAATATTTGAGTGTTTTATATACAAATTCATGGGTATCATAACAACTTGAACTGCAACGATTTTTATTTTGTGTTTCGGGATTTCCATCATATGATACCATTATGGAATCAAAGTTCGATTCTAAAAATACGACTTGATTTGTATTCAAAACCCCGTTAGTGGTTATTCCTAAAAAAACAGGAATTCCATGTCGAGCAAAAACTTCTCGAATATATTCTACCGATTCAGTAAGTAACGCCCAATTATAGGTCGGCTCTCCCCCTCCCGCAAAATATATTTTGGGAGTATTATAGAGTAAATGCATCTTTTTTCTGATTATTGCATTTTTCACGAACCAGTTAACAAATGTTTTCACTTGGGAGAAAGACAATTCGTCTCCTTGCGTTTTGGAGTCAAATGAACAATAATTACAGGAAAGATTGCACCTATTTGTTAGGCTGATTCCAACTGATAAAGGCATTTTCAGTTTAATGTTATAGGGATCATTATTGTAGGTAATATGGCCAAAGTGAGCTGAGCAATTCTTTGGATCACATTCAACTTTTATTGGGATTAGAGAGGTGACATCAGTTTTTTTTACATATACTCTGTTGTTCAAACCATCAATCAAAACTTTGGCATCGGAATAAGGCAACATATAATCCTCCTTTTTACTATTACAGTTAGCATGCGCTAATATAAATTAGATGTTTTGAGCTACATTAGCAACGCAACCGGCCGCCGGTCCGCTCATACATACTCCTCCCGAGGTGCATCCCGGGAATTCGAGTGAGCGACAGTCGCCAGATCGCGCTAGTGCCTTGATATCGTTAAGCGCCTTTGAATCAATAACGGTTATTTGATGCTTTTCATATTTTGTTTTCATAATATTCCTCCATTTTGCGCACGCTAACTGTATTTAGCACAAACACTGTCTATTCACTTTGATAATACCACTTAATTGAATAAATGTCAATATTAACTTGTAAAATCCCCGAAATTATTTTGTTTTTCGATTTATTTCGAATTAAGTTTATTGAATTTGATGAAATATGCGAAAGAACGATTTCCTAAAACGGTTATTAAAAATCAAAATCTCCAATGGAAGATCCGCGTCTATCATTGGAGACTATTATGTAGTAGCGATAATCCAATCCGAAAACTAAAGAATGCCGACGTTTCAGTGAATGGGGACCAACGAAATAGTCAATATTTACAAAAAAATAAGTCAAGCCTCAAAGTCTGTTTAGAACTTGACTCCTATTCAAAAGATGAAGAAATAAATTACAAAAAGCGATATGAAATACTAAAAAATACCAAGCCTTCCTCAAGGCACAACGAGAGAAAAAGTAATATTTATCAATATGCACATCGAAGAATACTCACTCGACAATATGTGTGAGGTGTTAGATATTTCGAAGAGAACGTATTACAAGTATCGTGCAGCAGAAGATAAAGACTACTACGACTACCTTTTGATCAAAGAAATGTTTGATGAATCAAAAGGCACGTACGGTTATAGTAGGATTTGTGATGGCTTATTGGTTAAATATGGTGTAATATTTAACCACAAAAAGACAGCAAGAATCATGAAAAAGTATGGTTTAAAGCCGGAGTATATTAAACGCATCAGACCAAACTACTCAGCTAAAAGGCAAGAAGAAAACGTTAAACCGAATTTGCTCAAAAAGAACTTTAATGTTAGTGAACCCAATCGGGTGTGGGTTACAGATATTACGTATCTGATCTTTGGCAACAAACGAGCTTATCTATCTACTATTCTTGACCTTTATGATAGAAAAATCGTTGCGTATCAGATCTCGAAACGCAACGACATTAAATTAGTTATTGATACATTGAATCAAGCTATTGCTAAAACGAAGGATGCATCAAGCCTTATCATTCACAGTGATCAAGGCTTTCAATATACATCCTTCGAGTACAAAGCCGTATGCGAATCTAATGGGATACAAATTTCCATGAGTCGAAAAGGCACTCCGATCGACGATTCCCCCATTGAGAGTTTCCATAGCATACTGAAAAAAGAAACTTTGTATAACAATTATATCACATCTTTCGATGAATATCTACTGCTTGTTGAGGATTGTTTGAATTTCATAATACTTCAAAAGCAAAAAACAGGAAGAGATGAGTTCTCTTCCTGCCTTTGTCGTGGTTTTCTATTCTTGTGAACTAAATAGGGTTCACTTCACTTTTCTACCAAAGAAAAAAACCGTAGTGTCTAAATCGCGCGGCTCAAAAGTCGTTACTGGTTTTTCGTTTGGAACTCGATTTTTGAATTTTTACAAAAACGATTTTAAATGGGCGAAAATATAAAAAGCCTGAATGTATCGATAAGAAATAGCAGTCATTTTCTCACAGTCCAATAAAGCTGTTGAGAGCTTTGCCCATATTCGATATCCGTGATATCACGATACAAAAAATATAATTTTTTTCGTATAAATTTGATGAATTTTCAAATAATATCATTTTATATATTGAAAAAATGCAAAATGTGTGATATAATAAAATAAAAAAGTGAAAAAACACAAAAATTATGAAGATATTTAACGGAAGATTATTGCGACGAAGCGTTAGATTGTACAATTTTTAAGCAATCGAATTGGTAGTTAGAAATATAATTATTGAATTTGTATTAATTTTGAATCATTTGTCAAGCTGTTATTTAGTGAAAATACGTTTATGGGAGAATTATTATGAAATCAGTAATAAAAGCCAATAAAGAAAATTTAAAATACCTTTTTCGACATTTCTGGCCGCTTATTATTGTAGAATTGTTGTTTGCAATTACAAGTGGAGTTTCAGGAGCGATATCTTCATTCATGTCAAAAACATTTATAAATAGTATAATTAATGACAAAAGCTTAAAAGTTGCAATGAATGTTGTTGTTGCGGTTGCGATTTTTGTGCTATTTAAAAATATAATTCAAAGTATTGTTAAAGTTTATTCAAACTATGTGTTTTCTAAAGTAAGAGTGTTTTCAAAAACTATTTTTTTAGGATATACGAAACAACTAAATTTATCTTTTTTTGATATACCAGAAAACAATAATTGTTTGTCACGTGCAGACCAATATTCCAATGTTGGCACAGAACAATTTATTTCATATGTTTTTTCAGTATTCGCCAATATAATCGGGTGTATAAGTATATTGTTGATAATGTCCGATTTTGAGTGGTGGATTGTGTTTTTTTTACTGGTGTTGATGTCTTATAAATTAATAATTGAAAATTTTCTTTCAAAAAGAAATTTTAAATTTAAAAAGGAACGAGTTATACGCGAGCGACGGATCGGTTATTTTTCAAATTCATTCAAGAGTGCTTCGATATTAACAGATTTGCATATATACGATGGCATTGATTTTTTTAAGCATCTATTTGAAAAACATTCGGAGGAAAATATCAATTTACAGACCAAACACAATTTTAAAACTGAATTGTTGTTTGCTTCAACCTACTTAACTGTTTTTATACAGAATATTGTTTTGTACTTGTATGTAGGTACTGCATTGCTGAATGGGTCCATAAATATTGGAGAATTTACGATGTTTTTTTCTGCTATCGGCTATTTAAATGCGTTACTGCTTAATTTTAAAAATTCCATATCAACACTATATCCAATTATCTTGGAATCTCAAAATTATTTAGATCTGATCAACATCGATTCAAAATATAAATATAATATACAAAAGTCGGGTCGAGTAAAGGTTGATAACATTAAGACAATCGAATTTAAACATATCTATTTTAGGTATCCGAAAAGGACTAACTTTGTTCTGAGCGACGTATCGTTTACTATAAATATGGGGGAGACAATATCTCTTGTAGGGATAAATGGATGCGGCAAAACAACAATAATTAAATTATTGCTTAGGTTATATGAACCTACGGACGGACAAATCCTAATTAATGGTATCTCAATAGAAGAAATTGATATCGAGAATTATTGGAAATTATGTAGCACTGTTTTTCAAGATTATTGTATTTATCCGATATCTGCATTTGAAAATATATCTTTGAATTGTGTTACCAAAAGCAACGCTGAATATGTCGCGGATTTAATGAAAAAAGTAGATATTGCGTATAGGTTTGATAAAGAACAAATGGGCATTTTCACTCCTCTTTCAAGAGATTTTGATGAAAATGGTACGGTTCTTTCAGGCGGCGAAAAACAAAAAATTGCTTTTGCAAGAGCAAGTTATAAGCCTCATTCTATACTGATATTAGACGAGCCGTCCAGTGCTTTGGATGCGCGAGCAGAGCAGGCATTATTTGATTATGTTGATTGTACTAAAAGCCACAATAAAATTGTAATTTTTGTTTCACACAGACTATCAACATCAACCACTGCAGATAAAATTATATATATTGAGAATGGATGTGTATCCTGTTGTGGTTCCCATGACTACATGATGAACAATTGTAGTTCATATAAAGAGCTGTTTGAAATTCAATCTTCTAAATACGAGCAAACAAGTGTAAATAAATGATCTATGATACTATGAGGTGTAACATGTACGAAACAATTACTGCAAAGACTGTGTTAATAGAAATAACTAATACGTGCAATATGAGATGTACACATTGCTATAATAGATTCGATAGAGAATTACATCCCAAGCCATGCTATATGACTTTGGAAAATGTAAAGCATATTATCGAAAAATGTATTTTATATAAATTAAATAAATTGTATATTTCTGGGGGTGAACCATTGTGTCATCCGGATATAACTAGAATTATTGATTTGTGTGGTAATTATCCAGATATATATTTTACAATTACTACCAATGGGCTATTGCTTACCGAAGAAATCATCAATCAAATAGAACAACATACCAATATATGTGTTCAAATCAGTGTCGATGGATTGTCTAAAGAAGTATATGAAGCGCAAAGGGGAATAGGTACATTTGAAAAATTTATATCTGTATTGGATCTACTAATTTCCTCTAAAATCAAATATTTAACCGCACGAACTTGTGTAACAAAGCTAAATTACCGGGAAGTAAAATACATATATGAATTTTTGCTGAATCATAATATTATGCCTTCTTTTTTATTCGTAAATCAAATGGGAAATGCAGCCGAAAACTGGGATATATTATCCCTAAGTATGGCAAATCAGTTAAAAGTTCTTAATGATATCAATGTATTAAACAAAAAATATTCACAAACTATTACTCCGCCGGAACCAGTATCAACTTGCAATTTTACTGAAAATGTTGAAGTTAAATCTATGTTGATTAAATATGACGGAAATGTAGCCCCGTGTCAATATTTTTATTCAGAAAACATAGGTAATATTTTTGAAAAGGATGTTTCTGAAATACTTAATTATGAAAATTTAAAAAGCTATTATGAGTTAGCAAGATACAGAAAAGAGGTTCTTGAGTCAAGCAACACGTGTTCTAATTGTAGAATAAAAAGGATTTGTTCATATGGTTGCATAGGGCTTGCAAAAATTTGTGGGGATACTTTGGGAATGGATGGTCAGTGTTCTTATCGAACACACGTTGTGTCAATGTATTCGAACGGAATAATTCCTATGCCGGGCAAAGATGTGGAGGATTTATTGTAATGAAAAAAATTTTTGCAAAATTCAAACAAGTAACGATCGCATGTGCAATATCTATGATTATATATGTGTTAACTTATTGGATAACATCCGCTTTTATGAATGCGACATCCAAGCCGATGTATTTGCTTGCGTTAGGAATTTATTCGCTTATGTTCATGTGTGTATTAAATTTGATTTTGATTTATCGTGAATATATCAAAAACTCTGCTGGCGAAGAAAATGCAATACAAGATTTCAAAAATGGATATTGGGGATTCAAAACAGATATAATCTTTTTATTTAGACGTGAATTATCCACTCTTATTACATTTGCATTAATAAATAGCACAAGTTGGATAATGATATCGATAGATAAACTGATTTTTTCGAAAAGAACTATAACTGCGATTCTTTTGTTATATGCGCCGTTAAATATTGTAGGTATCACTTTGCCTACATGGGCTAATAGTATATTGGGATATTTATTGGGAACCATTTTGTGTTTTGCGATATATCTTTTGGAGCTTGTGATCTTTCGCAAAAAATGGTATATACATTGGAATGAGACAAGGAGGTAAAAATGTTTTATAAACCAAAATTGATAGAAATCTCTATTGAAGAACTTATCAACCATATTCGTATTAAAGCTGATTCTTATACTGGTCCGTCTTGTACATGGTCATATGTTGAGGAATACGCATGTGGCGTTTGGGCCGATGGTAGTGATGGTGCCGGGGGCGGAGATTGGGGAAATATGTGTATTGAAATCGGTCCTTTATTTGGTTGCAATGAACATGAGGATTGGTATTGTAGCACACAAATAACGCCTATCGTTAGATAAAAAATTATTACAAGCTCCCTCGAATTAGATTTTAAAATTATAAGTTGGGTTACTTTAAGCAAGGAGAAATTCATGAAATATATAATAAATCAAGACTTCGATAAGATAGATGATGAGAATAAGACTATTTTGTTCACAGGTACTGTTGAAAATGTGTACATACTAAACGAAATAGAGACACAGATTTGGAAATTGTTTGATCGCCCCTGCTTTATCACTGAAGCACATGAAAAGTTTGATACAGTTACTAGTCAAGTAAAGGTTAAGAAAGAAGATTTTTTTGATTTTGTTGAGCAATTAATTATTATGAGGATCTTAATTTTATCTAATGATTAGGATATCTTTCCAATTCTCTAATTGTTCCTTTATTGTGGATTCTCCAGCTATTATTGAATCACATATATTTGAAAAGTTTCTTTTGTTTGCTGAATTTATAAAAGCAATTGACCATGAAAGTCAAAGTATAGTGATTTGCGTAAACGAAAATGATATAAACATTTATAACAATAAAACAAGAAGAAATCACATCATTAGATGTGATTCTCATTACGATGTATTTAAAAAGATTATTAATTTGATACGCGAGAATACGATAGTCAACGGTGATGTTTGTGTATTACATGCGTCTTTTATAAAAATGTTTAATAACGGTATTCTATTATTAGGGGAGAGTGGTGCTGGCAAGTCGACTTTATCAGCATATCTTCATCTGATGACAGGATGTGAATGTTATACAGATGATATAGCATTTATGAATTATAATACGAAGGTAACTCAAGGCGTGTCGCAATATATTAATTTGAGGTCGTCTTCACTGGATTTGTTACCCGCAAACCATAATGCGGTTTATGATGATTTTATTGAACGATATAAAATCATCATAAACAATCGTTCTAAAGAAAAGGTGGATTATATCGTTATGTTGAATCGGCAAAACGATTCAGAGGTTGGAATAAAACCAATTGAAAACCCTATAAAAGTGTTGACACAAAATATGTATTTACCATATTCATTAAAGAATAATATTATTGCTGCCAATAAATTAGCAGCTCAAAGCAACGTATATGAAATGTGTTATTCAGATTTGTTTTCTGCATATAATCTTTTGAGCGAATTAGAAGGTTGATGCACATGTTATTTTTATGGATGCTCTTGTTGATTATTATTGTATTTTAAAAATACCTTTATTTGATTATTAAGAGATTTCATCTTCTAAGAAAAATAGGTAAACTAATCTTGAATTCTGCGCCAAAATCAATCAGCAAAGCAGATGACGCAACACTTACAGCGCTCTATAACAACGACGATTTAATTCCCGTTGTCAAAGTGTGTGGATTAAAATGGTTTGTTGAAAATGTTTTTGAGCAAGAGGAGAGATAAGATTGGTAATGAAATACATAAGGTAAATGTTAAATGCCCACAAGCAGAAAATTATTTGCAAAATCTTCTTTTCTTTGTGCAGATCAAGGAATATAAGCTATTGATCAAATAAATGTTTTTATGACAAAAGAAAAAAAGAGTTATTGCGGTGTTGTGAATAACAACTCTTTTTACGCAACAAAACAATGTTTACAAATTGAATTAAAGTGGTAACTACGCTCTTTGTAATTCCACATATTTCCTCCTTAACCATTGCGGAAAGGAGGTAATATTATGATAAAAACGCAACATTTTGGTTGAATGGTGCTGGAACACACAGCGAGGCTTTGGACTTAAGAATCGAAAAATCTGCTGAGCTTTGTGGAATGAGTTACAAAGGACTGGAAAAGATCAAGCTTTGCGATTCAAATCTAAAGTTGTCGAGTGTTTTGAATATTTCGGATGCTCTTGGTGTCAATCTTGAAGAACTCAATGCTTGTATTCCTGTTTTTAAGTAAACGACTGTGGAACGGAGTCCTTAAGAAAGGGGGAGCTTCAAATAGAACACAAGTACATAGTTGTTTCGAGTGCGTACAAGAACTGAGATATCACAATAATTGGTTTCGAAATCATCGCTGTAGAAGAATATGACGGAGTTCCCACTTTTTAAATTCATATCAAATCGTTCTTCGAACATCTAACTGTTTGAACGCTTATTTAAGTGATTTGATGATCGTTTAATACAAGACGTTTTTTCTTCTTCACAGATGGTCTACACGTAATTGTTGTTCAGATTTTCATTGACTTTATATCCACCTCCGAATATTATATCAATCTTCCCGTCTTTGTAAACTTTGATGCACTCAACCATCTGTCTTACAATCGTGTCATCGTATACATCTCTATTCATCTCCCTTTGGCCGATCGTGTTTTGAATACTCTTTAAGCGCTCCGCATAGGATTCGTCTTTCGCTTCGCTTTCGCGGATTGTTTCAATTCTTCGTTTGAGCTGTTCTGTTTCATCTGAGATAGCCTTGAACTCATCCTCATGACTTTCGATGTCTTCTCCGTTCTGAACGCTCTCATTGACAAGGTAGATCATTCGTTTATTCAGTGCATCGATTCTTCGTTCTAGCAAGTCGATCTCGTCGGAGCCACCGTTAAGCCCTATCGCATCGCCGATAGTCGCCTTCATAAGTGTGAGGTATGTTGCTCGGTCATCATCGTTGAATCGGTTTAACGCTCTGACGATTGCTTGTTTCAAAACACCTTCTTCTACAGTTGGTGAGTCGGTACAATACTTTGTGCCATAGTCAAGTCGACTGATGCATCGCCATACGATTTTCTTTTGACCATTTCTAGACCACGTCACTCGTTTGTATCGACTTCCGCATTCTCCGCATATCATCACATCAGTTAATGCGTATTTGGAATACTTTCCCGTGGCAGTTAAAGCATTCTTTGTAGATTTTGGTGCAAGCGCATTTCGTCTGCTCAGTTCTTCTTGGGTTCTATTGAACTTTTCTCGGCTGATGATAGCGGGGTGATTATTTTCTACGAGGTACATCGGAGCTTCACCCTCATTGATTTTGCGTTCTTTTGTAATACAGCTTACCGTGACGGTCTTCTGCAGAATACAGTCACCGCAGTATTTTTCATTTCGCAGAATGTTTTGTACCATTCTCTTGGTGAATTTAAACTCCTTGTTCGGGAAGGTTATATTTTCAGATTGCAATATTGAGGAGATGTCTCGCATTGGCATACCGGCAAGAAACATATCAAAGATCCGCTCTACCACGGCTGCTTCCTCGGGAACTATTTCGGGTTCTCCGTCGGCTCCTTTTTTATATCCGAGCAGTTGGCTGTACCTGAATGACACTTTTCCTTCTTCGAAGTTTTTTCGGAAGCTCCATGTTATGTTTTTACTCATACTTTCAGATTCCGACTGTGCGAAACCTGCGTATATGACAAGGTAGAGTTCACTATCGCTCTTGAGCGTATCGATGTTTTGTTCTTCGAAGTAAATTCCAATTCCTCTTGCTTTCAGCATTCTAACATATTCAAGGCATTCTACGGTGTTTCGAGCGAAGCGTGATACCGACTTCGTGATGATGATGTCGATCTTACCCGCGAGGCAGTCTTTTATCATCTGCTTGAATTGAGGACGCTTATCTGCTCGTGTGCCTGAAATACCTTCATCGGCGTACAGACCTGCAAATTCCCATTCGGGATTTTTGGCAATCATTTCTGTGTACACTTTTTTCTGTGTTGTATAAGAAGTGAGCTGCTCATCGCTGTCAGTGGACACTCGGCAGTAAGCTGCGACTCGTTTTTGATGGTGCTTTTCCTTGTCTACGATCAAGCTTTTCTTTGGTTCTATGATCGTTATTGTTTTCTTTGGGATTTTCCTAACATTCAAGGCCGTATTCTCCTTCCTCTACATCGGTTTCTGTCTTAGTATGTAGCGTAACTTTTCCTGAACTGTCAAGGCTTACGTAGGCAATGAGATCCGAGAAGTATTCGCTGTTAAACGTGCTTTGAGGTTCCATTAGCATCGCTCTTTTCCTTGCGATTTGAGCGACAATCATTTGCTTGGCTTGAGTTTCCTTATAGAGCTGTGTTGCAATGTCTCCTGTGCGGGCAACTACATATTCCTCGCTCGGTCGCTCTCTGCTCAGTTCAGTAAGGATATCCGCTTGATACTTTTCTACTGTTGGGGAGTCTTGAAATTTGAGCTTAGGCTTGGGTAGCATAAATTCTGAATTTGCTATGATCCGATTCATAATGATCGTTATCTTTTGAATCAGATCCGTGTCGCTGATTCGAGTTCTTCTTCCACATTCGTCGTTGGTGCAAATCCAGCTTTCTTTGATTCGATTCTTCGAGCATATGCGTCTGACCATCTGCGAACCGCAGGTTGCGCATTTTACTCGATTACGGAGAAGATTGAGTGCTTCGCATTCACGCTCTACAACTCCGCGTTGTCTTGCAATCTTTGCGTTTACCGCTTCTTCATATGTCTCTTCATCGATTATCGGATCGTAATCATCAAATCCTGTGTATTTGGCATTGTCGATGATTCTTGCTATTCTCGCTTTATCCCACACAGATTTTTTCTCCGTATATGGTATACACCTTGCTGTCAGATCTTCAGCAATCTCTTTGAGCGAAGATCCGTTGATGTAGTCATTAAAAATCTGTCTTATTACATCAGCTTCTGTGTGTTCGATTACAGTCCGTCCGTCTCGAATGGTGTATCCATATGGAATAAAGCGAGTCTTTTTCATTTTCTTCTCCTAAATCAGCTCTGTGAATTTCAGCCCACCGATGAGGGTTATAGTCATCTCATCTTTTTTATTGATTGTCATATCCACCACAGTATCAAAGAACAGTTTTTCGTCGAACTCTTCAAGGGGTTCTTCGATTTCATCAAGCAAGGCTTGTAGTTTTTTTACTTCCGTCAACATATCGGTTATTCTATTCTCGAAGCTGTCTTGGCGGTCAACCTTCAGCACGGACAGTTGATTTCGTAGTTCTCTTGCTTGTGCTTGATAAACATCTGATGTAAGGTATCCCTTCGAATGCAGTTGATCGAGCATCATGAGTTTCGAGTTTATCTCAGCTATACCTTGGCTGATTTCTCGTGCAGTCTGATTGTTCTTCTTATGTATCAAGCTTGCCATTTCGAGCTTGGATATTACTTGGCTGAGTATTCTTTCTTCGCCGAATCTAAGCTTGTTAATCATCGTAAGGAAGCCATCGTAGATTCGTTCTTCGCTGTAATAGAAGGAGTCGCAAGCAGTTCTGTCCTCGTTGTGTCTACTACAAAGCCATTTAATTTGTCCTGAGCGGACTTTTCTTCGGAAGAACGCTCCGCATTCAGCACACCGTATTTTGCTTGTGAGGGGGTAAACATTCAAGCCAACAGGCGCTTTGCTGTACTGGCTCTTTCGTTTATCAAGTAGGGCTTGGGCTTTCTCGAAGGTTTCTCGATCAATGAAGGCATCGTGAGTTCCGGATGCGTAATACATATCCTCGTCACCACGATTCTTCATTTGCTTGAATGGAACCGTTGTAGATCGGAAGGTCTTTTGATATTTACAATCCCCAACATATCGCTCATTTGAGAGCATATATGCAATCTTTGTCGATCTCCATTTTTCCTTTCCGTTTTTGGTAGGGATTTTTTTCTCGGTAAGTTCGCGTGCTATCTCGCTTGTAGAGCATCCCGACAGATACATCTGAAAAATCATTCGGACAATTTCTGCTTCGGGTTCGTATACTGAGAGTCTTTTATCTATCAGTCTAAAACCGTAGGGAGCGTTGCTATCGACGTAGTCACCGCTTTCCATACGCTTAGTTATCGACATTCTTATGTGTTGCGAAATCGCTTGAGACTCTTCCTGGGCTATTGCCGAGAAAGTATTAAGAAGCATTTCGTCGCCGATTGATAAGGTGTTGATGCCCTCTTTTTCAAATATGACGCCGACACCTAAACTTTTCAGCTTTCTTACATATTCAAGCGATTCCTTAACATTTCGAGCGAATCTTGACATTGATTTCACTATTATCAGATCAATCTCTCTTCGCTCGCACATTCTCATCATTCTTTGAAACTCGGGGCGGGTTTGGGATTGTGTTCCACTGATACCCTCATCAGCGAATATGTCGACAAGTTCCCACTCGGGTTTCTGTTTTATCATCTTCTGATATACGCGTATCTGCGTAGCATAGGATGATTTTTGGTCTGCATAGTTTGTGGAGACACGGCAATAGGCTGCCACTCTCTTCTTTTGAATGCCTTGTTTGGTGATCGGTGAGATCAGCTTAACCTGTGCCATGAGTACTCCTTTCGTTAGCATAGTGATCGGTCAATACAAATACTCTTTGATTTGACCTTATTCCAACACAATTATATTGAAGAAGCGTTGGAAGTCCAGCGAGAATCGCCATCAATTTCGATGTTTTTGAAAAATTTCAAATACAGACATAACTTGCTTTATTCCACGACAACAATGTCTGCTCCGGTAAGGTTTTGATAGTACTTTTTAGCTCTTGCATATTCTTTCTGTGTTATTATGCCATCTGCAAGTAAGCTCCGCAGTACAGATACGATTCGAAGGAAATTGGCGGATTTAGTTTGTTTTTCTGCTATCATAGTTCCTCCTTTGGCGGGACTCTCTTACGAGAGCCCCGCACTCGTTTTTATTCAAAATAACTCTTGTCTTTAATTGCCTTGACGAATCTCTCCACTTCGTCAATGCTTTCGATCACGGGATATTTGCGAAGTGTGTGCTTTACATTACCTGCATAGCTGCCATAGGTTGCTCTGCAATCCAAAATTGCAAGAATGCCTGTGTCCGTTTCACAACGCACCAAACGTCCGACGCCTTGGCGAAGCTTTATCAGCATCTCGGGAACTGCATATTTATGGATGAATTCTTCCACGCTTGCACTATTTGCTTTTTTCTCGTTCATCGTTGCTGTGCGTAAGGGAAAAGGCAAACGAACAATAATCACGGAAGATAGGCAGTCGCCAACACAATCTACGCCCTCCCACATACTTCCTGATGCGAACAGAACTCCGTTCTTGCTCTTCTTGAACTCTGAAATAGCTGTTCTATCACTTTTTGTCATACGGATCACGTTGTATTTGCTAAGACGCTTTCTGGTCAGTTCATAAACCTTAGAGAGGAGCTTATATGAAGTAAAAAGGATTGCGGTGTGTCCGTTTGTAGCATTCACAAGGTCGACAATTCTGTCTGCTACAGCCTTGACATAGAAATCGTTATCATTGTCAGGAGCCGGAAGATCGCCGGGAAGATATAACCTCGTGTGATTTTTATAGTCAAAAGGGGATGGATTGGAGTATTCAATCATTTCATCATTGGCAATGCGATCCAATCCGTTTTCTTGCTTAAAAAAATCGAAGTTCACTCCATCGCTCATCGTTCCTGATGTGAATACGTGGCTGCGCTTCAGGCGCCATACATTCTTTCTCAAGGAATTACCGATATTTTTTGAGCAACAGCACAATGTAATCTCTCCGTTGTCTTCAGTTTCAAGCCATACGTTCAGATCGCTGTCCTCAATAAAACAGCGTAGGCAGTTGCGGATTCTGTTTCCGTTAACTTCGCTCATTCCTTTGATGTCCTTCTTGATCTCTTCAAGATCTGTAATGGCATCAAGTAACGCATCAATGAAGCTCTTGCACTCAATATCAAGGGTAATGATGTTATTCTCACCTGAGTCATCCTCGACGGGAATCATCGAGCGGAGTCTGAAAAACAGTTCTTTATTCAGTCTTTTTATTTCCGTTCTTATCTGACGGTACAACGGCAGCATTTCCGTGCTGATACAGTGCGTGCTTGTCCAGTTGAGATATTTTTTAATTGTTCCTTCGCTGAATCTTTCTCCGAACACCGACTGAGCAGCTTCCTTCAGTTTGTGGGCTTCATCGACAATGACAAAGGAGCTTTCGCGAAGTAACCCGCCTTGTCTTGCGGATGTTAAATAGAGGTTGTGGTTAGTAACCTGAAAATCAAGGGGGACGGATGCAGACATCGCATTTCTTGTAAATAACTTATACCTGCAGTTTGCTGAATGATTACATTCAGTGCAATGACCTTTGACACAGATCTTACTTTTGATGCGCCCCTGAATTGCGATCTTATCGAGATCAAAGGCACGGTCTTCGAAGTGCGATTCATCAAAATAATAGAGGAGTTCGCCGTGTTTTTGAGGATTCGCTCTGAGTTTATTCACATAGTCATCAAATCGAAAAGGACAAAAGTAATGTTCTTTACCTTTTCGAAGCACCGCCGTTATCGGTCTTTTCGCAATATGGCTCTCCAGGAGTATTCGGGAAAGACGAGGAATCTCTTTATCAATTAATGCATTTTGCAACTCAATGCTTGATGTTGAGACAGTTACAGGCTCATTAGAACCTGTTTGCATTTTTGCGCAAAAACCGGCAACGAGATAAGCCAGACTTTTTCCGGTTCCAACCTCTGCTTCGCAGATAGCTGCTTTCTTATGAAGAAGTCCGTTATACATTTTCTTGCAGAGTTGAATCTGCTCTTCTCTTACGGCAAAACCATGTTGGGGAAGCACTTCGCGGAATATCTTTTCAATAAGATCAACGGGCGGCTTTTGATATCCGTAAACAAAACGCTTATCGCCGTTGTACTTGATTGAATACAGAATCTGAGGAATCATTTCTTCGTATTCATAGGATGGAATTTCACCGTGTTTTGTAGAACAAATTTCAGAAGATAATCCGGTTTTAATGTCCAATGCTATGTAAACGATTTCATTTCTCATCGGTGCATGATAAATAAGGTATCTGTTCTCAAAAGTAAAATCGTAAACGGCATTGGGGTATGCCATTCGTTCGCTCATATAATAGTCTAGAGCGTCTTCGTTGTTTCTTGTAATTTCGTACATTTTGGTTTCCTTTCCGTTTGGCAGAAGAATGGTATGCAGAAGAAGCAGTAACTTCTTCTGCACAGTAGTTCCGCTGCCAAACATAAAAAATCATGTTCAGAATTGGAGGATCATCGTATTTATTACAGCCCCCGACGATCCGCAAGGTGCTAAGAGGCTGTCAATTTTTCCTCTGCACAATTTGTAGGGGAGGTTCGGAGTACCTTGCAGCATGCATGTCATGACTTCTTTCATGACAACAAGGATCATATATGGCGTAGAGGCATTTTCAGCACGAGACGACCATATCACGCCCACCGGCGAGCCGCTGTTAACGGAAGTCTCATTATTCACCACTCGGGGTTATGGCCTACGAAGCAATGCTGTTTACTGCTCCGCCCTCCCAAAGTTTATCGCTCGCTCCCGTAAGAGGTCCTGGCGCCTTTGTTTGGCGGCTTTCCTTTCGGCCCGAATGGGTTCTTCCTCGGAATCCCATCTATTCAATTGTCAAACGAGGCCACAATTTCTTTTTTGCCCCTCACTCTGTATTCCACAATTATTTTCGATTTAACAACCAAAAGATCAAAAAAATTTTTTAAGCTCATTCAGAATAGTACGTTTGCGTTTGTGTACCGCCTGTTGTGTTATCTTTAGCTGTGCTGCGTATTCGCTCTCCGTTAAAGGCTTGTCCTGCAAAAACAAAGCGCATATTAATGCGTATTCGTCCTCCGTAAGTGAGTTAAGTGCTCTGCGGAGTATTTCCAAATCAATCTGATGGAACACCTCTTCTTCAACATTAACATCCTCATCCGCAAGTGATTCTCCGGGGTATTCTTCATCTTCGCATTCCGCGCTACTCATAGATATTACGGCGTACGGATTTGCTTTGCTATTATCTGCTATGTACTGTTCACGGCGTTCATAGGTGCGAAACGCTTTCATATTATCGGTATGAACTTCTATGTTGATTTCATCCTCTTCGCCTTCGGCGTTAACAAGCTTCATGAAGCGGCGATCCCTACCTTGAGGCGACATCAAAAATTTGTATGCTGCTCTGCCTTCTAACTTTGCATATCTGCGGGATCCGTCCGCAGATGTATGTTTTCCGTTTTTATCTTCAATGTAATAAGTTTTCATTATTGTGATCTCCTTTCGATTTTTTGAATATGATTGGTTCTAATTCAAAAATCGGAGATCACGGATACTTAGCTACGTAGCAAAGCCAACTCATAAACATAAAAAATCCTTTCTGCTTTTTAGACAGAAAGGATATAGCAAAAAAGGCATGACAACACAGCTTAAAAGCTGTTTGTCATGCCCTGCCGAACCAGAAACCATTCTCGACTTACACTGCGGTTCAAAGCTACCATCTAGTGGACAGATAATATGTGCGAATACGAGTAATAATATATAAAAGTTACTCGATTGTAGCTACTTATGCTTCGAAAAAATAAAATATTTTATAATATTATTCTAGATTTACAATATTCTCCACAAACTCAACAGTAATATTATTAATTATTGTTGCCAAATAATTGGCTCCTTATTTTTCCCATTCATTGTTTGTGTAGTTGCTTCGATATCTTTCAAAACTTGTAAAATTTTGTTTGTCGTATTCATTTCACCAATCAACAGCTTAGAGTCTGGAATTTCACATTCGAATTCATCCTCGACACCAACAATGATTTTAATGAAGGTAATAGAATCCATGCCAAGTTCAGATAGATCATCATCAAGCTTATCCTCGGTTACTTCTGCATTCTCGATGTTTGCGTTTAATATTTCTATGACTTTTCCAACAGTTATTTCTTTCATTCAGATACTCCCATAAAAATACGCTTATTGATTGCAATTTTCTCATGATCTTTTTCGGTTAAATCGTCTTTTATCAAATCATAAAGATTACTTACTTCCAAGCGAGTATTGAAATCACATTTCCATTCTTTTCGTTCTTTAGCGCACAAACCGTAACAATTAAGTAAAGCTTCACCCTCTGGAGTTCTGAAAGCTTCTATGTATTGCTTAAGAATCTCATCATCAAACACCTGACCGGTGTAATATAGAATATAGAACATGTAAGGAATGATCTCATATTCAGCACTCATTGCGTAAAGCTTGTCTAATGGAATTGTATCAAGATTGTTCTTTAGCAAATAATATACATCTTTGAACATATCATATTTGATACTCTTTCGAGTGGCAAGAAGGAAAATAGAGTTCATATCTTTGTAGTGGTGTAAAATGAGCTGAACCATTGCTTTTATCGGTGGCAATGTTTTAACCTTTACGCCGTAGATCGCCATTTCTATTGTGTCAGAAAGAAATTCTTCTATGTCAATTCGCTTGCCTTCGTATTCGCCCCAGAACAAGTCGAAATTTATATCGATAGTGATTTTTCCAAAATGTTCCGTTAATTTGCTCCAAGCAGAAGATTGATGTGACAGAATTAGTGTTAAGATTTGATTATACCGCCCCGTGGTTTCTTTGGCAAACCCGGAATGAATTAAATCGTTCTCGATATCTCTCATTTTTTTGCGAGCGATTAAAAAATCTATATCAGAAGAACGACGTAGTCCTTCTTTACCATATATTAATTTAGTGAGCGGTTCACCCTTAATAATAGTATAACAAAGTAGATTCGTATTCAATGTTTGATAAAAATACCTTGAAGCTATTTTGTATAATATAGAGTCTATTCCTGTACTCATTTCAACCTACTTTTCACAAATCAACTTCCAACTGTTCAATTTGTGTATTATAAAGTTTCGCATATGCACCATTCATATGCATTAATTCCTTATGGGTTCCTTCCTCCACTATTTTTCCATTTTCCATATACAGAATCCTATCAGCTTTGATGGCAGTAGAAAGTCTATGTGTAATAAAAATAGTAGTTTTGTTTCCAGAAACTTCGCATATTAGATCGTTTAACTCTTTTTCCGCTATAGGATCAAGAGATGCATTGGCTTCATCAAAAATTAAAATATCACCTGTTTGGTAAAGCAGTCTTGCTATTCCTATCCGCTGCGTTTCGCCACCCGAAAAAACAAGACCTTCGTCATCATAATCTCTGTTAACTTGAGATTTTATACTGCATGAGTACTTATCCATATTAACCATTTGTAAAACGGAATTAATGTCTTTATCCAAATAGTTGTTGCTCATTGCAATGTTTTCGCCTAAAGGAATGGAATACAAGGATAAATTTTGAAAACAACACGCAAAACAGGCTCTTATCGAAGATACATTCATTACTTCATAAGGTACATCATCCATTAGTATTTCACCAGCAGTTGGCTCATAAAATCTTAGAAGCAACTTGAGTAAGGTGCTTTTTCCAGCACCATTGCGCCCTACGATAGCAACCTTTTCTCCTCTCTTTAGCTTGAAATTGATTTTTTTCAAAGTAAGATCTTTGTTTTGTGGATAAGAAAAATTTACATTTCTGAATTCACAGATGTGGTTAAAATGTGCATGAATTCCGATGTGATAATTTTCCATTAAATCATTATCTAAAAAACTATAGATTTTATCAGCATACAATTTATGGGCTTTAAAATCTGTAATTGTTGAAACAACACTTTTTATACTATTTCTAAAGCTATTGCAAGCATTGAACATTGAAGCAAAAGATGCTATTGTATAGTAGCCAAATATTATCCTAATTCCTAAATAAAGCCACGTAACTAAAGTAAATAAAACAACGATTATTGATTGAATATTTTCTGCAAGCATGTTTTTTGAAGAATACTTTTTTATAAGAGCAATATTTCTATCTGTACAAGTACGCAATTGGTTCTTTAAGACATCACCGATCCCACTACATTTGGCATCATATATAAATGACTTGTCATACATAATTCTGCCGATATAACTTTCCTGACGATCCAAGGAAGCCTTCTGATTTCTATACTCATAATCATTTTTTACTTTTATTAATTGTGGAATCAAACCTATTACTGCACTAAAAACTGCAAAAACAATCAAATATGGGTCTGTGGTTACTATAAGTGCTATAACTGTTCCAATTGAAGCAAATAGACTCATGATATTAACGCATGATTTCCAAATAGCAATACACCTAATATCAATATCTTGAGATGCTAACACAAAATGGTCGTAGAAATCAGGGTTGTCAAAGTTTCTTACTTCGGATCGTTTTACAGCCTCAATAATATCTAGTTTAAATATCATTGATATTCTTTTTTCTCGTGTAGGCATGTATATGTGCGATGCATATCCATCCCAGATTAGATTCACCAAATTAAGGATAAACATTGCCAACAAAATAAGTAGCGCCTTAATAACACTTTTATCATCAGCGATGCTTTCCAAAAATAATTGTAGAAAAAATATATCAATAAGTGGATTGATAATTCCAACAGGAATCGCAATTAAAGACACAAACATATACTGTTTGTCAATTTTCAATAATTGCTTGATCATCCTCAGAATAGAATTTTTCATGCTATATCAATACCTTTGCAAGTATGTTTTCCTTTAAAAAGGGCGGATCTGGTAGTACTACATTGTCACCTTTTGTTATAACCATATCAGTGTCCATTTCTATGATGCGGTGTGCAATAATCTTGTTGTCATCTTTATATAGCACAATGTCGCCCACACAATACTCATTACTACTGAGCTTTATAGCAGACAAAATAGAGGCCTCGTTCAAAGCAGGTTGCATGCTATTACCATATAATTTAAAGGTGAATATCTTTCCGCTCGGCATCGACTTGATTATATTATAAAACAAATCGGCTATTTTCATTTGTTAACAACCATATCATCAAACATTTTTTTTATTGATTTAGCTTTTAAACAACATTGTTTTTGATCATATTCCTTTCGTGCTGGACAGTATTCACACAATAATTTTAAATTACAGGAATAGCATTCGGTATTCTCGTCAATTTTCTTTGAAATTCTATCTGCTATTTTTCCACACCAATCAATAGGCAGATCTTGGACATTCATCAATGTAATATCAGAAATGCAAGTTTTAATATTTCCCATCGGATCGCACGCTATGCCAACTTTTCCGGCTCTACATTGAAACTCATTATGTTTATACAAGGAGAGATTATTGTCCTCAACGATCTTGTACAACTTTTCTATATGATTAAAAAGGCCGTTTTTCATTTTAATGAATTCAAGTAATTCATTCTCATCAAGTATTAATGAAGAATTATGCCCATTAAACTCCACATCATATCCATATCTGTAATCACAAGCCAACTCTTTTTTTACAAATTGTTCAATCATATCAATTTCCCGAAAATTGGTTTTCATTACTGGAGTTTTTAATGTGATAGGAATCCCTAACGCCTTTAATTTAATCACATTTTCTATCAGCAAATTGAAGGATCCTTTCAATTGCGTTATATACTCATGGGATTTCGAGTGGCTTCCATATATTGATGTTTCAATGCGATTAGGAGGGTGCTTTTTAAATTCATTCAAGTGCTTTTCGTTGAGAAGTAAGAGGTTAGAAAAGATTATGATTTTTGCTCCTTTATTCCAAAGATATGAATAAAGTTCGAGAAAATATGGAACCACCAACGGTTCTCCTCCCGATATGACAAAAAGAAATATGCCATTGGAAATAAAAATATCACAAGCACGCTTCCACTGCTCTAGACCTAGTTCATTTTCAACACATTCTTGATTAATATAACAATGTGTACATTTCAAATTGCATTTATAGGTTAATTCCAAATGGATGCTTAACGGTCGGTGTACCATATTGAATATATCGTCATAGTTACCCCGAGCAAATTTTTCTACAACATGTATATTGTCTTCATTTCTCATTTCTGTTTTTCGATAACCTCATTTTCACGCAAAGATGATATTACATCATCGATATCATTTTTTATTTGCTCAAATGGAATTTGGAAATACTTTCTTTGAAATGATTCTTGAATATCCTCAATAGTAAAGCCTTGACGAATAAGTTGATATATTTCTATAGCTGAAGTGTTTAATACCAGTACGTTATTGTCATTTCTATTATTTGAAACAAGTGCGAGGTTAGTGTCATCCCCGTATTCAATTATACCAGATTTGATTTTGTATTTTGTCTTATCATTAGCACTCATAATGCTTCCCCCTTTTTAATTAACTTCTTTATTAAGGTAATCAACAATAGAACTGTCAGGTTTAAATTCTAGAATATAGCTTTGTACTTGACTAGAAAATTTTTGAGCGTTAAGTATAGTTTTTAACATTAATTTTTTATCCCATACAGGGTAATATATTTGTTTGGATAGCAAGGAAAACATTTCTTCAGATGAAATGCGATTAATATGGTTTAATTGATCTTTGCTATGACGCAAATAAATAACGTTTTTTGCTGTAGAGGTTAAATTATTAATTGTGTTATTACTGCTTAGCCAATATCCAGCATTAATACTAGAATTTAAAGAGACAATTATTCTTTCATCACTTAATATTAAAAAACCATTTTTTTGTAATATTGAACTTAATGTGCTTTTACCAGCTCCGCTTTGCCCAAAATATAGAAATGTTTTATTGAGATTAGATGCGGCACCACCGTGCAAGACCAATTTGTTTTTTCTGGATAATATATCTGTCCATAGAAAGTCTTCCAAAGGAAGTGGCAGTTCAATCGGAATATGCGTATCTTTATAATAAATTTGACATGTTTTTTTGGAAGGAATGTAATTTGCAATTATTCTGCTGTCAACTCCCAGTGTGATATAATACTCATTTTTGTGTTGATTCTTATAAACAAAAATATTATCATTAGAATACACTAAATTTGACCGTTCAACTTGTTCCCAACAAAAAAAAACATTTTCAGCGAGACTGATTCTCAAATCTACGCATTGAGTATCGCAGGTAAATTCCTCCAGTAATGTTTCATGACCCAAAGTAATCGGATATACATATTGACATTTGACCGTTGAAATTTTAACGATTGTTGATTTCAAAAATATTTCATTCCTTTCTCAAAGTCAGTATAAAAAACGTGTGATCACTCTAACCGTAAAATAATAATCGAAAATTCAGGTTATAGAGACTGTATTGTATTTATAACCATATTATTTTAAAACACAATACAGTCTCTCCCTCATTTAGCTTTTACAAGGTTTTTGCGTAGTTTCGAGCTGATTGCTAGAACAACCTTGCACGGATTGATTATTTCTACATGCTCCAATAGCACATAGTAAATCTTCCAGATTCATGATTGTAACTGTCGGTCGAATATACATGTTCTAACCTCCTTCCGTAATAGTAATTGATGGACATTTCTAGCGTCCATTTAAAATCATTCCAAAACTTCAAATTGCAAAGGAACTTGGCTTGAGTTTCGATAAAAAGCATAATTGCTTATACAAATAATATTACAATACAGTTAATATGAAACCCACTATAAATAAAAGCATAGGCTGCACCAAGACTGGCAATAAAAAGTTTCAAAAAAATCATTGACTTTTATATTTCCAAACATATCCGAGCATGAATAAATTGTTTTTCAGTACAGTCATTTTTCTCCCTTTTATTCAAATGAGTTTAATAAAAATTATCAATGTAAGCTGTTTCGTATTTATTATAACATGCGCTTCTGTATTTTGCAATATTTAAAATGATGGATATTGAAATTTCGTTAAATTTAGACATATAAGTCTCGATTTTTTATAGTTTTCACATCATATTCTTTGTTAATTTGACGAAAATGCACTCTCCGGGCGTTTCATTTTGGGGCATAACTCTAATACTTAAGGATACGAACATATGCGCTTTAGATTTGCCTGTAGCCATACATCTGTTACTTGTTCCCCGTATACTAGTTTTGATATATGCCTTTGTCTGGGAGTGAGATAGCATGGGCACAGCAAATAACGAAACGAGGTCATAATATGAATAATCTCGTGGCGTTGCCACTCTCACTCAAAGCGATTCCCTATATGTTTCTCATCGAGCGTTCCTGGCCACGCGGCTCCTTCAGTCTGCTTCACAGACAGCTTCATCACGGAAAAAACCTTTGTCACAAAACGTTCTGCACTGGCTCTTATTTGCTTTCTTCTCGCCAGTAAACCTCTTTCCAACCGCACGAATATCGCGTGATTTTCGTTGCACAATAAAAACAGATCGTAGCCGATCACCTCAGCTACGATCTGTTTTTACTTATAAAATTCCATTAACGCAGTACAAACAAGCTACATATACCGCCTTCCGACCAAGCAGCCGCTTTAATATACGAAGATATTTGCTCGGCCCTCAAGGTAGTACAACTAGGTCGTTTCCAACTTTTTTTCATATTAAGCTCCTTTCTTATTTATAATTTTATTAAGTAAATTTATAATGTTTGCAATGTATGTTCTATTCAAGCTATATAAAATAGTTTTGCCCTCATTGCGTGTTTTAACCAACCCCGCTTTTGTCATAATATTAATATGGTGATATGCTGTAGATCCGGAAAAGCTAAATTCTTTCTCCAGGTCTTTACATGTTACTTCTTCGCGCTCAATCAAAAAGTTCAAAATTTTCACGCGGCTTTCTTCGCACAAAGCGGTGCCAAAATTATACAGTTCAGGAGTTCGACTGTTATCTTTAGTATATCCGAGAACAGAAATATACTCCCTCCCCAACAAAGGGAGAAAACCATCCTCAAGAAACCAAAGCGAGATGCAATACTTATTCAGCAAGCAGTATGACACATATAGTATTTCTGCATCATAGTCTATATCAAAATTCTCAAAATCCTTCAATTGCGAACATAATGATTCAAATGTTGCCTGGTTATAAAGATCAATAATTTTTTGATAATTATCCTTATAATACTCAGAAAGCATTATATCCTTTTGCATTAATTCATACTGGAGTAACTGTATATACCTAAAAGGATCAATGAAAAACTCATAGAGTTTATTCTTTTCTTCGTCGGAATAATTAGAATTCTTAATGTACGAAAACATCAAACTGAGAGAAGACGCACATTCTTCTACCATTTCGTCATCAAATTCATAAAAATAAAACTTAATAAGATTGCGAATCAGCTTATTTGAGTCAGATAATTCTTTTTGCAAATACTTAAAATTGTAAGTAGTTGCAAATTGACCTCTGTATTCATTAAAATAAAACGTCGGAAGAAATGCTCGCCCAGTTTCAAGCGCATGGAAGAAAACAAACAAATCGTTGGGAATATCGTTAAACCGATTCAATACTTCTCCAAAATATCTTTCATTCTCTTCTTTTTTGTTATCATTCGGTAGAGCATCTATATACAACTGTGTGTTGAATTTCAAACAGAATATAAAGTTCAGGTCATATATATACCCCGGTTCTTTCAATAACTGGATTTTGTTCAAATTACTTGCCCCCTCATTTTATTTTCGTAATGTATTATATCACAAAACATAAAACATTGCAAGATTTTATCGAATTTTTTCTTGAAATTTTATTAGAATAGGACATGAAGGCTGACTCGGCTAACTCATATTCGTGAGTAAATGCTTTGAAACACTTATACAACCCAATCCCCCCAAAAACTTGCTCTAACGCTCATTTGAAATCAAATCAATTGGTATTTCTTTGCCTGAACACGATACATTTCTGCGTACTTGCCGTTCAGTGTCATAAGCTCATCGTGAGAACCGCTTTCAATTATCTCGCCACCGTCGAACATATAGATCTTATCTGCCATTCGCGTTGTTGAAAGTCTGTGTGATATGAAGATAACGGTTCTGCCCTCAGCGTTTTTGAGTATAGACCCGTTAAGCTCATACTCTGCAATAGGATCAAGAGCGCTTGAGGGCTCATCCATAATGATAAGCTCAAAGGGCCTTGCAAACACTCTTGCTATCGCTATCTTCTGCGATTCACCGCCCGAGAGTCCGACACCTTCTTCGCTAAATTCCGTTGTAAGCTGTGAGTGAATTCCGTTTGGTAATTGCTTAAGCTTTTCATCAAAGGATGCCGCACGAAGTGCAGATACTACCGCATCCTCGTCCGCCTCCGTATACTCTCCGCCCATAACGTTTTCCGCTACGGTTGCGGCAAACACCTTATAATCCTGAAATACTGCGCCGATATGCTCGCGGTATTTGACGGGAGAAAACTCTGTAATGTTCCGTCCGTTGTAAATGATCTCTCCGCCCGTTGCATCATAAAGGCGCATAAGAAGCTTGATAAGAGTTGTCTTGCCCGCACCGTTGTATCCCACAAATGCGATCTTTTCGCCCTTCCTTATCTCAAGATCAAGTCCTTTAAGTGTTTTCTTATCATCTTTTGTGAATGGATATACAAAGTCAAGATCTTTAATTGTCAGCGACTCAAACTCGGGAACGTCCTCTTCACCACCGTTTATCTTCGGTTCATACTCAATAAACTTCTTTATCCTCTCAATATAAAGGCTATGTTCGTGGAACATATTAAGATAGTTTCCGATATCGTCAATAGTCCAATACAGCTTAAAGCTTGCGGTAATGCTTGCGGAGAAGCTACCGAGCGAGAGCGTGGGATCAACTATATAACGAATAATCAAATAGCTTGTTACGCCTGCAGACGGAAGAACGTTTGTAAGCATGGTGGATATCAGCGACAGACCGAATATCTTGCCCATATACTTTTTTGTGCAGGATATCTTTGTGTCGGTAGTGGTCACATAGTCGTTCATCAAATGCTCCGCAATGCCACCTTGACGAAGTTCCTTTGCATAATCCTGAAGATAAAATACCCGCCCGATATAGCTGAGCTTTCGGTTAATCGGATTCATTTCAAGATTTTTCTCGTAGCGTATCTTATTGAGCTTTGTTTTCACAACGAATCCCAGACCTACGGAAATGAGCAAAACCACCGCAACTATCCAGTCCATTGATGCAAGCAAGCCGAGAATGACCGCGCTTGATATGATTCGATTTATAAAAATACTGAAGTTCTCCATAATTTGAACGGTACGGTTATCCGACTCGCGAATCGCCCAAATAAAATCATTGTAGAACTCTGGATCATCATAACAGCTTTGGTCAAGCTCACGGGCCTTCTTGTAAAGCTCGTTTTGTATTCCTTCGTGAAGTATCAGTCTGACTTTCGGAACGTAAACTTCAAGGCGCCATTTATTGAAAAGCTCAAAGACAGCATTGTATCCGGTAAAAAGCAATATCCAGAACAGCACCGTCTTGAATTCGATTCCCATCTCTATTGCATCAAAGAGATACTTGGTGAACAGCACTCCGATAATGTGCCACGCACCGCGTCCCAGGGCTTCCCCGAGAGTAACGAGAGTGTAGGAGGGGGCGTATTTGAAGGAATATTTCAGCATGAACCAGAGGTTCTTTGATACCCTTGAGAGACTATGCTTTTTTGATTTATCCTTACTCATACCGTCACCTCTTCTGCATTAGCATAGGTATCCGCCTGCTTATGCCACATATCAGCATATTTTCCGTTCATAGAAAGAAGCTCTCTATGTGTTCCCTGCTCAATAATCTCACCGTTTTCGAACATATACACGCGGTCTGCCATAGTTGCGCTTGAAAGTCTATGCGAAATGAAAATGACCGTTTTACCTTCGCAGGCATCAAACATATTACGGTACATTTCTTGCTCGGCAATCGGGTCAAGGGCTGACGTAGGCTCATCCATAATAACGATCTCCTGACTTCCCGCAAATATTCTCGCAATAGATATCTTCTGCGCCTCACCACCCGAGAACATTGCGCCCTCGTTATCAAATTCTCTCGTTACATTAGAATCAATGCCCTTTGAAAGGCATTCGACCTTATCATAGATACCCGCTCTTGCCAGAGCTTCCTTGACGGAGTCTCTGTCTTCGTTGGTAATGTTTCCGCGGAGCATTACGTTTTCCGCAACCGTGGTTGCAAACAGACGGTAATCTTGAAACACCGTTCCAAAAAGTTCTCGGTAAGAGGAAAGACGGTAATTTTTAATGTTTTCTCCGTTAACAAGTATCTCGCCCTCGCTCGGATCGTACAATCTTTGCAGCAGTTTTATAAGGGTTGTTTTGCCCGCTCCGTTGTGACCGACAATAGCTATCTTCTCACCGACGTTTACGGTGAAATTTACATTTGCAAGCGCCGGTTTCTCTTGACCTTCATAACTAAAAGTGATATTTCTAAGCTCAAGCTTTTGGAAAGAAGGAACAACGGGGGCATTTTCATCCTCCGCAATATGTACCTCGTATTCAAGAAAATTCCGAAGGTTATCAACGTAAAGAGAATTTTCGTCAAGTTTGAAGAATACGTCGCCCATATAGTTGATGTTTCCCGCTATATTAGAAATAGAGTTGATAACAACAAAACAGTCCCCAATAAGCATGTTTTTAGTCACAAGCGTCTTGAAAGCAGCAAGAGCGATACTACCCGAATAAACAACAACGTCGAAAATAAAGTCGAACAAATAACGGAAGAACATCAATTTATATCCGTATTTGTCTACAATCTCCTTCATTTCGGAAATGCTTGAGTGCATACGCTTATACATTACCTTCCACATTTCAGTGAGACGCATTTCCTTTGAAAAGTCACTTAAATAAAAGGTTCTGCGCACGTAATCGCGCTGTCTTGCAACCTCGGCATTACGCATGTTATATTCGTACCTGATGCGGTTGCGCTTCTTGCCAACGATAAGCGTGCAGAGAAGTGGCAAAAACGCAAGCAGCAGGAATATGGGATCTATCGTGATGATCAACGCACCCACTGCGCAGACGTTAATGGCGATCCATATTACGTCAAATATGTTATTCATTACCGTGTAAGCTCTGTCCGTTGCCTCACCGATTGCTTTAACATAGGTGTCGTAAAACACTGAGTTTTCAAAGCAGACAAGATCCACTTCAACGGCCTTCTTTTGAAGAAGATTCTGAATATAGGCATCAACCTTGGGATACTTCAATTCATAATAACAATTAGATATGCTACGAATAATTATGCACAAAATGCAGTATCCGAACATACAACCGAGAGTAATAAGAATTACCCTTAACTCTTTGCCCTCCTGCAATGCATTAAGAGCATATTGATAAAGATACGTATTGATAAAGAAAGAATTGACCGCGCCGAGAACTGTATTGAACAAAGCCAATATCGGCACGCCCGGACAAGCCTTGATAATAAGACTTAGCATATAGCCATTGTTCTTAAACGTACGCTTCCAATCTATCCGCTTTTTTTCTTTTTTCTTTTTAGTTTTCATATTTTGTCAGTCCTTACATGTTCTCCCGATTGATACGTATTTTTTCAACATCCGAATCACTTAAAAACTTTTGCATGTATTCGGGGAGATTGTTGTGAAATAATCTTTGAGCAAGAGGAATGTCCCAATACTTACGCTCTTTATCATTCAAGCCGAAACTATTTAACAGTTCCTCATCCTTGTATTCCTCCAACGTCTTGATGTACGGCAATAATATTGGATCATCAAAAATTTCCATAGTATGCGACAAACATACGTATAAGTATTTACCGACATTAAGTCGACCGGCAAGCCGGGAAATTGTAACTGCAGAGGGGCATACATTTTTAATGTAAAAATAAATGTCGCAAAACAATCCAAGTCTCAAACCGTGTCCGGACAGCAAATAAATAGAATTCATATCCTTATAATGGTGTAAACATAGTGCAATAAACTCCATATCCGATGTAAGTTTATAGATGTTCATATCAAAGAGCGATACTTGTTCTCTATGCGATAACACGATATCCATATCACTTTTTTGTTCGGATTCACCCCAAAGAATGTCCATATTTATATCCAAATTCACATACGGGCACAATTTATTCGCGGTCGCTTTAATGAACGGGGCGGTTTGATGACTCATAGCGCTTTGATACAAAAGCTCTTTTCGGGTAAACGGTACTATAGTATCCCCTGATATACGTCCTTGAATAAAACCGCATTCTTTCAAAATTCTCTTCGCGTCATCCACGTCTCTTCGATTAATCAAAATGTCTATATCGCCTGAAATTCTCAAAGTCGAGTCGCCATAAACGGAATTTGACAATATTGCTCCCTTTATTACTGCGTAAGGGAATTTGGCAGTTTCGAAAAACCGCTCACATGCGGCATACCGCTCTTTAATTGCAACACGGTTAGCAGCTTGTTTTACCAATTCCATCGGATCTTTACTTTTTTCTATCAAGGCATAGCACCTATGTGAATGCAAAATATCAGATATATCATATCGCGGTTTCTCTCCGCGGCTGCAAGTTCTAATTGCTTCTATGATCTGTTCAACGGTCATTTAACATTCTCCTCGTTAAAAGTATATAATGTTAGCAACTTTACCTTTATTTTCGCATCCACATATGATGAGCACCTCCCGAACGAGTTTTTATGTTTTTTAAAAGTTTGCGCGATTTGTGTGTTTTTGCAATTTATTTTTAACTTTTTTGAAATTACACCTTGCAGAACATTGCAAAATTCTACAAATACCGATATAATATTCGCGGAGGTGAAAAAATGTCATCGCGCAAAAATCTAGGTAAAAATGTAAAACAATACAGAGACCATCGTCATATTTCTCAAGAAACACTCGGAGATATGACGGGAATGCCGCAGCAATCCATATGCAAAATCGAAAACTGCCAAAGAAACGTCTCGGTCGACACTCTCGACAAACTAAGCACAGGAATGGGGATTCCAACGTATCAACTTCTGATGGAACCGAAATCCAATTTCCCTGAACAATGCTATAATGAATTGGAAGACAGTTAGAAATGAATAGTGATTATCAAAAAAAGCATTTCTACCGACTCATTGAATCAAAACACAACGACGATATTCACACACAGAACGGTGGCATAAGTTATGGAATTATTTCAGAAACAGAGCCAATGTTCTGTGTTCTGGATATAAGCACCGACATAAACTTCGTTAGTGAACTTGTCAAAAAATGCAACGACGGGAACTTATCACCCATGCATTTAAAAGATGTGGTAGAGGATTCGTTGTCATAACATTCAAATAATATAAACCGAAAACCGTCTATTAGCGTTTCACGTACATATCCAGAAACTGAAGCTTTCTAAAAAGGCAATTCCCGTCTTCCGCCAAGGGATCTCCAAAATTATTTACTGCTTCAGCCAAGCATCCCTTGCCGCAGCCTGATCGCAAAAGGCATTTACTGCAGCCGTAGTCACAATTTAAACGCTCTTTTGCGATATTGATGATTCTATCCACACGTTCATGAAAATCCTGCTCGTCAAAGCAAAAAACGTTTCCGATAGAATAATCCTCTGAATATAGCGACTGGCAGGGCTGGATCGAACCGCTTGTTTTAATGCATACCGACATATGCTCTGAGCCGCTCGTATACGGACAACGCACGGTGCACATTGGTAAATACGCATCCAAGTTATACTCTTTATTAAGCGCACTTACCGTTTTAAGCACAGACAGCTTTTGTTGAGGAGAAAGCAGCTTACGCTCCCAATTTTCGGCTCCGTTTCCGGATTTGTAAATAAAAGCAAATTCCGGCACACAGCCAAGAGAAACGGCAAGGCGGTAAAAAGCTTCAACGTCGCCCAAATTGTTTTGAGAAACCACCATCTTTAGCAACGGCTTCTGCGCACGGGGACACAGCTTACTTACAAAACCCACGGCTCTGTCAAAATTCTTGTGGCCGCGTGTAAGAGCATTTGTTTCTTCATCGGCACCGTCTAAGCTGATCTGAACTGTAACGTTTTCATGTGCATTCAAAAAGTTTATCCACTCTTCATTATGTACAGTACCGTTTGTTACAAAGCCATAACTAAACTGCGGATAACTATCTATCAACTGCAGTAATTCATTAAAATGCGTATGTAAGGACGGCTCTCCTCCTGAAAAAAGAAAACGGTTAGCACCATATCGGGAAAACAACTGCAGGATTGACTCGATCTGCTGGATCGACATCTCAACAGTACGGCGGTTTCGTCCCGAGCTGTTATAGCAGGTAATACAATTCAAGTTACAGCGATTTGTGATCTCGGTATAAACAGTTTGGATTTTCATTTTACCATCACTATTTTTTTGGCAATACAGTCAGCCAAAAACTCTTCTACATCGGAACGAATATCCGATGGCGATGCTTCATAAATTTTGCACAAGTTATCAAGCAAGTCGTCAAGTGAGCACGGCTCACTTAAAGAATTCAAAATATCCGTTCCTGTTTCATCAAATAAATGTGTGTCGCCACTTTCGGGATCGAAAACAACCAACGACGCATCGCCCGCTGCAATGTAATCCATAGATTCATTCTTTTGGTAGATCATAGTTAAGTCCTCAGCTTTCTTTAAATAATGTTCATAAAATCTATAAATACCGCTCTTTTTTGTTTCGGCGGTACTGTATCCGTTTTTCCGAAAAGCTCGGTTTACAAGATAAGAGAGAGTTATCGCTGTTTGAGAAAAAGGCAAAAGCGCTTCGTGGTTTTTTAAAACAACCTTGCCCGCAATTTGCTCATAATCCACGTCCTCCAAGCGAAACGAATTATCCCCCTTACAATAATAACGCCCGTTTTCGACACGCAATAATCTGTGGATTAACAATTCGTTGTGCTTATATGTAAAAACGAGAATATCGCCCGCTTTGTAAGTTTCGGCGCGCCTAAGCGTTACGATATCCCCTTCATACAGGGTCGGCTCCATACTAATACCAGTCACTGTGATATCAACTTCGTGTCCGTTAATTAATCGGGAGTACAAAATGCGTTGAAACAGTTCAGGATTCATATTGTCTGAGCACCTCCTTAACAAAGTCCATATCACAGTATTTCAAGCATTTACAATACTTAGCCCCTAAGGATACCAAAAATCTTAAATACTCCGCATCTACCGAATAATCAGTTATGGGAGCCCTCATTAATGCGGCTATTTTTTCCGCGCAAGACATTTCATGAACGGAATTTTCAGTACCAGTACGCTCTATGAAAAATATTTCACCGAGAGGAAGCGGTTGCTCAACACAGTTTTGGGGCGTGTAAATGTACCGACAGGTACTATCGTCTTCATTGAAGCAATATAAATTTTCTGGAAGAGCCCCATACCGTTCTAAAACGTTTACGCCTCCTTGGCGCAGATGAAGAGGTGTCGAAAATGGATAAACCACATTCGTTTTTCGATCAAGCAATACACAGTCATCTGTAATATACCCAAAACCGCAGTACACCAAATAACTTGTAAGAGTTGTTTTACCGGAAGTGGTTGCTGCCAAAAACACGTAACTCTTCCCTTTCCATTCTACTGCCGCACCGTGCAAAGCAAAAACAGATGCATCATACGACGGATGCTCAAACAAATACTCATCAATGCATAAAACCGGATGCGCAGTAGTCGAAACCGTCATACCAACATTAATGTCATAGGTATCATCGTCAATTTTAGTAACGCATATGTCCGGAATTTCATCTTGCCTATCACTATCAACTATATATACGCCGTATTTATTTTTAAGATTGGAAAGCAATTCCAGATCGTCTGCCCCAATAATCAGTTCTCTCTGATATGGCATTTTCAAGCTTAATAATTTCAAAATTCTTCACCGCCTCGAATATTCACCTGTATTATAGCACGTTTCGACACAAATTTCCATACATTTAATAAAATATTTTCCAAAAATATCAAACATATTTTTCTGCTCGTTCAGTGGCAAAATAAAAAGCGGTTAAAACATAACCGCTTTTTATTACCTATATTCTCTATAACCGCTTTACTATTGTTCGTTATATTTTCTCAACTGATCAATAATTTCAGTTACAAAATTCTTATTTATACTGTAGAATATCACCTTTCCTTCATTCCTCGTTTTGAGAATGCCTGCCTTATTCATAAGAGAAATATGATGGTACGCAGTTGAACCCGAAAAATCAAATATCCGTTCCAATTCTTTGCAAGTAACTTCTTTTTGTTTTAGCAATAAATCCATAATCTCCACGCGGTTTTTATCGCACAAGGCTGAACAGAATTTTTGCAAGTTTGATTCAGAATTTTTCGCGGACATATCCAAGGAATATTTGTATTTGTCACCCAAAATTAAGAGATAAGCATCTACACTGGAAATAAAATTAAAATGAAAAGGGTCCAACAAACAAAACGATACATGTTTCTGATGTTCATCTTGTATATTACCAAGTTCACCGTTTTCTATCTTTTCATTCACCACATCTAATAATGTCGGATCATAGGCGTCAATAATTCTCTTGTAGTTGTCTTGATAGTATTCATGCAACAGGCTTTGCTTTTCCATCAATTCACGCCTGAGAAGCAATATATAACTTGTTGGGTTGACAAAAAACTCGTAAAGCTTAAGCTTTTCTTCGGCTGAATAATTAGATGCTTTAATTCGTTCAAACAATGCATCTTTGGACTCCAAGCATTCCGCCAATTCACGATCTTCCAAGCCTTTAAAATAAAAACTAGTCACTTTCTTTATTACTTGATCGTAATCAGCCAAATCCTGCTGCAAATAATCAATATTATATTTTTTAATAAAGTCCTGCTCATATTCCTTCAAATAGCAATGTTCTAAAAAGGTATGCGGATACACCCCTACAGAATGAAAGAAGATATAAAGATCATCCGATATATCCCCAAATCGAAATTGGATTTCCCTATATAGCTCTGAAAATTTTACTACCTTATCATACACGTAATAATTTTCCGAAAACTCTTGATAATTGAATCTCATATAAAACAAAAAATACAAATCGCATAAAAAGCCCGATTCTTGGTGTAACAAATATTTTTTCATTGAAACCCTCTGCAAAATACGCAAATTTTCTCATTTGTTCATCTATCACTATAATAGATGAACAAATCAAAGCAAAAACGTTATTGTTATGTATTTTTGAAAAAGAATTATTGATGTTTTGTAATATGAAAATTGTAATATGTTGACTTTATTAGTGATATGTGATAAAATACAAGCGTTACGCGGTTCGTTTATTATAGTGATAAATGCTATGTCAGGATAAAGAATCAGAGCATTTTACCCAAAAGATTCATATACTCTCTCTTGTGTTCCATAAAGGAATGAACATATCGTTTTAGAGTTACAGTGGGATTTTTGTGTCCAAGTATCTCGGATAAGGATTTTACATCCATCCCGCACTCAATGGCGCGCGTCGCAAAGGTATGTCGAAGTGCGTGAAAACCATGATGGGGTATTTTTTGTTTTTTAAGGAGCAATTCAAAGCTACGCTGATAGGAGCGCACAGCAATCACCTTGTTGCCGTCTCCTATGACGTATCTTGACTTGCTTCTGTTTTTTATTTCACGCAAATGTGGAATCAACTGTTTAGGTATTGGAATAATCCGCTTCGAGCTTTCGGTTTTGGGCGAACCTGTCAATCTTATGCTTTTTCCATTTTCATCTTGGCCGTCGTAGCAGGTTTTTGACACGGTAAGCTCCGCTTTGACAAGGTCAATATCTGTCCATTCCAGCGCTAATAGCTCACCAATTCTCAGCCCAGTGTATAAAGATAATACTATACCAAACATCTTATCTCTCTTATCATCAAGAGCTGCTCGCTCAATTCTTTTTTGCTCTTCCTTACTGAAGCTCTCAATTGGCTTTTCGTTCGACTTAGGACGCCTTATTTTATCAACGTAAACCTCATTTGATATGCCGAGTATATGGGCCATTGTCAAAGAAGAATGAATAACTATAATTATGCTATTCACAGAATTAGGAGACAGTCCCTTTCCTGTTTTTGTGTTTCCCTTTCGCGAAAGCTCAACGATATACTTTTGCAAAACTATCGGTGTAAGCTCCTCCATCTCATAATCCCCGAGATCGGGTATTAGGCGTTTACCGATAATGTCCTTATACTGCTTGTATGTCCGCGGTTTTACCGACTCTTTTTCATAAAGTTCTAACCAATCGTGTAACCAGTCTTTGTATTTCATTATAATCTCCTTTCTTTATACAGCTTATTATATCCAATTTAACAGCAAAAAAGCCAAGCATATTAATCTGCTTGACTTTTTTGCAAAGTAAAAAGGAGCTGTTATTTGTAGTAATAACAGCTCCTTTAAGATATTATTAGTTTGTTAAGCTACTTAACTTGGTATGTAGGTCATTGTTTTGAGTAGTCCAATCATAGTGAATTTTTCTTATATCGTTTTCTCTGATAAAATCAATCATTATCTCCTCCACGTTACGTCCCAAAGCTCTGCATGAAAGCGAAAACAGATCAAGCGTACTTTTATCAATACCAATAGCACCGACTAGACCTAAGTCGGAGAACTTATCGGATAGCGATACTGCATACAGCACATATCCGTTTTCAAGCTTTGATTTAAGTTGCTCTACTGTATATCTTATGCCGTTTGTACACTTGTTCGTACGCTGAGTTAGTTCTGCGATCCTTGAAAGTTCGATCGGTAATGCTTTATGAATATCTATTTTCATCTCAAGAGCATTCAAATACTCATCGAAAGAGGATGTTTCTGACTTCAAGCTTCTCCTTAATTCATTTGTTTGGTACGTAAGATTGCGCTTACGCACTTTATCGATATCAATATTACTTTTCAGATTAAAACAGGAAAGCTGCTTATAAATACTATCTCTCTCGTACCTAATAGCAGTAACCTCGGGCAAGAGCATCTTGACAGCTTGGATTTCAAAATCCGAGTCATCTACAAATACTATACTGTCAAGACCTATATTGAGTGTTTCTGCAATTGCTTTAATATTGTCTACTTTGTTATCCCAATTTGCATAAAAACACGCTATATGTTCTTCCTTCAGAATCATTTCGCCGTGTTCTCTGAAGACGCGTAGCACGTCGGACTTATCGTTTTTACTGCAAATTGCTATGATAACGCCGTGATAATACAAATTGACTATATAGCGTCCGAAATCCTGATAAGGCCGTCCTAAACCGCTGCTTCCAATATGTATTCCCTCAATGCCATCTTCGGAAAGAATTCCTCCCCAAATAACGTTATCGCAATCAAGGACTATGCACTTCTTGGTGATACCTTTACGAATAAGATACTGCTTATGAACTTCACCTGCAAGCTCTTGCAGCAGTTCTCTTGAATACGGAGTGTTCCATCTGTATTTGCTCTTATTGTCAAATGCCCGTCCTATACCGATCTTTGCAATAACTCTTTTCAGATCCACGTAAACATCATTTTCTTCCATAACTTCATTTAACGTGGTATTAATACGGTCGATCAATCCTCTGTTTATAAAATGATGTCCGAGATTATACGTGTACTGATAATAGCAATAATCCTCTGCCCCTATCCACAAAATAGGCGCCGGGGATTTCATTCTTATGAAGGTTTTTAATTCTACATACTTGTTTTTATAATCATGTTCGAAAACTTCGGTGTCTAACTTTCCTACAACCAGATCATTTATTAGATTCGGATAAAAACAATCAACATTTAACCAAGTAATTACTTGGTCGGCATTTGCAAGCTTATCCGCATTTTCTTCCGATAAGTACTCATTGTACGGTATGAATTCGAAATCTATGTCAAGCGCATCTCTTGCAAAAGCCTCTTTCAGATAGACACTAAAAAATGGCTCTACAGTTATGTTAGTAACAACAGCAGTGTTGATTTTCGATATTTTTTTCATAATTACATCCCTATACAGTGAATTCTATATCTTTCAGAATCCCCAGAATTTTATTTACCGTATCCATTTCCCTAAGCAACAATTTGGAATCGGGAATTTCACATTCGAATTCTTCTTCCAAGGAAACTATGATTTTAATAAAGGTAATAGAATCCATACCAAGCTCAGAAAGATTTTCATCAAGATTTTCCTCGGTTATTTCCTCATTTTCAATATTCGCATTTAATATTTCTACGATCTTATCAATAGTTACTTCCTTCATCAGAGCGCTCCCATAAAACGAACTTTTTAATTATAGTTATCTTAATTATCATATTAGCTGCATCGTTATTATATCATAATTTTCACTATAGTTCAATAATCATTTCCCAAAATTTATGAATTTGTTGTTTTTAGAATCGTTGAGATAATTGACAATGTTGTAGTTTAATGATATACTAAACACGCGATCTGTATGAAACTGTCAACATATAGGAAAAGGAGATGCATTGCGAATGAAGCCGATTTATCAAATAAAAGAAACCGCAATATTTGTTAATATGGTAGGAGTATATTTGGACGACCTGAACACCCAATTTAATGATATATCCCTGCCATCAGATGTGCTGTTGTCAATAGATAATTTCTATAAAGATAACAATACCGATAGCATTATTACTTGCAGTCCCTTCAGCAATAGTCATGAATCAATAGATAAAATGTGCTACGTCTTCTTTTCCCTAAAATGTGAAAGAAAGCAAAAGATCGCATTCAACGTATTTAGAACAGGGCATCTCGTCCCTTTTTGGATTGATGGAGAATTGTTGGATTATGCTGCTAACAATAATTTTCATACTATATCCCTGTCGGAAGGAATACATCATTTTGTCTGGAGATATCCAGAATTTATGCAAGAATCAGGCGTTCAGGTTCGCTTGAACTCTATTGAAAACGACGCTAAAGACCCCCTGACTTCGTGGACTCAGAACAACTTTATGTTAAATGAACCCAAGTTTAATTTGATAGACATTACTGAGGACATTGATAATAGCAAAACTGCAAAATTTTACATTGCTTGCGGTAACAGGCTTCAAACCGACTATGAACGAGGCTTGGAATTAAAGGTTGTTAAGTATCCCTCCAACGTGATTCTTGAAGAGCGGGTGTGTCACATTAATGAAATAATCTCGGTTGATATGAACAAGTACGACGATGACGAATACACCGTACTGATGTGGAAATGCTGGGACATGAGTGGCAGGTCATATGCAACCTCAGACCCCTATTATTACAAGGATGTGCGCAAGCAATTGGAGCGCATAGAGCAAAGAGCAGTCGAGCTTCTAAAAAAAGACCTATCGATTCCCGAGCGAGCATTTGCAGAAGCGAAACTGCTAGAGATAAGATCTAGGCTTGAGCACAACACTGTACACGTCTATTACAACTACAATTTGGAAAAGGACCTCATTGACGTTGAGAATGGCACATATAAAAACAAGCTCACAAGTCCGGGATGGTTGGTGGGGGCAGTTCCTTCATCCCCAGATGGCAGACCGGTTGAATACCGACTCTATATACCGCATGGATACGATAATACAAAAAAGTATCCAATCATAGTCAGATATTCAACGTTTTTCAAGGAATCTACAGTCAGGTATTTTGAATTTAACAAATGGGACAAGTCTTTTGTGCTTGATATAGATGCAGGAGGCGTTACTTTCGGCAGCTATATAGGCGAGGCATTGTTTCTGGATGCACTCAACTATGTTTTGAATGAATACCCTATTGACTCAAACCGTATTTATGGCTGCGGTTTTTGCGCAGGAGCATCGGGCATTTTTGCAATTGCGGAGGAACATCCGGACTTGTTTGCTGCAATTAATGTTTACGGCGGAACGTTTAATGTAACAAAGACAAATAATATTTGCAATGTTCCGATCATTCATTTCGAATCGGAAGAACGCGCATCTACTCTGAGATACCATGATCTGTTTTCAAAAAATTCAGATTATCAATTGATTTATGCGGATGATTTTGGACATCAAACTCTTGAAACCATAAGCCTGAACAACTTGGTATTCGAGAATCTACTAAAATATAAAAGGGATGAATGTCCAAAAGAAATTGACTTCACTACTACTATGCTCAGAAGCAATAAAGCATATTGGATAACTATCAATTCATTTGGCTCAGGTGAAACCACCGGTAGAATTATCGCAAGTATTCAAAACAATGAAATAAAGATCAATACGATTAACTTGGAAAGTATTTCAATTAATGTCCCATCTTATGCCCCTAAATACGATATCATCATAAATGGCGAAACTGTTGATTACGCAACTTCAGGTGATGTCTGTCATTACAATAAAGTTACCGACAAATTTGTGAGATCCGATCATCAAGTAACCCAAGCTATTTACGCAGGAAGTGGTTTACTTGATGTATACTTCAGTCCCATGATGGTAGTTAATCTCCTTCCAAACGATGATAATGCCAAACAGACCGCGGTAACAATGGCGACCCCCTCTAATAACTCGTACTGCCCTATGATATACGTGTCTTACCCCGTTATATCGGACATTCCAAGCGATCCAGTCATCCGCGCAAGCCACTCGTTTATTATCATTGACAGTAATTCTGATTCCCCTTATCTTGCTCAGTTGCGGAGTGAAAGCAGTGTTAATATGAGGTTAGACGGATACTCTTGTGAAGGAAAGAACTATGTTGGTGACTATTGCATTATGGAAATAATATCTAACCCAGATAACAAGGAACACAGCATACTGTATATAAACACCAATAATCCAAATCTTCTACATTACAATTTACTGACAAGAAAGATGATTATCCCTACATACATCAATGCACGGCGCTCCATATTAAACAAAAATATCTATATTTATGACAGAAACTCGAATGACGATACTTGTATTGATGAATAACCTTTCAACTTAGACACCTTTCACTTTTAAATTTCAAGATAGCTCATATTGAGCGATACCATAGTCCACGATCAAGGCAGATTACTCCCTTGGTCGTGGACTTGTTTTTTCTACCGTTATTTGCAGATATATCGGTTGGAGGTCTTACCGCCATTCGACCTCCGCTGATTTATCTTCTCGATATAGCCCTTCTGCACAAGCTCATCGATCGCACGTTTCACGGTGGATACGCTGCACTTATTTTCACGGGCTATGGTCTTATGGGACTGGTAACAGCTTTCATTCTTGCCTTGCCGATAGCGCAGGTATCGGTAGATACTCTGCGCTCGGAAGGACACGTCATCTCGGAAGATCATTTCGAATTCTCTCATCGACGATATCTCCCTTCTCATTGATTATGATCTCGGTTTCTTCACCTGCGGGGATATTGGACTGTGACATAGGCATACTGTCGCCCTTTTCAGCGCCATCGTCATCATCCGTTTCAGTTTTCGGTTTTCGTCCTGGCTTGCGAGGTGAGAATGCCATGTCGGTACGGTTTCGCCGATCAGGACCGGGACGGTGTGTTGCACGTTCTTCTTCGGTCATCTTTTCACCAACGCTCTGCGTAGAATACAGCATTACAATGGTATCCTCGAGATTGGACTTGTTGGCATAGGACACCTTTCGGTTACCCTTATCCGCAACGGCATAGATCTCCTTCGGGAACACGATACCCCATTTGAAGAAGAGCTTTAGCTTGACCTGCATGGGATGGAAGCCGGTCTTCATTACGACGAAGGTTCCTTTGGGGAGAGATTTCAATTCGTCCGGTGTGAGCAAGGCGCGTTCAATCATCTGCAAGCTTTGAGACGGATCGTACTTGCCTCTGTTCACGGAGCCTGACTGTACTGTTCTACTACCGAGAGCCTTGGAAAGCACCTGTGAAGATTCGCTGTTGGGACCAAAGCCGCCGAACACCGTGAGCTGCGTGTTATCGGTGATGATCTCACAGCCTTCTTTGCCGTAGTTCTTTTGGAGCTGTGCGAAGGACTGAATAATGGCAACGATAGATACTCTACGGGAACGGGATGCCGAGAACATCATCTCAGCACCTTCGATCTTCGGGATCGTACCGAACTCGACAAGGTACATCATGACTCTGTTCTTCAGTCTGCCATCGTTTTCATCAGCGACAGCGAGGATCTCACGGTACATCTGCTGAACGATCAGAGACACCATAAAGTGCTTGGAGGTATCTTCCTCGGGAAGCACGATAAAAATGGCAGATTTCGTGCTACAGAACTTCTCGGCATCGATGGCTGTATCGAAGCAGAGGATCTGTTCCAATTCGGAGTCGAGGAATGCATTCAGTCGGGATAGTGCCGTCGACATAACCGGGGACATGGCTTGCTCGGAGGTGTTTAGTGCCGCACCTGCAAACCAACGAGCCTTATGCTCTTCGGGAAGACGGCTCACGAGTAATTGGAACTGTGTTTTTCCTCTCGTTCCACTCGGCGCCAGCAAGTCCTGGATGATCTTAAACACCGATACGATGTGTCTTGTTTCGGGCGGACAGAACTCCGCTACCATGAGGATGGACGCAGTCAGCAAGCCTTCGGCGGCATCATAGAAGAATGCGTTTTGTCCGAAGGATGCTCCGTCCATACCGGACATGATGATGGTCTTGGATATGATCTTGGCATACTTTTCAGCCTTCGCTTTGTAGGCGAGGTTGTCGGGTTCCGCTTTCCACAGATCCATATACTTGTTTACGAGGTGGAGCAGATTGTTGCCGTCCGACTTGGTAGGATTACGCAGGTCAATGACGGCGACGTTGTATCCGTAGTGTTCCTTTGCGATCTTACCATAG
>JAZQGR010000042.1:0-5127 GCA_045540115.1 Eubacteriales bacterium
TGATCTGAATGAACGTTTGAAACGAACTTTGATTTCTTCTGTAGGAAAGCTCGAGAGCATCAAACGCATAGCAGATAATGAAGTTTCGGCAATGGGCGAGAGACTTCGTATGCTCGTCCTTACCGATTATATCAAAAAAGAGAATCTCTCTAAAATTGCATCTGCCGAAGAATTCAATTCGGTCAATATTGTCAGCATTTTTGAAACGATTCGTCGCGCCAATCTGAATGTGAATATCGGAGTTCTTTCTGGATCCCTCGTTATTCTTCCCAAATCAATTGATCTCTCGGATATCAAGCATAAAAAAGAGGACATAGCGGATACGGATTACTGCACGATTGAATTTGCAGGAGCTCTGCATCGAGGCGTTGATTACGTTGGAAAGCTGTTCGAGGAGGGAAAAATCCAAATTCTTATCGGAACAAAATCGCTTCTCGGTGAAGGATGGGATTCTCCTTGCATCAATTCGCTTATTTTGGCAAGCTTTGTCGGCAGCTTTGTTCTGTCCAATCAAATGCGTGGTCGAGCGATTCGCATAGACAAAAACGATCCTGAAAAATCAGCAAATATATGGCATCTCGTAACAGTTGAGCCCGAGTATTTATTCAAAGACAAAGCAACCGAACGGATTTCCGCTTACATCAAGGAAGATTACAAAGAGCTTCATTCTTACGACTACGACATATTAAAACGTCGTTTTGATTCCTTCATGGGGCCTAATTATACAACGGGAACTATTGAGAGCGGAATTGAGCGAATTACCTTGATCAAGCCGCCTTATGATAAAAACGGCATCGAACAAATCAATAAAGAAATGCTAAAGCTGTCATCAAAACGCGGCGAAGTGAAAAACAAGTGGCGCGGCGAAGTGGCAGACGGAAGCTTTGCGGTCGGTGTAGAAACTGAAATTCCCAAGGAAGTGAGAATTCCCGTATTTACATTTTGGAATTTCGCATTGAATTCAATTATTGTTGCAACAGAAATTTCGTTACTACAACCTTTAATGAGGCTGATTGTAAATAATAATCTCCCTTTGTCTTTGGGAACTCTTGCGGTAATGATCGGATTGTTTGTTGTTTTGTACCACGGCGTAAAGAAGATGGTGTTACACTCCAATCCTGCCCATTCCATAAAAACATTGGGGGTTGCGGTTTATAAAACGTTATGCGAATGTGAGCTGATATCGCCGTCGGCAAAGGTTGAAACAACCGCGTACAAGCAGATCTATGTTGTCGCATTGCACTTGCGCAATGCATCAATTCACGATCAGAACATTTTCAATACAGCTATGACAGAAATGCTTTCGCCTATTGAAAATCCTCGTTATATCTTGATTTCCAAAAACATATTCAAAGGTTATAACTATGAGCTTTCTTTTGCTTGCCCTTCGATCATAGGTAAAAAGAAAGAATATGTAGAGGTGTTAGCTGAGAAATTGAAAGCCACAACCGGTAACTTTGAGCCTGTTTATACACATCGAGAGGACGGCAGACGACTAATCTTGAAATGTAGAAAGCGTTCTTATATCACTTTCAATGAAAAGGCGATGGGAAAGAAATATAAGGTTTCTCATTGGAATTAAAGGTTCGAAATTGTTGGGGTAACACATATTGGGGCAACAATTTTGCACCATAACACAAAAGTCCTTGATTTCGGGGGGCTTTTCGTGTTTTTAGGGGTAAAAAACACACCCCTTTCACCATTACACCTTTCCCCGACCGTTTGGACTTGCCGGTGCGACGATTTCTTGCGCGCAATATGAAACGAACCGTTTGATCCCCCAAAATTAAACAACACGGTTATTATATGCTTTATTTTGTACCATTCGTCACCTTTAGCAGTATCGAAAAGTGCAGATAGTGTTTCGGTTTATGAATGGACATAGTTAGAAAAAATGTTATAATTATCTTAATAAATGCGGCGGAGGTGAACTTTATGAAAACTGTCGGACTTGAGGATCTCTTGACGCTAAAGGATTTTCATGTTGACTCCATTTTTGCAATGAATCAATATTGGCAGAAAGGGCGGACGTTCATCATGAAAAATCCGCGCAAGCAAAGCGCATTCTTGTGGTTTTGCGGCGCTTGAGCGGACTGCCGCAAGAGCGGGCGTCCCGGCAGAGAAGTGCTACAAAGATTATCGGGATCTGATTGCAGACCCTGAGGTGGATGCAGTTGAGATCTGTACGCCGAACTATCTCCATGCGGAAATGGCGAAGGCGGTGCTGGCGGCGGGAAAGTTTCTAAACCTTGAAAAGCCTGTGACAATGAATTATGAACAAGCACTCGAGGTTCTTGCGGCGGAGAAGAAAAGCGCTGTTTTCGGTATGGCTTGCTTTTCTTATCGCTTTATGCCCGCGGTGCGATATGCGAAGCATCTTGTAGATCAGAAAAAGCTTGGCAATATTGTGGGGCTGAACGTGGCGTATTTGAAAAGCAGTGCTTTTTGGCAAGGAAGGGCGCTGGAGTGGCGTTTTGAAAAAGAAAAGGCGGGCTCCGGTGTGTTGAGCGATCTCGGTTCTCATCTCATCGACCTGGCACAGCTGTTGGCAGGGGATATTGTAGAGCTTTGCGCCACAACACAAATCGTTGTAAAAGAAAGACCGACTCTTGACGGCAAGGGCGTAGCGCCTGTGAACACCGATGACAGCTGTAGCTTCATTGCGCGTTTCGCTTGCGGTGCGGATGGGTGCTTCCATATTACGAGATGCGCTATCGGACACCAAAATACGATTCGTTACGACGTATATGGTGACAGAGGAGCACTGTCCTTCGACCTGAACGATCCTTCGGTGTTGACAATATGTTTTGGAGAGGGAGATCCCAAAAGTTTCAAGATGGAAACCGTAGCGGTTCCCAAGGAGTTTTATCTGTGCCAAGAGCAGGCATTTATCAACGCAATCAACGGCAATCGCGACGCCTTGTTTCCGGATCTTTCGGACGGTGCTCACGGACAGCGGGTTCTCGATGCTATGCTGGAGTCTGCCGAACAGCGGCGTTGGGTATCCTTGAAATAGTAAAAAAGTCCTCGAAGTGCTTTCTCTTCATTATTAAGGAGTTGCACTTTTATCCTACGAGTCCAAAAAATCCTGAATGCGAAAGCGTTCAGGATTTTTACTTCTTACCTTTTCACTCTTCACTTTTCACTAAAAATCGCATTCAGGATTTTTTGAAAATTGATGTTATTTTTCGATTTGAAGTTGATTGAGTTTTTTGAAGTAAATTTTGTCGATTTTTTTACTTCAAAGCTAATGATTAATAGATCCGCAGTAGAGCAAGCCACTCTGCTGCGGAGTATTTTATAATTTTTTAGCGAACAAAATCGGAAATATACCAAAACTTATTGCAATTGCTTTGGTTTTTTGCTATAATTAGGCATAGTGCAAAATACAAGTTTCACAATTTGCTTGTAGCCATCAAAAAAACAACAGGAGGTGACCGGATGGGGCGCGGAATCACGACAACAAAATTTGAGATCGTTCAGGTAGCATCAGAATTCTTTTTTGAAGTTGGCTATTCCAAAACTTCACCGAATATGATCGCAAAGGAACTGGGGATCAGTACGGGAAACATATCCTATTACTTCCCAACAAAAGAACATCTGCTGAAGGTTCTCGTTGAGACTCTTTGCGATTATCAAATGAAGATGATAGAAGCAGTTAATGATATCGGAATGGGTTCGGTCGCTTCTATTTGTATGGAAACAATGACGGTAGCCGTGGCGTGCGACGAAAGCGAGATCGCAAGAGACTTCTTTATCGCCGCTTTTGAAAGTTTGCTTTGCCGCGATTATCTTCGGGAAAACCACGTAGAACGGGCGAAGAAGATCTTTGCAAAGGAATGCAGTGACTGGACGGATGAGCAGTTCCATCAAGCTGAGCTTCTTGTGATGGGTCTTCAGTATGCAGCCATCGTTGCCACAAGCGCTGATATTCCTGTAAGAACGAGAGTTGCGGGAGCGCTGAACCAGATCCTAAGCATCTACAACGTGGATGAAGCAACGCGAAAAAAAGAGATCGACAAGGTTCTTGCAAAGGACTGTCGTGGAATCAGCAAACAGGTGCTTGAAGGATTCGCCCGTTTCGTCGAAAAGACGAACCACAAAACACTGGAAGAAATGATCAAAGGGCGTCGGAGAAGGAACAGAGTAAATGCTTAAACAGGGGCACCCCTGTTTAGTAGGATAACAAGTATCCTACTAAAACAACCTATTGGCATAAAATGAATAAGTAATAATAAATCCTAAAACGGAGGTTTGTATTATGCAAGTAACAGAAAAGAAAATGAATAATAAGCTTTGGCTGGCCGCGATATCGGTTATTGCCGTAGCCGCCCTTATTTTGGGCATCGTCGCTCTTGTGAACCACGGCGACACCAAAGCAAACGCCATCCCCACCATCAATCAGCAGGTGGATAACATTAAGAACACCCTGCCCGAGCTGGAAAAAGTCAGCACCGAGCTGAAGGGTTACATAGACACACTGGAAGCTACGACCGAAAAGCTCCTGTCCGACTTGACCGCTACCAATACCGCCATCGACACCCTCGAAACCGAGGTTTACGGCAAGGTGGATGCGGAAAAGACCGCAACTCTGAATCAGTTAAAGGCTGACAAGGCAGAGCTTGAAGGCAAGTTCGCCGCAGCGAATAAGGCTATTGATGATGCCAAGACTGCCAACACAGCCAGCGAGAAGATCATCACCGACAGCATTACTGCTCTCGAAACCGTATTAAAGAAAGCAGATACCGATGCCAAGGCTGCAATCGAAGCACAGATCACAGCTCTTTCCGAGGAACTGAAAACCGCTGATACTACCAACAAGGCCGCTATTGAGGCACAGATCACCGCATTGCAGACCGCTTTGGAAAAAGCCGATTCCGATAATAAGAAGGCTCTTGAAGATAGCATCGCAGCTCTGAAGACGCAGTTGACCGAAGCGGATGCCGCCAACAAGAAGGCGCTCGAGGATACTATCGCAGCTCTGGAAGCCAAGCTGAGCGAAGTCGATACCACCAACAAGAAAGCCCTTGAGGATAGCATCGCAGCGCTCGAAACTGCGCTGACCAAGGCGGATTCCGATAATAAGAAGGCATTGGAAGATAGCATTGCAGCACTGAAAACCGCAAT
>JAZQGR010000043.1:0-3291 GCA_045540115.1 Eubacteriales bacterium
AGCATTGCAAGCAGACCAATCGGCAGATAAATTGCCGAGTAAACGTACAGATCCCAAACAAAATCTCCAATGGCCGCACCAAAGAGCAGCGGGAACAGCGCAGATATGGCAAGCGGGATCCACCAAAGTTTCCGTAGCTCGGTGCCTGCCATAATACTAAGTCCTATAACGAGAGCAGGATTCACGGTAAAGAAAGCGAACATCCACAATCCCGTTACGGCCCAACCGTCAGCGAACTTGATTGCCAGCCAGGGCAAGATCATCATAAATAAGATGAGCGATGCCACTGTTATGATTATTTTCGTTATCGTCTTCTTCATGGAATCCACCTCCCAACATCATTGTTTTTCTTTGATAAAGCACGCGCCGAACGTTGCCGCAAGCAGCAATCCCACAACGATGCCAATCACAGTCAAGTATTCTACGCCGAACATCACCGGAGCAAAGGCAGCGACGGCTGCAAAACCGGACACGTTCATAAGCGCAGTATTTAGCCCCTTGCGCGGTTTGAAGAAATAAAACACAACGAGCAAAAGCAGAACACAAGTCAGAACGGCTGCAATCAGCGGACCGAAGTTTGCATATCCAAAGGGTGTCAAATCAAAATGACAATAAGTTCGCACCCACGGATCTCCCTCAGGGTTGGCAAAACGGAGAACCACCCCGTTCGGAAGCAGCTCAAGAATCAGAGCAGCAAGGGGGAGAACTGATAACAGTAGTCTCTTTAATTTCATTGGCTGTGCCTCCGTTTCTTATCAAAATACGATTCCTTCGCGGTTGGTTACCTCAGCGGAAATTCGAATCTGCGGTACAACATCAGGGTTATCCTCAACCGCACGTGTCAGGCTGAAGGTAATACCGTCTTTCGCCGCAACACGTGTTTTGATTGCGCCTTCACCCCAAGAAAGCTCATATCCAAGGGGTTCAAACACGGCATCAAATTCCTCGAAGGTGGATGCTATTGTAAGACCATATACTTTAACAGCAGGATCGGTAACGGTGATATCCGTTACGAACTGGCCACCGTCTGCATAATCGGGCCAAGCGGTGATTACGTAACTAACGTAGTGTTCAGGACGCTGATCTAAACCATCTGCATCTGCATTTTTCTTATATGCGCTGCCGAGGAACTCTCTCGCTCCCATCCAACCATAGATCTCATCGTGTCCGGTCCAATCCTGGTCTTTTACATCCTCGGTGATCCAAAACTCCAAAGTGGTGTCCTTTGGCATCTCGCCCGAAACGGCATTTCCTGTTCCCAATACAGATTCTATAATACCGAAGAGCTCATTCATCTCTTCTTCGGAGCACTCAACCGTAAAGACATTAACTCCCTTGATGCCATAGCCCATAGGAGAAGAAACCATTATTCCGTGTGTGTGCAATCCGAAAGAATATTTATCAATGCGAATATTGTAAATCGCATCGCAATTACAAACATCGTCAACCGATGGCTTTCCATCAATCGCCGTCCTCAGTTTCCCAAAGAAGGAGGCATCATCAATTTTCGTTTCACTTTCGCCTTTCAAAATTATATCCGGCGTTGTCTGTGAGTAGTGAAAATACGCAGTACCGTTTTCTGTTCCAACCTCTATCTTTGCGGAATCACAGCCGACGAAAGAAAGGCAAATCAACACAGCAATAGCGCATATTGCGTTGAATCTTTTCATAAACGCTGTTACCTCCTATCATAAAGCAAAATACGCCCATAACTTCTATAAAAAGCTATGGGCGTATCAATATAATCCTCAATATTATTCTCGGATGGGTCGATATCCCATAACCACACCGGGAAATCAAATTTACGAGAATATTATAGCAAAAATCCTCGCATAATTCAACGGAAAATTGTTAATTTACATCCATCATCGTTCCGATAAAGAACGGGATATTATTCTCGCAGTCCACGATCATATACACAAACGGTCTGTCAAGATGAACCTGCTTGATTTCGGTAGGATCTGCGGAAGTCGCTCCGTCCATTTGAATTGCCGTAACAGCTCCCGCCTTAGTCCCCTTTTCCCCGACTTGGATATAGGTTTTATGAAGCACCTTGCCAATATAGATCGGCCCCTCGCTCCATTCGCCTAAGCCGCCAAATTCAGCACGCTTATTGTCGAACGCCTTGGGCATTCCCATTGCCTCAAGGATCTCATTCATTTCCACTTTGTATTCGGTTTCAAACTTAGGAATAGCTGTTTGTACCGTTCTGCTCTCGGCATTTGCGAGCAAAGCTGCGAGGGATGCACCGTCAAGAGAGTTGATATACTCGGACACGCTAACGCCCTCGTTCGGAAGCATTGCAACAAAGGCGTATTTTCTTTCCTTATAGTACTTGATAAAACCGGTCGCGTTCTCGTCTTCGAGATACTTGCCTTCGGTGGAATACATCAGCTCCACATCCTGCTTGGTTCCATCTTCCTTAGTGAATGTCTTGTCGCGCACTTGATCCTTTTCGTAGATCTCCGTCCACTCTGCTTCAAAGGCAAGTGCATTGATCAAATACATCAAGGCTTCCTTAGGAATTTCATCGATGATCTTGGGAATCATATTGTCGGTTTTGTTCTTTACCCAGTTGTTGATATCCTTGAGTGTTTGCCCATTGAAGGGAGACTTATAGATCTCCGCTCCATAATAGTCTGCGTTGGTTTGCAAAAAGCTTTGGTTGACAGAGAAACGAGAATCGTCCTTGAACCAAATGGAGTTTGCTACGCTCAGCTTATACTTATCACCCTGAGGTAGATTTTTCATATAGCTGTACAGATACAGATTCAGCTCCTCGGCGGTCATGCCGAGAACTTCTTCCATCTGTGCCAATGTTTCCTCTTCCGCACCGTTTGCGGTCATTGCCAACGCACAGAGAACCGACAAGGGAGAAATCAGAGTGTTCTTGCCGTTTTCATTACTTGCCTTAAACAAGCGGGTCGCAAAATCGGTAACATCCGCATTCTGCGAGCTGAGATCATCCAAAGCATTCACGTTATTGGGCGTGATGCCTTCCATCAGATCCTTTGCCTGAACCTCCATCGTGCAGCCGGTCAGGTTGACTGCCATTGCGCAAACGAGAAGCAGGCTGATTATCACTAAACTAATACGTGTCTTTTTCACTTTCATTCCTCCTCTCAATCGTAGAAGAATTCGTATTCGGGGAGCGCCTTCCATTCCTCAGTTGCGGTCAGAATATCCCGAATAGCTTTGCAGGTGTCAAGGAACTTCTGTCCCTTGGGGTCGTCGGATTCATAGGACAGCGCAATATCTTCCGCGCGAACAGTCTTTACCTTATCGCCTTCC
>JAZQGR010000044.1:0-1738 GCA_045540115.1 Eubacteriales bacterium
CTGGTAAACATGAAGGGAGGCGATCAGGATGAGAGCGATTTATAAGGCTCCCGGTAAAGATCCGCAGCGGGTCGAGATCGGAAACGAGCTCGGCGTTCTCCAGCAAATCGTCGGAGGCTATATCGAAACGGTCCGGATCTCGGACAATGGGATCCTCGTCATGAATGAAGAGGGCAAGCTCAGAGGACTCGAGCCGAATTTCTATCTCGGAGCAATCGGAGACACTATCGTCGGACCGGTGCTCGTAGTCGGAGAAAACGGAGACGAGTTCGCAGATCTGCCGGAGGATGAAGCGGAGGAGATCTCCCGGATTATGAGAGGAGGCTTCGAGATATGACGAGAGCAAAACAGACGGATCTCGTTCTCAGCTATCTCAAAACATTCGGAGAGCTGACGACACGACAGGCGGTTATCGAATTAAATATTATGTGTTTGCCGAAACGAATCGAGGAGCTCCGGAAGGACGGAATCGCTATCCGGACCGATTACAGGACGAGCGCAAACGGTAAGAGATACGGCGTTTATACGCTGGCTGATTAGGAGGTTTGATCAATGACAAATAAATACAGGGTCGAAATCGGCTATAGAAAATTTACATTTGACGACAGGAGCGAGGCGATTGATTTCGCTGAGACGGCTTTCAATTCGTCCGATGACAGGGAAGGCGTCTCGATTGATCTGATCAGAGTAGAGGAAGAACAGGAGGGCGAGGGCGATGAGTGAAAAGCTGACAGGTGATTTCCGTAAATTCATGGATAAGTCGTTTCTCGGCTCCTGGGATGTTCCGGACGGCGGGGATCTGATCCTCACGATCGACCATGTCGCAAGGGACGACGTTCAGAACGAGAAGGGACGCGAAAAGAAAATGACGCTCCATTTCAAAGAGCGCGAGTTCAAGCCGATGATCTGTAACACGACGAACGCGAAAGCGATCTCGAAGGCGTACAACTCGACAAAGGTCGAGGATTGGGAAAACAAGAAGATCGCAATCTATAAGGCTACGATCAGCGCGTTCGGTCAGACTCAGGAATGTCTCAGAGTAAGAGAATACGCTCCGAAGAGCGACGAGCTGTTTTGCGAGTGCTGCGGAGAAGTAATCTCCGATCATACGGCGGACGGTAAGACATACAAGGCGAAGGCGATCGCGAACAATGCGCTTTCGAAGTTCGGCAAATATCTCTGTTATGAGTGCGCTCAGCAAGCAAAGGCAGAACAGGAGGCTCAGGCATGAACATAAATGACATTTTCGATAACAGACAGAGCAAGAGGATCATTAATCCGAGGACATACGACGTCAGGATCACACTCAACAAAAGCGGCTCCGGGCGTTTTGCGATCCGCTTCGGGTTCCTCAATGAAGCGGTTAAGGCTTTCGGCGGGAAAACATATATCCAGGTTTCGAGAGTCGACAAGCTGCCTAATCAGATTTATTTCCGTCTCTTCGATGATAAGGCTAATCTCGACGCGCATAAGCTATGCACTAATTCAAAAGCGGAGACGTCAAATCTCTATACAACGATAACGCCAACAGAGGCAGCGGAAAAAATCTATCGTACTAAGTGGGTCGGAAAGACATTCAAAATCAAGTATGACAAACAGCACGATCTCTATTTCATAGATCAGGAGGAAGAGGCATGACAAACGAAATGATGACGAATAAAAATCCGAGCGAGTGGCGAGTCAGTTCGAATCCGGTCGCCGGTAAAATGTTTTACGGCGTTTATCGGATCCGCGACAT
>JAZQGR010000045.1:0-17618 GCA_045540115.1 Eubacteriales bacterium
GGGTTCTGTTCTTCATGCGGTCTTACACCGTCCTTTCTCGTTGATTGGCTCGGTCAGCTCGATCCCGCCGATGAGCTTGAAGGTGATCTGTGTGCTATCGTCCACCGTGATGCTCTCGACGATCTGACCGAAGAGTTCTTCATTGAATGTGCTTGTGGGGATGTACTCGCTCATGATCTCGTCAAGGCTTCGGAGATCGTCGAGCAGTTCGTCATCCTCGTCCTCAGAGAGCTTCTTTCGCCGTTCTATGCGTAGCTCTGTGATCTTGTTGCCGATCTCCGCAGTCTGCGTGGAGTAGTCGGTTGCATTCAGCACTCCGCTTGTATGGAGTCTTGCGATGACGAGGTTTCTCGCACCGAGGTCGGCAAGCTCCTTGTCGATCTCTCGGATTCGCTCTTGGCTTTTGCTCGTCTTGCTCTGCAGAAGCTCGATCTGTCCGATCAGCGTTCCGAGGAGGTATTTGCGGTTGTCTGCGAGTTTGTCTGCCATGCTCATAAAAGCATCGTAGACCATGTCCTCTCGGACTCGTCGGCTTTGGCATTGGCTTGCGCCTGATGCTCGTCCGTTACATACCCAATAGGCTATTCCCTCAATTACTTGGCATCGGAAGTTTCTTCCGCATTCGGGACATTTGATAAAGCCTGTCAGCGTATAGGTTTTCTTGCTTTTGCCGGCTGTTCCTCTGTCTTTCAGCATCTCTTGAACTTTCGCATAGGTTTCTCGGCTGATGATGGCAGGGTTGCTGTTTTCCACATAGTATTGCGGTCGTTCCCCTCTGTTGGTTAGGAGCTTGTGGGTCAGCGGATCGGTGCGATATTTCTTCAGTAGGAGCGCATCTCCGATATATCTTTCATTTGATAGAATGTATCTGACCGTGTGGCTGTACCATTTGGTGTAGTTGTTTTTACGAGGGACATTATCTCTGTTGAGTATGTTTGCGATGGCTTGTACCCCCATTCCTTGCAAATACATATCAAAAATTCTTCGTACCACTTCGGCTTCGGATTCTTTTATTTCGAGTTTTCCGTTTACGTTAACGAATCCGTAAGCACAGTAGGAGCCGTTATACTCTCCCGATGTCATCCGCTTTTGGATGCTCCAACGAACATTCCCCGATATGGTTTCGCTCTCTTGTTGAGCTGCCATACCGGGGAATGTAACGATCATTTCCATATTCAATTTGTCGGTGTCAATGCCTTGTTCCTCAAAATACACCGAGACTCCGATCTCTTTGAGCATTCGGAGCGTAGTGAGGAGTTCTTCCGTGTTTCTCGCAAAGCGGGCAACGGTCTTGCAGACGATGCGGTCGACCTTGCCGAGCTTGCAATCCCGCAGAAGTCTGAGGAGTTCATCTCGACGGCTCATATCCGTGCCTGTGATTCCTTCATCCGCATAGATATCTACAAGCTCGCATTCGGGGTGTCGCTTTGCGTACTCGCTGTAGTATCTGATCTGCGCGGCGAAGGAATGCAGCTGATCGGCGGAATCGCTTGATACTCGGCAATAAGGGGCGAGACGGATTTTCTCTGTCTTTTTCTGCAGGGTTGGGGTGATGTCCGTGATGTGCATTTGTTCCTTCCTTTCCGCAAGGGGTTTCCTTGCTGTTTTGTTGTCTGCCTTTTGGCAAGACACATCATACCACAAGAGTTCGGATACATCCAGCGGTTTTTCGCAGAGTTATCAGTTCAGACACAAATTTTTTCTGTGCCGTAATGAGTGGCGGATATTGCTATGATTTTATCGTATTCTTCCTTGGTGATCAGCTTCATATCGAGGAGCATTCGGAGTAAATTCACGCTGTAGCAAAAGGCTGCGTTATTGCTATCTTGGTTCTTCATTTCAGCAGATCCTCCAAATACTTTATTCCGAAGCTGCTGACAATCCCTCGGTCGACCTCGCCCATTTCTTTCTTGTCGAGCTTTCCGACATAATCTTCAAGGCGGGTTTTGTCTATCGTCCTGATCTGACCGAGAAGCACGGCAGAAGGTAACGGCAGGCAGACGGGATTGATTGCTATATCGTTTGGTAGATAGGTCTTATCTCGGTTGCTTGTGATCGCCGCCACGATGGTGACGGGACTGTGCTTATTGGAGATATCGTTTTGCAAAATAAGTACGGGACGGCGGCCGCCCTGTTCGCTCCCGATAACGGGATTTAAGTCAGCGTAATAGATTTCACCTCTTTTGATTTGTTTGTATTTCATGTTCTGTTTCCTCCATTTATATTTGTGTAAAGCGGGCAGTAACCGCCGCCGATTACTCGCCTATCCTCGCTTTGCATACATCCAAGCATAGCAAAACGGCGAGGCTGAACGTGAGTAAATGGCTATAGTACATAAGGCGGTCATTTGCAAAATTGCAGACGACCGCCTTGGTATCAATCATTTCTTTCTTTTCTGTTCGTATTTGTCCTCAACGCCCCCGAACAAAGGGTACACACCTCCCGGTCATGCATTTGACCTCATAGGAATCCCACCTCCGCGTGGATCTCACGCAGGCGCTCTCATCGGTTGCGACGGCTCACCACTCTGTTATGGCTTCAACGCTCGACCTGTGACTGAACGCAAGTATCATTAGTGCCTCTGCCTGTCGTGGCCTTCGTTACGGTGTGCGCCGTACCGTCTGAATCCTGAAGACCTCGGCAACGGATTTTGATTGCCTTGCCGGGTGTTCGTTCATGTGGCTCGTTCCTCTCGGAACAGCAGAGGGAAAGTAAAAGGTGTGCAGATATGAAATTTTCAAGGATCAAAGGGGGAAACAGAAATGACCCCCTCACTTTTCATGGCAAAAAGTAAGGGGGCCTACAACTAAAATTTTTTAATTTTCCAAAAGTTTTTTCAGCTTCTCACGAATTTTCTTAATCCGCTTGCTGATTCCTTGCTGTGTGATCCCGTAAATCTCTGCCAGCTCGGTTTCGGGAATGTCCTCGAAATAGTGACGGTGAATGAGAAGCTGCTCATCATCCGACAGCAGCGGAAGAACACGGTGGAGCTTCTCGATCATCATCTTCTGCGCCACTTGCTCGGCTACGTTCTCATCGGGATCGACGAGAGTGTCCTCGCCGTTGAACTCGTCGGTGTTTAGCGCATCGTATGAGACGTCGCCGTTGGCAATCGCTCTTGCGGTTATGTACTGCTGACGACGCTCTGCTCGGTAAAAGTCAGCGTAAACGTCCTCGGTGACCTCCATGAGCATTCCGTGCAGAGGGAGAAAGAGCTTGTTCTCATAGGATTTGTCAGTTGCTTCTCTGTGGCAGAGTTCCTCGTAGGTGATCTCCACATATTCGTTGTTCTCTAATATAAAAACTTTCTTGGGTGCATATTTCATGCCTGATTCCTCCTGTTTTGAATTTTGAAAATTAGTAAGATTTCAAAATTCGAGCAGGAGGCGCACGGATAGACGGTAAACGATATTTTTCGCAAACAAAAACGCACTTGTCATACGATGTACGCTCACATCGCATGACAAGTGCATTTTTATTATTCAGTTCAGCATTGTAGTGGTCTGCTGTGCCATTGTTGGAGCCGCAGAAGGTCAAGGAAGAAGTCGAGTAATTTTTGAAATTGTCCTTAACCTTGCGAATATGACCTATTGCGTAAAATCATATTCGCTGCTCTTAATCGGAATGGGCTTCCGAGAAAAAGACGACCAGCGCATAAAAAAATCCCTCCAATCAAAAACGCTGAATTGGAGGGAGAATGCGTAACGAATCACCGCCAAGACGTCGTTTTTTTTAATCCGGCGGGGATACTTATTCAATTTGTCACGGTTATAGTGGCACAGTATGTCATTATAAATTGGCATACCAGACCATTATGTAAATGAAATAAAAATAGTATAATATTAGGGGAGGTGAACTAATGGTACATAGAGATACTGACATACCGGATACTCTTGGGGATGTGCTGAAGGAAGCGCGTCAAAGATCCGGAATAACTGTTGAGGAATTTGCAAGACGAGTGGACAAGACCGTCCGTTATGTATATCGTGTGGAGAACGAAGGCAACAAACCAAAATACGAAACGCTTTTTGCCATGATTCGAGAGTCCTCCGCAGATCCAAACTTGATCTTCTATCCCGAAAGCGCGGATAAGGACTCCGATTTGGAGCATATCATTAGAGCACTCCACAAGCTCGATCCTCGCTCCCTTGAAGTCATCAAAGCTACGGCGCAAGCCTTACTCGATACAGCACCTCAAAATAGCAGTTCGGAAAAGTAGCCGCAGGGCTACTTTTTTGCGTGAGGATAGTATATCATAAAATAGTCATGAAACAGTAATGAAAAAGTAAGGATTTAGAAAGTAATAAAGGCGGCAGGATCACCTGTCGCCTTCCGTTTTGCAGAATCGATATCCGACTCCCCAAACATTTTTTATGTATTCTTGATTTGCTTCGGATAATTTTTGTTTGAGTGAACTGATATGGTTCTTAACCACACTATCCACATTGAAAGCCGTTTGCTCATCCCACACATGATCGTATAGCTGCTCACGACTGAATACCTTTCCGGGATTGCTTGCAAGGCGAAACAAGAGATCAAACTCTTTCTTGGTTGCCTTTATTTCTTTCCCCTTGACGAATATCTGCCGAGTAGACGGATCAATCACAAGATCATTTCCGAATGCCAATGTATAACAGACTTTTCCCGTTTGGTTATTATCTATGTATAGCTGTATCAGCGAATGAGCCTGCGCCACGCATTCCTCCTGTGTGTACGGCTTACCCATATAAGCGTGAGCACCTGCTTTGAAGGCGTGTAAACGCTCATCATGGTTCATTTCAGAGGACAGCACCATAATCGGCGTTGATTTGCTATTCCGCATTGCTTTTAAGAGATTGTGATCATCATCCGCAGACATATGTGCATCGAGAATGATCAAGCTGAACTCGTTATTTATAAATTGTTGCAAAGCGGCTTGTATCGTTGTAACGTAAATCACCTCAGATCCTATGCCTGACAAATTGGCTTGGATCTCCTTGGCGGTGTCTTCGTTATGGTTTATAATTAGAATTTTGCTTGCTATATACATTATTTTTTGTTGCCATCTCCTGACCTTGAATATTATTTTCGAGATGTACCATCCAATTCAAATGTAAAATTATCGCTTTGAATCGTCAAATGCACTGCATAAGAACTGATTTTTCCTTTGCCTTTGAATGGTATGGTTTCCGTATTTAACGGGAGGACGCCGTTGACTTCAATATTACCATTGCTGTCAATGCTACCGTGATATTCACCGTCTTTTTCGAATGTGCGGATGATTCCGCGTATAATTCGATCCCCTATTTCAACTATCATCTGTCCGACGCGATAGCCGACAGGCGTTTTCAAGACGATATTGTACATAAGATTGTCCATGTTTATCCCTCTCAAATAGTGTAATTCATATTAGACCGCTACTTCTATATTCCACTCACTGAGCGTTCCCTCATCTACCATAAATGCTTGCCTTGCCAATCTCGCCAAAGGAAGATCGGAGAAAGAGTCCGAGTAAAATTCATCAATCGGCATATCACCGAATTCATTAAAATATCTTTTGGCTTTTTCTTCTCCGCTGCATTGCATACCGTTTATTTTGCCGGTTGCCGTATCCATATCCGTTGCAACACATTTTACACCAAGACGCTTGCAGACCGATGAGATCAGAAAGTCCGGTGCCGCCGAAATAATAACGTCATCGTCTGCTTTTTGTTCCAAATACCAATCATATATCTTTTCGATATTTTTATTCCAAAAATCTTCCACGGTCTGTTCTATTGTGGGAAGGTAACGCAAAAATCCAAAAAATCTTTCCGTTACTTCTCCCCACGTGCACCGTTTCATTTTATATTTCAGTACGGCAACCGTAGCCTTTGGAATCACACGAAGAACAGACGGGTGCTTTTTCACGCAATATTTCCAAAAATGTATGGAGCAATAGCCACGGTAAATTGTTCTGTCAAAATCATAAACGTTCATAAAGCTTCACCTAATCACTGATCATCCAAAATGTTAATAAGTGCATCCAGCCTTTTCTTAATGAGCTTACTGAAAATAAAGCGATGCAATGGATAAGAAAGCGCTACAAGAACCATACCGACAAGAGCCACAATGATTCCCGAAATCAGAAATGTTTCGGGCAGCGCCCATGACAAAATCATCCCACCCCAAAGCATTACGATCCCGACTCCTGCGACGGAATATGTAATGATATTTGCAACACGTTTTGGCTTCACCTTAAAATTAGCTTGTTCAATCAATGCTTCATAAGAAAATTCATTATCCATATTTTGTGTTCCTCCCGATAATCCAACTTATTGCTTGCTTATACTGCTAAAAGCATCATTCACGTTTACTGTTCTTCGCTATTCTTAAAATCCATATTGGGGAATGTTTTTCTCATTCGAGCATCATCAAATCTTTCGTCCAAAAATTCTTCCCATCGATTGGAAGCGGGCTTGTCCTCAATTCGTTCGCTCCATCGTCCAACCGCACAAACCGTTAGCAGTAGATTGATAACCATAAACACCGTGGCACATATGCAAGCAATTTGCCACCCGCGACCTCTCGTTTTTTGCAATAGCCGCGCCAACAGAGGAAACACAAATTTCACGAAAACAATGCCGAGGATTCCCCACATAAGCGCCATTCTCAAACTGACTCTGCCGCCCAAATTCAAGAAATGGTTGGCATAGTTCCATGAGGTAGAGCCAAAACACAGCTCTTGAAATAAGCTCGAAAAATATTCAATCCCTGTACCTATAAGTGTACAGATCACGAATTGCCAAGCCATATGTATCTTTTTCAGCGGAAAGGACAGCGCATAAAGAAGCATTGCCGCTATACCGTATATGATGCAGAAAGGCCCCCATACTGTTGCGGCATGATTTTCCCACGCGCCCTTCGTGATAATGCACCATATTCCTTCCAAGACAAAACCGATAACGCTTCCGAACAGAAAGAGCCAAAGCATATCGGAATAAATTAACTGTTTGTTTTTCTTCTCGTTTTTTTCTCCATTCATAAGTAATCTCCAACCGACATCGCCGTCCCGTTATCTCTTGTCTCATCCATTATCATCATTTATGACGGTATTGTATAACCGCTCCGCTGTTTCACCAAACACGGCTTTGTCAAATTTATGTACGCATCGCTCGCTATACTCACCCGCGATACGACGCCGATCGGCATTGTAAACAAAATGCCTGATGTAGCTTTTGAAATCCGACTCAGTATCATACTCAAAGCCATTTACGCCCTCGCAGATCACGTCATCCAAACAAGGATCGCGTCTGCACACGAGAGGTAAGCCGTTGGCAGCAGCTTCTATGTATGTTAAGCCCTGCGTCTCACTCGTGGAAGCGTTTACGAAAATATCGCCAAGCTGATAATAAGCGTGTACCTCGGTCGGATCTACCATACCTGTAAAGACCACCTTATTGCCAATTCCGAGTGTGTCTGCGAGGCTCTCCAAATTTTTCTTTTCGGGGCCGTCGCCCACGATCATCAGCCAAGTATTAGCATCCGTCCTTGAAAGATTTGCAAAGTATTGAAGCAGCTCTTCAAGGTTTTTTTCTGTTCCCAAACGTCCTAAATTTATAAGCACTACGGCATTGTCGGGAATATTTAAGCTTCGGCGTTTTTGCGATTTTTCCTCATTGGTAATTCTTATTTTGTGTTGCTCCAAGCAGATTCCGCTTGGCATTACAGTAATCGGATTCGCGATTCCGTAGCTTCTCAACTTTTCCTCGACCTTATGCGTAGGAACTATAATCGTTTTTACGCCTTTGAGCCGCTTTTTAGAGAGGACGCGAACCGCCCACTTTCCAAGTTTTTCATTCGGTATCACATATGAAACGTACCGCTCGTACAAGGTGTGGTAGGTGTGAACGATAGGAGCACCCGTTCTTTTGGCGATATAGTTTGCAAACTGAAAGCTGAAGAATTCACATTGGCTGTGAATGATATCCGGCTTCCAAGCAACCATTTCTTTTATGTATTTGTGTCTGTAAGAGGTAGGCATACGCACGTCGGGGTAAACACCGAGTGGCATCGAACGAACATAGAAAACAGCTCCATCTTGATAGCTGTGTCGGTTTTCCGACAGCGTAAGAATACGAACGTCGTGTCCTCTTGATTTCAGTTCATCCCATAGATTCCTTACGGATGTTACCACACCGTTTGTTTTTGTAGAAAACAGATCTGTCGTAATTAAAATCTTCATAACTGTATTTTCATTTTCTTGTTATAGTTCACCTTGATTTTTTTAATCCTGAGAGAATTGAGTTGATCCACTCGGAGATTTAAGCTGAATAAATAAAAATCCATTTTACACGAAGATTATAACATTCCCGTATTGTTATATTATTTTTCTTTTATTTGTGTTTTGTTAAAGTAAAAAAATTTCGATAATTTTTTCAAAAAACAGCCCCTACTCCATTCGAAGTAAGGGCTGATCGGTGCTTGATTAGAGCACGTAACAGATTCGGTAGTTGCGATTAGCAGGAAGCTTTTTTCTTCTTGGCAACAACGGCAACGATTGTACCGATTGCAGATACGGCACCTGCGCAAATAGCGGCAATACCGAATGCCTTTTTCTGCTTCTTGCTGATCTTGACCTTCTTCGACTTCTTCATTTGGATACCTCCTCTGTTTTATTTGCATCTCTTGCGAGAGTGCTTCAAAAGAATTATTCTACCGCCTTAAGCGATTCTGCCATCTTTATTTTGCCGATCTGCTTCCTCATAAAAATGTTGACGATCACGGCGAAAAATATAGTGCAAACAAGCGACAGCACATAACTGATAGGCGAAACATGAATGTTGAAGGTAAAGGAATCGATGAGGATCATGCTCATCACGATCCTATGGAACAATGTTCCGAGCGGTAAACCTATGATGCTTGCGATGACCGACAAAATGAGATTTTCGCGCAATACGTAGCTGTTGGTTTCCTTCGGATAGAAGCCGAGAACCTCTACTGTTGCGATTTCGCGGCTTCGCTCCGCAAGGTTGATGTTGGTCAGATTAAAGGTAACGATAAAGGCAAGTCCACCCGAGAACAGAATGATTACCCAAATTATATAATTGAGGCAAGACAGCGCATCATTTACAACGTTGGCGGTAGATGAGAGCTTTGCCACGCTTGTGATTTCGGATAATTCGGTCAGCTTCTCTGCGATAGAGTTCTCATCTCCGTTTATTTTCAGTAACGCAGTATTGGCGTTCCATTCTCCAAATGCTTCAGCATAGGTATCATCCGACACCATCACAAAATTGTAGATATAGTTTTCAAAGATGCCGCTGACCTTAACCGTGCAGACCTGCATATCCACGTCGCGAATCTCAAAGGTATCTCCGATTTCAAGTCCCAGCGTATCTGCTATTTTGGTATTGATGATCGCCTCGCCCTTTTTAGGATAAGCGACCTTTTCCTCTTCGTCGTGCAAATTCCAAAAATCCGAAAGACCGTTTGTATCACGGAAGCTCATGAGATTCACCGAGCTCATGCTTTCCTCGGCTTCAAGATCCACTCTCTGAACCGTGGCGATGAGATATTTGTCTATTCCGGCAATCGCATCGAGCTTTTCCTTGACAGCATTCTCGTTGCCTGCTTCAAAGGAGGCTTCCATATCGTAGGTTTGCACGGTATCAAAATGATGCGTACCGAGCCCAACCATAGAATCTCTCGCACCAAACGCTGTAACCACAAGTCCTGCGCAACAGCTGATACCCACAAGCATCATCACAAGGCGTCGCTTGTAGCGGAACATATTGCGGAGTGTGATCTTCTGAAGGAAGGGCAACCGCTTCCAAAAAGGTGTGATACGCTCAAGCAAAATACGCTTTCCGTTCTTCGTTGCCTTGGGGCGTATCAGCTTTGCGGGAACGGATATCAGCTCCTTGCGACAAGAGAAGAAGGTCGCACCGAGAATGCCTGCAAGAGAGACCGCAAGGGTAAGCAAGGCAAGACTCGGGCTGAACAGGAACGCGAGGGGCGAAAAATTATAGAGTGCGTTATAAGCCAACCAAAAGATCTGCGGGAATCCCCAAGTACACGCAAGAAATCCGATAGCCCAACCGATGACGGTGGCACTTCCGGCATACAAAAGATATTTTGCCATAATCTTGGCATTGCTGAAGCCCATTGCCTTCATCGTTCCGATCTGCGTGCGTTCCTCGTCTACCATACGCGACATCGTGGTCATGCAGACAAGCATGGCAATCAAAATAAAGAACACGGGGAAAATATTGGCGATACCGCTGATGATGGAGGTGTCGCTCTCAAAGCTGACGTAGCCTGCGTTCTCCGCGCGTGTCAGCACGTAGGTTTCGGCTTCTGTAAGTCCTGCTGCTTCGAGCATTTCCTGCATTTCGGGAGTCAGCTCCATATCCGAGGGCAATCCCATAGAAGCAAGAGCATCACCCACCAAATTATCGTAACGCTCGTCTGCGAGCTGACGGCAAAGGACTGTGATCGTTTCCTCATGTTCCTCAATCAGCTCATCGTATTCGTCGCTGTAAGCCTCCTCACGCTCACGAAGAGTAATGTTAATCTCGGTATAGATATCGCTCGTGAAATTCTCACTTGGCAGATACAAAAAGGAGTGGAGTGAGCCGTTGCCGATTCCCGTTGTTCCTCGGTCAAGGCTGATATAAAGAGGTGAATCCACAAGACCGACGATGGTGTATTCCTCTCCGTCAAGCTGCTTCGTTACGGATTCATCATTATCATTGGATATACGGATAGTCGTGCCAATATCGTCCTCGCTGAATCTCTCGTCATCGGCAAGGCACTCACCTGCGGCTTCGGGCATTCTTCCCGCGACAAGAGAAGGAAGGTTGATCCTTTCGGGAAGCGCCAACAGCTTGAAGGGACGGTTTTCGCCATCATACGTCATCATGGCATCGACGGTAAAAGTTCCTTCCGCTTCACCGACACCCGTGGCAGAAGCAAATTTTTCTACATCTTCCTCGGTAAAACCAAGCGTTGAGAACAGGCGGAAATCATAAAAATTCTGCTCCGTAAGATAGTTATCGCAGGTATTTGCCATCGCATCCTTTGTAATCTTGAGTCCGGCAAAGAATCCCACGCTGATGGCTACAATGAGTAGCAGAGCCATATAGCGTCCGAAAAATGTCTTAACCGAACGCCATGTAAGCTTGAAAACAGACTTCATCGGCAATCACCACTCAATCTCGTCGATGGGCACGATGTGCTCGTTGATCTCATTGGAGCGAATTTTTCCGCTTTTGATTTTAATAACACGGTCAGCCATAGGCGCGATTGCCTGATTGTGCGTGATGATGATGACCGTTGTTCCGCGCTCACGGCTGAGATCGTAAAGCAGCTTCAAGACTGCCTTTCCCGTCACGTAATCAAGTGCTCCCGTAGGCTCATCGCAAAGGAGCAGACGAGGGTTCTTGGCAAGAGCACGTGCAATTGCCACTCTCTGCTGCTCACCGCCCGAAAGCTGTGCCGGGAAATTGTTGGCTCTCTCGGACAGCCCTACCATGCGGAGAGCTTCTGCGGCAGGGATTGGATTCTTGCAGAGCTGCGCGGCAATCTCCACGTTTTCAAGTGCTGTAAGGTTGGGGATCAGATTATAGAACTGAAACACAAATCCCACGTCATGACGGCGGTATTCCACAAGCTCACGCTTTGACAGCTTGGATACGTCATTTCCGTCAAATTCTATTTTCCCGCTTGTGATGGTATCCATACCGCCAAGCATATTGAGAAGCGTTGTTTTTCCCGCACCGGACGAGCCGAGCAAAATACAAAACTCTCCTTTATTGATCTCAAAATCAACGCTGTCAAGCGCATTGATCTGCGCACTTCCACTGCCGTATGTTTTTATTACGTTTTCAAAGGTAATATAACTCATTCTTTTTTATGTTCTCCTTATCCAATCGGCATATCCAGCTTCCGTAAGCGTTCAAACAAAATATCTTCCTCGGACGGCACATCCTCTGCAAGCTCTATTTGTTCACGAAGCTTCAACATCTTTCTATCGGTTTCGGCAATCACATCTGCGCAAGCCTTCAACTCGTCGCAAACCGCGGATTGATTGGGAATATCTTGTTTGTATTTGATTTGATGTTCAAGACTTGCCCAAAAGTCCATTGCAATCGTGCGGATCTGCACCTCAACCTTCATTTCCTTCTTGGTATCTGCCAAGAAAACGGGAACGGATATGATCAAATGCAGACTTCTATAGCCGTTGGGCTTCGGATTCTCAATATAGTCCTTACGGGCGATCAACGTCACATCATCCTGTTTCAAAAGTGCCTCTGCAATACTGTAAATATCGTCAATATAAGAACAGATTACCCTGATACCCGCAACGTCGTGAATATTGTTTTCAATACTATCAAGTGTTAGAGGAAAATTATTTTTTATCAGCTTTTCCATAATGCTCTCTGTTCGTTTGAGTCTTGTATGAATAGAGCTGATGGGATTTCTCTTATGCTTAATATTAAACTCTGTACTAAGTATTTCAAACTTTGTCTGAACTGCTTTTAATGCACAGGTATATAACATTTGTAAATCTTTATACTCAACCATTGACCACATCATCCTTTTGGCTTGGTTGAACATCATATTCATTGCCCCCGAATTCATAAGCATATTGCTTATATGATTCATATCGACGGGGCTGATCAACGCTTTTTCAAAATCGTTTTGATTCATTTTTTCTCCTAAAATTTTATACGATTGTACGCTTGGCTTATTTCAAGAAAATATGCAAGAGCTTTTCATAAAGCTTACTTGTGAAGGGCTGATAGCGCATAGGAAGGTCGAGCCAAGTTTTTTTATCAACGATTGACTTGTAATGGCTGAAGGCATCAAAGCCTGCTTTGCCGTGATAGCTTCCCATTCCGCTTTCACCCACGCCACCAAAGCCCATCTCACTTGTTGCCAAGTGAATGACCACGTCATTGATGCAACCGCCGCCATAGGACAGCTCGGTCGTAACACGTTTAATATGCTTCTTATCGCTTGTAAAGAGATAGAGTGCAAGAGGCTTATCCTTGGTTTTCAGCTCGTCAACCACAGCGTCGAAATCGTCAAAGGTGAGGATCGGCATAATGGGGCCGAAGATTTCTTCGCCCATAACGGCATCATCGTAGGTTACATTATCCATCACGGTAGGAGCAATTTGGCAAGTATCGGGATTTGTGTTGCCGCCGATGACCACCTTCTTCTCGTCGATCAATCCGCAAAGACGGATAAAATGCTTCTCGTTGATGATCTTGCCGTAGTCCTTGTTTTCAAGAGGATTCTCGCCATACTGCTTCTTTATTTCAGCGATAACTGCCTTGACAAACGCATCCTTGATCGATCTCTCGCAGAGGATGTAGTCGGGCGCAACACAGGTCTGACCACAGTTGAGATACTTACCCCAAACAATTCGTCTTGCCGCAAGCCCAACATTCGCGCTCGCATCTACGATACAAGGGCTTTTGCCACCAAGCTCCAACACCGCAGGAGTCAGATGCTCTGCGGTATGGCGAAGCACCTCTTTGCCAACCGCCTGACTTCCCGTGAAGAACACGAAATCGAACTTTTGATCAAGAAGTGCGGTGTTTTCGGCTCTGCCACCCATAACGACAGCCACGTATTCGGGAGCAAAGCATTCCGCTATAATCTTTTCAACAATCTTGCTCGTTGCGGGAGAGTACGCACTTGGCTTGACGATTGCGGTATTGCCTGCTGCAATTGCATCCGCAAGAGGATCAAGTGTCAGAAGGAAGGGGTAGTTCCAAGGGCTCATGATCAGCGTGTTTCCGTATGGAACGGGTTGTTTGTAGCTGTGAGAACAGAACTGTGCGAGAGGTGTTGCCACAGTCTTTCTTTTTGCAAATTTTCTTGTATGCTTAATCATATAGGAGATCTCGGTCAGCACAAGACCGCTTTCGCACATAAAGCCCTCGTAGTGACTTTTTCCGAGGTCTGCGGTAAGTGCATCGTTAATCTCGGTTTCATATTTTTTAATCGTATTATACAGCTTTCTCAATTGCTCAATGCGGAATTTTACAGGGATCGTCGCTCCGCTTCTGTAGTAGGCTCTTTGCTTTTCAAGCAAGCTTTGTATTTCTTGATTTGTCATGTTGCTTCACTCCAATCTGCGATTTGGTAATAAAAGCCCTCAAGCTCTTTTCTCGTCATCATCTTCGGCACGGGATAGAGAGGATTTGCTTCCTTTTCTGCGTGTCTTGCCATCTCGGAAATATCTTCTTGTCTGATTCCCGTGATCTTGTCGGGAATATTCATTTTTTCATTTAATGCTTTAATTGCTTCAATAAAGTTCTTTGCTCCGTCCTCGAAACTGTCGCTATCGGAGCATACGCCGGCGGCAACACCGAGACGGTGGAGCTTTTTATATGCGCTCTTACCGTAGGATTCTAACACATACGGCATAATAACCGCGTTTGCAAGACCGTGAGGTGTTCCGTATTTACCGCCAAGAGAGTGAGCAACAGCGTGAATATAACCAACGTAGGACTTGGAGAAAGCCACGCCCGCCTTATACGCTGCGTGGAGCATATTTTCTCTTGCCTTGTGGTCATTGCCATTTACATACGCCTTTTCAACGTTTTCAAAAACAAGCTTTGTTGCTTCAAGAGCAAGCCCTCTTGTTTCTTTGGAAGTGGAACGACCGATATAGGCTTCCACGGCGTGAGTCAGAGCATCCATTCCCGTGGTAGAGGTCATATGCGGCGGAAGCGTATAGGTAAGCGCAGCATCAAGCACAGCATAATGCGGAATCAGCGGAAAGCTCATAAGAGCGTATTTGTGATGCGTTTTACTATCTGTAATCACCGCTGCAAGCGTTGTTTCGCTTCCTGTTCCTGCGGTTGTTGGAATAGCGATCAATGTGGGAAGCCTGCGAATAACACGCAGAATACCGCCCATTTGTCCGACCGTTTTTTTCGGATATGCTACACGCGCACCAACCGCCTTGGCGCAATCCATCGCCGAGCCGCCTCCTATGGCAATGAGCGTATCGCACTTGTTATTGTAATAGAGCGCAAGTGCTTCCTCTACGTTATCCACAGTGGGATTTGGCTGTGTTTTATCGTAGACCGTATATGCAATTCTGTTTTCCTTTAATGCTTCTTCAAGCGAAGCCGTGAGTCCGTTCCTTACGATACCGGTATCAGTCACAACGAGAACAGAGGTAGCTTTCTCTTTTTTGAATACGTCGCCGAGTGCCGAGCAAGAGGATACGATCTTCGGTTCTCTGTAAGGCAATATCGGCAACGCCGCGCGGAATGCAATTTGAAACACTCGGCAAAAAGCCGTTTTTAAAAAGAACATAGTTTTATATTACTCCGTTTATTGATATAAATAGCAGATGTGTAACCAATCCGCCATCATAGCAAAAATTATAGCAGGTCAATGTTCGTATAGTATTTGTCTTTTGTTTTGGTTTTGTTAAAGTGAAAAAAATAACAGCAGCCTCGGCAAAAAATCTTTACCGAGGCTGAAAATCGTTATTTTATTGCTCAGATATGGTGACAAACATCCAAATACACGCGAGGCGTTTAATAAACTCAGTTCGCATCTTTTCATCGGGCGTTTTTTTGACTACAGCAATGCAGATATTGAGCTTTGATAGGATTGTTATGCCGTTTCAAAAAGCTTTCTATACTCTCTCATCACGATCTCGTTCATCTGACAGACAGGTTCGGCGCAACCGTTATCGAGCCAAGTGGCGATGATAGCGCGGAGTCCGTTGACAAAGAACGTAGTTTTATAATCACCGGTGGTGTTATAACTTTCGGTTTTGAAACGAGCGCGGAGCTGCTCGGCATTAGATTTTACATAGTCAAACACCCAAGTGAAGTCCTCGGCGGTGTCGCATAAATCGGTGACGGTTGCATCGCCCGAAAGCATTTCCAAGATGGCATTTTTGATTTCAATTTTCATATTCGTTCCTCATTTCATCAGCTCGTCGGTAAGGCGAATGATTTCGGGTGCGAGCTTCTTGCGCTTTGCCTTTACGATAACGTTATAGATGGGATAGGCGAGGCTTGCAAGTATTCCACCGACAAGCCCGATTGCAATACCAATCACCATCGCCCAATCTCTATGTGAACCAAGAAGTTCGGAAAGGTCGGTCATGCAAAGACTCATTCCAAATCCGAGAATAAGTGCGCCTATGATACCGAACACAAGAGCCACGACCTGTGCTGTCTGTGTTACGCTTGCATCAAGTCGGCGCAGGCGAGCCATTTTGTCCTCGACTTCTGTCGGGGCAGTATATTTATCACGGATGCGCTTCAGATCTGCCTGCTCTCGTGCGGAATAGGTGTACTGAAATCCATTGTTTTTTTGATTATCTTCCATTTTCACTTTCCTCTGATTTTATGATTTTTAATTTTTTTGTACTTTGTACGATCATATAAATCGCCATCGTAACTACTACAACCGAGACCGCCAAACCAACACTTCCAAGCATAATCTTTTGTGTGATGGCGCTCATCGACCCGTCGTTGAAGGTTGTCAGCATAGTAGAAGTCAGCGTCAGCATCGATACACAGGCTGCGGCAAAGCTGATAGCTTTGGAGGCGGAATAGACCGGGCTATTATATTTTCGATAACGGATGACATTGACGATCGCCGTGCTAAATGCCGTAAAGGTATACGCAGCCATGGTAATTGCCGTGATCATATGATGCTCGAAGGTTCTGTTCCAATATAGCATAAAGAATATGATCAGAGACAGTGCCAAGTTCATGGTGAGAAATATCCAACCGCACGCGCGATATTTGACAAGCTCGGTTCGCATTCTTTGTCCGGGGGTATATTTCTTCGTATGCAACAGCAAAAAGAAACGCATCAAGGCGAGGCAGATATAATATCCGCCGATGGAATAAAACCAAAAGGTATGGTGATAAAATCCGAGCCAAAGTTGCAAAAGAGCGTACACCGCATTCCATAGAAGCGAACCAAAAAGTGATATATTCACACGCAGACGAGCATCATCCTGCAATCTTCTTGCATATTTATTTTCGTCCTTGAACGTCTTAATAAATTTTACAATGTCCGGAATTCTAAAACACCAAATGGTCAATGTGTAGGCTGCAAGCACATACGAAATAATGGCAAGCACAGAGTCCGTCCCCACAAACACCATCGAACACACAAGAAGGGGGATGGTAATGGGAAGGAGAATGATCATAATGGCAATGTGTGGGAACAGTAATGCTTTACCGAGTTTCATCCAATCCATATTCAGTCCTCCTGATCTTAACTGTAAAGGTCGTTCCGACACCTACGGCACTTTCTACGCCGATCTCGCCTTGCATAATGTCAACCACGCGCTTGACGAGCGCAAGTCCAAGACCGTTGCCCTGCGTTGCGTGCGAAGTATCAGCCTGATAAAACTTTTCAAAGATATGCTCGCCGACCTCACGGCTCATTCCGCATCCCGTGTCGGCTATTTTGACCGTAGCATACTTGCCGTCTGACGTAAGAGTAAGGCTGACCTTGCCGCCATCTTCGGTAAACTTAAAGGCGTTGGAGAAAAGATTATTCCATACAAGCGAGAGAAGCTCCGCATCGGCTAAAATAAATACTCCCTCGGCTATGTCGGTTTCAATTTCGATATTTTTTCTTTCCCAGATATG
>JAZQGR010000046.1:0-15245 GCA_045540115.1 Eubacteriales bacterium
TATCGGGCTTTTCCTTGACGTTTGCTATCTGCTTATCGGTCAGATGCGTCGTCCAAGCGTCGACCTCGATCTCGGTCTTTCCGCCGTCATTCTTCTTGCCCTCGTTCTTGTTGCAGGCAAAAAGTGAAAGAAGCATCGAAAGTGTCAGAGTAATAAGTAAAAACTTTTTCATTTTCTCCTCCGTAAAATTTGCTTATTTATTTGCGGCAAGTGCTTTTTCGAGCGCGTCGCCTATTTCTTTTCTCAGTTTATAGAAATTTTCTTCGGTCGTATACGAGGTAAGAGTCGGGGTAACCTCATTCACCTTCTCCATTACCCATTCCTTACCAAATTCCTTTTCTGCAAGGTAAAGGAGCTCGATATCGTCGATACCGTCGCGAAGGATCTTGAGTCTGTTTGTCGGTACAGGCTCCCTCAAGCCTACAGGCGAACCGGGATAAAGCAGGAAGCCCTCGCCGTAAACGGGATCACCGTTTCCGTCCTTGACTCCGTTGAAGGCGTTTTCCCACGGACTTACGTTGACGCCGTGGTATCCCCAGGATGTCGTCGACCAGTAAAGGAAGCCCTCAATATTGCGCTGATAATGCTGCCACATCATTATGCGGTGCATAATGCCGTCGGTATCGACGAACATCTGCGCATAAGGAGTTATCGGAGAATTACAAACGTATGACCAGACTCTGTCGCCCTCCGCCTGAAACTCCAGCATTCTTTCATCGAAGGTTTTGTCGGGAGTATAATCAAGATAACGGTCGTATGACTTTACCTCGTCCCAAAGGCAGAGCTTCGGGCACCATATTTTCGTATACGGCGCCATCGCGTCGACCTGATCGGTCTTGGCTCCGAACTGCTTATTGGTATAGAACGGAGCAATTACCTCTATTCCCGGGCAAAGCTCGCCGAAGCGCTCACACAGCGCCGCATATTCGGCAACCGCTGTCGGATTCGACGGCTCATCTATGATATAGAAAAGCGCTTTTTCGAACCAAACGGGGTTGCTTTTCAGCTTGTTATAGGTCTGAATTATCTTTTCGTCGGTCCAATTCTTGACCGAGGATCTGCCGACGATAAATGACGTCACTCTCGGGTCTGACATATACTTGTCGGCGCGGGGATCTAAAATATCATAAGGAAGCGTATATGCGCAGATATTATGCTCAAGGAGAATTTCATAATACTTACCGTACATATCGTCGCCGATATCGTACTGCTGGGTATAATGCGTGCTTATATTTGCAGAGGTGGCAAAGGTCTTATCCTCGGGAAGCACAATATCCCAGACGTGAACGTTCACCGTAAAGGTCGCATAAACCGTATCCGTGCTCACGTCGGTAAACTGATATGTATAGGTGTAGTCACCTGCGGGGGTGTCTACAGTTGTGGTAAACTCGACAATATAAGGGACGACCTTTCTCTTTGCAATAAGAAAGCTTCCGCCGTCGCAAGGAATTGCCGCATCTGTCCATTCCTTATCTTCGATCCTTTGCGTCTTGTTCATTATAAAGGCGCTTGCCGTAATGCCCTTATCTTTGTAGGCGTCAGCATCATAGTCAAGAGCAGCCTTGCGAATCTTTTCACTACTGTAAACGACGAGCTGACAGCCCTCAGTCTCACCTCTCGTCATGTAAAGGTCATAAACCGTGCTTTTGTCCTTGTTTTGAGGTCTGACGTTCGCGATCTGCTTGTTGGTCAGGTGAGTTACCCATGCATCGACCTTGATGCTCGTATTATCATTGTATCCGCCCGTCGTCACGGAGCCGTCGTTTTTATCCCCGTTATTGCCGCAGGCAAAGAGCGAAAGGAGCATAGCAAGCACTAAAAGCGAGGTAAAGACCTTGGAGGTTAATTTGAAATCACATTTCATGATAACCGTCTCCTGATACTGCTTCAACCGAAACGGAGGATCAAATTTTGGGATCCCCGTTTCGGAGTTCATTCAATTATTGATTTTTTAAAGCCGCTTCAACAGCGTTACCCATTTCGATTCTGATCTTCGCGAACTGATCCTTCGACGCATATTCGGTAAGAGAGGGCGTCGCCTGATTGACGTAGTTCATTACCCACTCGCGTCCAAGCACCTGCTCAGCAAGGTAGAAGAACTCGATATCGTCGATACCGTCGCGGAGTATCTTCATGCGAAGGGAGGATATCGGCTCGAACATTTTGAAGTTCAATCCTCCGGGATAGAAGAGATAGCCCTCGCCGTAAACGGGGTTCCCGTTTCCGTCGCCGACGCCGTTGTTTGACGTCTTCCATGGGTCGATCTCCTTATAGGTCAGCATTTCCTTGGTCTTGTAGCCCCAGGAGGTCGTTCCCCAGTAAAGGAAGCCTTCGATATCTCTCTGATAATGCTGCCACATCATAAGGCGATGAACGATACCATCGGTATCGATAAAGAGCTGAGCGTATGGAGAGGTCGGAGCATTACAAACGTATGACCACATCTTGTCGCCATCTGCCTTGAAGGCCGCCATTCTTTCGTCAAAGGTCTTTTCGGGAGTATATTTAAGGAAACGATCGTAAGATTGCTCCTCATCCCAGAGGCAGAGCTTCGGGCACCACATATCGGTATACGGATCCATAAAATCAATCTGATCGGCCTTATCGCCCGTCTGAATATTGGTATAGATCGGGGATATTATCGGGATCTCGGGCGCGATCGCCTTAAGACGCTCAACGTGGCCCTTATATTTTTCAAGATCCTCCATCGTGCTCGGCTCGTCTATCGGATAGAACATCGCCTTGCTGAGCCAAACGGGGTTTTCCTTGATCTTATTGTAATATGCGATTATCTCCTCCTCGGCAACGTCGGAGGAGCAAGGAACGCAGAAGGAGGTCACGCGGGGATCGGACATATAAGCGTCGGCGCGTTCATCAAGAATATCGTACGGTAGAGTGTGTCCGCAGACATTATGGTCAAGAAGCATATCGTAGTACTGCTTGTAAAGATCGGGGCCGCATCCACCGTAGAAGCGTCCGATGTGATATGTATTGATACCCGCCGAGGTCGCAAAAGTCTTTTCCTCGGGAAGAGTAATATCCCATACGTGTACCGTTACGTTGTAGGTAGCAAGGGGCTTGCTTTCCTTACCGGATGCATCGTTTATTGAGAATACATACTTATATTCACCTGCGGGAGTCTCGGCAGTTGTCTCAAACTCGATAAGGAACGGAACTATCTTATTCTTTTCAAGCGCGACATCGAACTTACCGTAGGGCATCGTCGAGTCGAGATGCTCCTTTCTCTTTATGGGGTGAGTGCGGTCCATTGCAAAAAGCTCGGTCGTAACGAACTCGTTTTCACCCGAAACGTTAACAAGCTCGATCTTTTTGACAGCCTGATCGCTGTAAATAGCAACCTGACAACCCTCGGTCTCGCCCTTCAGCATATAAACTGTATAATCGGTCGAGAAGCTGCCCTTGGGCTTTATGTTTGCAATATACTTATCATAAGAGTGAGTAGCAAACGCTATGATGTTTGCAGGAACGACAGGCTCCTTCTTTTCCTTCTTATTGCAAGCAACGATAGAAAGAAGAGTGCAAGCAACAAGGATCAAAGCTAAAATTTTTTTCATAGTAACCTCCTTTAAGGCAATGCCTTTTCAAGCGCATTTCCGATCTCTATCCGGATCTGCGCAAATTTTTCATCAGTAACCTCGATCGACGTGAGTGACGATGAAACGGAATTGACTCTTTCGTTAACCCATTTGTTTCCGAGCGTTTTCGCGGCGAGCATAAGCAGCTCCATATCGTCTATGCCGTCACGCATTATCTTCATGCGTAGAGAGACCGTCGGGATATCGGTTATCTCTTCTCCGGGATAGAAAAGGATTCCGTCGCCGAAAACCGGATTTTTATCGTCATCGTAAAGACCTGTATGAAGACTTTCCCATGGATCGACCTTAACAAAGGTAGACCACGCGTTTGACGACCAATAGATTATTCCGCAGATTCCTCTCTGGAACTGCTGCCAGAAAAGAACGCGCTGACTAAGTCCCGACTGATCGACGAACATTGCAGTAAAAGGCGTCGAGGGAGTATGTGAGATGTACGTCCAGACTCCATATCCCTCACTCATCATCTTTCTCATTCGCGCTTCAAATGTCATGCTATGCTCGTAGTCGTGATTGCCGTAGGATATTTCATCATCCCAAAGACATAGCTTCGGGCACCAGAGCGTACAGTAACCCTTCATCGCGTTTATCTGATCCCAACCGATAGGATCTATCTGAATGTCGGTATAGATTGGAGAAGTGACCTTAATTCCGGGGCAAAGCTGCTGAAGATGCATCGAAAGCTCGCAGAACTGCTCGATCTCCTCAATGGTATCAGGCTCGCCAAGCGGCATAAAATACGCCTTATGAAGCCACTTGGTGTTCGCTTTCAGCTTCTTATAATATTCAAGAAGCGTTTCATCGGAAACGTTATGCGGAACTCGGAACGAAGTCACGCGCGGATCCGACATATAAGCGTCGGCACGGGGATCGAGAATATCGTAAGGAAGCTGCTGAGCGCTCATATTGTGCTCAAGGAGCATATTGTAATAATTGATATACACCTCGTCCGGCACTTCACTTCCCTCGCCGTAATAATGCTCGGCGATATGCTTTTCGGAAATCAGAACCGAAGACGAATAAGTCCTCTTTTCCGGCAGAGTGATATCCCATACCCGAACGATCAGCGTGTACTGTGCAACGGTTTTATCAGAGGCATCACGCAACTCGAAAACGAATGGGTAAAATCCCGCCTTCTCGTCACTTTCGCTTTCAAATTCTATGATGAACGGTAAGGTTCTGCCCGCCTTGGCATCAAAGCTCTCGCCCTCGTTATAGGGCTTTGCGGGATCGGGGAGCAGCTGACCGTCTATATTATAGCTCGTGTCAAGAATATAGATCTTGAAATCGAGGGAATTTTCGTATTTATATACACATTTAAGGGTAAGCACGCAATCGGATTCGGTGCGGAGCGCAACCTGACAGCCCTCCGTCTCGCCACCGGTCATATACACACGGTAAGAGGTCGAAGGCGACTCGGGGACAGAACCGTTCGCGGCTATTTTATCAAAGGAATGAGCCACCCATGCGCTTGCAGCAATATCACTTTTCGAAGCGATCTCGGGCGGCGTAAAAACAAAATTGTCATCAGGCTTGGTGTCGCCCTCCGGTTCCTTTGGAGGACGGGCTCCAAGCTTGCCTGTGCAAGCAGTAAATGAAAGAATCGTGCATATAGCAAGCAGGATCAAAAGCAATTTTTTCATTTGTTCCTCCGTCTGCTTTGATTAGATCGAATTAACGGCGATTGCCGTATTTACCGTAGGCACCGCGCGGTGCCGGTTATAATGCAAAAGGGGGCGACTTATAGTCGCCCCCATAGTTGTCAGCAAGCCGTTTGACTGGCAGCGTCGCCGCTATTCCAATGTCAGCGATTACTGAAGTAGGTATGTTTTAGTTATCCTGGAACATATCGAATGCAATCATGATGTTCTCGAGCGCTTCCTCGATTTCTCCCTCACGGCTGTCGTAGAGCTGAGAGATCTGGCTGTTATCAGGGTTAGTGAGAACGTCGGTACGAGTCATCGTGATCATTTTAAGCTGAGTGGAAAGAAGGGTTGCGATATCCCAAGTGGTGTTGTTAAGAATGATATCGAGCATCTCGATAGAGTCAGCGTCGGAGACACCGGTACCCTGGAGAGAGTCGAAACGGTATGCGGGATATACGTTAACCTCGGAAGCGATGGAGAGTGCTTCACAGATAAGGGATACGAAGGAAGCGTCTGCAGTGATCGGAATCGACATTACAGAGTAGTTATCGAACATTGCAGAACGGTACTCGGTCTGGTTTTCATCAAACTTCGGCTGAGGAAGAATGGTGTAGGTTCCTTCCATGCTGTTAGGAAGGGTATTAAGGGTAGCAGCAAGACCGGTAGTAGTGAAGAGAGCTCTGTTAGAGACGAATGCGCCTGTAGCTGCTGCCTGATTGCCGACAAAGATACCGGGAGTCTGATAATACATGGTATGCATTCTGCTGTTGTAGGTAAGGTACTTGTCGTTCATCATAACGTCTTCAAGTCCGTTTTCAACAGTGTTCTTAACGCAGGGGAGTTCCCATGCTGCGTGCCAGGTATCTATAGCCCAGTCGCTCGTCAGATAGAGCGCATAGGAGTCGTCAGCGGTACGTCCGTCGTTAGTAGCATCGGACCAGCCGTACTCGTTTACGATGTTCATAAGGTAATCGTAGGTCCAGCCGCCTTCAGCGCCGTCACCTGCAAGAACGGTAGCGATGAGCTCATCAGAGAACTCCTCGCCCTTCCACTCGTCGCCGAGGTCACGGTTATAAACCATAGCAACGGTCTGGCCGAGGATGGAGATACACATCTTAGAAATAGAGGTGTAGATAGCGTCACGAACAGAGAACTCCTTGTTCATGCCGTTGATCCAGTGAGACTCAGCAAGCTTGGTGTAAGGGAGCTTTGCCCAGTTAAGAACGAAGCCGTTCGTGATAAGCGGCGAGCTCTCATATACGTAAGTCATTGCGAGGTCGAAGGTATCCATCTGCATGGTACAAGCAGAAAGAACTATGTTGGTATGCGCATATGCGGTACCGTCGTTTCTCTGGCAGTCAACGAAAACGTTGTATCTGTCTTCAACTCTTGCATTTCTGTAAAGAAGCGCCTGGTCAACGATGTTCTCAGACTCTTCATCAGCAACAACGACCTCCATGTTGCCGTAGTGACCTCTTGTGCTTACACGGAAATCCCTGCCTTCAAAGTCATAATCGGGAAGGTCTGCCCATTTATCTTCCGGCGGCTTTAAACCGGGTTCATAGGGCTTCTTTTTGTTGTTTCCGCCACAAGCGAAGCAGGTAATGAGCATGCAAGCAGCGATCAGAAGTAAAAGAAACTTCTTCATAAAATTTTCTCCTTTATGGAATTATTTTATTTTGACGCTCGCGCAAGAGGATGCGGCAAACGTTAAAACCGAATTTTGCAAGAACGCGATCCGTTATTGTGCAATGTGTTAAAAACCACTTCGGATTTTTTAGCACAAGTCACAAAAACTTCATTGTTTTAAAACTTTTTCAATCTTTGACCGAAATCGTTTTGCACTTTTTACATAATCGCGTCGGAATTGCAGAGTTTTTTATCACTTTTGGCAAAAGTATTATACCACGTGAGTCAAATATACGCTATCGTTTTTTTGTCTTTTATTATCAATAATTTGTTATTAAATGTAAACAATTGTGATGGATATGTGAACAACGAATAAACAATTACCGACAACCGTACTTCTGCCATCTCTTTTAGTGAAGCAGAAGGGCGACCGTAGGGTCGCCCGATGGTTTTAATTCAGTTATCCTGAAAAGCGTCAAACGCCGTCATGATTTCTTCGAGTGCGCTCTGAATGTCTCCCTGAATTGTCTTATACGATTGAGAGATCTGGCTGTTCTGAGGATGATTGATAACGTCCTCGCGAACCATGGTAATCATACGGAGCTGAGTCGAAAGAAGGGTTGCGATATCCCAAGTGGTATTGTTAAGAACGATATCAAGCATCTCGATAGATTCGGGATCGGAAACTCCCGTTCCCTGAAGAGAATCATAACGATATGCCGGATATACATTTTCCTCGGAAGCAATGGAGAGTGCTTCGCAAATAAGCGAAACGAAGGTTGCATCAGCCGTGATCGGAATCGACATTACGGAGTAGTTGTCGAACATTGCGGAGCGATATTCCTTCTGGTTGTCATCATACTTCGGCTGAGGAAGAATCGTGTAGGTTCCTTCCATCTTTTCAGGGAAGTAGCTGAGAGTAAGTGCGAGCTCGGTCGTTGTAAAGAGTGCTCTGTTAGAGACGAAGGCGGAAACAGCGTCAGCCGCCTTGCTTGCATAGATACCGGGAGTCTCGTGATACATGGTCTGCATTCTGCTTGCGTAGGAAAGGTACTTGTCGTTCATCATGACGTCCTCAAGTCCCTTTTCAACGGTATTCTTGATACAGGGAAGCTCCCATGCGGCGTGCCAGGTATCTATCGCCCAGTCGGTCGTCATGTAGAAAGCAAAAGAGTCGTCGGCGGTACGTCCATCGTTTGTAGCATCGGACCAGCCGTACTCGTTTACGATGTTCATAAGGTAATCGTAAGTCCAGCCGCCCTCTTTGCCATTACCGGAGAGGACTGTTGCGATGAGCTCATCGGAGAACTCTTCACCCTTCCATTCGTCGCCGAGGTCACGGTTGTAGATCATAGCGGCAGTCTGACCGAGAATCGAGATACACATCTTGGAAATCGACGTATAGATAGCGTCACGAACAGAGAACTCCTTGTTCATACCGTTGATCCAATGAGATTCTTCAAGCTTGGTATAGGGGAGCTTTGCCCAGTTAAGAACGAAGCCGTTCGTGATAAGCGGTGAGCTTTCATATACGTAAGTCATTGCGAGGTCGAAGGTATCCATCTGCATAGTGCAGGCAGAAAGAACCGAATTTGTGTGCTCAAACGGAGTAGTGCCGGGATAGTTCTGAAGCTCAACGAAAACGTTGAAGCGATCCTCGACTCTCGCGTTTCTGTATATGAGTGCCTGATCGACTATGTTTTCAGAGGTCTCGTCGGCAGCAACTACCTCCATGTTGCCATAGTTGGCTCTTGAGCTTACGCGAAAGTCTCTTCCCTCGCAATCAACATCGGGAAGGGCGTTCCATTTTTCCTTCGGGGGTCTCAGGCTCGGAGGAGTCTGCTTCCCGCCGTCGCCGTTTCCACCGCAAGCAAAGCAGGTTACAAGCATACAAGCGGCGATCAGAAGTAAAATAAACTTCTTCATAAATTATCTCCTTTTTCTTCTTTGCGCGTCGTGCGCAAATTTTCAATCGGGTTTTCTACCCGAAATTATACCAAAAAAAGCGCGGTTTGTAAATAGCTTGAGATTCGGTTTTTAAAATTCCGGATCGTATTTCTGCTCAAAGGGCTCCCAGTAAATTTCTCTTACCTCGATGTCCTTGATACGGAGCATCGTGCAGTACGCGGAAAATCCGACATGACCGCCGTTTATCGGATTCGGATCGATCATCTCGGAAACGAGAACGTCGTCGACCACCATAAAGGAATGTCCGTCGATCGCTCCGCAGGTCATTCTGACCTCGGTGCCGGGGGTGTACTTATAGAGACTCGTCGTCGAATAGAGATTCGAGCCAATTCCGTATCCGATATTTCTTTCAAGTCCCGCCTTATTCTCATACCAGCCGTTAAGACCGCAAACGTAGGAAGTGCCGAGATAATCGACCTCCTCGTCCCAATTCGCGCAGAAAACGGCGTTAAGATCACGCGTTGCGGGGAGAATCGTCGAAACGGTGAACGAAAGCATCACGTTTCCCTCGTAAGAATCGCGTGTAAAGAGAATGCCTCCCTTGTTACCGTTTTCAATTCCTATAAGCGCGCCGTCCTCGTATTTCCATTCTCCGCTCTTCGGCTCGAAATAGTTAAGCCAGTCGGTATTTGGCTTATAGTCGAGAAGCACCTTCGACTTGTCAAAAATAATTTTCTTTCCCAAAAGATGAATGTTTTTCATAGTTACCTCGCAGCTGATAGAGTCTGTTCTTCTGTTTTCATTATAATATATAAGCCCCAAATTGTCTATAAGTAATTCTTTTTCGGCAAAAATATTTACAATGCTCTTGCATTTTGTTAAAAGAGCGTTTATAATATAGATACTACATAAAATTGAGAGGTAATAATCATGGATCTTCTTAAGAAATTTTGGCCCCTTGGATTCAAGGCAAAGAAGGGTGACGTTGTTTCCCTTATCGTTTGGCTCGTAATCGGCATTATCTTCTGCGCAGTCATTGGCTGGGTGATCGGTCTTGTTGCAAGCCTTCCGATAATTAACATCTTCGGCGGAATCATCGGACTTCTTATGGAAATTTACGGTCTCGTAAATATCGTTCTTTGTGTTCTTTCCTTCCTTGGAAAGGTTTGATCTGTCAATTTGAGAAATAAAAATACCGAAGCTCTCGCTTCGGTATTTTTATTTTACCACGTCGCCCGATATGACCCCGAAAATAAAGGCGTACATATCGCTCGCCATCTTATAGACCTTATCAAGCTCCCTATCGGTAATATCAAAGCCTATGTCGGTCGGATAGCGCGTTTCGATATAATATCTGTTGAGAGAGGTGCTTTCGTCAAGCCACTCGTCAAACTTTCTGTCGATACGGCAGGCGCTTCTGCAAAGGAAGGTCAGGTTATGACCGTCAACGTGCTTTCCGGTTTCATAAAGAAGATAACCCTTGAGCGCCTTTTCAATGCATTGCTGACAATGAAAGGCGGCGTTGCAGTTGTCGCCGTTATTGTCCTTCAATATCCGCGCCGAATCAAGATCACACTCGGCTCGCTCGAGCCAGTCGAAATATCTTTTACTGTCGTGAGGACTTCCGCGTCTTCTACCCATAAAGCACCCTGCCCTTCGACATTATGCTGAATGCATAGCTCGTTTCGTCCTTTTCTAGAATGAGAAAATCCTCCTCATTATAAACGAGCAGATTGAGAGCAATATCGCAGTCAAGGACGCGATAAAGCCTTCTTTCAGCCTCCTTCGGATCGTTTTTTACAACGACAAGCAGATTTGCCTCGCGCAATCGCTCGCCGTTTTTCTTTTCACCGTACAGAACGATCTTGCTCGGGTTCGCCTCGTCAATGACGGTCTTGCATATTTGATTCAATATTCCGTCCATTTCCGCACCTCCGTTTCTTATTTATATTATACACGGATACGCGGCTTTTTTCAAGAGTCAACCTATTATTTCGTCGGGCGCATTTCCTCCGAGCCCGAAGCTTACGGCGATGGCTTCATTGACACGGCGCATAACGCTGTCGTCAAGATGTCCCATTTTTTCCTTCAGTCGCGTCTTGTCAAGAGTTCTTACCTGCTCAAGCAGTATAACGGAATTTTTCATAAGTCCGCCCGACGTATCGGACGATATCATCGCCTCGACTCCGATATGAGTTGGGAGCTTGTTTTTCCCCGTTCGCGAGGTTATCGCGGCAGCGATAACCGTCGGGCTGTAACGGTTGCCGACGTCATTCTGTATTATCAGAACAGGGCGAAGTCCTCCCTGCTCTGAGCCGATAACGGGACTAAGATCTGCGTAAAATATATCTCCGCGTTTACACGTCATAATGTTTATCCTTTCGTTTCAACTTTCCCGTAAGAGTTCATTACTATTTTTCGGCAGGTATAGGAATAATATTCGTGCCAAGAAAAATTTGTTGCTCTTACAGTAATTATTTTACGCGGAGAAATTTGTGATGTGAAAAACCGACACTGACAGGGAAACACAATGCCTCCCTTGTGTAAAGTGAGGCATTTGCAAAGCAAATGACAGAGGGATTGTTAAGTGAAAATCCATGAATTACAATTTCTCAGTCTCACTACGCTCGACAGCTCCCTTTACACAAAGGAGCCGCAAGCGACACACAGTTCGCCACCATAAGAAAGACCGTAGCAATGTTTTTCCCCATTATCTCTTTTCTATTGATAATTGGGAAAAAGTGTAATATAATAGATATATGAAACCGAAAGGAAGATGAAAATGAGCGGATTCACAAAAACGGGCGCGTTGCCGCTTTTAAAATCGAATAACATAAGCTGCTCCCACGGCTTTTCTACACGCGAGGGCGGAGTCAGCCACGAAGAGGGTCTTGACACGCTTGATCTCGGCATGGGCAGAGCAGATGATGTAAAGGAAAACCGCCGCCGTTTCGCCTCAGCGCTCGGAAGTGACATATCGAATATGTTTTCCGCAAAGCAGATACATTCGAATATTGTCGAAGCCGTAACGAAAGACGACCTCGGACGGCATTTTGAGTGCGACGGCTTTGTCACGAACGAAAAGGGTTTGCTCCTCACCGTCAAGGTTGCCGACTGTGTCCCGATACTTCTTTACGACAGCACGAACGTCATTAGTGCCGTTCACGCAGGCTGGCGCGGAACCGTCAGCGGAATTGCCATAAACGCAGTAAAGAAAATGATCTCCCTCGGTGCATCGGCAGAAAACATCAAAGCCGCCATTGGTCCTTGCATCCATCCTTGCTGCTACGAGGTCGATATTCCCTTCGTCAATGCAGTCAAGGAAGCCAAATGCGGAAGTGAGCTTTTACCTTTTATAGTCCCCGCAGAAGCAGACGGAAAATTCTACGCGGATCTGCCGTCGATGAATCGACATCTGCTGATCCTTTCGGGGATCAAACCCGAAAACATTAACGTTAGTGACGTTTGCACCTGCTGCCAAAGCGACGCCTTCTTTTCACATCGCGCAAGTCACGGCAAGCGCGGACTTATGATGGGCGGCATCATTCTCTGAGCATTTTCAAAATAGGCATTGACAAATTCAAAATAATATGCTAAAATTACCGTATCATAGGACATGGGGAGTAGTTTGCGCGAAAGCGTTTCAAGTCAACATCCCGCGGAAGAGATTCCGATTGGCTTGAATTAAAGGACGAGACTGTGTGCGGTATTTTCCGTGCATTGCCTCGTTGTTTTTGTTTTGCAGCATTCTCCCATAAATAATCCGAAAGGAAAAAATAAAAATGAAGCATTACCTAACCGAAAAAGAAGAAGTGCTGAACGGCGTTTCCTCCTCGCTTAACGGTCTTAGTGCCGCAGAGGTCGAAAGCCGTCAGGCGCGCGACGGCAAGAACAAGCTTGCCGAGGGCAAGAAGATCACCCTCCTCCAGAGGATCATCTCTCAGCTCATCGACCCGATGGTTCTCGTGCTCATCGGTGCGGCGATCGTCTCGGCAATAACCGAGCTTTCGCTCCATCCCGATAAGCTCCCGACCGACGTGTTCATCATTCTCGCAGTCGTCATCCTGAACACCGTTCTCGGTGTCGTTCAGGAGAGCAAGGCGGAAAAAGCGATCGACGCGCTGAAGGAAATGGCGGCGGCGACGTCAAAGGTCATCCGCGACGGAAAGCTCGTCACGGTACGAAGCGAAGACCTCGTTATCGGTGATATCGTTGTCCTCGAAGCGGGTGACGCGGTTCCTGCCGACGGACGAATACTCGAAAGCGCGAGCATGAAGATCGAAGAAGCCGCTCTGACGGGCGAAAGCGTTCCCTCCGACAAGGTCGACCACGTTCTTACCGCCGCAGATAACGGCGACGTTCCGCTAGGCGACCGTAAAAACATGTGCTACATGGGAAGCGTCGTAGTTTACGGACGCGGAACAATGGTGGTAACAGGCATCGGTATGAACACCGAAATGGGTAAGATCGCAACCGCTATTACCGAAGCTGAGGAGGGCGAAACACCTCTCCAGAAGAAGCTTTCACAGCTTTCAAAGATCCTTACTTGGCTGGTTCTCGGCATCTGCGTATTTATGTTCGGCTTCACGCTCTTCATGAACAGAGATGTGCTCACCGCAAAGAACGCCTTCAAGGTAATTCTTGAGGACGCATTTATGCCTGCTGTATCCCTTGCGGTTGCAGCTATTCCTGAGGGACTTGCCGCTGTCGTTACCATCGTCCTTTCGATGGGCGTTACAAAGATGTCTAAGCAGAACGCTATCATCCGCCGTCTTACTGCGGTTGAAACGCTCGGCTGTACTCAGATAATCTGCTCCGATAAAACCGGTACTCTCACTCAGAACAAGATGACCGTCGTTGACAGCTGGGGAAGCGACAATAATCTCCTCGCCATCGGTATGGCACTCTGCTCTGACGCTAATCCCGACGAAAGCGGAGAAGCAGTCGGCGAGCCGACCGAATGTGCGCTCGTCAATTACGCAACAAAGCTCGGACTTCATAAGAACGAGATCGAAAAGACCTCTCCCCGTGTAGGCGAAGCTCCCTTTGACTCCGGCAGAAAGATGATGTCTACCGTTCATAACGATAACGGTAATATAATCCAGTACACAAAGGGCGCTCCCGATGAGCTCCTTGCACGTTGCACGAAGATCCTCGTAAACGGCAGCGAGGTCGCCCTCACCGATGCATACAAGTCGGAGATCCTTTCTAAGAACACCGAGTTCGCTTCTCAGGCACTCCGAGTTCTTGCCTGCGCATACAAGAAGCATCCTTCAATGCCGAGCGACTGCTCACCCTCCGCTCTTGAAAACGACCTCGTGTTCATCGGACTTGTCGGAATGATCGACCCCGTCCGTCCCGAGGTAACGGAAGCCGTCAAGCAGTGCGTGCTTGCAGGCGTTCGCCCGATAATGATAACGGGTGACCACAAGGACACCGCAGTAGCTATCGCAAAGACTCTCGGTATCATCACCGACGCATCGGAGGCAATTACCGGCGCCGAGATCGACAAGTATTCCGACGAGGAATTTGACGAAGCGGTAACGAAGTATTCCGTCTACGCGCGCGTTCAGCCCGAGCATAAGACGAGAATAGTCAATGCTTGGCGTAAGCGCGGAATGGTAACCGCAATGACAGGCGACGGCGTAAACGATGCGCCCTCGATAAAGAGTGCCGACATCGGTATCGGTATGGGTATCACGGGAACCGACGTTACAAAGAACGTCGCCGACATGATCCTTGCCGACGATAACTTCGCAACGATCGTAAGTGCAGTAGCGGAAGGAAGAAGAATCTACGATAACATCACTAAGTGTATCCAGTTCCTCCTTTCCTCGAACCTCTCCGAGGTCATCTCGGTATTTACCGCAACCCTCTGCGGATTTACCATTCTCAAAGCACCGCACCTCCTCTTCATCAACCTCGTAACCGACTCCGTTCCCGCCCTTGCGCTCGGAACCGAAAAAGCAGAGCCCGACATTATGACCCGCAAGCCGCGCAAGAGCAACGAAGGCATCTTTGCAGGCGGTATGGGCTTCAACATCGCATATCAGGGAATCATGATATCCATCATCACCCTCGCCGCATACTTCATCGGACACTTTATGGAAAGCGGCAAATGGGAGATAGCACAGAGCCCCGACGGTATGACGATGGCGTTCCTCGCCATGTCGATGGCTGAGATATTCCACTCCTACAACCTCCGTTCTCACGGCTCCATCTTCAAGCTCAAGAGCCACAACATGATCCTCTGGGGCTCGATGGTAGTATCTCTCCTCCTCACAAGCGCGCTCATCTTTGTTCCCGCACTCAGAGGTCTGTTCGGCTTCTCGCACATTAACCTCACCGAATATGCGGTTGCACTCGCTCTTGCGATATCGACAATTCCGATCGTCGAGATCGTCAAGCTCTGCACAAAGCATAGAAGACACGAATAATACAAAAAACG
>JAZQGR010000047.1:0-8859 GCA_045540115.1 Eubacteriales bacterium
ACGAGGGATCTCTGACAATCTCAGGATCAATCAGCGGATCTACAACGTTAACGCTATATCTCAATATGTCACGATAGGAGGACGATAACAAATGGACAAGTTTTTTTTAGTGCAGATCAAAAGGACTAACGGAACCATTGAAAAGGGTATAGCCGTGAAAGACTCTCTCGATGATGCTGAACAGGGTTTTCACGCATATCTGAGTGCATATGGATTCGGACATGACGAAAAGACCGATTATGTACAGGCGGGAATCCTTAACAGCACCGGCTTGCATCTGATGGGCCGCGTATGGGAAAAACAGAGCGCACCGGAACCGGAGCCGGATCCAGAACAGGAGGCATAACGTGAATAACATAGAAAAGATTATCGTAACCCTCGGGGGGGGTACTACGCAGATCAGAAAGGAGGGCAAGCACTAATCTTAAGAGCTTGTCCTCCGGGAGGATCTCCGAAAGGAGGTCTGAGGCATAGGCTGCACAGAGAGGAGGTGTCCTCTCATGGCTGTTAGTACGATAAAAGCGAAAGGCATCATTCAACGGAGCGTGAGCGTTTCTGTTTCCGTAGGGGGCAACGGCACGGGCAACACTAATATCTATCCGGTCATCAACAACGATTGTCCGAGCGGATACAAGCCGATAGGAATAAGCGGATTGACAACGAACAGTCCGAATATCATTCCCGTGGCGTACCGATATGTAGATGGAGCGTATTCGTTACAGCTTCGGAACTTGAGTAGTTCGGCCGTAACAGCGAGTGTAGCTGTGTACTATATCGCACAACCGAACTAACAGCAGCCTTGCCGAGCGTGGCATGACAAGCGTAATAAAAACTACAAGACCGCAGTACATTCAAGCGATAGTAACGAGTGCAAATGGCACAACGCCCGCAAATGGTACTCGAACGGCGGAAATTGATGTTTCAAGAAGCGGATATACACCGATCGCGATTCTTGGAGCAACAACTATGCACGGCTCGGTCGCACTTCAAGAGTGGTGGCTTGAGGGAACTACAGCAAGAGTTATTGGCCGAAATACTATTGCAACCGCAATAACGAATACATATCGAGTGCGGGTCTTGTATAAAAAGAACGATTAAAGATTAGTGCCATATCAATATGGCTAAAAGAACGATTTTCTCCTCAATTTTCGGGGGGGGGGTACAGCACTACAAGGAAGGAGGCAAGCGTTAGGTTTGTCTCCGGTGATCTCCGAGAGAGGAGGTCAGAGGTAGGACGTAAGGACGTGACTCCTTATGGCTGTTAGTATGATAAAAGGCACAGACAAAATAGCATTGACATACGCGAGTGGTCTGTCAGATGGGAGAAGTTCTGACAAAGTATCATGGTGCAGACGGAACGGAAATATTGTGACTCTGACTATCAATGCTCAAAGCACATCTGCTTTCGGTACATCATATAAAACGATACTAACCCTTCCGCCAGAAGTGCGTCCACAGCAAGACATAATGGGAACTGCATCATTTGGCAACTCGTTATGGAATATGGCAACTGCGGGCGGATTCTACATCGAGCATTCGAGTGGAGAAGTGTCAGTGTACTGTGGTTCGACAAATCAGACATTCGTTAAATTCTGTGTGTCATTCATAATCTAACAGCAAATCCTGCCGAGTAGGGCATGACATCAAGAATTAAATCCGATTTGTACTATCAGAGAGTAAGCAAACAAATGACTATGACTGCGGGAGCGAGAGGAACGGACTCTATTGCGTTCACATTGCCGAGCGGGGCGATTCCTATTTGCGCAGTACCCGCTGAATCTCCTAACGCGGCGTTTGTAATGGTGGGCCCTTATTCGCTGACTGATAGCGGAGTAGCGTTCGGCTATCATAACGAAGCGACAATCGCTATAACGGGAACAATGGCTTTTATTATTCTTTATCAAATCGGGAACTAACCCTAACGCCATGACATATGGCAACATCAACAATTAAAGCAACTATGATTCGAAAGAACAAAACATATTCATCACTCACCGTTCCATCTTCAAACTATGTTTATATAGACAGTTTCTCTAATTTGGGTGTAGACGCATCCGAATATGGTTTAGTATCTGCGAACATCGTGGGGTGGAGTGGTTCGGGTCCAAGAAGTATCGTCCGTGGCTCTAACGGAACGGACTTCTATCTTATGGGCAACACTGGCACGGTAACGAACTTGGGTGTTGAATACGTCTTCTCAAGAAAATAGGAAAGGGGCAACAATGTCCTGTATTTTATGGCCCGTCAGATCGCGGGCCTTTTCATTTAGGAGGCTGCAGAATGAAGCTATCAAACAAAGTATATGATTATTTGAAATGGTTCGCGCTGGTGTTTATACCGGCGTTTCAGATCCTGATCCTTCACCTGGGCGATATATGGTCATTCGCTCATTATGTGGAGATCGCGAAAACAATCGCAGAGGTTGGAATCTTCCTCGCTGCAATCTTAGGCGTATCGAGCTACACATATTATAAGAAGATCGGCGAGACCGAAGCCGTTGAGGTTGAGGAGGACGCAGATCCGGAACGGGAGGCGTAATCATGGCAACAGCGAACGAGCTCCGAAACGAGCTGATCAAAGACGCTGAGTCGTTCCTGGGCGCGAAACAGGGCTCAGCGAAACATAAGGATCTTATAAATATCTTCAACAAGGTAAAGCCGGACGGCTGGGCTATGACTTACACGGCGTTTTGGTGCGCTGCGGCTGCGTCAGCCTTCGCAATCGATACGTTCGGCGTAGAGAAGGCTAAGAAATATTTTCCGCTCTCCGCGAATTGCGGGACGATTATAACCAAAGCTAAAAATATGGGAATATGGGTCGAGAATGACGCATATAGACCGGACAAAGGTGATTGGATTCTCTATGATTGGGACGACAGCGGGAGAGGGGACAACAAAGGCGGATCTGATCACGTCGGGACGGTCGTTAAGGTCGAAGGCTCGAAGATCTACGTCATTGAGGGCAATAAAAGCAATGCCGTCGGAGAAAGGGTCCTGACGGTCAACGGACGTTATATCCGGGGATTTGTCACTCCGAATTATGCAGCGATGGCAACCAGCGCGAAGAAAAGCGTCCCTGTCATTGCTCAGGAGGTTATCGCCGGCAAGTGGGGAACGGGTTCGACCAGGAAGGAACGACTCGAGGCTGCCGGCTACAATTATGCTGCTGTTCAGAAGGAAGTGAACAAGATCCTCGCAGCAAAGAAAAAGAAAACGATCACTTACACCGTAAAGAAGGGCGACACTCTTTCAGCTATAGCGAAGCGATACGGGACGACAGTCAAGGCTATCGCAGCTGAGAACAATATCAGCAACGTCAATCTGATCAAGGTCGGCCAGAAATTAAAAATCACAGTATAGGAGGGTTACCGATGAACATTATCATTTCGTCAGTTTTGTCAGCGTGTGGAGGAGCGTTATTTGCGGTCCTGGTGCTCGGAGTCAAGAGGATCAGAGGCCTCGTCGAAGTCGTCAAGGCTCTCAGCCATGACGCGCTGTTTACACGCTGCGAGGATCTCATAACGAGAGGAGAGATCACAAGCTCGGAGCTTGAGAATCTGACCGTCCTATATAAAGCGTATACGGATCAGGGCCTCAATGGATCCGGGACAGAATTATACAACAGAGCGAAAGCGCTGCCACTTAAACAGAGTTAAGTGAGACAGGAGGACAACAATGCTCAAGATCACGAAGAGGAAAGACGAGACATATGACATAGAACTGACGAGAGGGGACACTCTGACGATGGAGGTCGGACTGTTCAGGAAGATCCCGCCTGTTCCGCCGGACACAGAGCCGACTTTCGAACCATATGAACCGGTCGAAGGCGACTCGCTTCGGTTTGCTGTCTCAAAGGGCTACAAAGGGGCGTCAGGATATGAGCTGAAGCTGTCGAAGGACATTCCGCTCGATACTCTGACATTTACCTGTAGCTCACAAGAGACCGAGCTCGATTATAAGACCTACAATTTCGACGTAGAAATCACGCACGACGACGGAACGGTCGACACGTTTATAGAGGGAAAAATCAAGATAGTGGGGGAGGCTGAATGATGCACGTTTATGGAGAGATCTCCGGAACGCTCTCGAGTCCTGAGAGACTCTCGGGCTCATTGAGTTCACCGGCAAAATTATCGGGATCCCTTACGATCCCGGCGGCGATACTTCCGCCGTCATACGAAGGCAGCTATGAGGTCACTCCATCACAGGAGACGCAGATCCTCGAAACGAACGCCCTGTATATGAGGGGAGACATAGTGATCAATCCGATTCCTCATAATTACGGGCTCATCACATACGACGGCTCGGGCATACGAGTATCATAGGAGGAAAAAATGGCACGCAATGTTATCATCAATGAAAATGTTTATTCAGACGTCCCTTATGTAGATCTGCCGCTCGCAAACGAACAGGGCGACGCTCGATTCTGGGACGCAAGCGGAGCGAATGGCGTCAGCGCTGACCTCGTATCGGGAAAAACGCTGTACGGCCCGAACGGAGAAGTCCAAGGCGGAATGATTGACAACGGTGATGTCTCCGGAACGATCAGCACGAAGGCGGGGACTGTGAATATTCCGGCTGGTAAGACTTCCGGCGGAACGGTAAAGATCTCAGACGCAGAACAGGCTAAGATCATCGCCTCAAACATAAAGAAGAACGTTACGATTCTCGGAGTCACGGGCAATCTCAGCGCCCCGACGGTTACACAGGACAGCCAGACCCACGGACTCACGATTTCGTAAGAGGGGAGGCTCGGCATGGCTCAAAATATTACATGGCCAGACGGGACGCTGTACACAAACGTCCCGTTTATAAATCTGCCCAAGACCGGGGGAGGCCTGGCGAGATTTACAGATGTCTCTCCGACGGATGCGGTAGAGGCTGACGTTGCTCAGGGAAAAAAGTTTTTCAAGGCTGATGGATCTGAGGCGATAGGAACCAATCAAGGCGGAGGCGGGGGAGATAGCAAGAACGCGCAAGCTGTAACAAGTACGAGCCGCGTGACGTCTACATCCTATTCCAAAGTAAGCGGAGAAATAACTGTAGAAAAAACAGGTACTTATGATGTGTACTGGTCTACTATGAGGTCGTCAACATCCGGGACGTGGGGCTCGCAGCTATATATTGATGGAAGTGCATATGGTTCGGCACAAACATCTTTCAGTAACCACGTTCAGGCGATTCATTTGTCAAACGTGCATCTTGACGCGGGCGACAAAATATCCGTTTATGCACGATCGAGGGGTAATTCATATTATGCTTATGTTCCGCTCCTGACGATAATCGAGCAGTAGGCGGCCCGGAGACGGTCCGCGAAGGATCACCTCCTCGAACAATAACAGACGCGAAGAAAACCCGGGGCGTAATGCTCCGGGTTCTTTGCGTGGCGAAAATCCTCGATTTAAGCGACTTTTATTTTGATATAGGATAATTGCTCAATCGGAATATTTTTTTATGTGCTCGATCGAATCTGTAAGCAGATCGGCGAAGTTGAGCGTCTCGACAGGAGACGTTATTTCGTGCCGTTCTGATCTTTTCTCGACGGTAGGAAATGAGAGCCACTTCGCGCGAGGAGTGTATTTGTAACAGACGAGATCCCACTCTCCGAGCTTAATTGTGAGGTAATTGTCCGAGACTCTAACGAGGCGGAGCTGGTCACGATCGAGATCGTTGTCGTCGAAGAACGAACAGATCTCGTCGAATATTTCACGCTCCTCTTCGGTACATACGAGATCCCGCTCCTGGGCGCCGTTTATCCGGACCGAGATAGAGGAGAGGGCAGCCTCTTTTATTTTGTCTTTGCGCTGGCGTACATAATACGCGTCGAGTCCGTCCTTAATATCCTCATAGCTGTATTGATCTGAGATCAGATAATAGCTCTTATCAAATCCGAGCTCGTTGAAACACTTTCCGCAGATTTCCGAGTCTTTCAATTTAATGCGACGGCGGGTCAGAAATCCGCCTCCGCAGCGAATACATTTTGACATTTTTATCACCTCCGAGATAAGTATAAGCGACAAATTACCGATTGACAACATATCAAAAAGGGCTTATATTGGTCTCAGGTGATTCGTATATATATATTCTGACGTGTGAGGGGTATACCCGCAAAACGTTGAAAAATGGGGATTCCTTGATTCAACTATTCCTAAAATCATAAAGCGAGGAATATTCGGAGAGTAGGGAACGAGCATAAAAATAGAATATGTGATACGAAATCACCAAAGATTTTTTAAGAATCGGAGGTGATTTTTTTAATGAGAACAGAGAGCTATCAGCAATACGCCATCGTCTCAGCAGACTCGGCTCAGGAATTGACGGAACAGCTCAACAAGACGCTCAAACAGCTTAAATGCAAATATCCGAAAGTGACATTCGAGGGACTTATTGCTCGGATCCAATACACCGAGACGGTCTATATCGCCGAGGAGCTTTCGGACGAGTACGAGCTCCAGGGAGTGAAACTTACTTGTCAGGATTGTCCGCTGTTCGAGCCGATCATGAAAAGAGACGGCACGAGAGACAAAAGGGCGAAATGGGGAGATTGCCCGCTCGCTCATTACGGGAGAACGTCCCGGGACTCAAGTGTATGCAGCAGACTATTTGAAATGTTGAACAGCGGGGAGGTGCGGCTATGCTTAGCAGAATAGGAAGAGCAATCGACAAGAACAGAGAACGGATCGGGATGATCCTCGTAGGAATTGGATTCTTTTGGATGATGGGAATCGCCGGAGCTGATGACTACGACACTATGAGACACGTTTTTAATCCGGTGCTCCCGCTGGTGATCAAAGCCGTGTTTGGCCTCCTGGTCACGGGTGCGGGCGTCAAGATCTTGAACGGAGGTGACGAAGATGAGAGTTCTTTATAAGCTCCCCGGACAGGATCCGCGCTCGATGGTTATTCCGAACGAGCTCGGAATTATGCAGCAGCTTGTCGGAGGAGATATCGAAACGGTCCGAATCTCCGACAGAGCGATCCTCGTAATGAATGAAGAGGGCAAGATTTTCGGACTCGAACCGAATTTCTATCTCGGAGCAATCGGAGACACGATTGTTGGACCGGTGCTCGTAGTAGGAGAGGACGGAGAAGATTTCGCTTCGCTGCCGGATGACGAGGCGGCGGAGATCTCCCGAATCATGAGAGGAGGCTTCGCGATATGAAGAAGGTAACACAAATGGAGATTGTTCTCGATTATCTGCTCACTCATGGAGAGCTGACGACACGACAGGCGGTTATCGATCTGAATATCATGTGTCTCCCGAAGAGAATCGAGGAGCTCCGGAAGGAAGGCGTTCAGATAATCACATCATATAGAACCAGCGCGAACGGTAAGAGATACGGCGTTTATACGCTGGCAGATTAGGAGGTTTGATCAATGACAAAATACGACGTGACGTTAAAACTCTATACATACGATTGGTCACAGGAACCACACAAGAGAATCGATATTGACAAGACTTTCGTTTGTGACTCTTGGGACGCTGCTAAGGATTTGATCGGTCTGATGATTGATTCGACCGATACGCTGAATATCGAGATCAAGAGAAGGGAGGTCGAAGCATGAGCGACAGATTAACAGGAGATTTCCGTAAGTTTATGGATAAGTCTTTTCTCGGCTCCTGGGACGTTCCTGACGGGTCAGATCTGATCCTCACGATTGACCATGTCGCAAGGGATGACGTTCAGAACGAGAAGGGCCGCGAGAAGAAAATGACGCTCCATTTCAAAGAGCGCGAGTTTAAGCCGATGGTATGCAATACGACAAATGCGAAAGCTATCTCGAAGGCCTATAACTCGACAAAGGTCGAGGATTGGGAAAACAAGAAAATCGCAATCTATAAGGCTACGATCAGCGCGTTCGGTCAGACGACCGAGTGTCTCAGAGTGAGAGACTATCCTCCGAAGAGTGACGAGCTCTATTGTCAGGTTTGCGGTGAGCTGATAACCGACGAGGTTTATGAGGGAAAGAAGTACAAGGCGAAGGCAATCGCAAATAACGCCATTACGAAATTCAACAAGGCTATGTGCTTCGATTGCTACATGATCGCTAAGGCTACGGAAGGAACGGAGGAGGCTCAGGCATGAACGGAGCAATTATAGATGTATCAGATCGCAGCCGAGGCGATGACTACCGGAAAGGATCTGTCTCTCGAACAGAAAGAGTATTTTCACGATTCGAAAGGTATCGCGAACTTAGGAGGCGGACACACAGAGGACACCGGCGTAATCCTGAGAGTATTTCAGCCGGAGAAGGAACATAAAGAGGAGGACGAATCAGATGATTAAGATCACAGCAGAATCAAAAGGCGATCAGACAGATCTCAGAATCAACATCAACGGAACCGGCGAGGACATTGTCAAAGAAGCCGTTCACATTATGCAGCAGCTCCCGAAACAGATAGAGCAGACAAGCCAGCCCGTGTTTTTCCGTTTTCTCGCTAAACTCGCTGAGACAGATATGTTCGGTATCGGTATAAGACCGGAGCATCGAGGGGAGGCTAAGGACGATGACGAATAAAAACCCGAGCGAGTGGCGCGTCTCATCGAATCCGATCGCCGGTCGTACATTCTACGGCGTGTATAGGATCAGGGACATAAATGATATTGATCACAGCGGAAACCGTGAGACTCGCGGCGGCTGGTATGAGACCAGGGAAGAGGCTGAGAGGCTCGCGGAGACGCTGAACGAGGAGGGTAAATAATGAATCTGAATAATGATAACTATTTCAGCCCGGAGGCGGCTTCGGAATATTGGTCCGTCTCACAGTTCAAGGCTTTCAATAAATGCGAGGCTGCCGGTCTCGCTGAGGCTCGCGGAGAGTTCCAGCGCGAAGAGACCGACGCGCTCCTGATTGGG
>JAZQGR010000048.1:0-5481 GCA_045540115.1 Eubacteriales bacterium
TACCGTGCGGTCGTATCCGCAGTTATCGCATACGTTGTCGCCGTTCCATTCGTGCTGACAAGCGTAGTCACATACGTCACATACGCCCTTGTTCCAGCTGTGCGCCTTGACTTCAACGTCCTCGCCGCAGGTCTCGCAGTGCTTCCAATGCGTGCCCTGATCTGCCTGATAATCGCCTGTATCGTGGCCTGTGCCGGGAACGGTAACGTCATCAAGAAGCTCGGTCGCATTCGCATCGGAATAGTTAAGTCCGCATGCACATGCGTAGTACTCAACGTTACCGTCCTCACAGTCTGCGCCGACTGCTCCAACGTGTGTAAGCGTGCCTGCGCTACAAACGTGGTTAACCTCTTTGATGGAGATCGAAGCAGTACCGCTTGCAGAGACGTTATACTTAGTGGATTCCGCGCTCGGAGTCTTGAGAACGATGATCTTCTCGCCCTTCTTGAGCTCTGCCGTCGCGAACAGGCCAACGACGTAGCCGTCAGGCTGACCAACGTTGTCAGAACTTGTAATAACGGTTCCGTCTTCAAGCATAATGGAGAAATCGTGATAAGAGCTTTGAGTTTTGCAGTAATCCGCTGCGAGATTGGCGGCAACTGTAAATGTGCCGTCGTAGGGAGCCGTGAATACGAGCGCAAAGCCGATATTCGCGGTTTTGAGGTTTCCGCCAACGCCTGTGATCGGGCCGTTAACGAGACCGTGCCAGAGGAAGTTACGGGTAGGTCCGCCGCCGAGCCAATCGTTCGCTCCTTGCGGATCGTAAGCGTACCAGGTCGTGCCGTCAATGACCATTTCTACGTCGCCCTTGGCAGAAGTATCATACAGCTTCTTGGTATCGGTATCATAGCCCCAAAGCTTGACGTTACCCGAAATATCGGTAAGAGAGGTTCCGTCGAAGATGGGAGAATGATCTACCTCAACACCGCTTCCCGAAGAGATCTTGGTGATCGAGGTGTCGCCGATGTTGAAGGTATGAGTATAGCTCTTGAGATCGCCGTACTTATAGCAATGGAAGGTTATCATAAGGACTTCGTCCTTCTTCAGCGCGATGGTTCCCGTAAGGATCGCCTCAGCGTCTGCAAGAGTAGGAACAAAGGAATCGATGATATCACCGTTCTTTCTTATGCTGACCATTCCCTCAACGTCAGCACCGGTAGAGTCAACGAACGACGCTGCCGAAACGAGTGTGCTGTAGGTATAAAGACCGGTTTCGGGTGCGGTAAATATTACCGACGGGAATCTTGCACAAGCGTATGCTTCCTGATTTCTCGGAGAAAGTCTGAAGAATGAGCCGTTATCGCCGTACTTGAAGAGCGTACCGCTCATATCACGGCGCAGACCGTTAACTACCCAATTTGAGTAGTTTTCTGTGCCTGTGGCATTGAAATGGTTATCTGCGGACTCGATCCAAGGTGCAGGACCGATATCATAAGTGTCCGTTGCTTCCTCTATCGAAATATTGGAGGGGATCTCAACAAAGCGAGTGGGGTAACCGGCGTTAAAGAACGCTCCGGCGAGGCGCCAATTGCCCTTCTGAGAGAGATCCCAGCCGTTTTCATCCTTGGTAAGGCCTGTCGACCAGTCCATGGGGAGCTCGTACTTAGTTCCGACAGCAGGTTCTTCCTCTGCATAGTCGCCTACTCTCTTGACCTCGGTGGTGCCGAGACGAAGAACGTTATCTTCCTTTTCGAGTGCTGCTTCCGTGTTCAGGGTAAACGTGAACATAAGAAGGTCGCCCTTCTTGAGGGAAACTGTTCCCTCAAGAGTTTTCGATGATCTCGACGTTGTCGGCATAAAGACGTCAACAAGAACTCCGTTCTTTCTTACCGCTGCAGTAACAGCTACGGAGACGCCGCTCTTCTCAAACATTACCTGAGAAACGAGCTCACTGTATGAGTAGGTTCCGTCCTCGGGTGCGGTAAATACAACCGCAGGAGTGGAGAAGGGTTCTTCTCCGGCGGGTACGCTCTTATTAGGTATGCCCGGGTTGACGTTCATATAGGAACGGTTATCGCCGTACTTAAAGGGCTTGGGGTTCTGGTCCCAACGATAGAAGGGGCTGACGTTCCATTCTATCCAGCTGGACGCATCTGAATCGGTAAGCTCACCGCGATTGTGTATCGACTCGATATAAGTCTGCGGAGTTTCCTTGACCGTTGTGTTAGCCGCTTCAGAAATATCCATCGTAGACGCGCCGTTTCTGATCGTCGTGATATCGGTAGGATCGGCAAAGGTGGTAAGCTGCCACTCGCCCTTCACCGCAAGCTCCCAGCCGTTATCATCGAAGGTTCCCGTAGAGTTCCAATCCATAGGAAGCACGTAGGATACGGAATCGTCTGTAGGAATGGTATCTTCGCCGAGATATACTGCGGCAACGCTTCTGAAGGCGCCGAAGTGTCCGGCTGCGCCGAGGTGCTTGATGATAATATATACCTCCTCGCCTTCTTCAAGGAAGTCGGCTCCCGCCGTCGGAAAGTTTGCATAAACGTTGTTGATGCCGGAGCTGGCGGAAAGGTACATATCCGATCTGCCAAGAACTTTTCCGTTCGTCTTGCTGATCTCGGCAGTCCAGAAGTTCTTTGTAGAATAGTTGGCGAAGGACTGATTCGCATCAACGGAAATAGCATAATATCCGGCCTTGGGGGCCTTGAATATGATCATCGCGCCGTTGTAGGTAGCGGTACCGGTGTCGTCGCTTCGGCCGAGCCAATATTCGGTCCCGTTAAGCTTATACGAATAACGGTTGTTGCTCGCGGTGAACGTCGGATTGGCAGTAAATGCTACCGGGCCATTTGAAGAGTAGCTGTATGCAGCGAGAGTGAACTGTCCCTCGGTGATCGCACCGGTAGACTTGCCGCCCTCGTAGAAGTCCGCATAATATACTTCATCGGCATAATTCTCGGGAAGCTCTCCGACCTTCTTTACAACGATATCGTTGATATATGCGCCGGACAGCGTGCCGTCCTCTGTTGTAAGGTCGCTGATAGGTGTTTGATAATAAAATGCTCTTTCTGCAGCAAAAAGAAGCTCCTCGCCCGCCTTAAGAGCAACGTAACCGGTAAGGTCATCCTCTACAGCGGTCGGGCCTGCGGAAAAGACGTTAGCGTAAGCATAATCGCCCTTGTAAACCACGAAGTCTACAGCGATCGGCTTTTTGTTTGTTACGAAAACGTTGTGATATACGTCCTCGTCGAAGTAGTAAACACCATCTTCGGGAGCGGTAAATACGATTACGGGTACCGCGCCGATGTCGGGGTTTACACAGACCTTGGCGTCGCTTCCGGTATTGGAATCGAACGCGCCAAAGCTTCTTCCGCCTACGCGGAATGTCCATCTGCTGTCAGTGTTCAGAGCATAGCCTCCAGTATTGGGCAGCGCCGCTCTGGTCGTCATAGAGTCATAAACTCTTGCGGACCAATCGCCGTTTACCGCAAGATTGCCCTTCGCATCGGGCGAGCCGTTTGAATCAACGACCGGCGAAAGAACGTCGGGCAAAGTATACGTCGGCACGTCGTTCTCGACCGCGTGAATCGTAGCAAGCGGCTTTGAAATTATGAAGGTCGATATAACCATCATACATGCCAAAGCAAATGAAAGAATGCGCTTTTTCATAAAATTCCTCCTGTTTTATTTACGCATATTAAAGCGTCACGTGCTTATATAGATACATAGTAATTATATCTTAAATCAAAAACGTTTGTCAAGCAATTACCGATAATGCACTGCCAAAATTGCCCCCTCATTTTTGTATAATTTGCACTATTTTTGGCATTTTATTGCAAGAAAGCGGGGAATGCATTCGCGAGGCAACATTCGATCTTTCCCGTATGGGCGAACTGTTTTCACCCGCACAAAACGATGTTACATTCCTCCGGAACACCTCATCCGAGGCTATGCCTCTTAACTTCCTCCCGCTGGGGAAGGCTAACGACGTCCCGATGCTTCGCCCGAAAATTATTCATTATTCATTATTCATTATTCATCATTCATTAAAAAAAGCTCCACCCGAAGGTGGAGCTTTTTTCTTTTGTTATTACTCTCCGAAGGGGTTGAAGCCCGGGAAAGAGAAGTCGCCGAGGTTGAAGTCAAATCCGGAGCTGGTTATAACGTCTTCGTTTTCAAATACTACCATGGTCAGGGTAGGCATTTCAAATTTCTTTTCCATTATTTATGCTCCTTTCTTACTTCTGATTTACAACAACCTTGAGCGAGGTGAAGCCTGTTTCAGCCTCAAGTGCCTCCCAATCGATCACGCCGAAGCCGTTAATATACTGCGAGCAATCGATGCCGTTCACCGTCAGCTTATAGGAGACGGTATCATCGCGGCCGAGAGCCGAGGTTCTGATAAGGATTCTGCCCGCGGTGGTATCTGCGGTTATAACGTTAGTTCCGCTTTCGACCTCGCCGTCAGCGCCTATGTGAGTAAGAAGGACGCCGTTCTTGCTGAGGATCTTGATACCGTCGTAGGCGTTTGTCGTACCGAATCCGAGCTGAGAATAGAGATTGTCAGCCATATCGACGCCCATTACGTTGAATACCTTCTGCGAATAGTGAATCGGGTTACCCTGGTCCATCATGGGAATGCTGCAGGTCTCGGAAACCGTCGAAAGCATATAGAGGTCATCGAGATCGTTGCAAAGCTTATACTGAGCGTAACGCGCTTTTGTATAGGAAGCGCTTCCCTCTGCGGTGTCGCCCGAGAAATGAGAACGAACTACGGAAATTCCGCCGAAGTCAAGATCAAGTTCGCTCATGATGCTCTCATGCATGCTCTTATATGCATCGTAATAGGACTGGTCATCGCGAACCGTTGCGTTGGGATTATCGTCCTTTTCGTCAGACTCGCCCTGATTCCAGATGTAACCGGAGAGGACAACGTTATAATTCTCAGAAAGAGATGCGTATGCCTTCGTATATGCTTCTACAGACTTAGCATATCTGTATGCCTGACCTTCCTTAGAACAACCGCATACATAGTTTTGAGGATCGGGTACCCATTCGTCTACGCTCGAGCTTCCTTCCGCAACCTGAAGGAATACTACCTTGGTTCTGGTAAGCTCATGCCATCTCGTACCGAACACGGGGCTTATACCGCCGATACAGCTGCCTCCCTTTGCGGGATCAGAGAGATAGTGCATATCGCTTGCATCGTTGAGAACCAGATCGGTAGCAAATGCTCCCAGCGCGACACTATAGTCGTAGAACGAATATACGGTGCCCTTTTCGGGAACGAGAGGAGACTCAGGGAAGTTGGGGCTCTTGCCGGAATGATAGTGGCTGTATTCCCAGCGGTAGCCTGCATTCTTGGTAAAGTTCGACTGTCCCATTACGAGAATTAGGGTTATATCTTCCTTTGCGGGATCGTAGGTGCGGTCGCTTACGTACTTCTCAATATCTGCCGATTCAACGGTGACTTCAAGGAGTGCTCTGTCGCCGCTTTCGGTGTAGATAGCCTCGTTTGCATCGTAAAGCGCCTTG
>JAZQGR010000049.1:0-10302 GCA_045540115.1 Eubacteriales bacterium
GAGTAGTTCTTAAACTTTTGTCCTTTTCTAGCCATAACTAAAACCTCCTATGGTACTATTATACCATAAGAGGTTTTGTCTTTTTTCTTTTTTGTGAACTAAATGGGGTTCACTTCAAAATACCCCCATTTTGGCAATAAAAAAGCCATAATACCGATATTTTTCGTATCAATATTATGGTTTCTTTATGGCCCGCTCTGCAGGATTCGAACCTGTGACCCTCAGAATCGGAATCTGATACTCTATCCAGCTGAGCTAAGAGCGGGTATTACTATTATTAACGCCCATAATTATATCACATCTTTGCGTCAAAGTAAAGAATATTTTATTTTTTTATAAAAAACCTTTTCAAACTCCTCGATATATGTTATAATATAAGGTAATTATCGACAAGGAGGATGCGGTATTGACATCTTTACCCATAACTGTCGTCACCGCATCGGTGACTGAAACGGAAAACGTCGGACGCGAGCTTGGGCAGTATTTGTTGGATAACGGCAAGACCGACGCGTTTATCGCTATGTACGGCGATCTCGGGGCAGGGAAAACTGCTTTTGTGCGCGGACTTTGCGACGTTATTACCCCGGGCGCGCACGTTTGCTCACCGACCTATACCATTGTCAACGAATACTACGGCGGTGGCAGAACTCTCTGCCACTGCGATATGTACCGAATCGAAAGCGACGACGACCTCTATTCGATCGGCTTTTACGATTACGAAAACTGCGTGATCGCGGCGGAATGGTGCGAGAAGATACCGTTTGCGCTTCCCGAAAAATATATTAAGCTTACTATCAAAAAGCTTGAAGGTGACTGCCGTGAGATAACTGCGGAGGAGGTAGAAAATATATGAAAATACTTGCTCTTGACTCTACCGAAAACACAGCCGCGGTTGCGGTGACGGACGGCAAGACCCTCATTGGCAGCACGGTCATAAACGCAGGGAAGAGCCATTCCGAGCTGCTTCTGCCCGCTATTGAGTCGCTTATTAAGGCATCGGGACTGAGTTATTCCGATATTGACCTTTTCGCCTGCTCGTCGGGGCCCGGCTCATTTACGGGAGTCCGAATCGGAGTTTCAACGATAAAGGGACTTGCTTTCGGCTACGGTAAGCCATGTATCGGTGTTTCTGCAACCGAGGCGCTTGCATATAATTTTATAGATTTTGACGGCATAATATGCCCTGCGATGGACGCGCGCCGTTCACAGCTTTATAACGCGATCTTCCTTTCGGATAACGGAAGTATCACACGCCTCACCCCTGACAGAACGATCCCTGCCTCCGAGCTTGCGGTCGAGCTTACGGGCTATGACGGACCGATATATATTAACGGCGGCGGTGAGCACATAATAAGAAAAGCGGCAGAGGGAAACGAAAACGTAATGCCGACAAACGAGATCCTAAAGCGTCAGAACGGATATTCAGTCGCCCTTTGCGCTCTTAATATTTACGAGAATGCGGAGAATAAGGACGGCTTTACCGACCTTGCGCTAAAGCCAACCTACCTTCGTCCGTCACAGGCGGAAAGAATGAGAAACGGAGAAAAGGAATGAAAACAATAGCAGTCGGATGCGATCACGGAGCTTATGAGCTTAAGGATAAGGTCGTAAAGCATTTAAGTGACCTCGGATATAACGTTATCGACAAGGGAACGAACGGTCCCGAATCGGTACACTATCCGATCTATGCGCACGAGGTCTGTCTCGCTCTTCAAAATAAGGAAGCCGAGCTTGGAATACTTCTTTGCTCGACGGGAATCGGAATGAGTATGGCGGCAAACAAGCATAAGGGAATCCGCGCCGCACTTTGCGGTGACACGTATTCTGCCCGTCTTACGAGAATGCATAACGACGCAAACGTCCTTTGCATTGGCGCGCTTGTTGTCGGTCAGGCGCTCGCTATCGACATCGTCGATTCCTTCCTTAACGCTTCCTTCGAGGGTGGTAGACATCAGACGAGAGTCGATATGTTTATGGCGCTTGAGGAAAGCAAAAAATGAAGGATTATCTGAACGAGATAAACGAAAATTTTCCGATAAGACGTACCGAGGAGCAGAAAAAGGGCTTGTTCGAATACGTCAAAAGTGAAGCGGAGAGCGTAGGTCTTAACGCTCGGATAGAGCAGCTTGAGAAGAAGCATAACAATATCGTTATTGGCGATATTGAGAACGCAAGCGTAGTTTATACTGCGCATTACGATACTCCTGCACGTTCGCTTTTGCCTAATCTTATGATGCCGCGAAATCCCGGACTTGCTTATGCTTATGCATTCGGTATTCCGCTCGTGATCGCCTTTGCTTCGCTCGGCGTTGCCTATACGCTTCAGGCGGCATTCAGCTTGCCTTATCCTGCGTTTGCGGCAATTTACCTCGCGCTCTATTTCGGAATATTCTTCGGAATTATGCGCCGAGGAGCGAATAAAACGAATAAGAACGACAATACCTCGGGTGTTGCGACCGTGCTTTCGATAATGGCGAAGAACCCGCAAAACGTGGCGTACATTCTTTTCGATAACGAAGAAAAGGGGCTTCTCGGCTCAAAGGCGCTTCTTAAGTCGAATAAAGAACTCTGGGAAGATAAGCCGCTTATAAATTTTGATTGCGTCGGACTTGGCGATAATATCGTTATCGTCGCGATGGAAAAAGCTGAAAAGCATCCAGTGTTTAGGAAAATTGCTGATATCGTAAAGAGTGATGGCGAGTATAGCGTCGGTATTTATCCGAAAAAGGGAAGCGTGGGAAATACGGACAGTAAAAATTTCCCCTGCGGATTTTCCGTTTTGGCTTGCAAAAAAAGCAAAAAGGGTGTATTATATACTCCGTACATACATACGAAGCTTGATACGGTCGCGTCGAGTGAAAATATATACTTCCTTGCCGATGCTTTTTCAAAGCTTCCCGCATTCGTTTGTGAGGAGACGGTATGAAGAAGCAGATCTGGAAAGGAACAGTGCTGACTGCGCCTGTACCGCCCGTAATGGTTTCATGCGGTGATATGGAAAACTCGAATATCGTAACCGTCGCCTGGACGGGAACGGTCAACACAAAACCGCCGATGACGTACATTTCTTTGCGCACGAGCCGTCATTCTTACGGCATTATAAAGGAAAAGGGCGAGTTCGTTATCAATCTTACGCCGACGTCCCTTATAAAAAAGGCGGATTACTGCGGTATTTACACAGGCAAAAAGGTCAATAAATTTGAAAAATGCGGCTTCACGAAGGCGGAAGCGACAGAGGTCTCGGCGCCGCTTATCGACGAGTGTCCGATCAATCTTGAATGTAAGGTCAAGGACATAATTCCACTCGGAACCCACGATATGTTTTTAGCCGAGATAGTAGCGGTCCACGTTGACGAAGCGCTTGTCGACGGAGAGGGAAAGCTTCACCTCGAAAAGGCGGATCTTACCGCGTATGCCCACGGCGATTATTATTCGCTCGGCAAAAAGCTTGCGCCGTTTGGAATAAGTGTTAAAAATAAGAAAAAACATCCACATAACAAAAAGTAGATACCAATACAGATAAACAACTATTCTATCGGTAAGGAGGAAAGACGATGAATTACTCTGAAATTACGCCATATATAAGAGAGCTTGCAACACTTTCTGATATGAATAATCATATTGTTCCCGAAATGTATGCACAGTACGACGTGAAACGCGGTCTGCGCGATATAAACGGAAACGGTGTCGTCGCAGGTCTTACCGAGGTGTCGCGTATCAAGGCGAAGGACAAGGACGCTGACGGTAATGAGATCCCCTGCGAGGGTCAGCTGTATTACAGAGGAATCAACGTGCGAAATATCGTTAAGGGCTTTCTTGACGACGACCGCCCCGGATTTGAAGAAACGGTTTATCTTCTTCTGTTCTCTAAGTTGCCTAATAAAGAAGAGCTTGTACGCTTTTGCAATCAGCTTTCGGCATACCGTTCATTGCCCCCGTCATTCGTTCGGGATATGATCCTGAAAGCGCCGGGCAAGGACATGATGAATATTTTGTCCAGAAGCGTTTTGGCTCTGTATGCTTACGACGAAAATCCGGACGATATATCGACGGCGAATGTTCTGCGCCAATGTCTGCAGCTCATAGCTGAATTTCCGCTTCTTTCGGTATACAGCTATCATTCGTTTCAACATTATCACAATAACAACAGCTTGTTCATTCACTATCCGAAAAAGGAACTTAACACGGCTGAAAACCTTCTGTATATACTCCGTGAGGACGGAAAGTATACGCCTCTTGAAGCGAAGCTGCTCGATCTTGCGCTCGTTCTTCACGCGGAGCACGGTGGCGGCAACAATTCCACTTTCACCACACACGTTGTGACGTCGTCGGGAACGGATACATATTCCGCTATATCTGCGGCGCTCGGTTCACTGAAAGGTCCCCGACACGGCGGTGCGAATATCAAGGTAATGCGGATGTTCGACGATATGAAGGCGACGGTCAACACGAAGGATAAGGCGGCGGTCAAGGATCACCTTGTCAAGCTTCTTGACAAGCAGGCGTTTGATAAGGCAGGTCTTATATACGGTATGGGACACGCAGTATATTCGCTGTCTGACCCGAGAGCGGATATACTCCGCACCTACGCAAGGAAGCTCTCCGAAGAAAAAGGAATGCAGGAGGAATTTGAGCTTTACGAGACGGTCGAGATGCTTGCGCCCGAGATAATCGCTGAAAAGCGTAAAATGTATAAGGGAGTCAGCGCAAACGTAGACTTTTATTCGGGTATGGTATATAAGATGCTCGGGCTTCCTTATGAGCTTTTTACCCCCATCTTCGCGGTTGCGAGAATTGCGGGCTGGAGCGCTCACCGAATGGAAGAAATCCAAAACGCGGGCAAGATCATACGCCCTGCATACACGAGCGTAAAGCAGGAAAACGAATACGTAGCTTTATCAAAAAGATAAGAAACAATATAAAGGAAATATCATCATGAAAAGAACAACTATTAAAGAACTATATGCAAGCCCCGAAAGCTTTGCTGATACGAAGATAACCGTTTGCGGTTGGTGCCGTTCGATAAGAGCGAGCAACGTATTCGGCTTTATCGATCTTAACGACGGAAGCACGCTCCCTTGCCTTCAGGTAGTATTTGAAGCTGAGAAGCTTGAGAACTACGCAGAGGTTGCGAAGCAGAACGTAGGCGCGTCCTTCTCGATCACGGGTACGCTTGTTCTCACTCCCGAGGCAAAGCAGCCCTTCGAGCTTAAGGCAGAGGATATTGAGGTAACCGGTACGTCTACTCCCGATTATCCGCTTCAGAAGAAGCGTCATTCCGACGAGTTCCTCCGTACTATCGCGCATCTACGTCCGAGAACGAATAAGTATGAGGCAGTATTCCGCGTTCGTTCGGTTGCTGCTTATGCGATACACAAGTTCTTTCAGGAGAGAAACTTCGTTTACGTTAACACTCCGATAATCACGGGAAGCGACTGCGAGGGCGCAGGCGAAATGTTCCGCGTTACCACACTTGATCTTGACAATCTTCCCAAGACCGAGGACGGACAGGTAGATTTCTCGCAGGACTTCTTCGGTAAGAGCACGAACCTTACGGTTTCCGGTCAGCTTAACGTAGAGACATACGCTATGGCATTCGCTAACGTATATACCTTCGGCCCGACCTTCCGCGCAGAGAAGTCGAATACTCCCCGTCACGCGGCTGAGTTCTGGATGATGGAGCCTGAAATGGCGTTCGCTGATCTTAACGACGATATGGAAGTCATTGAGAGTATGCTCAAACACGTAGTTTCGTACGTTATGGAGCAGTGTCCTTACGAGCTTGAGCTTTTCAATAAGTTTATTGATACAACACTTCTTACCCGTCTTAACAACATCGTTAATTCCGACTTCGTCCGTCTTCCTTACACCGAGGCAGTCAAGCTCGTTAAGGAAAGCGGCGTTAAGTTCGATTATCCGCTTGACTGGGGTATGGACCTCCAGACCGAGCACGAGAGATACCTTACCGAGCAGGTATTCGGTAAGCCGGTATTCGTTACCGATTGGCCTCGTGACATCAAGGCGTTCTATATGCGCGTAAACGACGACGGAAAGACCGTCGCGGCTGTTGACCTCCTTGTTCCCGGTGTCGGTGAGCTTGTCGGCGGTTCTCAGAGAGAGGAGCGTCTCGACGTGCTTCTTGAGAGCATCGACAAGTTCGGTCTTAAGCCCGAGGATTACAGCTGGTACGTTGACCTTCGCCGTTACGGCGGTGCTAAGCACGCCGGCTTCGGTCTCGGCTTCGAGCGTCTTATTATGTACATGACGGGCATCTCGAATATCCGTGACGTTGAGTCCTTCCCGAGAACTACGGGATCGGCTGAGTTCTAAAAATAAAAATCCACCCGGGAGGGTGGATTTTTTAGATAAAAGAGAATAGATAAAAGATAACAGAAAAGGAAAAAACCTCTCCGTCGGAGAGGTTTTTATATTTATCCGACAGGTTTATACGGCGGGTGAAGCGTGCAGAAATATCTGAAAACGGTGAAATCAAGCGCGCCGCCTCCGAACCAGTCCCAATCAAGCAGATGGAATGATACAAACTGTGAGGGATTGGCGTTTTTCCATTTGATCTCCTCGGCGACCTTACCGTTTTCATATTTCAGCTCGGTGATCGCGCCGCCGTCATGCTTGCGCGATATTGCGCCCCAAAGGGTGTAGTAGGCAACGTATTTGTCGATATCGACGTATTCGACAAGCTCCTCACCGTAGGTCGAGGCAACGTCTGCATTGATATTGCTTACGTAAGTGTTATTATTTAGCTCGGATTCGGAATATGTGATTTCGAGCCTCGTCGGAATGCCGCTTTCCTCGTCTCTTGAGAGTGAAGCGGTAGGGATCGGGTATTCTACGCCGTCAATACTTGGGAACGAGCCGTCTTGTTCAAGCCAGATGAAATCGGAAAGCTTGACACTGTATTCCTCGTTCCATTCCGTGCCCTGAGAAAAGTACGTGACGCCGATAACGTTCATTTCTTTATCGAGAGTCCAGACATATTTCATGGTGCCAACTTGGTCAAAGCCCTCAACGTGAATGGAAATGTTCTGAGTTAGCTTGAGATTATCCTTGTCGAAATCGTTTTTGATGGTCACCGTTTCGTATCTGTTTTCTTCGTTACGGAAGCCGTTGTAAACGGAAACGATCTTAGACATAAAACCGTTTTTGTCAAACTCGAAGGTTCTTTTGAAAATGAGTTCTCCGTCCTCTGAATATACCTTTTGCTCGGTCGGAACGTAGAAGCGCGGATCGGGCTCGGGCGGGATATTGTTACTATCGTTTTCATCGCAGGAAAACATCGATAAGCTCAGACAAATCAGTAGTAGCAGTGCTATAAGCTTCTTCATAAAACACCTTTAGAAATTATTTTTTTCTCCACGTTGCGGGGGAGAGGGCAAGGAGTATCGGGAATATTTCAAGTCGTCCTATCAGCATTGCAAGGGAAAGAAGGATTTTAGATATTCCCGAGAATGCCGCATAGTTTGACGCGGCGGCACCGTATGCAGGGCCGATGTTATTCAGGCATGAGGTGACAGAGCTGAGGGTCGTTTCGATATTGAAGCCGTCTATCGAGACAAGAAGCAGCAGCGCAAGAAAAATAATGAAATAGGTTGTCAGATATATGGTCGCGCTGCGTATAGTACCGTCGTCAACCGGCTTTCCTTCGAGCTTTACGACGTTTACTGAGCGCGGTCGGAGCATCTTTTTCAGATCAGCCTTAACACTCTTTACCAGCAGCATAACTCTACTCACTTTGAGTCCGCCCGCCGTTGAGCCTGCACAGCTTCCAATAAACATAAGTATCAGAAGAAGCATTTTTGAAAAATTCGGCCAATCTACCGCGAAATCGGTAGTCGTATATCCCGTCGTTGAAATGATGGACGCGACTTGAAAAGCGGAATGGCGCACCGTTTCTCCAACGGATGAAAAAAGATGAGAAATATTGATCGAAACTACGACTATAGATATTAGGACGATTCCGAGATAGCACCATAGCTCGCGGCTCTTGACGGCAGAGGTGAATTTCTTTATCAGTATAAGGTAGAAAAGGTTAAAGTTTATGCCGAAAAGGAGCATAAATACCGTTATAACCCACTGCAAATATGGGGAATAACTCGCGATACTGTCTGCCTTTATACCGAAGCCGCCTGTGCCTGCCGTGCCGAACGTGTGAAGCAGACTGTCAAACAGCGGCATACCTCCGCAGAGCAGAAATACAAGCATGATGCCTGTCAGTACAATATAGATGAGATACAGGATTTTTGCGGTTTCCTTTATCTTCGGAACTATTTTTCCGACGATAGGCCCCGGAACCTCAGCGCGCATTATGTGTATCGACCGCCCCGAATCCGTCGGAAGGATAGCCATCAGAAATACGAGAACTCCCATGCCGCCGATCCAATGCGTAAAGGATCGCCAGAAGAGCATGCCGCGGCTCATTGCCTCGATCTGTGTGCCGCTGAGAATCGTTGCGCCTGTCGTTGTGAAGCCGCTTACGGTCTCAAAGAAGGCGTCAACGTATGATGGAATGAATTTTCCGATTACGAAGGGAAGTGCTCCGACTGCCGATACCGCAAGCCACGCAAGCGCTACGATGGCGAATCCCTCTTTGGCGAATATCAGCTTGTTTTTTGTATAGGATAGAGCGCTTATGATGAGCCCTACTCCGAGCGCAATTCCTGACGAGATCGCAAACGCGATGACCGACGAGGTCTCATTATATATGACGGAGCAGAGAAGCGGAAGCATAAACAGGATCGCCTCAAGGATCAGAATATGTCCCGTCGTGTAAAATACCATTTTGCGGTTCATATCTGCACCGCCTTATTTGAGAATATCCGAAAGGTCGGAAAGCTTTTGTCCCGCCGCGATGACAACTACGCGGTCACCTGCGAGGATGACGTCATTACCGCCCGGAATAACTGTTTTTCTGTCGCGGATGATACCTGCGATAAGAATATTGCTTTTCAGCTTGAGATCTTTAAGCGGAATACCGTTTATCCTCGGATCGGCTACTACGTTAAATTCAAGCGCCTCGGCATCTCCGTCCATAAGCTTGTAAAGAGTTTCAACGTTGCTTCCGAGAGAGTTCTGGAGGGCACGTGCATAGCTGACGAGCTGATCCGAGATCATTTTCTTCGGTGAAACGACGGTGTCGACTCCAAGCTTCTCCGCCATGAGCGCAAGCTCCTCGCGGTTTACTTTTGAAATTGTTTTCGGAACACCTTGGCTCGATGCGAATATAGATATAAGGATGTTTTCTTCATCGGTTCCCGTTAGGGAAACGAATGCGTCAAGATCCTTGATTCCTTCCTCGATCAGAAGCTCCTGCTGTGCGCCGTCGCCGTTAATTATTACCGCACAGGGCAATCTCTCGCAAAGCGCCTTTGCCTTTGCTTTGTCCTTTTCGATGATCTTGACGTTGCATCCAATCGATAGGAGCATTTCTGATAGGTAAACAGCCGTACGGCTTCCGCCGAGAAGCATAACGTTTCTTGCCTGCTTCTGAAGAAGTCCTGCCGCCTTGAAGAATTTCTGAATCTCGGCGTGCGTTGCGGTAATACCGATCATATCGTTTCCGTGGAGCACAAAATTACCGTCGGGAATGAACATATCGTCGCCGCGCTTGACACAGCAGATAAGGACCTTCGCCTTGTATTTTTCACGAAGCTCGCTCAGCTTGACTCCGTCGAATACCGAATCGGGCTTCAGACGAAGCTCAACCATTTCAAGGTATCTGCCGCTGAAGGTCTCGATCTTGACGGCGGACGGGGATTTCAGAACGTTGAAAAGCACCTGTGCCGCGAGATATTCGGGATTTATTGAGAGGGAAAGCTCAAGCTGTTCCTTCATGAATGTCAGACTGTTATCGTTATACTCGGGAGTTCTGATTCTCGCGATCGTGTATGAAGCGCCGAGCTTCTTCGCGAGGAAGCAGGATAGCATATTGAACTCGTCCGAGCCTGTTGCGGCTATAAAGAGATCGGCGTTCTTGACTCCCGCCTCAACGAGAATGTCGCTGTCAACTCCGTTGCCGCATATTCCCATAACGTCGTGAATATTTGTGAGCTCGGTAATGACTGCAGGATTGGAGTCAATTGCAACGATATCGTGTCCCTCGCTTGTAAGAGAGGAAAGAAGCGTTGAGCCGATCTTTCCGCAGCCGACTATAAGAATTTTCATTTTTTGCCCCTTCTTATACAGTATGGATGCTAAAATTATATCACCTTAGCCGTAAAAATGCAAGTATCAAAATAATTACCAAAGAATTATGAAAATTTACCAAAAAATGGAAATTTCCCGGGG
>JAZQGR010000050.1:0-35064 GCA_045540115.1 Eubacteriales bacterium
CGCAATCGCAGATTGTCGCTTGCTGGTTCAGAGCTTGCAACAACAGATGCAAAAGTAATTGATGTGGCGCTAAAGTATGGGTATGAAAGTCCGGACAGCTTTGCAAAAGCATTTCAGAAATTCCACGGTATATTGCCGTCGCAGGCTCGTAATAACGGTAGTATGCTGAAATCCTATTCCCGTCTTGTACTGAAATTTTCTTTGGAAGGCGGTAGACTTATGAATTACAGAATTGAAAAGAAGCCGGAAATGATTTTAACTGGATACAAAGCGCATTTTACCGGCGCACCCTATGGTGAGGACAGAGAACGTCAGGAAGAACAACTTTTTGTAACAACGAGAGGAAAACAGTGGTTTCTTCGTGGTGCATCACGAAACATTGATGCACATTGCGTTATCACCAATATCACAGATGAAGGTTATGACTATTATTACTGCCATCTGTTAGATGGATGGGAAAGAGATAATCTTTACAACAAAGAAGTTACCGGCGTTGATTTTGTTGAAGACTTAGGTTTGGAAAACGTTGTTATCCCTGAAACTACTTATGTTGTTTTTGAAACTAACGATGTCAAAAGCCCCATTTGTGATTATTTTGATCTGCTGAATTTGAGGATTCAGATTCTAACTGAGTGGATGCCGGAAATGGGTTTCCAACTCAAAAACGCCCCTGAACTTGCAGTCTATCATTGGCTACCGAAGGCAGAACGTAACGTTCAGATTTGGATGCCGATAGAGAAAGTAAAATAACCATTATGCCGCCTGTGTTTTGCGGGCGGCATTTCCACGATAAACTATCCAACTGGAAGTTGGATGAAATCCGAACTCATCAAACTGATGCGTCATTGTTTTTAGAGCTGCAGATCCGTACAATATAATTGTAGCTACGAAAAAACAAATGCGAGGTGCTTATATGATTACAATTAAAATCAATGAACAGATCGCCTTTCTCAGAAAACAGAAAGGTCTTACGCAAGAAGAACTAGCCAACGCTCTTGGCGTAACCAATCAAGCAGTCTCTAAATGGGAGTCAGCACAGTGCTGCCCGGATATCCAACTCCTGCCCGACATCGCGAAACTCTTTGATGTTTCGGTGGATGAGCTTCTGGGGTATACTCCTGTTTCTACGACAGAAGATATTGTCCTTGCTATTCGCAAACGCATAGAGTCCTTGCCGAAGGGCGAAGATTTTGACTTTACCTTTAGAATGGCTGCAGCTCTTCACACGACTATTCTGTCCAAAGGAATGACCGCTGATAATATGAATCCAGGATGGGATACAGAAGATGCTATTGAACATGCCGGCAATGCAGAATGGGGCTATTCTTGCTGTAATATTCCGGAGATAACAACAACGATGAGGCACGGAGCTGTGTTCTTCTCAAACAATAGGAACTTAACTCTGATGAATACTGATGTTCGGCGAATCGTAGCAATGATCAAGCCATTTAGTGATGTAAAGAACTTGAAGGTTGCCACAGCCCTTTACCAGTTGACTATCCATTCCGAAGATGCCTATACAACCGTTGCTCAGATCAGCGATAAGTCTGGGGTATCTCCTGAAAAAGTGCAGGATTGTCTTGAGAGCGATTTGTCACAATTTATTCTCGAAAAAGAAGGTCCGGAAAGTCAGTTCCGCTTTGAAGGAATGTATATGAATATCCTTCCGATTATCTCTCTTTTCGATTTTAAATAATTTTTCAAAAAGTTCCAACCTTTTCGGATTCGGGTGTCTATATAGGTGAAAGCTTTCAATGAGGTGCAAACAAGTGAACAGACAAGACGTAGAGAAAACTATAACTGAATACCTGAAGCCCATATTCGGATTTGCTCTGAAGAGATGTAAAAGCATCCACGATGCAGAGGATCTGTCGCAGGAGATTGCGATAAGAGCGTTCCGTGCGCTCCTTATCAAGGATGACGTTGCGGACATGGGAAAGTTCATCTGGACTGTTGCCCATAACACGCTCAGCAACTATTATCGTGATACTGCGAAAAGTATGGTCGGCGTTTCAATTGATGAGGTTGCGGAGCTGATTGCAGATCCGTGCTCTGAACCGGGTGCCGACGACGATCGTGACGCCATCCATCGTCTCCAGACTGAGATTGCTTATCTTTCTAAGCTGCAAAGAAGAATAGTGATTGCGTATTACTTTGAGAATCGCAAACAGGCAGATATCGCTCAGGAACTTGGCATTCCTCTCGGCACCGTCAAATGGCATTTGTTTGAAGCTAAAAAAGAATTGAAAAGAGGTATGGATAAGATGAGAAAAACAAGCGAACTTAAGTTTAACCCGATTAAATTCCACTCCTACGGTATTAACGGGTCTGCAGGAAAAATGTCTTTGGATGAGTTTTTCCGTTCCACACTTGCTCAAAATATCTGCTACTGTGTGCGTAATACGGCGAAGACCATTAACGAAATTGCGGATGACCTTGGTGTTTCACCAGTGTACGTGGAAACAGAGGTCGAGTTTCTTGAGGAATACGGATTCTTGCAGGCACAAAAGGATAAATATATTATCAATTTCGTTATTAACGAGCCGACTGCGGAACTGCTCGCTTTGCAGAATGATATGTATAAGCGTGCCGCTGAACTGTTTGCAAACGATTTGTATGATGAGCTGACTTCTTGCGGAATTCTCGATCATCCGGATATTTGGTGTGGACAGACGGATGAGCCGATTTCATTGACCGCATCGCATAAGCCGGACAGAAATTTTATCTTATGGTCGTTGATTCCTTATATTGCCGCCTTGTCGGGTGAGAAACTAATGGACGAAGGAATTTCATTTGAAGAGGTTGCGACGCTTCGTCCGGACGGTGCTCATAATATCGTTCACGCATCTGTGATCCCGGATGAAATGATCCTCCCTGAAGACTACGTATATATGAAAAATTGGTGCGGTCCTATGTGGAATGGGCTGAACGGTCGTGTTTTATGGCAGATCGACAGCGAATGGTCTGAGCGTGACAGAAATCATATACTTCGGTATTCCGAAGAATCATTACGTGTTCTCTCGCTCTATGAAAGAGAGTTTGATGACTGTCTTTCAAAGAATGAATATGCGTGGCTATCTGAACGAGGTTACATCAAAACGAATGGAGATTACGATGGACGCTTCAAATCCGCATGGCAGATCGTTGTGCTTGCAAGTAAGGAGATTCAGGATAAGCTCATCGAAATCGGTGACAGAATTAAGGCAAAGCATCTGACTGATTTTGAGGCACTGAAGGCACCTTATGCTGAAGCAGTATTTAAATCAGTTCCCGAACATCTAAAGAAAATCAAAGAGTATGAGATGCAGTTCGTATTCCGCGCTGACGGGTGGTTTCTGCTACACTGCATCACTACTCTTTTGAAAAACGGCAAACTGAAGGAGCCTACCGAAGGTCAGAGAAAGGCACTTACTACGCTTATTGTTCCCAACTAATAAATTTCGCCGAGAGCAACCATTTCGTTGCTCTCGGCGTTTTGCTTTACTTAATTTTTAGCGTTATTATCTCAAATGGCTTGAAGGGAAGAGTAATCGAGTTATCTATGACCTCAAGCTCGCTAAGCTCGTTTTCGAGCATATCGCAGAGGTAGACTTTGTTTGCTTTTATTCCGAAGGTGAGCTTTTCGTAGCCCTTACAGCGCTTCCCCTCGTAGAGACGGACAACTGTGCCGTTTCCGTCCTCGGCGGGCTTGACGGTGTCGATGACGAGACGCTCGTTTTCGGTTGAAACCGTGCTGAAGGACGCAGGCGCGGTGCCGTCTCCGCCGTTAGCTTCGATTGCGACAACGGGATTATTGAAGAAGAATGCTTCTTTAAGCACGTCTGACTGCGAAAGGGAAGATGCGTGGGGGAGGAGCGCGTACTTAAATTCATGCTTGCCCATATCGCACTCGGGGTCGGGATAAGTCGGGCCGCAGAGGAGCGAAAGGGAAATGTTGCCGTCATATAGACCGTGACCGAACTTGCAGTCGTTCAGGAGCGCGACGCCGTAACCGCCGTCGGAGAGGTCGACGTACTTGTGAGCGCAGACCTCGAATTTTGCCCAATCCCAGCTCGTGTTTTGATGCGTCGGGCGCTCTGCGTAGCCGAACTGGATCTCGCACGCCGCCTTGTCGGAAACGATGTCAAGCGGGAACTCGCGTTTGAGCAGAATATGCTTTTCGTGCCAATCCGCCTTGTCGTCAAACTCGATAAGCTTGCTTTCCTTGTAGAGCCAGACGGTGTCTGTGATTGAGGATTTGCCAAATCTTCTCGTCACCTCGACACCGAGACGGTCGGATTCCTCTATTATCTTCGTTCCTACGACGTTATTAACGTCGTACGGCTTCTCGTTGTAGTAAAGCTCGACGTTCCAAGCATCGTTGCGGTACGGCATATCCTCGTACGCGACGAAACGAACCGTCTTACCGTCTTTAAGAAGCTCTCTGTTTTCCGACTTGTCATATATAGAAGAAATATTCATATCGGTATCAAACGTTACCGAATAATAGCTGTTTTCGAGCTTTTTGCCGTCAAAGGTGACCTCGCCCGTGAAGGCGATAGGAGCAACCACCGAATAGCCCTTCGGGGGAATATTTGTTACCTTTATGCGCTTGCCGTCGACTTCAACTGCGCCGCTGTAAGTAAAGCCGTTGGGGTTGTAAATGAGAACGCCTTTGTCTGCGACTTTTTTTGAAATTGCGTTAAGGTCGGCTATTATCGCGCCGTCGCCGTATTCCTTGACAGATGCATACTCTTTCTTTGTTGTCTCAAAGGTTTCGGTAACCGACGAGCCGGGGAGAATATCGTGGAACTGGTTGAGAAGAACTATTTCCCAGTTTTCGTCGTGCTTTTCCTTGTCGAAGCTTGACACGCCGAGAGCGTCTGCGATAACCGCAGAGCTTTCAACGTTTTGAAGCAGAAATTCGCTTTTTCTGTTTGCTTTCTTGTTTGCCGCCTGCGAGGTGTAGGTTTTGCGGTGGAATTCAAAATAAAGCTCGCCTGCCCAAACGGGTGTATATTTATTGCTTTCAGCCGCCTCGCGCGTCTCTGCCATAAGCTTGCCAAAGTGACCCCATTCTGCAGTCGGAGTTGCGGGCAGGCACTTCTTGTGGCGCTTGAGTATTTCGCAGTCCTGTACGGTAGTACCGCCACCGCCGTCACCCCAGCCGACGGGAGCCATTACCTTGTCGGTTATGTATTTTTCGATGAATCTCTCGTAGGTCGCCTTGACCATTGCGCTCGACGCGATGCCGTTATAGGTCGTGAAACGCGGCGGATTACCGTCGTAGCTGTTTTGGGTCGTGATGTAGTGAGCCATAACGTCGGTGCCGTCGATACCTTTCCATCTGAAAAGATCGTAAGGCATTGTGTTAGTCTCGTTCCAGCTGATCTTTGAGGTTACGAAATCGTCAATTCCGCATTTCTTCAGAATCTGCGGAAGAGCTGCAGAATAGCCGAAAACGTCCGGAAGCCAAAGTACCTTGCTGTCACTTCCAAGCTCGTTTTTATAGAAATTCTTGCCGTAAAGGAATTGACGGACAAGTCCCTCGCCACCGGCGAGGTTGCAGTCTGCCTGACAGTACATTCCGCCCTCTACCTGCCATCTGCCCTCGGCGATCTTTTCGAGAACGCGAGAGTATAGTTCAGGGTTTTCCTTCTTTACCCACTTGTAAAGCGGTACTTGCGAGGACATAAAGGTGTATTCCGGGTATCTATCGAGCAGCGAAAGGGCTGTTGCAAAGGAGCGCTGCACCTTTTCGACGGTCTGACGGACAGGCCAGAGGTATGCGAGGTCAATATGAGTATTTCCAAAGCAAACGACCTTTCCGTTTGAGACGAATTTACCGTTTTCGTAGAACGATTTTTTAAGTGCTTCCCGTGCGACAGTAACGCTCTTTTTGAAGCATTCGGAGCCGAGATTACGAAGATCGAGGAGATTGACAGCGTCGTTTGCCGCAGTCAAGACCTCATAGTATTCGATACTGCCCTGACCGATATAACCGAGCATCTGATATGGAACGAGCAGGTCGTAATAAAGTCCTTCAACGTCCTCGTCAATTTCCTGTACCGACATGCGGAGAAGCAAATTATCGTCAACGGGATAGCCTGTGTAAGCGTAGAGGTGAATATCGGTCTCGCCTCTTTCGGTTATGAGTGCGGAACGGTGATTAGTGTCAAGCCCTTGTCTTATCTTGCCGTTTACGTAGAGCATAAACTGAGGATTGACCTTGTCCTCGCCGTCGAGCTGAGTGTCGATCTTAAGCTCGACTCTGCACTGTGATTCCTCGAAGAAGAGCTTTTTATAGAACCACGCGTGAGAGTCACGCTTTCCGCCCCACGTATCGGTACGCGAAAAGGGAGTAAAGCTTGAAACGTCGGGCATGACTGTGCCTTCTTTGTATGGCGACTCCTTATAAAGCACCTCGTCAACCGGAGTCGACGAAACGATTATTTCGTCCTTTATAACTTCAAGTATTTTTCCGAGTCGGGCAACAAACTGATTGAGATCCTCGCCGAAACAGTTTCTGTCGTGCATATTTAACCTCCAAAACGGTTTTTATATCTTAATTATAACGGCATAAACGCTATTTTTATATCGTTTGTAGCGCGAAAATAGCGTTTTTATAAAATTTTTCTTGACATTGATGTAAAAGCGGATTATCATAGACTTATGAAGAGAGAATACACCTACAAAACAAATGAAAGAGCCGATTACTCCGACATAAACTGCCACGCCTGGAAGGGAAGCAAGGTAAGAGAACACGCGCACCGAGATTATTACGAGATAATAATAACGACGGGCGGAGTTCACGAAAATACGGTCGATGGTGAAAGCTTTGTGTCAAGCGCGGGCGACGTTCTTGTGCTTAGCCCCGGTTCTTCTCATAAGATCAGTTGCGAAGAGATCGGTGAGCACTACAATATCGCCGTTCGCGCCGAGTGCTTCGAGCGTCTCGTTTCGGGCAAAATGGCTGTCAAAAACGCGCTTAAGGATAAGGGTTTTTTGACGGTGACACTGAATGAAAGCGAATACGGATATATTAAAGACTGCATCGAAAAGATCGAGAACGGGATCTCGCCGTCTTATTCGTATATGATAGCGGAGACGGTTATTTCGGTCATATTTATCGCGGCAATGGACAAGGCACTCCCCGACGAGGGATCAAGAGAAGCGGCGGCGTATTATTGCCGCGACGCGATAAAGAAGATCGAAAACGGCTCGCTCTCGGATAAGAACGCATCGGAAATATATAAGAGCTATCCCGTATCGCACTCGGCGTTTATAGCCGAATTCAAGCGTATAACAGGCAAAAATCCGTCTGATTATCTTAAGGAAAGCAAGCTATACCGCGCAAAGAATCTGCTTCTCACAACCTCAAGCTCGGTGCTCGACATATCCTATGAGGTCGGCTACGATAGCGTCAGTCACTTTATCAAATGCTTCAAAAAGAAATACGGCGTAACGCCGCATAAGTATAGGAATGAAAATAAGAAATAATATGATATAGAAATCAAAAGGATAATGCAGAACTCGATAAGTATGTAAAACAAGCTCAGGCGGCATCTAATAATGCAAATCGCGGATGAACGAACCCCCCTTTTAACACTATCCTTGACTCTCCTTGCGCATTGTGCGCAAGGGAAGTTTTCCTTTTATTGACAAGCTAAAGGACGTATGTTATAATTGTTTATGTAGTGAATACGGCGGCGTAATGAATGCATTATCAAGGAGCAAAGTTCATGGTTGATTTTTTGAAATTCGCGTTAAAATGTCTATTGGAAGGAGGACCCCTCATTTTTTCGCCGGGTAGTTGCGCAAAAACGCAGAAACCATTTGACTATTTGGGAATGTTCGGTTGGGTCATTATTTTTGTATCATTTCTCCTGTTCAACTGGCTTCTTGATTCAAGAAGATTACGCCCAATAACTGAGACCTCAATAACTAATATTTTAATATCATCAATTCTATCAGTAGTAACTGTTCTTATATACTTTTTTATCGCATATTGCTTTGTTTGATAACTTAAGTTCAAATAACATTCCCCACACTTGGCAGAATTCTAAGAATTCCGCCAAGTGTGTTTTTTATTGACAAATGAAGAATAGCAATCTTGAAAGAAGACAGAGTATTACCCCGACCGCCGTCGGCAAAAGGAACGCGAACGCGGTCTTTTTTATACTCGACGTTTCCTTTTTTACAGTCAGAAGCGTGGTCGAGCAGGGCCAGTGAAAAACGGTGAAGATTATGAAATTCACCGCGGTCATCGCGGTCCAACCGTTATTTATGAAAACGTTTTTCAATTCAGACAGGGAAGAATAATCGGTAAGCGCACTTCCCGACGTATACGCCATAATTATGACGGGAACGACGATCTCGTTCGCGGGAAGTCCGAGAAGAAATCCGAGAAGAATGACTCCGTCAAGACCTATAAATCTGCCGATAGGATCGAGAAGCTCTGTCGCGTGGGAAAGTATAGACGCATTTCCAATATTTATGTTGGCAATAAGCCAGATGAAAAGTCCCGTCGGTGCTGCGACTGAAATAGCTCTGCCGAGAACGAAAAGCGTTCGGTCTAAGATCGAGCGTGTGATGACCTGCCCGACGTTCGGCATTCTGAAGGGCGGAAGCTCAAGCGTAAAGGACGACGGCTTACCGCGAAGCACGGTTTTTGATAGCATATACGATACCGCGAGCGTTACGGCGACCGCCATCGCAAGAACACCGACAAGTACCGCGGCAGTCGCGCCACCGCTTGAAGCAAAGAAAATGCCGATTATCGCAATAAGCATCGGGAATCTGCCGTTGCAGGGCATAAATGAGTTAGTCAGAAGCGCTATATCGCGCTCGCGCGGAGAGTCGATTATTCGGCAACCGACGACGCCTGCCGCGTTGCAGCCAAGTCCCATACACATCGTGAGCGCTTGCTTTCCGCAGGCGTGGGAGCAGGAGAAGCATCTGTCGAGGTTGAATGCGATCCTCGGTAGATATCCGATGTCCTCGAGCAACGTAAACATCGGGAAAAATATCGCCATAGGCGGAAGCATTACCGAGACAACCCAGCCCGTGACACGTATGATGCCCTCGCAGATTGGTGCTGAAATGAATGTCGGCAGACCGATATTGTTAAATCCCGTTCGTGCGATAGCTTCAAGCTCGTTAAAAAGCGCACGGAGCATATCGGACGGATAATTCGCGCCCTTGACTGTCAGCCAAAGAATGAAAAATAAAAGCGCGAGCATTATCGGAAACGCGGTGAATTTACCGATCAGCAAGCGATCCGAAAAAGAAAGTGTTTTTTTGTTCGCTTTTTTCTCGGTCACACATTCCGAGGAAATGGCGTTTGCACTTTTTATTATCGCGTCTGAAATTTCGTCTGAAACGAGGTCGACGCTTCCGCCGTAATGCGTATCGAGAAAGCTTGCCGAAAGGCTTTTTGCCTCTTGGAACATTTCGGTTGAAATCGACAGCTTGCTACTCAGTTTCTCGCAAAACTCCCTGTCGCTGTCGAGCATACGCAGAGCAAAAACCCGCGCGTCTGAGCGCGTAATTCCCGTTCCGATAACGAGAGAACAAATATCGGATATGTAGTTTTCTATCCTTTCGCCGTAATTGATTTCGAGAATGTCCGACCGTTTTTCAAGAAGCGGTATAAGCTTCTTACAGTCGCTCTTTTTCTTCGCGCTTGTAAGAACGCAGGGCGCTTTGAGACGTCTTGAAAGGACTTCGGTATCAATGGTTATCTCGCGCTTTTTCGCCTCGTCTGCGAGGTTAACGCAGATGACGGTATTAGCCGATACCTGACATATCTGCAGTGCGAGATATAAATGGCGCGAAAGGCACGACGCGTCGCAAACAACGACAGCGCTATCATAATTCTCAAAATAAATGCAGTCGCGCGCGACGCGCTCCTCCTCGGAGCGCGAATTAAGCGAAAAGCAGCCCGGTAGGTCGATGAGCGTTATACCTTTGTCACCGTATCTTGCCTTGCCCGAGGCAAGAGACACGGTCTTTCCTGTCCAATTTCCCGTGTGCTGATGCATGCCGGTCAGACAGTTGAAAAGTGTACTTTTTCCAACATTCGGGTTGCCGCTCATCAGCACGGTCAAGCCGTCAACGTCTGATTTTTTAGTTTCAAAAACGCCCTTAGCGACGCTGTTTACCGTCAGTCCCATTTTCTTCCTCCGTAATTACAGTAATAAGGTCAGCATCTGTTTTTCTCAGTGCGATTACCGATCCCTTTATATAAAACGCGCTCGGATCTCCGAGCGGTGCGTGCGCGAGAAGCGTCACACGTTCACCGACATTAAAGCCGATATCGATCAGCCTGCGACGCATATTTCCAACGTGTTCGACGCTTTTTATTGTTCCGCTTTCACCATTCCTTAATTCCGACATTGACGTAAGCATAATTTAATCAGTCCCTTCATTTTTTCTGCTATAATCAATATATGAAATTTTTCGCGCCTTGACAAAGGCAGAATTATGATGTAAAATTACAGAAAGTAAAAACGAAGGAAACAGGGAATGAACGAACGGAAGGTACAGAAAATATTCAAAAAAATGCCGATTCTGTTGACGGAACGTCTTACGCTCCGAAAGCTTTCGGTCGCAGACAGCAGAGATATGTACGAATATTCGCGCAGAAGCATCGTGACGAAGTATCTCTTGTGGCACGAGCACGAGAGTGAAAGTCAGACCTATAATTTTCTTTCCGACGTAAGCGACTGGTATAAGCGCGGCGCGTATTCCGATTGGGCGGTGACGCTGTCAAATAGCGGCAAGATGATCGGAACCTGCGGCTTCACTTCGTTCGATTTCGAGCACGGCAGAGCTGAGATAGGATATGTGCTTAACCCTGATTTCTGGGGGCAGGGAATAGCTACAGAGGCTGTCGGTGCCGTTACCGAGTTCGCATTCAAGGAGCTTGATGCGAACCGCGTCGAGATTCATTTCATAGAGGGAAATAACGCGAGCCTTCGCGTTGCCGAAAAATGCGGAATGACCTTTGAAGGGTATCTCAAGCAGTATATGCTCATAAAGGGCGAGTATAAGAATATTGGTTTTGCCGCGGTTACAAGGGATAGATTCCAAATGAATAACCGATACACAATGGTGAAAAACGGTGGTTTGTGGCGTTCTCCGTATAAGCTTGTCGAAAAGAATTGAAGGAAAAATTCAAAAATCTATTGACAAAGCAATATAAAGGTGATATAATATGTAACGTTGCAAGATAAACGCCGGAGTGGCGGAATTGGCAGACGCCCGGGACTTAAAATCCTGTGATACGAAAGTATCGTACCGGTTCGAGCCCGGTTTCCGGCACCAATTCTCTTTCAACATCATATATCGCGGGGTAGAGCAGTTGGTAGCTCGTCGGGCTCATAACCCGGAGGTCAGGAGGTTCAAGTCCCCTCCCCGCAACCATCAAAGGGCGATAAAAAAGATATCGCCACAAAAAGCCTTGATTTTTCAAGGCTTTTTTCGTTTTTTGGAGCGAAATATCGAGATACAAAAATGGAGATATAAAATCGCTATTTCCCCACAGTTCAGGGATTTGAACTCTGTCGGTGCAGAATATCAGCCACCCAAGGCACATGGAAAAGAAAAATCCGTGTGCCTTTTTCTTTTGCCAAAAATAAAAAATCAGGAGGAAAAATACATGAGCATTTACCAAGAAGAAATGATGCGAAAGCTCCCGAAGCTCGGATGCACGGGAACGCTCGATGAAGCCACAGGAACGCTGTCGATCAGGCAGAACGGCGTATTCCTCTGTCAACAGCTTGTGGACGGAACACTTCTCTATACCGATGACAAGGTTACCTCGCAGAACTTTGGTGACACCTTCACGGCGATCAGCGACGAAGCCTATCGCATCCGTGAATACGTGAATCTATATGAGCGATCCCCCAAGATGCCAATTCCCGAGGTCAGCCAATACCGAAAATTCTCCGAATATGGCGACACCGTTCTCGCCGGAGCATACGGCAGTCACGGCTTTATGTTCTGCACTTGGAAACAGGCACGGAACGGAACGTATGTGGCGCACGGAGATTATACGCCCGACTTTGAACACGCCAAGGAATCCTTTATCACCCGATCACAGCTCATGGACAAAAACAGAATGTTCAGCGAGGATGAGGCAAGCCTGCTCTATCGGTGCATCGCCTACGCAAGAGATAACTGCGAATCGTTGACCTACGAACAGGATCAGCAGCTCGACGGTCTGCTCGAAAAGCTGACCTATGGCTACCAAAGCCTTGCAGATGAACAACCGTCCTTCGATCAGGACAACACCCCACAATTAAAAATGTAAATCACCCAAGCCAATCGTTTACGGAGTACGCTCCCAAACGGTTGGCTTTTTTTCATTTTAACGAAAAGGAGATCAAAATATGCTACTTACCATTACCTATACCGACCGAGAGCTTGAAAGGTTGATGACACGTATCCCGAACTTCCGTCCGAGAGGATACGGCGTATTCGTTTTTAATAAATTCGAGTACACCGCCAAGGACTGCGATTGCAGATACTGTCTGCACTGGCAGAAAGGAATCGGATGCACCGAGGGCAAATGCCCGTATATGAAGGAGCGCATCACCGCAGGCGCGATACCGATCAAAGAAGCTCTGCTCGAAGCACTCTCCACCGTCAACCATTTTGCTTTTCAGTTAAGACTCCGCCACCACATCAGAGAAAGCGAGGAAAACACCATGCAATTCAAAAATGATAAGCACAAAGAAGCCTTTACCGAGGCAGTCAGGAAGATGAACAAAAAGGACAACGCGCTCATGGCGGCGGTCTATCTCTTCACCGCAGACGGACGGCTGTGGAATCAAGTGAGCCGATACGTTGACCGATGCGAGATCGCATACGACCGTATCCGCATCAGCAACACCACCGAAGCGGGATATGCCTTGTTCTGCTGTGCCAAGGATCTCGCCATTGGAACAAAGCACCTCACCATCAGCGACCTTGCCGACGGCGACCTCATTCCCCCGAAGCTCTTCGGTGTGATCTGCAACGCAATGGCAATCCGCCGATACGGTCTCGGCGCAATTCAATTCAAATAAGGAGAAGAAGCAATGGACTATTTCGAGCATGAAATGCAAATGTTTTTCGGAGAATCGGCACTCTTGTCGGCAGACACCGTATTCTCGCATCGTGCTATGGTCAGCGATATCGGCAAGGATCTCCGTGCCAAGGTGGAGTTCATCAACACCAAGATCGCCTCCCAATACGATGCTTTGAAGCTGTCCATCATCAACCGCACAATGGGCGTGGTGGACACACAGACATTCAAGTTTGCGGATATCATCGGCAAAAAGAACGGATATGATCCGTATATCTGGGAAAACGACGGTACTGCCAAGTGGTACGGATACCGTCCGAATGCCCTTGAATTTGAGCAAATCCAAGGAAAGGTCGAGGAATACATCGAAATGTATGCCGACCAAGAATTGAGATATCAAGGCCATACGATGGGAGGGATGTAATATATGGCTGTGCTTTTTTCTGCGGTTACGGTAACCGCAGGCGATCAGGAAAAGGAATTTCTCGTAAGAGGGATTCCGAGAGAGCTTGGTGACATTGAGGGATATACCGCATTTGAAGAATTCATGGAGGACATCGACGAGGAAACCGAGGTCAGCGTTCACGCCGAAGCCTATCTCTACGGCGAGGGCGAAACCTATACGGCAACCCTTGAAGAACTCGCCTATTTTTATCTGCGCATAGAGATGCGCGAGGATTTCCTCTCTGCCCGATGTGACAACATCGAGGATGTGGATTTTACCTTCGGATGGTCACCCGATGAACTATTCGGCATGAAAATGTAGGAGGTAAATTTGGAGTATGAAATCATCATTCCCGACTCGCTGGTCGAGCAGCTTCTGATCGAAGCCGCCGAGCGAGAGGTCTCGGTCGAGGAAATCGTGACCGAAGCCATTCAAAAATTTATAGAAAGGACTGAAAACATTGCCGACTAACGAAAAGAAAGGGATAACCGTCAAAATCGATGCGGAGCTTCATGCCGAGGTAAGGCAGTATTTGGAGCAGCACAGCATGACCATGGCAGACTTCGTCACTATGGCTCTGCAAGACGAGTTACATCCCAAAATTGAACAGAAAGAGGAAAAATCAATGGAAAAGATGCGTACCTTGGCGTTTCAGGTACCGGAAGATCTGTTTCAGAAGATCAAGGATTACCTGCACCGCAACAATATGACACAGAGGCAGTTCGTCATCGGACTGATCGAAAACGAGATCGAGCGTGATCTCACCGAGCGACAGGCACAGACGGAGGCGCAAGAGCCGACCGAGGATCAGGACGAGGAAGAAACCGAGGAACTGACCGAAGATGCCGCAGAGGAAGAATATGAGGACGAGATCGAGGAATCGGAGGAAGAACTCGAAGATGAGGAACTGACCGAGGACGAGGAATCCGAGGAAGAAGAACTCACCGAGGATGAGGAAGAAACCGAAGGAATGGTCATGAGAATGTGAGGTGATAAGACAATAACGGACAAAGGTCGGATGCTGAATGGCAATCCGATTTTTTGATATGTTTTCGGGGATCGGAGGATTCAGAAGCGGTCTTGAAGCTGTAGGCGGGTTTGAATGCATCGGTCATTGTGAGATCGACAGGCACGCCAACCAAGCATATAACGCAATCTATCAACCGAAAGGAGAATTTTACTGTGACGATGCACGAAAAATCAACCCCGAAACCATGCCCGACTTTGACGTACTCTGTGCCGGATTTCCTTGCCAAAGCTTCAGCGTTGCGGGAAAGCGGCTCGGATTCGACGATATGCGAGGCACTCTCATCTTTGAGGTTGCCCGAATCATTGCAGCGAAACGGCCTGCATTTTTATTTTTGGAAAACGTCCCCGGCTTGCTATCGCATGACGGCGGCAGGACGCTTGATACCATCTTCTCCACGCTTGTTGAAATGGGGTATCATCTCGAATGGTGTGTGCATAACAGCAAACATTTCGGAGTCCCACAGCAACGGAGGCGATTGTATATTGTCGGATATCTTGAACCAAGATGTGCCGGACAAGTATTTCCTCTCGCCTGCGGCGATGCGCAAGCTCTCAAGCAACTTATCCCCGGACCGCAAGGACAGCGCGTCTACGAAACAGACGGAATAGCCTGCACCCAATGCGCGGGTGCAGGCGGTTGGGGCGGCAAGACAGGACTGTATTTTATAGACATGAATGTCAATCCCGTCATCACCGATCACGCAAGGTGCATCACAGCCCGTCAGGATTCGGGCATCAGCAACCATCGAGGCGAACACTCGGCTGTGCTGATCGAGGACGAAGCTCCGAGAGCCATCCTCACACCCGACCGAGAAACCGTCCGTCAGCAAGGACGGCGCGTGAAAGAACCCGACGAGCCGATGTTCACCATCACGGCGCAAGACCGCCACGGCGTATGGCACAGAGGTCGCATCCGAAAGCTCATGCCCGTGGAATGTTGGCGGCTTCAAGGATTTACGGACGAGCAGTTCCGCCGTGCCGAAGCCACAGGACTCAAGGACGGACACCTATATAAGATGGCGGGCAATGCGGTCAGCGTTCCCGTCATTTCTGCTATAGGCAGAAAAATCCTTGCTCTCAACGAACAATATCAAATTATAAAAGGAAGTGATGACCGATGAATGTAAAGGAGCGCATTGAAGCGTTCAACGAAGAAAACCCTCCGTTTTATATCGTAGATCACGATGATGGGAAGTTCAGCCTCTGCCTCCCACTTGGTTTCATCAGCGGCGAATATGAGGACTTCGGACAAAAGGCATTTGATGCCTACGCCTTGGAGATTGGAGAGCCACCCGTCGACAGCCGAGGATTTCAAACCCACGGCAACGGCTATGAATGGGAGGCGGCATTTTGCCAAGCCTTCGAGGGCGATCCCAACCTCCGCCGTTTTGCCTTTGACTGCGAATCAAGCGGATTTTTTATGGATTGCGATGATCTCTCCCTGCTCGAAGAATACGGCTCGAAGTTCAGGGAAATCTGTATGGATACGGAGAGGTTTACGCCCATTGTGTCCCAAGGCATCAAACGCATGGATCAATGGCTTGCGGAGCAAGAGAAGCTGGCGAATACCGTCCGTGGCGCACTCCTTGAAAACCCAAGCTCCACCTTTGACATTATGACACCCGACGGCAATATCCGTATCACACCACAGGACACAAAGCAGCTTCTCGATGGGGATATGCAATTCGTCCATATCGGCGGCGCTCAATACTGTGCCTTTGAGCTGCTCGATCAGGAGATCGTCCAAAAGCAGACCGATCTGTTCGACGAGGATCTCATCCGCATGAAAACCCAAGAACCCGAACAGGAGCTGGGCTTCAAAATGACGATGTAAGGAGGTGAACCCCGTGGCAAAAACAATAAAGATAGAACTTGCAAAGGAGAATCCCCAAGGCGTTGGATGGTTTTACGGTTACGTGGAACTGCCTGCCGAGGAACATGAGATTCGGGATGCCTATCAGAAAGCAAGGATCACAGACAATGATAACGCCTATCATGACATCGCCATCCTCGATTGTCCGCGTCTGCCCGAACTCACGCAGATCAGGATCGACGGCGCGACCATCGACGAGCTGAACTTCCTTGCCAAACGGCTCGACTCGCTGACCGACGAGGAATGCGATATCCTCGAAGCGGTTGCTCCCAAAATCATTCATGGAGATGAGGAAGAACTCGTCAGCATGAAAGACCTCATCAACCTTACCTACGGACTCGATGTGTCGGTGCTTTCAAATGTCGGCAACGATATCGAGCTTGGAAAGTTTGTCATTGAGAACGATCTCCATGAGGACGTGGCGGCGATCCCCGAACAGTCCTTATATTTGATCGATCCCGCCGCAGTCGGCAGGCTTCAGCGAGGCTTGGATGACGGCGTATATGTCAACGGCAAATATATCCTTGCAGGCGAATATGAACACCCAAAGGTATATGACGGTCAGCAGCTCCCGCAGAGCGATGTGTCCACTTGGTACGCTTTCCGCTTGGAGGTCACCCATCCGCCCATCTATGAGGATGACGAGCTGAACTCCAAGACAGTATGGCTCTCGCTCCCCGCAACCGAGGATGAGATCAAAGCGGTTACCGACGAACTCGGCATGAGCGATATCCGAAGCTGTGTATATTACGCTTTTGAATCCTCCGTCCCGCAGATCGAATCCGATCACTTCGGGGATATGCAGGACTTCGACTCTCTCAACAGCCTTGCGGAGATGATGGTAGAGATGACACCTGCCGATCAGGTTAAATTCAAGGCGGTACTCTCCGCTGAAGAACCGTCCAAGATCGAGGATATTCTCGACATCGCAAGAAATCTGCATCAATATGAGCATTCGTATATGGTGGACGATTCCTCGGACTTTTTCAGAGAATATATACTCCGCCACATGGACTCCCGCCTCGACAGCCATTGGTTCGATACGCTCCTCACAAGAAACGAGGGCGACCGACTGCTCTCAAGGCTCGGCGCAACGGCAACCGATTACGGTGTTGTTTCTGCCCGTGGGCGTTCTCTTTATGAGATCGTCCCCTATGAGGAACAGCAGACCGAACAGGAGCAGACCGAGGATCAGGACGAGGACTTGGAGCAAAGCAAGAGCGAACAAAAGCTTACGATGGGAGGAATGAAATAATGAGCATCACACAGATCAACGCCAACGATCTTCGGGCGATGAAAAACAAGGAAGGTCTTATTTTGCAGGGATGCGGAGGCGATCTCAACGAATGGGTGGACGGCATCAACGGTATGCTCACCGACGAAGGAATCCTTCTCGACGGCACAAAATTCGAGAATTGCTCCGCTTTCACGCACGACGGCGTGACGTGCATACTGTATCCCTTTGAGGATGCCAAATTGGATGCGGGAAAGCTCGCCATGTGGCGGCTCCGTTCTTACGGACAGTTTGGCGGTACTTGGCTTTCGGACTACGTTCCCAACCGCCTCGGCGGTTTCATTGATCAGAGCCAAGACATCCCCGCAGAAAGAACAAAACCCGACTGCGCCCTCATAGGAGAGGACGGTAACATCTTCAACCTCGTTGGACTTGCCGCGAGGACTCTCCGTGAGAACGGAATGACCGAAGAAGCCTCCGAAATGACCAAGCGCGTCTATGCCTCCGACAATTACGACAAGGCACTCGGCATCATCGGAGAATATGTCAATATCACCTCTGCGGAGGATATGGATGAGGACTACGATGAGGACGAGGACTTCGAGGAAGATTACGACGAGGATTTCGACGAGGACTATGACGAAGGAATGGCGATTCGTCGATAAATTAACCGACAGAAAGGAAAAAACAATATGGCAACATTACTTTGGTTTCTCGCCGGACTCTTGATCGGCGGGTGCATCGGCACGGTTGTCCTCTGCTGTGTGCAGATCAACCGAGCCAATCACTATGAGCGCGAAATCCGACAGCTCCGCAACCAACTCCATCAGCGTAAGTAACCCAAGACGGTATCAATCGCCCCGAAACGATTGATACCGTCTTTTTTTGTTTCGGGAGCGATGGATACCCCACGAAAGTGAGGTGATCACCATTAAAACCCCCGTTTCAAGGGTGGGCAACAAATCCTCGATTCTCCATATCCTCTATGCGGTGTTTCCACCGAAATACGGCAGATTTATCGACGTGTTCGGTGGCTCGGGCAGCGTACTGCTCGGTAAGCCGGAGATACATCCCTTTGAGGTGTATAACGATTTTGACCGCAACCTCGTCAATCTGTTCCGATGCATGAAGGAGAGGACGATGGCGACGATCCGAGAGATCGGCTTCTGCAACCTCAACTCCCGTGAGGACTTCATAGCCATAAAGAAATTTTTTGAGCATGAAGCCTTCGACGATAAGTATATGAACGAGGAACTGCAGCTAACCGAGATACTGTTCCCACCGCCCGAAGCCAAGGAGCTTGCAGAGATACGCAGACGTATCACCGAGGATCACGACGTGCGCCGTGCCGCGATGTTCCTCAAATTGCTCCGCTACAGCTATTCAAGCGGATGCAAATCCTTTGCCTCACAGCCCTGCGACATCCGCAGGCTGTTCGCTCTCATCCGAGAACTCGAAGATCGCATGGCAAACGTAGTGATCGAAAATCAGGACTTTGAAACCCTCATCAAGCACTACGACCGCCCCGATGCCTTCTTCTATGCCGATCCGCCCTACTACTCCACCGAGGATATGTATGCGGTAGGCTTCGGATGGGAGGATCACGTGCGCCTGCGGGATACCCTTGCAGGCATCAAAGGAAAGTTTCTCTTGTCCTATAACGACTGTCCCGAAATCCGTCAGCTTTACGAGGGCTTCTCGTTTTTCGATTTTTCAAGGGCGCATTCGATGGCACAGCGTTATGAGGCAGGCAAGGAATTCAAGGAGCTTCTCATAGCCAACTACGATCTGTATGAGCGAGAGCGAGAAAAGCCGAAGCAGCTCACGCTGTTCAGCGAGATAGACAATGAATTCAACTACGAAAAAGTATTAAAGGAGTGTATTATTTCATGCAAAATCCGAAATTGAGCATTGACTGCGTTCTGCTTTCCGTCCCCGTGGAGCTGTTCGTTGAGGCAGGCATCACGGACGGTGATCTCGTGCAGCTCACGGCAGAAGAAGGAAGAATCGTCATCACTGTCGAACCCGACACAACCAACTATGTATGCGACGGCATCTGCGAGGATTGCCCGATCAATGAAGAATGCGAAGAAAGCGAGGTGCTTTGATATATGGCCAAATTACTCCGAATCCTCGGTAAGAGAGGAAGAATCACCATCCCCTATGAGATCAGACAGAAGGTAGGCTTCGCCTATAACGACGTGCTGTCCTTCACCGAGGGCAGCGACGGCAGAACCGTTATCGTCCGCAGAGAGCGCATCTGCGACTGTGAAAAGGCAAAACCCACGAAAAAGGATGATGAGGTCACCCTCCTCGATTTCCTCAACGGTCTCTCTCCCGAACAGCAAAGAGCCGCGCTTGTTCACCTTTCGGTGCGATGGGCAGAAATGCAAGGCGGTGTGAGCCATGACTGAACATACCTCTCTCTACCGTTATTCGCTCGAAGAAGCGGTACGGTGGAATGAGCGCGATCTGTGGCGGGAGAGTCATAAAGAAAACTGCTCATGCGCGAGAGCCATCGAAGAAGCCATCAAGGACGGCTATCACGATAATCGTTTGGATGGCGATATCGCCAAGGCGGTTATTGAGCGATTCGGCTACGACCGACTTAATTGGGTGCTTGCCAACACCGTCCGTGAAAATATGCAAGACGGACGATTCAGTGAGGACAACAAGAAATGGGCGAGAACGTTCCATATCCCCCGTGATGAAAACCGTTGGCACTTTTCCGTTAGCGCACATCCCGGACTTACGAATCTGTTCATTGATCAAGCGCGTCAGGCGTGGCAAGAGCTTGGACTGTTCGATTCCTCCCATTGCGAATCCGAGCAAGGCGGCGAGATTGACTATACGGGCAAGGTCGTTGCCATTCGCCCCGATATTCTGAAGGATCAGTATAAGACCCCCGACGATCAGTTGTTCCTTGCGGAGGGTGGATTTGGCTGCCGTCCGAACTCCCGTGGGCGAAAGGTCTTCGGGCAGTTTCTCAAGGACGGCGAAGAAACCTACTATCAGCGTTCGGAACTCATCGGCGTGGTCAAGGATGAGCATCTGCCCGAATGGGCAAAGCAAAAGCTCTCCGAGATGACCGCATCCCCCGAAGAAACCGAGGGGATCACGATGAAAGGACTGAACTGATATACCATTATCCGAAAAAGCGAGGTGATGATAAATATGGCGTGATGCTCCCGTCCCGAACCCAAGATAAGAACGGAGGTAACACAGCATGAAAAGAAAGAGATGGAGAGGCGCATGATGAAGAAAGTATATATCTGTGCGCCCCTCGGAGGCAATGTCAGCGAGAACCTCGAACTCGTAAAGACCTATACCGAATATGCCCTCAAGTGCGGAACGGCTCCTGTCGTCCCGCATTTTTACGCTCTCTGCCTCGATGACAATATCGAAAAGGAGCGCGAGATCGGCATGGCGGCAGGGCTGAGTCTTTTGTGGTTCTGCGACGAAATGTGGATCTTCGGGGATGAGGTGACCGAAGGTATGCAGGCAGAGATACGCTTCTGCCAAAACCTCAATATCAAAATGAAGAAAATCCGCTACCACGAAATCAACAAAAAGATCGGAGGAAAAAGAATATGAATAAGATCATGAAGAACAAGAAGCTCGCAAAGCTCCTCATCTGCGTGGCAATGGTCGCGCTCCTCGTTTCCATCATGTCGGTTTCCGCTTTCGCCGCGACTCCCACGGGTGACGTTGCCGGAGCCGTCGAGGACACATGGAACTCTGCCAAGGGGCAGATCAAGCAGGTGACCAACAACGTCATCTTTCCCATTGTGGACTTGATCCTTGCCATCCTTCTGTTTGTGAAGCTCGGCACGGCATACTTTGACTATCGCAAGCACGGCCAGTTTGAATTCGCCGCGCCCGCCATTTTGTTTGCCTGCCTTGTGTTCACGCTCACAGCACCCCTCTATATTTGGAACATCATCGGTATCTGATGACCGAACACACAGCGAAATATCAAGCCGCAGGCGGTTCGCCGCCTGCGGAGAACGGAGGTAAAACGAAATGTTTGATTGGCTTCAAGATCTGATAAACGGGATCACCGATGCCATAGCAAACGCCTTCAGCGGGATAGGACAGCAGATATCCAATACGATATGGAACACGATGATGAAATGGTTTTACGAAACCATCTACGGCGCGGTTGCCGACTTCTTTACGATGATGGGCAACATGGGCGCGGAGATATTCGACCTCAAATGGGTGCAAGCCACCGTCCATCTGTTTACGCTCTTCGGATGGGCGTTGTTTATCGCAGGCGTTGTCGTTGCCATCTTCGACGTGGCAATCGAATATCAAAGCGGCAGAGCGAATATCAAAAATACCGTTCTCAATATTCTCAAGGGATTTTTTGCGTGTTCGCTCATCGGCGTTGTTCCCATAGAGCTATATCGTTTCTGCATTTCTCTGCAAAACACCTTCTCCCATGACCTTTCAAGGCTGTTTGCAAACGGTCAGTCGGTGGACATTGCCGACATGAGCCTGCGTGTGCTGACAGGAGGATTCCAAGGCGCGGCGACACAGTCGAGCCTGCTCAATATTCTTGTGCTGATTGCATTTGCGTACTGCGTGGTCAAGATATTTTTCCAAAATATCAAGCGCGGAGGCATTCTGCTCGTGCAGATGTCGGTGGGAGCGTTGTATATGTTCTCCGTACCGAGAGGATATACGGACGGCTTCGTGCAATGGATGAAGCAAGTGGCGGCGATCTGCCTCACGGCATTTATGCAGACAACCCTATTGTTCCTCGGACTCATCACCTTCCCCGGAAATATGCTCCTCGGACTCGGCATTATGCTTGCGGCTAACGAAGTGCCTCGCATTGCACAGCAGTTCGGACTCGATTCCTCGGTCAAGGTCAATATGATGAGCGTTGTTCACGCAACCACCACGGCGGTCAATCTGACTCGCTCCGTGGCAAAGATTGCGGGCAGATAAGGAGGCAAGCTATGACAAGATTTTTGTACCCGCAGAACCTCAAGGCCAAGGCGAATATGTGGCTTTGGGGAATGCGGGATTTTATTATTCTCGCCATCGGCGCACTGCTCTCGGTAGTGGCGGCGGTGGAGCTTGGATGGCTGATTCCCGGAGCAGCAACCCTCTGCTTCGGATTCCTCACCATCCGCAAGGATGATATGACCATCCTTGACTTTATCAAATACGCCGTGCGGTACTTCATATCCGCACAGCAGTACTATGAATGGAGGTGACCGACTGTGGCAAAGAAGAAAACGCAGTCAAAAACTGCCCCGCAGACAAAGAAAAAAGGCGCGTCGGTGCAGGATCTCATCGGCATCAAGACCTTCACCGATTACGGCATCGTCACAAACCGTGGCGAGCTGTTATATTACCTCGTAACCCCCACCAATATCTCGGTGCTGTCGGCGGCGAATATCGAAAACAAGATCAGGCAGCTAAAGCTCGTCCTATCCACCGAAACCGACATTGAGATCACCGTCACCGATTCCTCGGAGTGCTTCGATGACAACAAACTCTACCTCATGGACAGGATCGAGAAAGAGCCGAATCTCAAGGTCAGAGGTCTGCTCGAAAAGGACATCGTGTTCCTCGATGCGGTGCAGATGGAGATGGCGACCGCGCGACAGTTCATTTTTACGGCAAGATGCCGTAACCTCAAGCCGTCTCAGGTGTTCAAGAGAGCCAACGAGATCGAAAAGACCATCTCCGAGCAGGGCTTCGAGGTTCACCGTATGAAGAAACAGGAAATCAAGAGATTCCTCGCTCTGTATTTTGAGGCATCCATGCAGGGCGAGCTGATGTCGGATGCCGACGGCATTCAGTATCTCGACGAAGAAGGAGGCGATGCGTAATGTTTAAGAGAAAGCCCAAGGTGCTGACCGAGGAACAGTTGGAGGAAATCCGCACAAAGGACTTCTTCGACTGCATCCTCCCCGGCACGATCAAGTTTATGACCGACCACTATATCGTAGGCGACAGCTATCGCTCGGCGTGGGTGATCCGTGAGTATCCGCCCTCCACCGAGGAACTGGCGATCCTCTCGTCCCTTGCCGATAAAAGCGGTGTTACGCTCCGCATCTATCACCGTCTCGTCGAACACATGGAGCAGAGGCGCATCATTCAGAATGCAACCCGCAAGAACAAGATGAAGCGCGTTGCCGATGACGTGAACGATGCCATCGAAGCCGAGGGCAACCTTCAGGACGTGATGGAGCTTGCCGCCACCCTCAATCGCAACAAAGAACCGCTTCTGCATTGCTCGGTGTTCATTGAGCTGAAGGCCAAGAGCCTCGAATCGCTCAAGGAATTGCAGAGCGAGGTCGGCATGGAGCTGACCCGCGCCAAGATTTCGGTGGACAGACTGACTCTCCGACAGAAAGAAGGATTTTTGTCTGTTCTGCCCGTGGGCTCGAATCAGTTCGGATCGCAGTATGAGCGCGTACTGCCTGCAAGCTCGGCGGCGAACTTCTATCCCTTCAACTATTCGGGCAAGACCGACTCCCACGGCTTGTATATCGGGCGCGATAAATACGGCACAAATATCCTTGTGGACTTCGACAAGCGTGCCGAGGACAAGACCACAAGCAACATTCTCATTCTCGGAAACAGCGGTCAGGGCAAGAGCTACCTCATGAAGCTGTTGCTCACCAATCTCCGTGAATCCGGCAAGAGCATCATCTGCCTCGATCCCGAAGCCGAATATGAGGATCTGTGCGTGAGTCTCGGCGGGTGCTATATTGATTTCCTTTCGGGAGCATATACCATCAACCCGCTTGAACCCAAGGCGTGGAGCGATGGCACGGAGGACACGGACGGCGACTCGCCCGAAGCATTCCGTAAGGTGACAAGGCTCTCACAGCACATCGCATTCCTCAAGGACTTTTTCCGTTGCTATAAGGAATTCAACGACAGTCAGCTCGACACCATCGAAATCCTCCTCGCAAAGCTCTACGCGCGATTCGGGATCACCGACTTCACCGACTATGATAAGCTCCGCCCCACCGACTATCCCACGATGGAGGACTTCTATCATCTGTGCGAGGAAGAATATATGACCTACGATAAGCAGAGGAAATACCTCTATACCGAGGAAACTCTGCAGGAGGTCTGCCTCGGTATCAACTCCATGTGCGTCGGCTCGGAGAGCAAGTATTTCAACGGACACACCAATATCACCGACGGCGACTTCCTCTGCTTCGGAGTCAAAGGACTCATGGACAGCAACAAACGCCTCAAGGATGCGATGCTGTTCAATATTCTGTCCTTTATGAGCAATCAGCTCCTCGGCAAGGGCAACACCGTGGCATCGGTGGACGAGCTGTATCTGTTCCTCACCAACATGACCGCCATAGAGTATATCCGCAACTGCATGAAGCGCGTCCGCAAGAAGAACTCCTCTGTGGTGCTGGCGTCGCAGAACATTGAGGACTTCCTCATTCCGAGCATCCGTGAATTCACCAAGCCTCTGTTCAGCATTCCCACGCACCACTTCCTCTTCAATGCCGGACAGATCAATCCCAAGGAATATATGGATGCCCTGCAGGTCGAGCCGAGCGAGTTCGAGCTGATCAAGTATCCCGAAAGAGGAACGTGCCTCTACCGTTGCGGAAACGAGAGGTATCTGCTTCAGGTCAAAGCTCCCGACTATAAGGCGGCGCTCTTCGGAAAGGCGGGTGGGCGTTAATGGCGGCACCCGCTCTCATACCGATCATCAAAAAGGTTGCGACCTATATTGCGACCAACCCCAAGGCACTCAAAAAGGTGGTCGGGATCGTGATCGGCGTGGTGGTTATTATCGCCATGCCGATCATCGCGCTCCTCGGAATTTTTACGGGAGGGGTGGATCTGAATATAGACCGATTGCAAGAGATGATCGTGGAGAACCAATCCTCGGCATCGGGCGTGATGACCGAGATCGAGGAAAAGATGCTGTCCGCAGGATATAGCCATCTGAATGTCAAGGAGGCGCAGGCGATCTATTCGCTTGCGCTCTTCACCCGTGGCTCGGAGGAAGGATTTACGGATACGCTCGTCGGATGCTTTTCAGAAGGACAGAGCGACGAGGATCTCATCGCCAAGGTCAATGCAGCCTTTGGAACGAATATCCTCGCCTCGGATTTTACCTCTGCCGTGCAGAGAATGCGTGATGAGCATATCGAACCCGAACCACCTCCCGAGGAAACCGAGCTGCCCGACACAAATGAAACGGAGGTAACCACAGCACCATGACAGACAGAAGAAAAACAGAACTCCTCGGTAACTTTATCGGATGGTTTCTCGATCACCAAACGAGCGACGAGGGATTGTTCCGTGACCTCCACGTGGAGATCGGGATGACCAAGGATGAACTGCACGACTTCAGCATCGACAGCCTCGACGAGCTGTTCGACCGAGCAGAAAAAGAACACCAAAAGGAGATCGAGGAAACCGCCGACACCATCACAGCCGAGGACTTGGTGGAGCAAGCCGTTTATGCCGCCAACGCTCCCAACTTTCTCTCCGAGGAAGAACAGGCTGAGGATATGCTCGGAATGCTCGGCGCAAATATTATGGACGAGGGATTGCAGACGGTGGACTCGCAGAGCCTTATTGCTTCTGCCGTTGCCGATCTCGTCATCAAGCAAAGCATCGAGGATCAGACCGAAGGTCGCTATACGCTGACAGCCGATACGCTCCACAAATTATCGAATGGCAAGATGATGGCTCCTACGGTCATCGAGGATCTTCTGCTCGATAGAAAAGAGATCGAACTCATCGAGGGCAATTGGGAAACCGATGAACTCTATCTCTACCTTGCACCGGAGTACGTTCGCATGGAGGACGAGAGCGATCTGCGAGTGCTGAGCCAAGAGGAAGTGGAGGCTATGTGCGCCGACCATGTCCTATGGCTGAACGATGCAGGCGGCAAGCAAGCCGACTTCTCAAACTGCGTGATCCGAGGAATGGATCTGTCGCTGAAAAATCTCATGAACGCAAACTTCAACGGAGCGAAGCTGGCAGAGGTCAATCTCTATCGCACCGAGCTGAATTTTTCCGACTGCGAGGGCGCGAAGTTTTATAACTGTCATGCCGAGGGTGTGTACTCCGAGGAAGTCAACTTCAAGGATGCGGTGTTCCGCAACTCACAGCTCTTCGGCGGTACGTTCACGCACAGCAATTTCAGCAACGCACAGTTCAATGCCTGCGATCTCTGCTACGCAAGTCTGCAAAACTGTTGCCTCGACGGAACAGACTTCGGAGATTCCATCTGCGATCAGATGAGCAGGCGCGGGTGCAGCTACGATGAAGAAGCATGGACGGCTCATGCGCTATCCCCCAATCTCAAAATGTAAGGAGTGATCCCTATGAAGAAAACAACCATCAGCGTGTCTTTCGAGGACGAGAAGCTCTCCGCGCTCAAGATGTATCTTGAACAGCGTGGGCAGACGGTCGAGGGCGAACTCGAAAAGGCTCTCGACACCCTCTACGCCAAGACCGTGCCTGCGGGTGTTCGTGAGTTCCTCGATCTGCGTTCGGGAGTCGCACCGACTCCTCCCAAGGCGAAGAAACCGAAACCGTCCACAGCCTCTGCCGTGAGTAATCCCGACGAGAACAAGAGCGCGGATCAGTAACCGCCCGTGAGCCACCGTGTCGCCCTGTGTGGCGGTTTGGAGGACGAGGTCGGGCAAACCACCCAAGAGAGGCAAAACAAGCGAAAATGAGGCGATTTGCGAGAGGTACGGAGAGAGCGAAAATCGGGCAGTTTTACACTGTCCGATTGGATTGCAGGAATAAGCGCAGGGGTTGCAAAGCACCTCTGCGCCTCTCACAGCAGACGGCAACGCCGACTGCAGAAGGACTTTTTACGCTTCAAAGCTAAGGGGTTGCAAATCGCCCGTTTTTACGGTCAAGGAGTCACGGTTACGGAAAGCATAAGCGTGGCGTGGCTTTATTCGGGGGTTGTACCCGTAAATACGGCAGAAAGGAGCAAAAACATGGCCGATCCAAAGGATAAGCAAAAATTCGCCCTATGGACGTATCCCGAAACCATGAAAAGAGTGGAAACACTCTACCGTGATGACGGATGCAAGAGCAAGTCGGAGTTCATAGAAAAGGCGATCAGTTTTTATTGCGGATATCTAACCGCCGAGAACTACCGTGAGTATTTTCCGTCCGTCATCCTCTCTACCGTCAAGGGTACGCTCGACAGCTTCGAAAATCGCATGGCGGGATTGCTGTTCAAAATGGCGGTGGAGCTTTCGATGATGCTCCATGTCACGGCAGCCAACAGCGAGATCGATGAGGATAGTCTCACACAACTGCAAGGCCTCTGCGTCAGCGAGGTCAAGCGGCTCAACGGAAAAGTATCCTTTGAGGATGCCCGTAGGTTTCAGAAAGGATAGTACCGATGGCACGAATGATTTTGAAGTGGCGGTATATCAAAGCGGGTACGCCGAAGCACGGAGAGCATTTCGTAAAATATATTGCTACGCGCGAGGGCGTTGAGAAATGCGATGAGTCATGGAAGCATCAGAACGCCACCGTCGAACAGCAACGGCTCATCGCAAAGCTCATCCGTGACTTTCCCGACACCAAGGACAGCTTCGAGTATCAGGACTACTGCGAAAGCAAAACAAAATATAACGCCTCGGAGTTCATTAGCCGAGCTATCGACGAGAACGTGGATCTCATCGGGCGAAAAGAAAACTACGTTGGCTACATCGCTATGCGTCCGCGCGTGGAGAAGCTCGGCTCTCACGGTCTGTTCTCTCAGGACGATACGCCGATCAATCTATCCGAGATATCGAAAACAGTTGCCGAGCATCAAGGTCTCGTCTGGACCACCGTGATCTCTCTGCGCCGTGAGGATGCCGAAAGGCTCGGCTACGATAACGCAAAGGCGTGGCGGGATATGCTCCGCAGTCAGGCAGACAAGCTTGCGGGGAGCATGGGCATCCCTCTTGCCGATCTGCGTTGGTATGCCGCCTTTCATAACGAGGGCAACCATCCTCACATCCACCTCATCTCTTACTCGGTCGGCAAAGAGCCGTACATGACCGAGCGAGGTCTCGTAAAAATGAAAGCCAACTACGCTCACGAAATATTCAAGCAAGACCTATACTACATCTACCGTGAGCAGACGGCGCACCGAGATGAGTTGAAGCGTGTCAGCAAGGAGCAGATCGCCTCGATCATCGAAGCCATCAACCGCGGAGTCTATGAAAATGAAACCGTCGAGCTGATGCTCCGTCAGCTTGCCGACGAGCTGTCCGACTACTCCGGCAAAAAGGTGTACGGATACCTCCCGAAATCATGCAAAAATCTTGTAAACGGTATCGTCGATGAGCTTGCCAAGGACGAGAGGATCGCAAAGCTCTATGACCTATGGTATGAGCAGAAAGAAAATATCCTCAAAACCTATACGCAGACCATGCCCGAAAGGATTCCGCTGTCGCAGAACGAGGAATTCAAAAGCATACGCAATGCCATCGTCACCGAAGCGTTCAACCTTGCCCTCGGTCTTGACATTGTGGAAGAACCCGAAGAAGAAAACATCCTCGACCGTGAGCCGACCGAGGATGAGGTGGAACAAGATGAGGATCAGGAGCCGAAAAACAAATTGGAGCTGTACCGCCGAGCCAAGGAACTGCTCGATCAGGACAGCGAGGACTATGATCCGAACCGTGCGGTGGAACACCTCATCGACTCGGCAAAGCAGAACAACACCGTCGCAAAATATCTGCTCGGCAAGCTGTTCCTTAAAGGCGAACACATTCCGCAGAACGTGGACTACGCTCTGCGATGGCTTGAAGAAGCGGTGGAGGACGGCAATCCGTATGCGGAATATCTCCTTGGAAAAACTCTCCTCAAGGGCGAGGACACCGAACAGGATGCGGAACGTGCCGAGGATCTGCTCCGCCGATCTGCCGACCAAGGAAACCGCTATGCGGCATATACCCTCGGCAAGGCTCTGCTCGACGGCGATGTTCTTCCGCAAGATATTCCCGAAGCCCTTCGGCTGTTGAAAGAATCCGCTGACAGCGGTTTCTCCCAAGCGCAATATGTTCTCGGAAAGCTGTTGTACCGTGGAGAGCTGACCGAACAGGATATCCCGAAAGCTCTTGAATATCTTGAAAAAGCCTCGGCACAGAAGAATCCCTATGCCGCCTACCTTGCGGGAAAGATACGGCTGACCGAGGATGCACACAAGGATATCGCCAAAGCCATACGGCACTTCGAGATTGCCGCCGAGGGTGGCAATGACTATGCCGAATACCAACTCGGCAAGCTCTATCTCTACGGCAAGGACATCCCGCAAGATTACGATAAGGCAATCGAATATCTGACCGCCTCTGCTGAACACGGAAACAAGTACGCAGAGCAGCTTCTCCACAACATAAAGAACAACAGAAATTGGTCTGCGGGGATGGGCGTGTTCCGCCTCTTCCATCACCTCGGCAGGCTGTTGCAGAATAACTTGAACGATGATCGAGGCGGCGCGGGTTGCGTGGATCGTAAGCTCCGCCGACAGATCAACGAGAAAAAGCAGGCGCAAGGTCTCAAACTCGGATAAAGGAGGTTAACACATTGGCATATATTCACTATACCGATCAACAAAAGGAGCAGGCACGGCGAACCGATCTCTGCGAACTGCTCCGCAGTCAGGGAGAGCAACTCAAGCGATCCGGCTCGGAATATGAGTGGCGCGATGGCTCGGAGAAGGTCACCATCCGTGGCAACCTATGGTTTCACCAATACGAACAGAAAGGCGGCGATGCCATCGACTTCGTCCGCAAATACTATAACAAAAGCTATCCCGAAGCGATGGAGTACCTCCTCGGAGGTGCTAACGGCACGCTCGTCATGGCAGAAGCCGTACCGAGAAAGGAATCCACCGAACCCTTCGAGCTACCGCCCCGCAACGATAATATGCGCCGTGTCTATGCGTACCTCTTAACAAAGCGTGGTATCGACAAGGACGTGCTGAACACCTTTGCCCGGCACGGTATGATCTACGAATCGGAAAAGCATCACAACGCTGTATTCGTCGGCTACGATAAGGACGGCACACCTCGCCATGCGAGCTACCGAGGCACAGGAACGGAGTCAACCTTCCGTGGCAACAAGCCGAGCAGTACGCCCGAATACTCCTTCCATTGGAGTGGCAAGAGCGACCGCCTCTATCTGTTTGAAGCACCGATAGATATGCTGTCCTACATCTCCATGCATAAGGACGGATGGCAACAGCACAGCTATGCCGCCGCCTGCGGTGTGTCGGATCGGGTGCTGTTCCAAATGATGAAAGACAATCCGAGCATCAAGACCGTCTGCCTTTGCCTCGACAACGATGACGGTGGCAGAAAGGCAATCAACCGCATATCTCCAAAGCTATACGCGCAAGGAATCCCAACCGAAGTCCTCGTCCCGTCCCATAAGGATTGGAACGAGGACTTATTATATCCCCCGACCAATACCGAAAGTGAGGTAAACACACCATGTCAAGCATTCCGCTGTTGATCGTGATCGGCGCACTTATGGCAACCGTCCTCGGCGGTGTCACGTTGCTGAATCACATCTATAACCTAAACCACATCAAAAGCAAGACCGTAGGCGACGGTCAGCACGGAACGGCGCGGTGGGCGAACAAGGGCGAGATCGCCAAGACCTACCGCCACATCCCGTTTACTCCGCAGAAATGGAGAAAGCAGGCGAAGAACGGACAGACACCGTCCATGTCCCGTCTCATCAAAAAGAAACGCTTCAGTAAGAAGGATAGCGAGATCGTGGAGGATGCGCTCCCCCAAGGCATCGTGGTGGGATGCGTTGGCAACAAGCGCAAGACCACGGCTCTGATCGACACAGGCGACGTTCATGCCCTTATGATCGGCGCGGCGGGTGTCGGTAAAACGGCATATTGGCTCTACCCGTGCATTGAGTACGCCTGCGCGTCGGGAATGTCCTTCCTCTCCACCGACACCAAGGGCGACGTTATGCGCAACTACGGTAACATCGCCAAGGACTACGGATATCAGGTGTCGGTCATCGACCTCCGTAACCCCACGCGCTCCAACGGAAACAATCTCCTCCATCTCGTCAACAAATATACCGACCTCTACCGTGACAATCCCGATCAGCTTATGTATAAGGCGAAAGCCGAAAAGTACGCCAAGATCATTGCCAAGACCATCATCCTATCGGGTATGGATGCGGCATCCTTCGGACAGAACGCATACTTTTACGACTCCGCCGAAGGTCTGCTCACGGCGACCATTCTGCTCGTTGCCGAGTTCTGTGAGCCGAGCAAACGCCACATCGTGTCGGTATTCAAGATCATCCAAGAGCTTCTCGCTCCCTCCAATCAGAAAGGAAAGAATCAGTTTCAGCAGCTCATGGAGATGCTCCCCGAAGATCACAAGGCAAAGTGGTATGCGGGATCGGCTCTCAACGGCGGTGAGCAAAGCATGGCAAGCGTTATGTCCACAGCCCTCTCCCGCCTCAATGCATTCCTTGACTCCGAGCTGGAACAGCTCTTGTGCTTTGACACCGAGGTGGATGCCGAGAAGTTCTGTTCCGAGAAGTCCGCTATCTTCGTGATCATGCCGGAAGAAAACCCCAACACCTTCTTTATGATCTCACTCATCATTCAGCAGCTCTACCGTGAGATACTTGCCGTAGCCGACGAGCAAGGCGGCAAGCTCAAGAACCGTTGTGTGTTCTTCTGCGACGAGTACGGTACGCTCCCAAAGATTCAGGATGCCGAGATGATGTTCAGCGCATCCCGTTCCCGTCGTCTGCAGATCGTGCCGATCATTCAGTCCTTCTCGCAGCTTGACAAGAACTACGGCAAGGAGGGCGCGGAGATCATCGTGGACAACACACAGCTCACCATCTTCGGCGGCTTCGCTCCCAACAGTTCCTCGGCAGAGATACTCTCAAAAGCACTCGGCAGCCGTACCGTTATGTCAGGATCGGTCAGCCGAGGAAAGAACGATCCCTCGGCATCCTTGCAAATGATCGAGCGACCGCTGATGACTCCCGACGAGCTGAAATCCATGCCCAAAGGTCAGTTTGTGGTTATGAAAACAGGCGCGCACCCGATGAAGGTACGCCTCAAGCTGTTTTTTGAATGGGGTATTGAGTTTGACAAGGACAATCCTTATGCTGTAGCCGAGAACGCCAACCGCAAGGTGGGCTACGCCGAGAAGAAGGAGATCATTGACGGCATCGTGAAGAAATATCATCCCGATTGGCTTGCCGAAAAGACGGCGTCAGGAACTGCCGCAGGCGGCGGTGTGGTGCAGAGCGAGAGTCAGAGCAACGATCCCCAAAGGACTCCTCCGAGAAAATCCGGCAAGACCAAGACGGGCGGCTCCTCGCTCCGAACCGCCCCCGAAAGAAAGCCTGCCGAAGCTCCCGCAGAGCCGATGATTACCGAACAGGAGGAAACCAAGAATGAGCCGTCTTGATTTCCTCTACCGCGCGGAGCTTCCGCACCGTGCGGTCTCGGTCTATGTGTATCTCAAGGACAGAGCAAACAAGGACGGCGAATGTTGGCCGGCGATCCCCACTATCGCCCGTGAGCTGAAGCTGTCCGAATCCACCGTCCGCCGAGCCTTGCGGGATCTGCGCCGTGGCGGGTATCTTACCACCGAGCAAAGGTATCGGACAAAGGGTGGCAAGTCAAGCCTGCTCTATAAAATCCGAGCATAGGAGCGTAAAAAAATACCACCTACTACCAAGGGCGTACTGCGCCCATTTGGTGGCAGGTGGTACCTGTCATCATGGCAGGTCAAGTGAAGTACCCACCCTAAAAGATAACGGCAGAGAGAAAAAGTTAACAGTTTGTTTTCTGGACTGTTGCCGAAAGGTGTGGTATGGTTGTGTGCTTGAAAGGAGGTACTGCCTATGAAAAACACCATCGCAGAATTGTGGCACGGAAACATTGCTCCGCAGACCGACAGCCGAAACAACTCGCCCGAAATGAAGCAGCTCATGGAATACATGGCACGGCATCACGACGATCTGCTGAATACGCTGACAGAAGAACAGAAGGTGATCTTTGAAAAGTTCGATGACTGTTGGAGCGAGTATGCAAGCCTTGCAGAAGAAGCCATATTTACCTATGCATTCAAGCTTGGAGCAAGGCTCGTATATGAGTCGTTATGCGACGATAAAAATCAGGACACGAGATAAAAAATGACGGGTACACCGCACAAACGATGTATCCGTCTTTTTCTCTGCCGTACTATCTTTTAATCAGGTCTTTCACAAGCGTTGCAATGGTATCAAGCTGTTGGTCATTCAACTTTTTCATATCCTTGATAATTGCATCAAGCTTGGAGGGGTTGGAGGATTCCATATCGAAGAACTCGCTTGGAGTCACGCCCAAGTATTCGCAGATAAAGAAAATACCCTCCAAGGACGGCTTGGATTTTCCCGTCTCAATGTTGTTGATATATCCCGGATTCTGACCGATTGACAAGCTCATATCACGAGCCGAAACACCCTTTTTTTCACGCAACCGTGCGAGTCTTATTGCAAAATCTTTGTCGTCCATTTCATCACCTCACAACTCATATATAATATTTTAACCCATACGCCACCAAAAATTATTTGTTGTTGGGCTGTAATTATATTGAATTATTGGCTGATAGATGTTATAATATGATTTGGTAACGGAAATAAACCAACAAGACGATTTTAGAGCATAGTCAGGCGTTCACGCTTGAAAAAAGACTGCGGTTCGGGGTATAATATTATCATGCCGAACCTGACAATAGTATCCTAAAATTCGGAGGAAGATTAAATGCTTATTTACGATAACGGACGCTTCTCCCTTGGAAGCGTATCCTTTAAGTTACCTAACGGTATCGGAATTGATAACGATAATGAAGAAATCAATGGAGAGGGGATGACCTTGGTTGCTCCCGACGAGAGTTTTACCATTCAAATCGCTTTTGAAGAAAGCAACGGCGATACTCATGAGGTGTTCTCACATCTGTTTGATGATGAAGTTTCGTACAAACTCATCGGAGAAATAGAAGAATTCAATGCGAGTGGCCTCAGGGGATATAAAGCTGTCTATGAGGATAAAAACACACTAAATGAGGAATATGCCCTTGATATCGACGAATGCGGCGAGTTTAATCTGCTGGACATCTACGTGATGATCCGAAAGGACAGCGCGACCTACGATGAAGCCTATAAGAGCAGAATTGTAGCAGATATACTTGACGGTATCAAGAAAAAATAATATCCTGTAACGGCGCTACTAATGCTGATGTAAACGAAATATAAAATTAGGATAGGTGTAAAAGCCTATCCTTTTTTGTTGAAAAAAACACTTTAACAAAACACAAACAAAATTCAAACCTTTCTAAAACAAGCCGTTGCTATAATAACGGTGTAAAATCGGCAAATTGTGTTTAGAAGGTGGGGCTATGAAAAAGAAATAC
>JAZQGR010000051.1:0-2598 GCA_045540115.1 Eubacteriales bacterium
TATAACGTTTTGGGCGACAACAAAAATTGGCGCTGTGCTTGTAACCGTAAATACAGCTTATAAGATTCATGAAATTGAGTATCTTTTGAAGCAATCCGATACACATACTCTTGTAATGATCGAGTATTGCAAGGATATCAACTACAAGGCTATCATCGAAGAGCTCTGCCCCGAGCTCAAAAACCTCAAGCCGGGCACTCCTCTCTATTCCAAGAATCTTCCCTTCCTGCGCAACGTCGTAACCGTTGGTTTTAATATGGAAGGATGCCTTGATTGGGAGCAGATGCTCGCGCGCGCTTCGCTCGTTCCGCGTGAGGAGGTACGCAGACGCGCCTCCCTCGTCAAGCCCGACGACGTTTGCAATATGCAGTACACCTCGGGTACAACAGGCTTCCCGAAGGGAGTTATGCTGACTCACCGCAACATCGTCAACAACGGCAAGACCATCGGCGACAGAATGGATCTTTCCACCGCCGATCGCATGATGATCCAGGTTCCTATCTTCCATTGCTTCGGAATGGTCCTTTCGATGACCTCGATGATGACTCACGGCGGAACTCTCTGCCCCATTCCCTACTTCTCGCCCAAATCCTCGCTCGCTTGCGTAAACGACGAGCATATCACTTGCTTCAACGGCGTTCCGACAATGTTCATCGCTATGTTCAACCACGCGGATTTTACGAAGACCGACTTTTCCTATATGAGAACGGGTATCATGGCGGGCGCAAACTGCCCCGCAGACCTTATGCGACGCGCTTCGGTCGAAATGAATATGCGCGAGATCATCTCGGTGTACGGTCAGACCGAGGCATCTCCCGGCTGTACTATGGGTGAGGTGAACGAGGATCTCGACCACCGCGTTGAAACTGTCGGAAGTGCTTTCCCCGGTATAGAATGCAAAATTATCGATCCCGAAACGGGCGCAGAGCTTCCCGACGGAGAGAGCGGAGAGTTCGTTGCGCGCGGATTCAACATTATGAAGGGCTATTACAAAATGCCCGAAGCTACCGCACAAACGATAGATGCTGACGGCTGGCTTCATTCGGGCGACATCTGTATGAGAACTCCCGACGGATACTATAAGGTTACAGGACGACTCAAGGATATGATAATACGCGGCGGTGAAAACCTCTATCCGCGTGAGATCGAGGAATTTTATCTCACTAACCCGAAGGTGCGCGACGTGCAGGTGATCGGCGTGCCCGACGAGGCTTACGGCGAGGAATGCTGTGCTTGGGTCATTCTCCACAAGGGAGAAAGCGCAGATGAGGCTGAAATGAAGGCCTTCGGAAACGCTTATATCGCAAAGCATAAGGTTCCGAGGTATTTCCTCTTTGTAAATGAGTTCCCGATGAACGCCGCAGGAAAGATACTTAAATACAAGATGCGCGACGAGTCTGTCGAGATACTCGGGCTGAAAAAGTAATTTTACAGCCTTCGCAAATACAAATCAAAAAAGATTTTAGGTAAATATATTATGAAAAAGACCTACGTTACGTCTATGCCCGATCATATCGGCGCGTTTTTAAAGGCAAGTAAGTGCTTTTCCGCACTGGGAATTAACATAACCCGCGTAAGCTATAATAAGGCGGTTGATTCACATACCCTGTTTATAGATGCAGAGGGAACAGAAGAGCAGCTCGGCAAGGCAGACGTTGAGCTCGAAAAGATCGGTTATCTTCAGGGAAACGTAAGCAAAACAAGCGTTGTGCTTATTGAATTTTGTCTTAAAGATATTCCCGGAAGCGTTACGAGCGTGCTTACGCTTATAAGCGATTTTAATTTTAATATTTCGTATATCAGCTCACAGGAAAACGGTACCGATTATCAGCTTTTCAAAATGGGCTTGTACGTAGACGACTTTGATAAGATCTCCGAGTTTTTGAAGGAAGCGGAAAAGCTGTGCAAGGTTCGTGTTATCGATTATAACAGCTCCGAAAAGGTTTACGATAACAGCATTTTCTATAATGCCTACGTTATGGGACTTTCGCAGACTATGGGACTTTCGGAGGACGTCAGAAGGGAGCTTCTCGTTCACGTCAATCTTGCCATGCAAACGCTTGACGAGCAGGGACTTTCGCCGTACAGGACCTTTGACAGCATAAGTAAATTTGCCGAGCTTCTCGGTGCGTCAAAGGGTAAATCCTTTATTCCGAGGATAAGCACGCATAAGATCACAGACAGTACGGAAATTACCCTAATAGAGCCGCCGTGCGGAAGTAATACTATAATTATCAAAAGTAACGACAAGCTTCTGTTTGTGGACAGCGGATACGCCTGTTACAGAGATGAAATGCTCGAGATCTTCAGGAATATTATTCCCGATTTTGACAGCGTAAAGAAGACTATTCTCCTGACTCACGCCGACGTTGACCACTGCGGTTTGCTTTCGCTTTTTGACGAGGTTATAACGAGTCATAAGACCGCACTCTGCCTTAAAAATGAATATCTCGGCAACGACGGATACCGCGAGAAAAATCCTCTCCATAAGCCGTACATCAATATTTGTAAGATACTTACGTCGTATGAAGCCACAGATCCCGAAAGGATCGCTCCTATGTGGAATGACATTGAAGATCTGAAGGAGCCTCTCACACA
>JAZQGR010000052.1:0-8626 GCA_045540115.1 Eubacteriales bacterium
GCAGCTTGTTTGGTAGGGGGTGTCGGTTTTGCCGTATTCGCTGACGGAATTCTCCGTTGCGGGAATCACCTTGCCGCCGAGCGCGTGGGCCATCAGCTGACAGCCGTGGCAAATGCCCAATACCGGAATGCCCAGCGCAAACACCTCGGGTGAGTAGTGAGGCGAAGCAGGGTCATAGACGCTGTTGGGACCGCCCGTGAAGATGATTCCCTTGTATCCGATTTCCTTGATTTCCCCCACTGTGATCTTATTATAAGGCTTGATTTCAGCATATACGTGATGCTCTCGCACACGGCGGGCGATCAGTTGGTTATACTGTCCACCGAAGTCCAAAACAAGTATCTTTTCCATACGCACCTCAAAGATTGATTTCTGCGCTTGAGCCGTCAACGCCTTCTAACAAGGGCTTGACCTTAGCAAGGAAAGCTTCCACCTGCTCGGGACACCTGCCAATATACTTACTCGGTTCCAGAAGCGCGTTGATCTCAGCCTCACTCATACCAAAGGTAGGCTCGGCGGCAAGTCTTGCCGTCAGGTCACATTCCTCACCGTTCTTCATTTTGGCGGTTGCTTCCATCGAGCACTTTCGAATAATCTCGTGGATCTCTTGACGGTCACCGCCGCGCTTGACCGCCTCCATCATCAAATTCTCGGTTGCGATAAAGGGCAGGTATTCCTTGACCGTTTTTTCAACGATCTTTTCGTTCACGTGAAGTCCATCGGTTACATTCTGGCAAAGGCGAATCACCGCGTCTGCGCACAGGAAGCCCTCGGGCATGGAAATACGGCGGTTTGCGGAATCGTCAAGTGTTCTTTCAAGCCACTGCGTTGAAGCCGTCATCGGTGCGTTCATCGCATCCGTCATTAAATAGCGGGCCAGCGAGCAAATACGCTCACTTCGCATTGGATTACGCTTGTATGCCATAGCGGAGGATCCGATCTGATTCTTTTCAAAGGGTTCTTCTACCTGTCTGTCGTGCTGGAGCAAACGAATGTCGTTCGCCATTCTGTACGCACTCTGCGCAATAGACGAAAGCGCGTTCAGTATTCTTGAATCCACCTTGCGGGGATACGTCTGCCCTGCTACATCAAAGCACTCGTCAAATCCGAAATCTTTACAGATCATTCGGTTCATTTCGTCGATCTTTGCGGTATCCCCCTCAAAGAGCTCCACAAAGCTTGCCTCCGTACCTGTCGTTCCGCGACAGCCAAGAAGCTTGATATTGTCAATTGCAAAATCAAGCTCGTGAAGATCGGAGAGAAAATCCTGCATCCAAAGCGTTGCGCGCTTACCAACCGTTACAAGCTGTGCCGGCTGATAGTGCGTATAGCCGAGAGTGGGCATCTCCTTATATTTTTCGGCGAATTTGGAAAGATTCTCTAAAACCGTGAGCAGCTCTGCACGTAAATAGCGCAGAGCATCACGGTAAATTATGAGATCTGCGTTATCGGTAACAAAGCAGCTTGTCGCGCCAAGATGTATGATACCTGCGGCAGAAGGGGCAGCTTGCCCATAGGCATAGACGTGAGCCATTACGTCGTGTCGAACTTCCTTTTCACGTGCGGCAACACACGCATAATCTATATCGTTCGTATGTGCTTCAAGCTCCGCAACCTGTCCTTCGGTCACGGGAAGTCCAAGGGCGTGTTCAGCTTTTGCAAGGGACACCCAAAGGCGACGCCACGTGCTATAGCGGGTGTCACTTGAAAACAGGCTCAGCATATATTCAGATGCGTAACGCGAGGATAAGGGGGATTCGTATTTGCTTGTCATATTCATTCTCCTTTTGTCGTGAGTTCTTTGTGGATCGCCATAGCCGCTGTTTTTCCTGCGCCCATAGCAAGAATGACCGTTGCGGCACCTGTCACAACGTCACCACCCGCATATACAAACGCCTTTGATGTTGCGCCATTTTCATCGGCAACGATACAGCCGCGCTTGTTCGTTTCAAGGCCTTTGGTCGTTTTCTTGATCAGTGGGTTAGGCGTTTGCCCAATGGAAACCACCGCAGTATCAATCTCTATGATATGTTCGGAGCCTTCGATGGTAACGGGACGTCTTCTGCCGCTTGCATCCGGCTCGCCAAGCTCCATGCTGATGACCTCGACACCCGTAAGCCATCCATTTTCATCTCCGATAAATTTCGTCGGATTTTGAAGAAGCAGGAACTCTACACCTTCTTCCTCCGCATGAAAGACCTCCTCCACTCTTGCAGGAAGCTCCTCTTTGCCTCGGCGGTAAATGATATATACGTTTTCTGCGCCGAGCCTTTTTGCGCTTCTCGCCGCATCCATCGCCACGTTACCGCCTCCGAACACAGCAACATTCTTACCAACGTACACCGGAGTATCGTATTCGGGGAAACGATAGCCCTTCATCAAATTGATTCTGGTGAGGAACTCGTTTGCAGAATAAACGCCGTTGAGGCTCTCACCTTCGATACCGAGGAAAGACGGAAGTCCTGCTCCCGAACCAATATACACCGCATCAAAGCCCATATTTTCCAAAAGCTCATCAATCAAAATTGTTTTTCCTATGATAGTATTTGTTTCTATCTTAACGCCGATGCTTTTCAGCTTATCAATCTCGGTCTGCACGATAGTTTTAGGAAGTCTGAATTCAGGTATTCCGTACATCAGAACACCGCCCGCCGTATGGAAAGCCTCGTAAACCGTAACGTCATAACCGAGCTTAGCAAGGTCTCCCGCGGCAGTAAGTCCGGAAGGACCCGAGCCGACAACGGCAACTTTTTTGCCATTCTTTTGCGGCTCTGTAAGCTTATCCTCCCCGTTTGCCATATGCCAATCGGCAACAAAGCGTTCCAGTCTTCCAATAGCAACGGGCTCACCCTTGATGCCTCGAACACACTTGGATTCGCACTGTTTCTCCTGCGGACACACTCTTCCGCAGACGGCGGGCAGTGCGTTGGTCTCGGTGATTTTCTCATAAGCCTCTTCAAATTCACCCTTAGCAACAAGAGAAATAAACTCGGGGATCTTAACGGCTACAGGGCATCCCGTCATACATGGCTTATTTTTGCAATTCAAGCAACGCTGTGCTTCGTCAATTGCCATTTCAGCGGTATAGCCCGTCGTTACCTCGAAAAAATTCTTATTTCTAACACCGGGAGCCTGCTCCGGCATCGGATTCTTTTTCAGTGACATATTAGCCATTACGCTGCTCCTTTCCGTATATTCTGCAACGTCCATCGGTACAGGAACGCTTTTCCTGTTCCTTGAACATCTGTCCACGCTTCATAGCGGCATCCCAATCTATGAGGTGACCGTCGAAGTCAGGGCCGTCAACGCAGGCGAATTTCACTTCTCCGCCAACGATGACACGGCAGCCGCCGCACATTCCCGTGCCGTCGATCATAACGGGATTCATGGAAACGGTGGTGGGAACACCATATTCCTTGGTCAATCGACAAACCGCTCTCATCATCGCAAGAGGTCCGATTGCAATGACTTCATCAAATCGTTCTCCTGCGTCAAGTACTTCCTTCAAGCGATCCGTTACAAATCCTTTTGTTCCGTTGGAGCCGTCGTCGGTCGTAATGATCAGCTTATCCGCCACAGCCTGCATCTCATCCTTGAGAATGATAAAATCCTCACTGCGAAAGCCCGTGATCACTGTAACAGACGCACCGAGTGCTTTCAGTTTTTTCGCCTGCGGATAAGCGATCGCTGTTCCCAGTCCGCCGCCAATCACGGCGACCTTTTTCTTTCCCTCTAAGGGTGTAGGCATTCCCAAGGGGCCCGCAAAATCGAGGATACTGTCCCCCGTGCGGAGCTTTTGCATATCTCTCGTGGTTTTACCAACTGCTTGAACAATAATTGTGACCGTTCCCTTTTCTCTGTCAAAATCTGCAATTGTAAACGGTACACGCTCACCGTACTCATCAATGCGCAATATGATAAACTGTCCCGGCTCAGCCTTTCTCGCTACTGCAGGAGCATCGATCTCCATCAGAAAAACCTGTGTATTCAAATCCTTTTTTTTGAGTATTTTATATGCCATTCGTGCCTCCACTTATCGAATCACAATGCTGTCGCGCTCGGGACCTACCGAAACGTATTTGATCGTACATCCAATCTCTTTTTCAATGAACATCACGTAATCCCGTGCCGCTTTAGGAAGCTCCTCCCATTTGCGCACTCCGCTGATGTCACATTTCCAGCCATCAAAATATTGTATAACTGGTTTTGCGTTTTTCAGTGCCGACGGGAACGGAAAACTATCTGTTTCCTTTCCGTCCACAATGTATCTGGTACAAACGGGGATCTTATCCATATACGAAAGCACGTCGAGCTTGGTAAGTGCTATTGCCGTTGCCGCTTGAACCTCAACGCCGTAACGGGTTGCCACGATATCAATGGGACCGACACGGCGAGGTCTGCCCGTTTTTGCTCCATACTCAAATCCTGCTTTGCGAAGCTCATCTGCTTCGTCACCGAACATCTCACAAACAAACGGTCCCTCTCCCACGCAGGTGGAATATGCCTTGACCACACCAACCACTTCATCCACCTTGGCGGACGGAAGTCCGGAACCGATCGGTGCGTATGCCGCTGTTGTGTTAGAGGAGGTGGTATACGGATAAATACCGTAATCAAGATCGCGCAAAGAGCCGAGCTGTGCCTCAAAAAGGATCTTCTTGCCCTCTTTTTGCGCTTCCTTCAAAAACAAGCCTGTGTCGCACACATATGGCTTAATCTTTTCGCAAGAATCAGAGAGCCACGCTTCAAGCTTTTCCATCGTATAGGGCTCTGCCCCGTAAACCTTTGTCAAGGTCAGGTTCTTCCATTCAAGCAGATCGGCAAGATGCGCTTTTAATTCTTGGGGATAGAATAATTCTCCCGCAAGAACGGTCTTTTTCTGATATTTGTCCGAATAGAACGGCGCGATACCTTGTTTGGTGGAGCCGTATTTTTTATCGGCAAGTCTCGCCTCCTCCAAAGCATCAAGATCGCGGTGCCAAGGAAGCAAAAGTGAAGCTCGTTCACTGATTTTGAGATTATCGGGGGTGAGAGCAACGCCCTTTCCCATTACATCCTGCATCTCAATCCACAAATTCTCGGGATCAAGTGCCACGCCGTTGCCGAGTATATTGACTACGCCTTCTCTGAATATTCCCGAGGGAAGCAGATGAAGCGCGAATTTTCCGTATTCATTGATGACGGTGTGACCTGCGTTGCCGCCGCCTTGATATCTGACGACCACATCGTAGTCCTCTGTGAGAAGATCCACCATTCTTCCCTTTCCTTCGTCACCCCAGTTGATTCCAACGATTGCACAATTTGACATAACAAATTACCTTCCTCAAAACAAATTCAAATGTGAGCAGTCAATCGCATCATTACCTCTGCATAAGCATCTTCTACACCGCCGAGGTCACGGCGAAAACGATCCTTGTCCAGCTTCTCACCCGTCTTGCTGTCCCAAAGGCGACAGGTATCGGGACTGATCTCATCGGCAAGAACAACAGTCCCGTCGGACAGTCTGCCGAACTCCAACTTGAAATCAACAAGCGTTACGCCGCACTCACGCCAAAACGCCTTTAACTGCTCGTTTACTGTAAAGGAATACTTCTTGATGGTTTCAATTTCCTCGGGGGTGGAAAGATGCAACGCCAGCGCATGATACTCATCAAGGAGCGGATCGCCGAGTTCATCGTTTTTATATGAGAACTCTATGGTTGGAAAATCGAAAACAACTCCTTCCTCCACGCCGTATCTCTTGGAAAACGAACCTGCGGCAATATTTCTCACAATAACTTCAAGCGGTACAATGGATACCTTCTTGACAAGAGTTTCCCTCTCGCTGAGCTCCTCCACATAATGGGTGGGAATACCCGCCTTTTCCAGCCTTTGCATCAAAATATTGCTCATTTTGTTGTTGATCACGCCTTTACCGACGATCGTTCCCTTTTTGAGTCCGTTGAAAGCGGTGGCATCGTCCTTGTAGGATACGATGAACAGTTCGGGATCGTCTGTCGCAAAGACCTTTTTGGCTTTTCCCTCGTAAAGTTGTTCTCTCTTTTCCATGTGTATATACCTCCATTTTTTTGAGTCAAAAATTGAAATCCCCGTAACAAGTAAAAAAGCAAAGGCACTTAATGCGGTGAAACATTAAGACGCCTTTGCCTTTGTTTTTATTTAGTTTTGCAGTTAAATAAAAATACGGACAACTCGCCCCGATAAAACCGACCGTAAATCTACGCCCGATGATGATCGGAAGACGCCATTGCCCTCACGGAATTATTATACACTTTTTTTCTTATTTGTCAATATAATTTAATAAAAAAACGAGCCGCGTTCTCAAAAAACGCAGCTCTGATTTTTCGTTTATACACCGCTGGCTCCGTAGTTGGAGAGCACTCGGGCAGAGGGATCCTTTACGTCGCAGCCCTTCCACGCCTTGTTGGGCATCCAGAAAGCGACGATCATTTCAGATTGTTCGGGATAATACTTTTCAAATATCTCACGATACAAAAGCGATTCCTTGGTAAACGGCGTTGCGTGTCTGTACTTTTGGCATCTTTCCTCAAATTCCGCGTCAGTGTATTTACTCTCGGCATATTCCTTTAAGTAGTCAACCATTGAGTGTCCTACCGCATCCGAGAATGCTGCCTTCTCTCGCCACAAAATCGAATCGGGAAGATAATCACCGTTCTCAAAGGCGTGGCGCAAGAGATATTTTCCTTTTCCGTACTTGTTCTGTTTTAATTCTGGGTCAATGCTCATAACGTACCTAACAAAATCCAAGTCGCCGAACGGCACTCTTGCTTCAAGAGAGTTTACCGAAATGCAACGGTCGGCACGAAGCACATCGTACATATGAAGCTCACGGATTCTCTTCTCCGCTTCCTTTTGAAATTCCTCGGCACTTGGTGCAAAATCCGTGTATTTATAACCAAACAGCTCGTCGGAAATCTCCCCCGTGAGAAGAACTCGAATATCGGTCTGCTCGTGGATCGCTTTGCAGATGAGATACATTCCCATACTGGCTCTGATCGTCGTTATATCAAAGGTACCAAGCATTGCAATGACCGTTTCAAGCGAGGAAAGCACATCATCCGGCGTCATATAGATCTCCGTATGATCGCTTCCAATGTAATCGGCAACCTGCTTTGCATATTTGAGGTCGATAGCATCCTCACTCATTCCGATGGCAAATGTCTTGATCGGCACGTCACTTTTTTTCTGCGCAATTGCGCACACCAACGAAGAGTCCAAGCCGCCCGAAAGGAGAAATCCGACCTTGGCATCGGCAACAAGTCTCTTTTCCACGCCTGCCACCAGCTTATCGTGGATCTGATGGCAGACGGCCTCAAGGCCATCCTGACAGACCTTATCCACCTTTGCGATATCGGTATAGCACTCGAAACGACCGTTTTTATAGTAGTATCCGGGAGGAAACGGCAAGATCTTTTTCGTAAGACCGACAAGGTTTTTCGCTTCACTGGCAAAAAGGATTACGCCTTCACCGTCATACCCGTAATAAAGAGGTCTGATACCGATGGGATCCCGTGCCGCGATATACTCACCCTTATCACCGTCATAAATGATGAGAGCGTATTCCGCATCAAGCATAGCAAACATTGCCGTGCCGTATTCACGGTACATCGGGAGCAGTATCTCACAATCGCTGTCGCTTACAAAGGTATATCCCTTCTTTTTTAGTGCTTCCCATTGTTTTTCATAGCCGTAGATTTCACCGTTACACACAACGTAGCTGCCGGAAAGTTCAAAGGGCTGCATTCCTGACGGAGTAAGACCCATAATTGCCAGTCTGTGAAATCCAAGAAGACCATTTCCCGTATCAATGATTTTCGTATCATCCGGTCCGCGCGAGACCGTTTTATCAAACGCTTCGGAAAACGACGCAAAGGTGGCGCCGCTTCCGCAATAACCCATAATGGAACACATTGTTTTTACCTCATATATGTAGTAAATTCAGCATCCTATAGGGCAAGTGCTGTACTCGCGGTGCCACCTATATTTGTTCTTCATTTTTGCCTCAATCAAGGCTGTGTCGATTGACGCACGACCAAACGGCGCACCTACTAAAGCCGAGGCTTTTTCAGCTTGCAGCTCGAAAAGTGTTCTTCATACGGGCTCGCCACACGGCTTCCACCACCCCGTGCTCTCTATAGACGAGTATCCGTATTACTTTTCTTTTCTCAATCGCTTTTGTTCTTTTAGGAGTTAATCCCAAGTGGTTGTATTCCGAGCATATTCGCTCGTATTCTTATCCTCACGGGAAAGGAACGCTTTCTCGTACAGAGGATCGGGCTTAACTTCTTTTATCTGAATCTCGGGTGTCTGCTCCTTAAAATCAATTTGGGGAGCAAATTCATTTTCTTTTTTGGGGGGCATAGCAAATTAACTCCTTTTAAATTTTTATCTTACCCCGAACAGCAGGTCGCCATAGGTCGGGAAAGGCCAGTATTTTTCGGCGGTCATCGTCTCAGCCTCGTCGCATGCCACGCGAAGCTCACTCATTGCGACAAGGACTGCATCACGAATCATTTCGGATTCTTCCCCGATACTCTCTGCCGCCTTGATCTTAACAAGTGTGCCCTCAAGCAAGTCGGTCGCCTCGGCTATCTTATCGCATAGA
>JAZQGR010000053.1:0-48195 GCA_045540115.1 Eubacteriales bacterium
TGACGGAGGTATGCGTTGCCTTCCTCGTCAAAGACAAGGTTAAACAGCACGTAGGTAACACCGTCTACGGGTGCGCTCTGCGTTGCTTTGTACTCATCGCCGAGTGCGGTTGTAGGTCCTACTGCAGTGATATAATCGGTACCCGTAATGGTATTTCCATTAGCAAAGTAGTCCTTAATCATGTTAGTGGTGTTCTCGGTGAGAACGTCAACAGTGCAGTCATAGCCGCACTTGCAGAAGTAGCCATCCATAGGTTTGCAGTTTTCGGTATAATATTCGAATCCGCAACCATCGCAGTATTCGGTATGAGTACCGTCGTTGTTGCAGACTGTATCAATGCTACTGTCTACATGATTGTGCGTCATTCCGCACTTTGCGCAGACGCCGTCCTTGTTGGACCAATCGTGTCTGCCACACTCAACTCCGCAGGTTCCGCAAACACCGTCCTTGTTGGACCAGTCATGTGTACATTCAAACTCGCAAATCGCGCATACGCCGTCTTCGTTTGTCCAGTCGTGCTCTGCGTAGTTGAGCTTTTCTCCGCAGCCGTTACCGCAAACGTGCCAGTGACCTTCGGCATCGGTAGTCCACTTGTCAGCGGGAGCGTGAGCATCCTCGTCAACGGGAGTATCAACGCTGTCAAGAGCCTCGGTAGCGTCAGCATTTGCATACTTAACGCCGCAAGAACAGCCATAGTATGCAATATTTCCGCCTGCTACGCAGGTAGCGTCGTTAGCATCAAATGCCTTAACGGTGTCAGCGGAGCAAACGTGGTCAACCTCTTTGATCGTGATAACAGCGCTACCGTTACACGAAACGTTAAGCTGAGTAGAAGTAGTGTTGGGGGTCTTGAGGATGATTACCTGCTCGCCCTTTTCAAGCCATACTGCAGTTTCAAGGGTATTAACGTAGCTACTGCCCTTGCCAACGTTATTGCTGGAAACAAGAACAGTTCCATCGCCCTTCTTGATGGTGTAGTCGTGATAACGAGTATGTGCTCCGGAAGTGGTATATCCGGTTCCAAGAGCCGCCTTGAAATAGAAGCAACCATCGTTAGGAGCAGTAAATACGAGAGCAGCGCCGCCGGTTTTGTTCTCGTGTGCACCGCCTACGCCGTTGATTACACCGTCATAGGATCCTTTCCAAAGGTGAGCGAAGTATTCTTTTTCATTCCACGGGGTGTTACCATTATCCCAAGTGTTCTTTGCATTGGGGTCAACTGCAATCCATCCATCCACAGCGGGATCGGGATTATCCTTCATGATTACGTCATAAAGGGTACCGGTAGTCATATCGTAACCCTTCATTGCAACAAGTCCGGAAGTAGAAGTATCGGAAAGTCCGGTAAATACAGGGGTAAGATCAATTACACCCTTGTGGTTTTCGGGAATTTCAGAAGAAAGCAGGCTAACGGAAACGTTGCTGAGATTAACAGTCCTCGTTGCATCTTTGACGCCCGAATTGTTTGTCACCTCAGTAAATACCAACGCAAGAATTTCGCCCTTAGCAAGAGTTACATTACCTGCCATAGTCTTGGAAGCATTCTCAGCGGTAGGATTGAAGACCTCTACCGGAGTGCCATTCTTTCTTACGGTAATAACTACCTCATGGGGAGCATCGGCAAGAGTAAACGTTACCTGCTCTACAAGAGCGGTATAAGAATAAACGCCGTTTGCAGGAGCGGTGAATACGACAGCTGCATGGTTCCAGCTTCCGTTTCCGGGTACTACGCCAATATAATTGACGTTATCGCCCTTTGCAAAAGAAATCTGATTGTGACGTTTGCCATAGTTTACATACCAGCTGTCCCAGCTCGCGGGGGCATTTGCCGCTCCGGCAAGGATATATCTGTTTGCACGGGATTCTATGTATGACTGAGGAGAGTAGCTATGGCTACCGGAACCGGTGAGCTCCGCAGTCGAAGGATCCCATCTGAGAGAAGAAGCATCATCAGGATTTACGAACGATGTCAGGCGCCAAATTCCGTTATCCTTCGACGCGATTTCCCAACCTCTTTCATCCTTGTCAAGGTCATCAGCCCAGTTCATGTCAAGCGTCCATGTCTCGGTAGGCGTTCCTTCAACTGCATGCACGTGAACGAGCGGCTTCGAGATTATGAAGGTAGACACTACCATGAAACACGCCATCAGAAATGAGAGTACGCGTTTTTTCATAAAAATTTTCCTCCTTTTAGATTTTGTTTTTAGGGGTATTTGCGAAATTTTCATGAAAATTTCTATAAGACCTTCTTCCCCGATATCGGGTGACCAATCCGTTTTTCGGCTCCGAAGGATTATAGCAACGGCAAATAGACGGGCTTTCGCCCGTCTTTTTTGAGATATCGATCAAATGTCAAGGTAATTATCGCATATTTTGTACAAGTTGTCAACGGTTTTTCTTTATTTCGGTCAAATATTTATAAAAAATTATTTACTTTTTCTCTATCCGCTTTATTCAAAAATGCTCGCGAGTGATCGCGAGCATTTTTATTCATCCTTTTTATGCTTTGAAGTCAATATCATTTTCACGGTCTTTGCGGTCTTGCCGAATCTGTTAAAAAGGATATCGAACGCCCTGTATATCCAGCCGAGGGGCAATAGCCACCATCTTGCAAAAAACGGCTTATACGTTTCCATAAACTCAACGCCCGGGAAAATTCTGCTCATAAGATAGCCGAACTTGCCCTTCTTCCGTATACCGTGCTCTACTCTGCCCTCGCCCGAAATATTGAACATATTGAGCATAAATGCCTGAAGAAGCCTTCTCATATCGTCGGAAAGCGTAGTTATATCAAAGCTCTCAATATTATCGAATATCTCGTTCACGAGCTTACGGCAGCCGCAGTCAAACTCCCAGACGTCAAGCTTGCCAAGCTCCTTTTCGATATAGGCAAAATCAAGATCGGGCTTCTTGCTCAGATATACGAAAATATCGATAAGATGACGCGCGCCGATGCTCTCGCTTAATGCGAAATGCTTATAAGCGTGCAGCGCGAGGAAAATATAGAAATCCTCGTCCGTAAAGTGATAACCGAAGCCGTTACCCTCGTCCTTTATGAGCCTGTCCTTAACGTTTTTATAATAATCCTGAAGCTCAACCCATTTTTCGCCGTAAAGCTCGACGTGCATTTCGTAATTATAGATCGGCTGCTTGTGATAAACGTCGTGAAAGCCCTCGTCGTAATGCTCAACGGTATATCCGAGCCCGATAAAGTAATCACGTATATACTCGCGGTACTCGCCGTCAAAAAGAATATCGTTATCCGACATCTGGCGAAGTCCGAGCTTCGGATACATATCCTTAAGGATCGCGCCCTTCAGCGGCATATACCATATACCTTTTTCCTCGAGATGCGATATGATCGTCTCGCGCTCGGTATCGAGCAGAATATTCTTGCGGACCGACCTTGCGCGAGCCTTTGCAAACGCATCGAGAACAGGAGCATTTTCCTCCGTTTTTTCGATGCCGAGCCTCGTTATTCCCTCACTTACAAGAGATGCGAGCCCATTGTATGCGCTTATTTTGTAGACGCCCGCAAGAGAAGAGACGCTTCTGTCGACCCTCTCACCTCCGCGCCCCGTAAGTGCATGGACACAAAGGCGAAGCATATCGCAGGCGGCACTTATTCTTTTGTTTTCCGTGTCCATCTTCTGATCTTCCGTCCTGCTCTTATTATAAAATGCCTCAGGTGATATATCGAGTTCCAGAATACCGAGTAAAAGCGGTAGCCCTTATTCTTCTCCGCATCTATCATCTTGCCTTTTCTGTAAATGTGCGTAACAACACCGATCATTCTGCTGTTATCAACGCGCTCAAGAAAATAGGTATTATCTCCGCGCATAAGGCAGTACCCGTCCATGACCTTGACGCATCTGTGCAGAACGTAGGTTCCCTCGGGACGAATATACAGCACGATATCGTACTTCTTCACGCCCTCCTTTATCGGCGACAGCATAACGTGTGTCTGCCGTTCAAAAAGGAGCGGTTGCATCGAGCATCCGACGGTGAAAAACGTAACGCTTCTGCCGTTTTTCAGCTCCTCACTTATCGTTGTATGCTTCGCATCAGGTGTAAAATTATCGGTCATATATCGAGCACGCCCGCTTCCTTGAGCTGAGCGATAAAGCCCGAAGCGGCAGTCGTTGCGGTCGCCTCGTCGATGCCGTATTCGGCAATAAGCGCATCGATGACCTTCTTTTCGTCGGTCTTCTTCTCAAGCTGGCGGAAGATGAACGCACCCGTATCGTTCAGGCGGATCATTCCGCGAAACTTCGTCGTCATCTTTCCGATTGCAACGACAACGTTTTCATCTCCTACCGAGTGTAAAACAAATCCCTCTTTGATCTTCATATCAGTTCCCCTTCATTCCGTTATACGCGACGCGCGCGGCGTCGTCGTCCATATTGCAGTAAAGGTTATATATCGGCACGTTTTTGATTATCTTGTCCATCATAATCATAAAGGAAGCAAGATCGCCTCCGTCTCGCGGAAGCAGTACCTGATGGAATATCTGCCCGACGGCATCACGTGAGGTCGCGGGCGCGATCTCGTTTTTCTCGCCCCGGCGAAGTATACAGATGCCACGCACAGGCGCCTTCATATTGCACCCAAGCAGCTCCTTGCCTCGCCATGGAGTACCATGAGCGGTAAGAACGCCGTTTTCATAGGTGAAGTACGGCTTGTCACCGTTAAGAACGACGGCACGCTCGCCGAACACCTTCCGCCAAAGCCCGATGTGAGTCGACTTACCAACGCCGCTTTTCGCCATGAAGACAAACGCTTCGCCGTCAACGGTAATAACCGCCGAATGAATAAGCATAACACCGTACTTGACAAGCGCACGCGTTGCGGCGCGGTGAATACAGGTTCCCTCGCAGATCGCGAGCGGATACTCGCCCTTCGTCAGTTCGTTTTCCGCCTCGATTTCCTCGTCGGTCGTCGAGACTGTAATAACGGGCTCCTCGTCAGTCAGGTATTCCTCGCATATCGCGCGGATATGCCCGTATTTGTGTACGATTCGGACGGGAACGCCCGCCAATGACACGCAAAACTCCATAATACCACCGTTTTTTCATAGTTATTTTCATTATAACACAAGAAAATGAAATAAACAATAGCCAAACAAAAAAATTGAGATTAAAAAGCACTCGCCGAAGCGAGTGCTCAAATTTTCTTATTCCCAAGGCTTGGCGGAGGGGAGATAGTTTCTCGGGTTAACGGTCTTGCCGTTTATACGAACCTCAAAATGGAGGTGAGGACCGGTAACCTTGCCCGTCGCACCCATGGTGCCGATAGGCTGTCCCTTGTACACCTTGTCACCGACCTTGACGTCGATGCGATCCATGTGAGCGTATCTTGTCTCAACGCCGTTTTCGTGTGTGATCTTGACGAGCAGACCGTAGGTTCCGCTGTATGCGGCAAAGGTAACGACGCCGCCGTCAGCAGCGTAAAGCATGGTTCCGCGCGCCGCAGCAATATCAAGTCCCTTGTGATATGCCCCCGCCGCGTCAAGTCCCTCGCGGTTAACACCGTAGCTCGAGGTTATATAAAACTTGTCAAGAACAGGCCACATAAAGGATCCCGTTGGAACGGTCGCGGGGTAATTCTTGGTACCGACAAGCATAATGCAGGCAGTCGGCTCGGAAATAACGTTTGAGGAAACGAGCGTCTTTGAAACCTCGACTCCGTCAACGTAGGCAATTTCATAAACGTTTTCGGCAATTCCGTTTTCGCCGGCGACAGTCACCTTGTTCTGTCCAACGTAAAGCTCGTCGGTCTCGACCGTGATTGTGTCAAAGGGTACAATCTCGGAATAGGTCTCGATAACGCAGGTTTTAAATTCAATTGAGGAATTAAGCTCGCCGAGATTAAAAGAGAAATCAAACTTGGGAAGTTCAACGGGAGCCTCGTTCTTAAGCATACCGAAAGCAAAATTCTTATCCGCATAAAGCAGATCCATAGCACCGCTTGCCGTAACTCTGTTTGAAAAGTCACCGTCGTCGGTCTCGTCATGGTCGCTCACGTTAAGTACGGAACGGCAAAGCGTCTCGGGCTTCGTCACTCTGTCGGAGCGGCAGATCTTGGAAGCGATCGCGAAATCAGTCGTCAGTTCAACGAAATCAGCGGCGTCGTCCTGCTCAAGGACGCTGTCGATAATATGCTCTCTGAAATGCTCAACGACCTGCTCTGCTTCGGAATATGTAGCGCAGAAGCCGATTTCGATGCCCTTCATGGAGATGCAATATGCTCGGACGTAATCCGTCAGACATTCCTTGTAAAGGATCTCGGCGCACTTGCCTGCGCTGACTTTCTTTACGGAAGAAAGTGTAAAGGTGCAGGTAATATTCATATCGGTTCTGTCGGAAATACCGTTTTCAACGTGAAGCTTTTCAAGGAGTGCAAGAGCGCGATTGAACTCTCTTCTGCTTCCGACCTTACAGACCGCCTCGCCGTCGATATAAACGACACCCGAGGTTGCCGCGGAAACGATAGCGACGCTTGAACAAAGAAGAATTGCGATAGCGGAAACCGCCGCAATGATCTTGCCGTTACGCTTTTTCAGCAAATCACGCACAAAAGAATAAGCGCGTCCAAGCGATTTATTCAGCTTTTCGAGTATGGCACGAAAGCTCATTTCGGTGGCTCTCCCTTCGTAAAATTCTTTTTCGCCAAGTAACCCGAATACTATCCTACCACAAAAATTACAATAAATCAAGGTTTTTTTTTGTTTTTTGCTGATATGTCAGTATTTTACAGCCGAATTTAACGGTTTTTATGCGATTTGTTGAAGGTTTTGATGCGTTTTTGAGCAAAAAATGAAATTTTCCCGTCGGCAGAGATTGCTTCACATTCATATAATATGCGGCATTTCCGAGCGCGTCACAGATTGGCTTTGCGCTCACGAAATATTCGCCGCGTATTTGTAGGGGCGATCAATGGTTCCCCCTGCAAGAGAATTTCAAGCGTCCTCGTAGGGGCGAGCATTGCTCGCCCGTGTAAACAATGTATCGTCGCAACAAAAACGGCGGACACGTCCGCCGTTTTTCTCATTTATTCTCGTAATTCAAAAATTCCTTATAGACCGCATTTTTGGGAAGTCCCCTGTCCTTTGCCGCAGCCTTGACAGCCGACATCTTGTCGAGTCCCATTTTTTCCACGTAATAAAGAACGTGCTCAGGAAGAGTCATATCCGCCCAGAAAGCGTCGCCGCTGTCCTTTCTGCCGTCAATTACGATGACGAACTCCCCTCTCGGCTCAGTCTTTTCAAAATGCGTCAAAGCATCCCCAAGGGTGAAACGAAGAACCTCCTCGTTTCTCTTGGTAAGCTCGCGGCAGAACGCCGCCTTGCGGTCGCGTCCGAAGGCGTCAGCCATCATCTGTATGGTTTCAGCCAATCGATGAGGAGCCTCATAAAAAATAATGCTCCGTTCCTCACCCGCAAGTGTATTCAAACGCTCTTTTTTTGCGTTGTCCTTACCCTCAAGGAAGCCCTCAAATACAAATCGGCGAGTGGATAATCCCGAAAGTGCAAGGGCATTAACCGCCGCACAAGCTCCGGGAACGGCAACAACGTTTATTCCGTTTTCGGCACAAAGACGGACAAGATCCTCACCGGGATCGCTGATCGCGGGCGTTCCCGCATCGGTCACAAGCGCACAGCTTTCGCCGTTTTTTAAGCGCTGAAGTATCATTTCGCCCGCAGAGCGCTTAGTGTGCTCCTCGTAAGTCACGAGGGGCTTCTTTATCTCGTAAGCCGAAAGAAGCTTTGCCGTCACTCTCGTGTCCTCTGCGGCAATAAAGTCGCATTCCGTCAAGGTCTTGACGGCGCGAAAGGTCATATCGTCGAGATTTCCTATCGGCGTTGCGACAAGATAGAGCGTCGACGGTAAAATTTTGTTTTTCTCGGTATCGGACATACTGTTATCCTTTCATCCAATTTCCGTTATCGTAAATGTATTTGCAATCGCTGCTTTCATTTCCGCTTCCGTCGGTCAGAATGAGCGGACGCATTACGTTCACTCCGCTCCTCCCGCCCTTTTTGGCAGAAACGAGAACAAGACAGGGTGCATAAGAAGCGCTTTGGTGAACGAAGCAGATATTCTTCGGCTCAAGCTTACTTTCACGAAGCGCGCAAATAAGATCGGTCAGACGGTCGGGGCGGTAAACAACGTAAGCATCGCCGCCGTACTTCAGCATTGTGCAAGCCGCACGGCAAAGATCGGCTATATCTCCGTTCAGCTCGTGGCGTGCGGCGTATTTGCCGTCGTCCTCATTTCGCTTACCGTCGCCGACCTTCATATACGGCGGATTCATAAAAACCGTATCGCACTCGGTCTTGAAATCTCTTGCGTCGGTGTATACCGCTTCAACAACACCGTCAAGACCGTTAAGCACGGCATTCCGTTCGGTAAGAGAAGCGTAATACTCCTGTACCTCAAGAGCAAATATTTTCTTAAACTTACCCCTCTCTGCAAGCAGAAGCGAAATTATACCGCTGCCCGAGCCTATTTCGGCGGCGGTACCGCTCTTTTTCCCGTTTATAAACGCGGAAAGAAGATACGCGTCGGTGCCGTAGGTAAGCCCTTTTTTGTTCTGGATCAGCCTGATACCGTCGTTTACCTCGGTCAGGCTCTCGTTTTCAAAAATTTCGATCATTGAAAGAGATCTATCGCCTTTCCGAAGGCAGGAAGCGAGCGTCTTACGGTCTCCTCCGAGACACAGTAAGAAATACGTAAATATCCGGGACAGCCAAATCCGTCACCGGGAACAAGCAGAAGCCCAAGCTCCTTTGCCTTCTCGCTGAATTTTACGGCATCACCGCCGGGCGCCTTTACAAAGAGGTAGAACGCTCCGTCGGGAACGACACAGGTGTAGCCCATAACGGTAAGCGCGGCGTAAAGATCGTCGCGGTTTTTTCTGTAAACGGAAAGATCGCTCACCTGACCGGTGCAGGAAGCAACAACCTTCTGCATAAAGGTCGGAGCACAAACGTAACCGAGCGATCTGCCCGCTCCGCAGATTGCGTAGTAAAGCTCGTCAATATCACTCACACCGTCGGGAAGCGCGATATAGCCGATTCGCTCTCCGGGGAGCGAAAGCGACTTCGAGTAGGAATAGCAAATGACGGTGTCGGGATAAATATCCGGAATATACGGAACCTTTTTACCGTAAGTAAGCTCGCGGTAGGGCTCGTCCGAAACGATATAGATCGGATGACCGTATTCATCTGATCTTGCGCTTAAAAGCGAAGCCAACTCCGAAAGCGACCTTTCGCTGTAAATTACACCCGAAGGGTTGTTCGGTGAATTGATAATAATTCCCTGCGTTCTCTCGTTTATCAGCTTTTCGATCGCAGAAATATTCAGTTCAAAATTTTCGGTGTCAGCCTCGGCAATAAGAAGCTTTCCGCCGTTATTCTCGGTAAAGACCTTGTATTCGGGAAAAAACGGCGCCTGAACGATAAATTCGTTATTTTCACCGCTCACAAGCGCTCGAACGGTAATACAGAGAGAAGCCGCCGCGCCGCAGGTCATGTATATCTTATCGCACGAAATTCTTGCTCCGTAACGGGCAGACAGATCCTCCGCAATCGCCTTTCGCGCAGAAATATCACCCTGCGCCGACGAATATCCGTGAAGAGTACAAGGCTCGCTCTCGGCAAGAGTCTTCTCCATTTCATTCAAAACCTTTTTCGGAGGAGGCGTCGAAGGATTACCGAGACTGAAGTCAAAGACGTTTTCCTCACCTATCTCATTTTTCAACCTCTTTCCGTATTCAAAAAGCTCTCTTATCGACGACGGTGCCGAGCCGAGACAGTACATTTCGGAATTTATCATAAAAACCACCTGATACATTTGATAAAAACATAATAGCACTTTTTTCCCAATTCGTCAATAAAAATTGCTTTAGTCTATTGAAATTACTTGATTTATGTTATATAATATGATATTATAGCAAAATTTTTCTAAAATCCGACCTCAGGTGGAGAAAACAATGAGCGATCTTACAAAAGCAAGACAGGAAATCAACGAAATAGACAAGGAAATGGCATGCCTTTTCGAGCGACGTATGAAGGCGGCGGAATCGGTTGCCGCGCACAAGAAAAACGTCGGTATGCCGATTTTCGACGAAAAGCGCGAGCGCGAGGTCATAGCCCGCAACTGCGAGTACGTTCGTGATCCGGTCATAAGAGAATATTACGTTAACTACATATCCGAGACGATGAAGATCTCCCGCGCATATCAGAGCCGACTTATGAGCGGAATGAAGATCGCGTATTCGGGAACCGTCGGCGCCTTCGCGCACATCGCGGCGGGCAAGATATTCGGAGTGGGCAAAAGAGTATCGTTCGGCAACTTCACCGAGGCGTATAATTCCGTCGTTTCGGGCGAATGTGACTGTGCAGTCCTTCCAATGGAAAACAGCTACGCGGGCGATGTCGGACAGGTAATCGATATGCTTTTCTCAGGCCCGCTCTACGTAAGCGGCGTGTACGACCTTCCGGTCGTGCATGATCTTGTCGCGATCCCCGGTGCAGTCAAGGGAGACATCAAAAAGGTAATAAGCCACCCGCAGGCACTCAGCCAATGCGCAAATTATATAAGAAACAACGGCTTCGAGCAGGTTCAGTACGAAAACACAGCAATGGCGGCAGAGGCAGTAAGCAAGATGGCAGACAAGGCCGTCGGTGCCATCTGCTCGGAGGAATGTGCAGAGATATTCGGACTCACCGTGCTTGAAAGGCACATAAATGAAAGCCGCTCAAACACTACACGCTTCGGAGTATTCACACGTGCGCCGATAAACCACGGAATGAAGGAAGCTCCCGAAAACCGATTCATCCTGATGTTCACAGTCCGCAACGAAGCAGGCTCACTTTCCGAGGCGATAAACATAATCGGTCGCCACGGCTATAATATGACGACGCTCCGTTCGCGTCCTATGAAGGAGCTTCTTTGGAGCTACTACTTCTACGTAGAATGTGAAGGCACGCTCACCGAAGCCGAAGCAAAGGTGCTGAAGGACGAGCTTTCCTGCTGCTGCGACCGTCTCAAGCTCGCAGGCGCATACCAAACGAAAACCCTTTAAGGAATATTTATGAACACGATAAAAGTAAGCCTCGGAGAAAACAGCTATAACGTATACGTCGGTAAAGGACTGATAAACGAGGCAAAAAGCCTCTTTGACCTTGGCAGAAAGGTCCTGATCGTAACCGACGACGGAGTTCCGCCCGAATATTCAAAGGCTGTCGCCGAGCAGTGCAAGGAAGCGTATATCGTAACCGTGTCGCAGGGCGAAGGATCAAAGAGCATAGAAACGCTTTCTTCGCTCCTCTCCGAAATGCTGAATAACGGCTTCAACCGCGGAGACTGCGCAGTTGCCGTCGGAGGCGGTGTCGTTGGAGATCTGACGGGCTTCGCCGCATCCTGCTATATGAGAGGGATCGATTTTTACAACATCCCAACAACGGTTCTTTCGCAGGTCGATTCGTCCGTCGGTGGAAAAACGGGAATCAATTTCGGCGGAGTTAAAAACACAGTCGGCGCCTTCAAGCAGCCAAAGGGCGTGATCGCGGATATAAACACCCTCGCATCTCTCCCTGACCGCCAGGTTTCAAACGGACTTTGCGAAGCGCTCAAAATGGCGGCAAACTTCGACTCCGAGCTGTTTGAGATATTCGAAAACGAAACTCCGACCGATCAGCTTGAAAAGATCATTTCAAGAAGCATCGGGATAAAGGTAAAGGTCGTCGAGCAGGACGAAAAGGAATCGGGGCTGCGACGTGTTCTGAATTTCGGGCACACGGTAGGTCACGGAATCGAATCGCTCGGTCTCGGCTATTACCACGGCGAGTGCGTCGCGCTCGGAATGATACCGATGTGCGGTAAGAACGTAAGAGAACGACTGATACCGATACTCAAAAAGCTGAACCTCCCGACGGAAGCGGATTTCGATATCGACAAAGCGTTTGAAGCTATCTCGCACGATAAAAAATCGACCTCCTCGGGAATAAACGCAGTATTCTGCGAAAAGATCGGCACGTATACGGTAAAAAAAGTAACTCTAAATGAGCTGAAAGAGCTTACAGAAAACGCTTGGGAGTAATTGTAGGGGCGACCATCGGTCGCCCGAAAAATGCCTTGCTACAAAGCGGGCGACCAATGGTCGCCCCTACATCGGCAAAACCTAACCATCTCCGATAAAAAGGACCAAAACCATGAAAAACACATTCGGAAACAATCTTCATATAACCCTCGGCGGCGAAAGCCACGGCGACTCGCTCTTCGCAGTCCTCGACGGTCTGCGTCCGGGAACGGTCATCGACGAAAGCTATATTGCCTCGCGCCTTACGCTCCGCCGTCCGTCGGGCAACATATCAACGCCACGAAAGGAAACGGACGAATTTAAAATAATAAGCGGCGTATACGAGGGCAAGGCAACGGGAACGCCTCTATGCATACTTATCCCGAATACTGCGAAAAAGAGTGCCGATTACGATGAAACGCGCTATCTCCCCCGTCCTTCTCACGCAGACTATTCCGCATTCTTAAAGTACGGCGGATATCAGGATCACCGCGGAGGCGGACATTTCTCGGGCAGAGTAACTGCAGCACTCGTCGCGGCAGGAGCTATCGCACAGCTCGCGCTTGAAAGCGAAGGAATAAAGATCGGTACCCACATAAAGAATATCGGTCCCGTCACCGACCGTAATTTTGAAAACCTCGAAAACGATATAACCTATCTTTCCGACAAGACCTTTCCCGTGCTTTCCGAAGAGTCGGGCGAAGAAATGATAAACGAGATCGAAAAAGCAAGAGCCGCCCTCGACAGCATCGGAGGAACGCTTGAGACAGCCGTCATCGGCATAAAAGGCGGATACGGCGAGCCGTGGTTCGACACGGTCGAGGGAATGCTATCCCACGCGCTGTTCTCGATCCCCGCTGTAAAAGCCATAGGCTTCGGCATCGGTGAAAAATTCGGTAATATTCGCGGAAGCGAGGCAAACGACGCCTTAGTATACGAAAACGGCAAGGTCGTCACGAAAACGAACAACAACGGCGGCATCAACGGAGGAATTACAAACGGCATGCCGATAACCTTCACAGTGACCGTCAAGCCGACGCCGTCAATTGCAAAAGAGCAGTCGACAGTCGACCTCAAAAACAGCGAAAACAAAACCCTCTCGGTTCACGGCAGACACGATCCCTGCATCGTACATCGCGCGGCGTCGGTAGTAAACGCCGTCACCGCACTCACACTTCTTGATCTGATCTACATGCGCGACGGAAACGCGCCGAAAGGAAATATATGAAATACGGACTTATAGGCGAAAAACTCACACATAGCTTTTCCCCCGAGATCCACGAAAAATTAGGCGACTACCCATACGAGCTTGTTGAGCTCAATAAAGATGATGTCGGCACCTTTATGACCGAAAAGAATTTTTCGGCTATAAACGTAACGATTCCCTACAAAAAGGACGTCATTCCTTTCCTTGACGAAATAAGCGAGGAAGCGAAGAAGATAGGCTCGGTCAATACCGTAGTGAACCGTAACGGAAGGCTTTACGGCTACAATACCGACTACATAGGAATGTCGCGTCTCATTATGCGCGTAACGAGCGGCAAAAGCCTTTTCGGTAAGGTGCTCATTCTCGGAACGGGCGGCACGGCAGTCACGGCAAAGGTCGTCGTTCGCGACCTCGGAGCAGATGAGGTAATTACCGTCAGCCGTACCAAGACCGAAGAAACGGTTACCTATAACGAGGCGATCGAGCTTCACTCCGACGCATCCTTCATCATCAACTGCACCCCCGTCGGAATGTACCCGAACGATTTCGAAGCCCCGATAGACCTTACTCCCTTTACTCAGCTTTCGGGCGTCATCGACGCAATTTATAATCCCCTCCGCACGCCTCTCATCCGTCAGGCGAAAAAGCTTGGGATCCCCGCCGAGGGCGGTCTGTATATGCTTGTTTCGCAGGCAGTCGCCGCTTACGGATATTTCTTCGATACCGATGCCCCGACAGAGCTTTGCGACCGCATATATAACGAAGTACTTCTCGAAAAGGAAAACTTAGTTCTTGTCGGTATGCCCTCATGCGGAAAATCGAGCGTCGGCAAAGCGCTCTCCGTCACGCTCCGCCGTCATTTCTACGACAGCGACGAGCCGATAGCGGTTGAAGCCAATATGTCGATCCCCGAAATTTTCCTGCGCTACGGAGAGACGCATTTCCGCTATCTTGAAACGAAATCGATAAAGAAGCTGTCAAGCGGAATCTGGAACGCTGTCATTGCAACAGGCGGAGGCGCCGTCATTCGCGAGGAAAACGTCGATATGCTGAAGGCAAACGGACGCCTCATCTTCATCGACCGCTCACTTGAAAACCTAACCCCGACACCCGACCGTCCTCTTTCGGGCGATATAGATTCTTTGCGCCGCCGATACGAGGACAGATATCCGATATATACGTCGGTATGTGACAACGCAGTCGACGGCAACGGCACGGTTGCCGAGGTCGCATCAAGTATAATCAGACTTCTGAAAGACAAAAAATGAAAATACAGATAGAAAAAACAACCTATTCGGGTGAAATAACCGCCCCGCCCTCAAAAAGCGCCGCGCACAGACGGCTTATCTGCGCCGCTCTTGCGAACGGAAAAAGCGTAATTCGCGGCATTTCCGAATCGGAGGATATGAAGGCGACGATCGACTGTATTAAGGCGCTCGGCGCAACGGTCGAAAAGGAAGGCAATACTGTTACCGTCGTCGGTTGCGATCCGAAAAGTCGTGAAAAAGCAACCCTCAACTGCCGCGAAAGCGGAAGCACGCTTCGTTTCTTCGTTCCGATATGTCTGCTTTCCGATAAGGAAGCAGTCTTAACAGGAAGCGAGCGTCTGATGTCTCGTCCCCTTGAGCCGTACGAAGAAATATGCGTCTCACAGGGAATGGACTATATCCTCACCGAAAACGACCTGACCGTCAAAGGTCCGATAACAAGCGGACATTTCCGCCTGCGCGGCGACGTGTCGAGTCAGTTTATCAGCGGACTTATGTTCGCGCTTCCCCTTTGCGACGGCTTCAGCGTTATCGAGCTGATACCGCCCGTTATGTCGGCATCGTATATCGCAATGACAGTCGAGGCGTTGAAGGAATTTGGCGTCCGCGTCGAAGTTACGGAGGACGATAAAATAATCATCCCCGGCTCTCAGATGTATAAGCCAATCGAAACGACAGTCGAGGGGGACTGGTCAAACGCTGCCTTCTTCCTCGCCCTGAACACCCTCGGTTCCGATATCGAAATAAACGGTGTTCATCGTCATTCACTCCAAGGCGACGAGGTGATAATAAAGCTTCTCGGCAAGCTCTCGCGCACTTGCCCGACAGTAGATATATCTGATTGCCCCGATCTTGCCCCTGTCCTTATGGCAACGGCATCGGCGCTGAACGGTGTTCATCTTATCAATACCGACCGCCTGAAGATCAAGGAATCTGATCGCGGCGAAGCAATGGCAACCGAGCTTCGCAAGCTCGGCGTCACGGTCACGGTCGGCGATAACGAAATAACCGTCACCGCCCCCGATGCCCTCACACCGCCAAAAGAACCGCTCTGCGGACATAACGACCATCGAATCGTTATGGCGTCCGCCATTATCCTCTCCCTTGTCGGCGGCGAGCTCGACGGCTGCGAGGCAGTAAGCAAATCCTTCCCCGATTTCTTTGAAATTCTCGATACTCTGAAATAACTATCAAAAACGCATTAAAATCTCCGCAATGCTTTGTAGGGGCGGAAATTAAACATACAAAATCTTCCGTAAACCCGAAAGGGGTTTCCAAAGGGGAAAACGTGTGAAAATTTGCGAAGGCAAATTTTCATCGGTTGTCCCCTTGGGGCCGTTCTTTGGTCACCTTTCTTGGGCAAGCAAGAAAGGTGAGAAAAAAGAAAAATCTTATGATACGGCGGGAGCAAGCCCCCGCCCTACGAATTACATTCCGCAAACCAACAAATCATAGGTAAAAATGAAACTCACAAAAAACACAAACATTCTGATAATCGGCCTTGGACTTATGGGCGGCTGCTACGCAATAGGTCTGAAGAAAAAAGGCTATAATATATCAGCAATAACACGCTCACAGTCCTCTATCGACTATGCCCTTGAAAACGGCATCATAGATCACGGCACGACTAAGATCGACCCCGATCTTATCGGAAAAGCAGACCTCATCATCTTCGGTCTCTACCCCGCCGTCTTCATTGACTGGATAAAGGAAAATCAACATCTGTTTAAACCGAACACACTCATCACCGACGTAACGGGCGTAAAGACCTCAATAGTCTACGAGATCCAAAGCATCCTCCGCCCCGACGTCGAATTTGTCCCCGCGCACCCGATGGCAGGACGAGAGGTCTACGGCGTGCAAAACTCCGCCGGCGTAAACGTCTCGGAGGCAAACTTCATCGTCACCCCGACGGATAAAAACACCGAAGAAAACATCGAAACGGTAAAGCAGCTCGGATGCGAGATCGGCTTTGCGCATATCTCGACCTTGACGCCCGAAGCGCACGACGAAATGATCGCGTTCCTGTCGCAGCTCGCGCATTGTCTTGCAGTCGTCCTTATGACCTGCAACGACCTCAATAACCTCGAGGATTATACGGGTAACTCCTTCAGAGACCTCACCCGTATCGCACATATAAACGAAAATATGTGGAGCGAGCTTTTCATGATGAATAAGGACGCTCTGCTCAACCAGATGAACCTCTTTTCAAAGCAATTCGACAAGCTGAAAAAGCAGCTTGAGGATGGCGACACTGACGGTATGAAGGAAATGATGAAGCAGTCTACCGTCCGTCGCGATAAATTCGACAAAAAGTAAACCCCGCACAAGAAAGGAAACCCAGTACTATGAACATGGAATTTTACCGCAAATTACCTATCCCAAAGGACATCAAGGAGCAGTATCCCCTTACCTCCGACCTTGCCGCGCTCAAGGCAAAGGAGGACGAGGAGATCAGAAAGGTGTTCACAGGCGAGTCGAACAAGTTTATGCTCGTCATCGGTCCCTGCTCCGCAGACAACGAGGATTCGGTAATTGATTATATATCGCGCCTGCGCAAGGTGCAGGACAAGGTCTCGGACAATATCGTCATCGTACCGAGAATATATACGAATAAACCCCGCACGACAGGCGAAGGATATAAGGGAATGCTTCATCAGCCGAACCCTAACGAACGCCCCGATATGCTAAAGGGTATCATCGCCATCCGCGCCCTTCACATGAGAGCACTTAAGGAAACGGGCTTCTCCTGCGCCGACGAAATGCTCTATCCCGAAAACCACCGCTACCTATCCGACGTTCTTTCCTACGTTGCAGTCGGAGCGCGCTCGGTCGAAGACCAGCAGCACCGCCTCTGCGCAAGCGGACTTGACATTCCCTGCGGAATGAAAAACCCGACGAGCGGTGACATTTCCATAATGCTCAACTCGATAGTTGCTGCGCAACATTCTCACACCTTCATCTACCGCGGCTGGGAGGTCAAATCCCTCGGTAACCCCTTCGCACACGCGATCCTTCGCGGCTACGTTGACGACCGCGGCGTTTCTCACCCGAACTATCACTACGAGGATCTTATCTCCCTCTACAATGCATACAGCGCAAAGGGACTATCCAATACGGCCGTTCTCGTTGACACAAACCATGCAAACTCCGGCAAGAACTACCTCGAGCAGATCAGAATCGCAAAAGAGGTGCTTCATTCCTGCCGTCACAACAGCGACATTCGTTCGATGGTCAAGGGACTTATGATCGAAAGCTACATCGAGGACGGTTGCCAGAAGATCGGTGAAAACATCTACGGCAAGTCGATAACCGACCCCTGCCTCGGCTGGGATAAGACCGAAAAGCTCATATACGACATCGCCGATTCACTTTGAGAAAGGATAACGAAATGTCTGACGAAATGAAAAAGGGCGGTATCTCGGTTGAAACCGAGCATATCTTCCCGATAATAAAAAAGTGGCTCTATTCCGATAAGGACATATTTCTGCGCGAGCTTGTCTCTAACGCCTGCGACGCGGTAACGAAGCTCAAGCGTCTTAATTCCCTCGGACATATTTCTCTCGATAATGAAGTTTTCCGAATCACCGTCAAGGTTGATAAGGACGAAAAAACGATTACAGTCTCCGATAACGGTATCGGTATGACCGAGGAGGAGCTTGACAAGTACCTCTGCAACATCGCCCTCTCCGGCGCGCTCGATTTCATCAAGAAATACGAGGGCGAGGGAGAAAATAACGGCATAATCGGTCACTTCGGTCTCGGCTTCTACTCTGCCTTTATGGTCGCATCTAACGTCACGGTAAATACCAAGTCATATACCGGTGCCCCCGCCGTACTCTGGGAATGCGGAGAAAACGGCGAATATACGGTTTCTTCCTCCGATAAGACCGAGCACGGAACCGATATAATCCTTCACATCTCCGAAAGCGAGGAGGAATACCTGTCCGAAGGTAAGCTGAAAAACATCCTCGACCGCTACTGCGCATTTATGCCCGTCGAGATCTACTTCGAGGGCGAAAAGGAAGAAGAGGAAAAGAAACCGGTAAACGATACCACTCCCCTATGGATGAAAAACCCCTCCGACTGCACAGAGGAAGAGTACAACGAGTTTTACCACAAGGTCTTCGGCGACTTCCGCGATCCTCTTTTCCATATTCATATAAATGCCGATTACCCCCTCAACTTCAAAGGCATACTTTTCTTCCCGAAGATAGGAAGCGAGTACGAAAGCCTTGAAGGACAGGTCAAGCTCTACTATAATCAGGTCTTCGTCGCCGATAATATTAAGGAAGTGATCCCTGAATTTCTCCTTATGCTCCGCGGCGTCATCGACTGTCCCGAGCTTCCTTTGAACGTATCGAGAAGCTACCTGCAAAACAGCACCTACGTAAATAAGGTCTCGAAGCACATCGTGAAAAAGGTAGCCGACACGCTTAACTCCCTTTTCAATACCGAAAGAGAAAAATACGAAAGTCTCTGGAACGATATAAAGATATTCGTCGAATACGGCTCGCTCAAGGACGAAAAGTTCTACGGAAGAATTAAGGAGAGTATAATTTATCCGCTGACAAACGGCAAGACCGTAACCCTTGACGAATACCTTGAAAATGCCAAGGAAAAGCACGAAAACACCATCTATTACTGCACCGATAAGGTGTCCCAGGCGCAGTATATCTCAATGCTCGAAAACGAAAGCATAGAGATCGCATATCTTGATAAAGGGCTCGACAATCAGTTCATCTCGATGGTCGAGCAGGACAAAAAGGTCAAATTCTATCGCGTCGACGCGTCGATTGCAGACGCGCTCAAAGGCGACGGTGAAACCGGCGAAAATGAAAAGCTCACCGAGCTCTTTAAAAAGGTAACGGGCGAAAAAACGAAGCTCCGCTTTGAGTCGCTGAAGGGAAATGTTCCCGCTATCCTCACGGTTTCCGAGGAAAGCAGGCGCTTCGGTGAGATGATGAAGCTATACGGAATGGGCGACAATATTCCCGCTCCCGAGGATGAACTCATTCTCAATACAAGCTCAGACACTCTCTCGCTTCTTGAGAAGAAATACGAAGCCGACCCCGATGGTGCGGAGAAAATCGCCAAACAAATATATATGCTTTCCGCACTTTCCCAAAGAGGTCTGAATGCCGACGAGCTGAACGAATTTCTGACCATCTCTTACGAAAGTATAAACGAAGGTATCAAGTAAAGTGTCCGACTCAAAGATACTCACAATAACAAAAAGCGCGGAGGAGATAATTTCCGCGCGAGTAAAGCTGAGTGAAAAAATGCTTTCTCACCTCTCAGAGCTTGCCGAAGTGCTTTGCGACGAGGCTGATGACGATGAGATATTCTTCCGCGATGAAGCGTTCATAAACCACTTCCGATCCCTTACAGCCCCGAAGCTGACGGAAAAAATTGCCCCCTTCAACGAGAATGAGATCAGAAAAGAAGAAGGGCTTCTCAGCACCGCCGAAAAAGCGTATCTCTGCCTGATGCTCAGCGAGATCCTCGGTATAAAAAGCATAGACGGAGCCGAAACCTTCTTCGACGGCTCGCAAGAGGTCGAAAACGAAATCGTTTCCTGCGTGAAGAACCACGCGACCGATACCGCGTATCTGTCGTTTGCCTCAAAGATGACTGATCCGCGTGTCAGCTATGCAAACGATTTCACAGAGGTCGCAAAAAGCGTCTATCACGGAAAGACCGCATACGGGATCCTCCCAATAGCAAATTCCCACGACGGAAGACTGACGGGAATAAATAACCTCTCGCTTAAATATGGACTTAAGATAGTCCTCTGTCACAAGGTTAGAAGCGACGACGATTCATATACCGTATTCGCTTTGCTCAGCAAGGACGTACAGATACCGAGAAGCGCGGGAATAACGTATTTTGAATTTTCTTTAAAAACAGAAAACGGACCGAGCGAAATACTCAATGCAGCCGAGTGCTGCGGAATGAAAACTGCAAGCGTTTCGTTCACACCCGAAAGCAACAGCGAAAGCCGCATAATACTTGAAGTAAACGAAAGCGGCTTCTGCGGTTTTTTGACTTATTTATCAATCAACTACCCCGATTACGTTCCGATAGGAATATTTGAAGAAATTTAATGTCCGTCGGCGGAGCCGACAAAAGGAGATACTTACCAATGGCAATCGAAACCCTGAAAAACGAACTCAACAAATGGCTGAATAGCGACAAGGTCAGCTCGGAAATAAAAGACGAGCTTCGCGCAGTCGCAGATAACGAGGAGGAGCTGAAGCTCCGCTTCTCTGCCCCGCTTTCCTTCGGAACAGGAGGTCTGCGCGGAACAATGGCAGCGGGAATTGGAAAGATGAACGTTCATACCGTCGCACAGGCAACGAAAGGACTTGCCGAATACATCAGGTCGCAAGGCGGCGGCTCGGTCGCGATCGCACACGACACGAGAATAAACTCCGAGCTTTTTGCCCACATCGCCGCGGAAGTGCTTGCGTATAACGGAATTTCATCATACGTCTTCGACGGACCGCGCCCAACTCCCGAGCTTTCCTTTGCCCTTCGAGAGTTAGGATGTATCGCGGGCATCAACGTGACCGCATCTCATAACCCCAAGGAGTATAACGGCTATAAGGTCTATTGGTCAGACGGCGCGCAGATAGGCGCCGACGAGGCTAAGGCGATTTCCGAAAGCATCTCGAAATGCGATATTTTCGAGGTCGGGCGTCTGTCCTTTAACGAGGGCGTAAAAAACGGCATCATCACCGTTATCGGTAGCGAGATCGACGAGAAGTACATTGAAAACGTCCTCGGCGAGCGTGTAAACGAGAACGCGATAACATCGCAAAGCGATATGACGATCGTCTACACTCCCCTGCACGGCGCTGGCTACAAGATCGTACCCGAGGTTCTTCGCCGCGCAGGACTAAATAACGTGATCGTAGTACCCGAGCAGGGAACCCCCAACGGCGAATTTCCGACGGTTCATTTCCCGAACCCCGAGTTCCCCGAGGCTTTTGAGCTCGGCAAGAAGCTCGCACTCGAAAACGGTTGCGGCCTCATAATCGCAACCGATCCCGACGCAGACAGAATGGGAATTATGATAAGCGACGGCAATGATTACTTCGGTCTTACGGGAAATCAGGTGGGCTGTCTCTTTATCGACTATCTTATTACAGCATACCGCGAAAACGGCGGTATTCCCGCCGATGCTTATGCGGTAAAGAGCATCGTAAGCACAGAGCTTGCAAGCATCATCTGTAAATCAAACGGAGTTAAGATGCATGATGTTCTCACAGGATTCAAATATATCGGCGAGGTCATAAAGAACCATGAGAAAAAGGGCTTCGGAACCTTCCTTCTCGGCTTCGAGGAGAGCTACGGCTATCTCAAAGGAACCTACACGCGCGATAAGGACGCCGTGGTTGCAGCACTGCTTGTTACCGAAATGGCAGCTTATTACAGAAGCAAGGGAATTACACTCAAGGACGCGATCGAAGCACTCTACGCGCGTTACGGCAGCTATAACGAATCGGGAGCCTCCTTCTATTTCAAGGGCTCCGACGGCAATGAAAAGATGGCTGAAATGATGTCGCAGCTCCGTAATAATCCTCCCAAGATAATAGCAGGCGAAAAGGTAGTCTCGATCCGCGACTATCTCACGGGAACCATTACCGATCTTGACAGCGGCAAAACAGAGGAAACAGGACTTCCTTCATCGAACGTTCTCTATTACACGACGGAAAACTGCGTCTTCGTCATCCGACCCTCCGGAACCGAGCCGAAAATCAAGCTCTACTTTATGGCAAAGGGCTCGTCCATCGACGAGGTGAATAACCGTCTCGCCTCCTGCAAGGCGGATGCGGAAAGCCTTATAAATGCATAAAGATCAACCGTCACGATTCCACGTGACGGTTTTTCTTTTGCTTATAAAACATTCGCGTTTCTTGTCACCTTGGTGTGCTTTCTTTGTGCAGGCAAAGAAATGCGAAAAACCTTGACATAACCCTTTTTTTATGTTATCCTATTTATATATAATATGTAACCGAAAGGAAACACATCATGGCAAAAGTAATTGAAGATGCAATAATCGTACACAAGACAGAGGTCGTTTTCTACGATAAGGATGAGGACAGACACTACCGCCTCAATGCAAAGAACATAGTAAAGGTAGTTTACGACTACGCTATCTATAAGACCTTCTTCGGTCTCAAGAAGGAGCTCGAGGAAAGAATCGTTTTCACCATCAACGATCCCGATATCCCCGAGGAGCTCATCGTATGCGAGCATAACGAGCCGAACTTCCGCCGCTTCAGAGGCGGTCTCCGCACCTTCGTTGACGAAAACAAGATAGCCATCGAAATTAAAGACGTAGAGGGCAATATTCAGAAATAATCTTTTAAAAGGGTGTTGCAAGCGTAACGCCCTTTTTTGCAGGGAAAAATATGTCGGAAGCGATAGAACTTTTTGAAGACTTCAAAACAGAATACGGCTTCCCTCTCGATCCCGAGCAGAGTGAGGCGTGTAAGACAGTCGAAGGCAAGGTTCTTCTTCTCGCCGTTCCGGGAAGCGGAAAAACGACGGTCATGATCGCACGGCTGGGCTATATGAGCCGCGTGTGCGGGATCGATCCCCGAAGCATTCTCGCAATTACGTACAGCGTCGCGGGAACGAAGGAAATGCAGAAGCGTTACCAAAAGGCGTTCGGCGCCTGCGATATCGAATTTCGCACGATAAACGGCTTCTGCGCGACGATGATAAACCGTTACGAGAAGGTCAAAGGACGCAAAGCCTTTGAGCTTATCGAAAAGGACACTGACGTGAGCGCGATCCTCCGCACGGTAATGGCGGAGCAAGGAATGTTCCCGACGGAAAACGATCTGCGCGAGGTCAAGACCGCGATTACCTACTGTAAAAACAGCATGCTGAGCGACAGCGAGATCGAAAAAGAGATCCATCTCGAGGGCAAAAACTTTTTCGATATATACCGCGCATACGAAGCTTATAAACGCGAGCGCCGCCTGATGGACTACGACGATCAGCTCGTCTACGGCTATACGATCCTCAAAAATCATCCCGAAGTAAACGCTGTCTACGCCGACCGCTTCAAATACGTTTGTGTAGACGAGGCGCAGGATACGTCGAAGCTCCAGCACGAAATAATCAAGGAACTGGTAAACAAAAACGGGAACGTTTTTATGGTCGGTGACGAGGATCAGAGCATATACGGCTTCCGCGCCGCGTATCCGAAAGCGCTCCTTGATTTCAAAACGACTTACCCCGACGCGAAAATCCTGACTATCAGCAATAATTACCGAAGCACAAAAAGCATAGTCAAGGCAGCCGACGGATTTATAAAGCAAAACACCGAGCGCATCAAGGGTGACAAGTCAATGAGGACCGAAAACCCCGAGGGCGTCGAGCCGATTCGCATCAAGCTGGCGGATCTTCGTCTGCTCCCTGACTACGTTCGACGCGTTTGCGCTGAAAAGACTGCCGGCACGACGGCGTGCTTGTTCCGTCTGAACGAATCCATGCTTCCGATAATAGACCTGCTTCACGAAAAACAGGTCCCCTTCCGCGTTCGCGGAGGCGACGCTCTGTTCTTCACGAGCGCGACTGTCACGGACGTGATAAACATACTCAATTTTGCCTCCGATCCTTATGACGGTGAGCTGTGGAAGAAGATATATTACAAGCTCCCACTCGGTATCACGAAGGCGGAGACCGAGCGCGCGATCGCCTATAATTTCGGCGATAATATGCTTCCGATCCCCGATTTTCTCAGCACAGCAGTATTTCTGAACGATAAAAAGCGAGCACGCGCAAAGCGTCTCTGGGAGGATATCAGGCGAATCTCCGAGCAGGATACCTACGAGGCGATCAGAACAATATTCTTCTCCCTCGGCTACAATAACAAACGTTCCGACAAAGTCTCCGAGATAACGAAACGCAATACCCTTCTCGCCATCGCATACCGTCATCGAAGCAGAGGCGATTTCTACCGACGCCTGACCGAGCTTGAAAGCGAGATCAAGCGCGGCGCGATAGCGAGCGAAGGAATAATTCTCTCGACAATACATTCGGCAAAGGGACTCGAATTTGACAGAGTGCTTCTCTGCGACTGCAAAAACGGCGTGCTCCCGATGACCTCAAATCGAAGCAATCTGCGCGATCAGGAGAAGTCCGAGCGCGAGGAGGACAGGCGACTCTTTTACGTCGGAATGACGAGAGCAAAATCACTACTTGAGATCATAACGTGGGACTGTGAATTTGGAGCGCTCAGCTCGGGCTTTGAATTTCCCGACGACGTTTTTGAGCCGAAAAAGGTGCAAAAAAGTGCTCAAAACAGCACCTATACGCGCAAAAAAGGTGTAAAAAAGGACCCGTTTTCGACCGAAAATGACGAGGATTCCCTTAAAGAATTGATGCAGGTCGGCATCACGGTCAAGCACAAGACCTTCGGCGTCGGCAAGATAATTTACCTTAACGGCACCTTCGCCGAGATCAAATTCGACCTATACCCCGTGTCGAAAACGCTTGACCTGCGCACCTGCGTAACAAACAAGCTTATAACTCCGAAAGGATAACTATATGGATAAACCAAAACTGCTCTGCTATAATATCGCCACCGACACCCTCTCCGCGCTCACGCGCGAGGCGGCAAGACTCGGAATCGAGACTGTAAAAGTCCCGCCCGAGAGCTATTCTCTGCCGCTGCTGTCGGTCGCTTCGGGCATCAAGGCTAAAGCAAATCCGCTCGTGTCAAGCGCCGCACTTAAAGAAGGGATGCTCGTTTTCGTGAATTTCCCCGACGCGGTGCTCGACGTATTTCTCGGCGTGATGCGAAAGAACGGCCTTCGCATTTCGCTAAAGGCGATCCTCACCCCGCATAATGCGGTCTGGGACGCTCATACTCTTTATAATGAGCTTTGCAAAGAGCGTGCAGAGTTTAGTAAGTAATTTACAGGTGGATCATGGCTAAGGATAACAAGCAGAAAAACGGAGTCGCTACCTTCTTTGTCCGACTTCTTCAGGGCTCGCTCGTCGGTGTCGGCGGAATACTGCCCGGTATCAGCGGTGGCGTGCTTTGCGCGATCTTCGGCATATACCAGCCGCTTATGGAGGTGCTCGCGCACCCAATCAAAAATTTCAAAAAGCATATAAAGCTCATAATTCCCGTCGTTCTCGGTATCGGCGTCGGCTTCCTCGGGCTTGCAAAGCTCGTCGAGCTTCTTTTCAGGAGCAATATGGAGATAGCGACCTGCATATTCGTCGGCCTGATCCTCGGAATGCTTCCTTCGTTATTTAAGGAAGCGGGAGAATACGGGCGTCCGAGGTCGTCCTTCGTTTGCGCTGCCGTTTCCGCTCTGATTCTGTTCGGACTTTTTACCTACATTGAGTTCGGTACCGAGCTGTCTATAACCCCCAACCCGTTCTGGTACGCTGTTTGCGGAATATTTTGGGGGCTCGGCGTTGTCGTCCCCGGAATGAGCGCATCAAGCCCGCTCCTTTTCCTCGGACTTTACGATCCGCTTATGGGCGTCATCACAAGCTTCCTTGATAACGGCGTCGGCTTTGTAAGCGGAAAGCTTTCCTTTACCGCGGCACTCAGCGGAATGCAGTTTATAAACGCAATTCCCTTCGGGATCGCGATAATTGCAACACTTCTCGGTCTTGCCAAGCCCGTTAATTATCTGCTTTCAAAAAAACCGTCTCAGATGTATCACACAATATTCGGCATCGTTCTCGGAACTACCCTTCCCGTGCTTTTCTTCACCATCGGTTGGGGAACCTCTGTCGTGCTCAAGATCGCGTTTATCGTTCTCGGGTTCGTTTGCGCATGGCTGCTTGATAAATTGAGTCGCAGATTCGCGGGGGAATGAGAGCCCAAACAATAAAACATGATACAACCAAATGGCTCCCCCGCAGATGCCTTTGGCATCTGCTTGGAGCATCCGCCGATAGGCGGTGAGAGGGCATTTATCGCCTTTTGATTCCCCTCTCCGTCAACCTTCGGTTGACACCTCTCCCGAAGGGCGAGGCATCATTAACAAAGGACATTAAAATGAAAACACTACTTCTCATTGACGGAAACTCAATACTTAACCGTGCCTTTTACGGTATCCGACCGCTGACAACGGCGACGGGGCTAAACACAAACGCCGTTTACGGAATGATGAATATTGTCATGCATCATCTGACCGAGCGGAAGCCCGACGCGGTCGCGGTTGCCTTCGACCGCAAGGCGCCGACCTTCCGTCACAGGCAGGTCGAAAGCTACAAGGCAAACCGTAAGGGCATGCCCGAAGAGCTTGCAGAGCAGCTTCCTTACGCAAAAAAGTGTATGGCGCTCCTCGGCCTTAACGTGCTTGAGCTTGACGGCTACGAGGCGGACGACATTATCGGAACCTGCGCCTTTATGCCCGACTCCGACACGCAGATCTATATCGTCACGGGTGACCGCGACTCCTTCCAGCTTATCCGCGAAAATATTACCGTGCTTCTCGCTTCAACGGGCGAGACTAAGGTATTCGACCGCACGGCATTCGTTGAAAAGTACGGCGTTCAGCCCGAGCAGTTCGTCGACGTAAAGGCGCTCATGGGAGACACGTCGGACAACATTCCGGGCGTACCCGGAATCGGTGAAAAGACCGCGCTTAAGCTCATTTCCGACAATAAGTCTCTTGACGGAATCTACGAGCATCTTCACGACGGAGACATCAAAGGCGCAACACTTACAAAGCTTGAAAACGGCAAGGACAGCGCTTACTTATCGCAGTTCCTGGCACAGATAGTGACCGACGTTCCGCTTGGCATTACCCTTGCCGACCTTGAAGTTAAGCCGCTTGTCAGAGGCGAGATGAGGTCTATACTCACCGAGCTCGAGCTCAGCTCTATGATAAAGCGTCTCGGTCTTGACAAGGATGAAGACGAGGTCGCAGATAATGCCGAAAACGCCGAGTGTTTTTGTTGCGGCGAGGTCAAGGAGATAGGCGCATCCGAGCTTCTTTCCCTTGATATTCCCTACTGCTCCGTTTCCTTTGAGGACGAATATATAAAGATTTACGACGGTAAATGCTCTTATCGGCTTCCGATAGCCGAAAAGGATAATATAAAGGATTTCTTCTACGATAAGAACCGCACCGTTATCGTCAGCGACAGCAAGCGTCTCTGCATTGATTACGGCAGAGTAACCTGCAAATTCTTCGACGTCACCCTTGCGGGATACGTTGTTGATACCTCCGAGGGACATTATGAACTCGAGCGTCTCGCAATCAAGTATCTCGGCACCTCTCTTGGCGAAAGCTTCGACCGCGCAAAGGTGCTTTACGAGCTTGCATATTCGCTGAACGAAAAGCTTAAAGAGAGCGGACAAGCCGCGCTCTACTACAATATTGAGGAGCCGCTTTCGGGCGTACTTGCCGACATGGAGCGCATCGGCTTCAAGATAGACCGCGAAGGTCTTAAGGCATATTCGGACAAGCTTGCAGTTAGCTGTGAGCAGTATGCCGAGAGCATTTATTTTGAGGCAGGACACGAGTTCAACATCAACTCCCCCAAGCAGCTCGGCGAGGTACTTTTCGACGAGCTGAAGCTTCCTGTTCTGAAAAAGACCAAGACCGGTTACAGCACAGGCGCGGAGATACTTGAAAAGCTCCGTCCCTATCACACGATAATTGACCGTATTCTCGAATACCGTCAGGCATCAAAGCTGAAGAGCACCTACGGCGACGGACTTCTTAAGGTTGCAGATGAAAACGGCGTAATTCATTCGTCGTTTAACCAGACGGTAACTGCGACGGGACGTCTTTCCTCCTCCGAGCCGAATCTTCAGAACATTCCGATACGTACGCCTCTCGGACGCGAGCTTCGCAAATTTTTCATTCCGCGTGATGAGAATTACGTTCTTATCGACGCCGACTACTCGCAGATCGAGCTTCGCGTTCTTGCCGCGATCTCGGGCGACGAGACAATGATAAACGCATTCAAATGCGGCGAGGATATTCATACCGTAACCGCTTCACAGGTGTTCGGCGTTCCGATCGCGGCAGTTACTCCCGAGCTCCGAAAGCGCGCGAAGGCAGTCAACTTCGGAATCGTTTACGGCATCGGCGGTTTCTCGCTCGGTGCTGACATCGGTGTCTCGAAATATGAGGCTGACAGATACATCAAGAGCTATCACGAAAAATATCCTCAGATCGACGAGTACCTTAAGGCGATCGTCGAGGACGGCAAGCGTGACGGCTACGTTACTACCGTTTTTGGGCGACGCAGATACATTCCCGAGCTTCACGCGTCAAACAGAAACCTTCAGGCATTCGGCGCGCGTGTTGCGATGAACAGCCCGATTCAGGGCGCGGCGGCGGACATCATCAAGATTGCGATGATAAAGGTCGACGCGGCACTCCGCGAAAGCGGTCTTGACGCGCGCCTGATTCTTCAGGTCCACGACGAGCTTATTCTCGAAGCACATAAAAATTGCGCTTCCGAGGCAGCGGCGCTTCTCAAGCGCGAGATGGAAAACGCAGTCGAGCTTGCGGTCAAGATGGAAGCAGAGGTCGGAATCGGAGATAATTGGTACGACTGTAAATAAGCGCTTCTACACTTTTCGCCTTGACAAAAATGGCGGATTGTGTTAGAATTAACTGCTGAAAAATTGATTAGATTATGGCTCCCCCTTTGGGGGAGCTCCCGACGAAGTCGGGTGAGAGGGTTTAAAACGATAACGAATGCCCTCTCCGTCGGCTCCGCCGACACCTCTCCCAAAGGGCGAGGCATTCAAATCCCCGAAAGGAGAATATCATGGCGGACAAAAAAGAAGCCAAGAAAATTATAGCGCAAAATAAAAAAGCCCGTCATGATTACTTTGTTGAGGACACGTACGAGGCGGGAATTGAGCTTTTCGGAACAGAGGTCAAGAGCATTCGCGGTGGCAGAGTGAACCTGAAAGATTCCTTTTGCCGCATAGACAACGGCGAGATGTTCGCATACGGCGTTCACGTCAGCCCTTATGAGCAGGGCAACGTTTTCAACCGCGATCCCCTTCGTCCCAAAAGACTCCTTATGCACAAAAAGGAGATACTGAAGCTTTTCGGTCTCGTCGGTCGAAAGGGCTATACGCTTGTTCCGCTTTCCTTATACTTCTCGGGAAGCAGAGTTAAGATGGAGGTCGGGCTTTGCGTCGGTAAAAAGCTGTACGACAAGCGCGACAGCGACGCGGAGCGTCAGGCAAACCGCGATATTGACAGAGTTATGAAAACTAACCGTTATGAGTGAGGTAAAGTATGATAGTTAAGGAACTTGAGCTTAAGCTTGATTACGATAAAGCGGGGCTTCCGACTCCGACAGTTGCGCCGAAATTCATCGGATTTATTCCGAAGAATTACGATGAATACTGCGGCGGCAGACGCCGTCCCGCTGTTCTTGTCCTTCCCGGAGGAAGCTACGCGTACACCTCCGAGCGCGAGGCAACTCCCGTCGCACTTGAATTTCTGACCTGCGGTGCCGCTTCCTTCTTGCTTCACTATTCCGTCGCTCCCGACCGCTTCCCGATCTCGGTATGTCAGGTCTATGCGGCGATAAAGCAGATAAGAGAAAACGCCGACGAGTGGAATATCGATCCCGATAACATCGCCGTCATCGGCTTCTCTGCTGGCGGACATCTTGCGGCATCAAGCAGCGTTCTCTGGAATACCGATATTATCCGTAAGTGCGGTTTTGTCGACGATAGCCATAAGCCGAACGGCATGATCCTTTCCTACCCTGTTATTTCGGGCGGCGAAAAGGCGCACCGCGGTTCGTTCGACAATCTGCTCGGCAAGGATGCCGAGCCTGAGATGGTTGAGTATCTTTCCCTTGAAAACCGTGTAACTCCCGACACGCCGAGAGCGTTTATCTGGCACACCTATGAGGACGGTGCTGTTCCCGTTGAGAACTCGCTTCTCTTCGCGAGTGCGCTCGTCAAAAACGGCGTTTCGACCGAGCTTCATATCTATCCTCACGGATATCACGGTCTCAGCCTTGTAAACGATATTATGTCTAAGAATATCGACGGCTTCCGCAAGAATGCTACTTGGGTTGACCTCGCAAAAGAGTGGCTGATGAAAGATTAACGTGGGGCTTTTGCCCCATATATGGGTCCGTAAAGGTTTCGACGGGGATCTTGATCCGAGGTAAGCGAGCAGAGCTGAGGCAATCTCTTAAAAGGCCTCACATTTAAAATTAAACGCTAATAACGAATTAGTAGCTGCCTAACGGCAGGCCGCGGCTCATATAACGCCGCCCGTTCCCCCGAGAGTACTGCGGCTCGGTACGGAGCGTCATTAAGCAGTGAACGTGCGCGGTGAGTTGCTCTTATAGCCGCCACGGATAAAAGAGCTGCCTCCCCCGACTTTTGTCGGTCCGACGACGGGGAGGGAGATTATCGGACCGAATACGCTCGTAGAAAGCTTCGAGAATGGATTTTCGGACAGGGGTTCGATTCCCCTCGGATCCACCAGAAAAAAGCACTTCGCAAGAAGTGCTTTTTTCAATGAAATAAATCCCTCACGGGATTTATGAAATAACGCTTCGCGTTATGAAATAGCTGACGCTATGAAATACGCTGCGGCGTATGAGGGATTTATTTTATTTCACATTTTGCCGACAGGCAAAATATTTCATAATCCGAAGGATTATTTCATATCGCGGAAGCGATATTTCATTAGGAGAAAAGCACTCTTTCGGGTGCTTTTTTGACCTCATAACGGTTTTTTACCATCTTTTTGATGCTTTTTCTTGCATTAAAGGTCACATTGTGCTACAATGTATTTAACAAAATTTGACTGTTCGGAGGAAAAAATGGAACAAGTTAAAATACAGGACGATCTTTATACGTTCGTCAATAAGGAAAAATTAGATGAGCTGGTCATTCCCGACGATATGCCCAGCGTTGGCGGCTTTGCTACTCTTGCGCTCGATATTCAGAAGCTTATGATAGATGAGTACAAGGCAATGTGCGAAAATGACTCTTATCCGAATGATTATCTCAAGCGCTCCTGCGCGCTTTTCAAGGCAGCGATGAACGCCGAGAAGAAGGAGGCGGACGGAATTGCGCCCGCTATCAAGTATTTGTCTGTTCTCGACGAGCTTGGATCCGTCGACGCGATGAACAATAATCTTAAGGAGCTGGTGCTACGCAAGCTTCCGCTTCCCTTTAACGTAGGTATTGACACCGATATGAAGGACACCGCTCACCACGCAGTTTACATTCAGGGACCGAGCGTAATTCTCCCCGATGCTTCCTACTACAAGCCCGAAATGGAGGCTCAGAAGACCGCAATTCTCGGAATCTGGAGCGGTATGGCGCAGGTGATCCTCTCCAAGACCGAGCTTTCGCCCGAGGATCAGGCGCAGTATCTTTCCGATACTCTCGCCTTCGACGCGCTTCTCGGTCAGACCGTAAAAACGAGCGAGGAATGGTCTGAGTACGTTAAGATGTACAATCCGACCAAGACCTCCCGTGTTTGCACGCTTCTTAAGCCCATAAAATTCAAGAAGCTTCTTACCGAGCTTTTTGGGCGCGTTCCCGAAACCGTTATCGTGACCGAGCCGAGATATTTCAAGGCATTCGGCACGATATTCAACGAGGAAAACTTCGTTCTCTACAAGCATTGGGCATTCGTTACCGGTCTTATCAACTCATGCTCGCTTCTCTCCGAGGAGCTTCGCGAGATCGGAAGCTCCTATTACCGCGCTATTGCGGGAATCCCCGCCGTTACTCCCATTGACAAGTTCTCTTATGAGCTTGCATCAGGCTGGTACTCCGAGCCTGTCGGCGTTTATTACGGTGACAAGTACTTCGGTCAGGAAGCTAAAAAGGACATCACCGAGATCGTTTATCAGATAATTGACACCTACAAGGAGCGTATTCAGAATAACGACTTCCTCGAGGATGCGACCAAGGAGAAGGCGATCCTCAAGCTTTCGAAGATCGGCGTCAAGATGGGTTATCCCGACAAGGTCGATCCCTTCTACGACCATCTTGTTTTTGACGAAACCGCATCTCTCTTTGATATCTCCAAGGCGCTCGGCAGAATTGAGATCGAGCATCAGCTTTCAAAGCTTGACAAGCCCGTAAACCGTGAAAAGTGGGCAATGCCCGGTCACATGGTCAACGCCTGCTACGATCCGTTTGTCAACGATATCACCTTCCCTGCTGCTATTCTTCAGCCGCCCTTCTACTCGCTCAAGCAGACGAGAAGCGAAAATCTCGGCGGTATAGGTGCCGTCATCGGTCACGAGATCTCTCACGCCTTCGACAGCAACGGCGCAAAGTGCGACGAGAACGGAAACATCAACAATTGGTGGACAAAGGAAGATAACAAGAAGTTCAACTCGAAGATAAAGGCGATGGTCAAGCAGTTCGACAAGATCGAGCTTCCTTGGGGCATCGTCAACGGTAAGTTCATCGTAAGCGAGAACATGGCGGATAACGGCGGTATGGCTGTCACCCTTGCCATTATGGGAAAGACCGAAAACGTTTCCTACGAGGAATACTTCAAGAACTGGGCGCGCGTCTGGTGCATGAAGGCGAAGCCCGAATATCAGCAGCTTCTTCTCAACCTCGACGTTCACGCGCCTGCTATCCTCCGCGCGAATATGCAACCGAGAAACTTCCCCGAGTGGTACGAGACCTTCGGCGTTAAGAAGACCGACAAGATGTATATCGCTCCCAAGAGCAGAGTCGTTATCTGGTAATACCGATATAAGGTGACGGATAATGAAAAAAATCATACTATTCCTTTTAGCATTAACACTTGTATTTTCGCTTTTTGCCTGCAACAAGTCCGATAAAAAAGCTCCCGCAGATCCGCCCGAGGACGAGAGCCTCGAGTGTAAAGGAATGCTATTCGACAATGAAATGAGCTTCTCCTTTAACGGCAAGCACGCAATTCTGACCCTTTTGCAAATGGAAACGTTCGAGCTTGACGACGGCAAAATCGTAGGTACTGTTCTCATTGCTAACGTAACGACTGCTGCCGCGAAGGACGGAAACGGCTTTTCGGTCGATCTGACGGCAGATAACTCACCGTATATTGTAGGGCTCACGGCAGCGGGTGACGGTGCAGAGGCGTATATGGCGGAGCAAAAGGCAATTTATCTTGAGCTCGTCGAGAGCGATGCCGACAAGGAACTTGTAAACGTGCTGTTTACCGGCGAAAGCGTCTACTTCTACCACGATTCCGCGCTCACTACGTTTCTCTTCGGTATCATCGGATACGATATTACCCTTATCGGTGACACGCAATTCCGCTTTGACGAATGCCGATTTGCTGACGGCACAAAGGTTTCCTTCGAATACTACGAAAGCGGCAACCTCAAAAAAGAGACCTACTTTCTCGTAAACGGCGAGATCGATTACGTAAACGAATACGAGGACACTTCAAAGAAGTAATTATAAAAAACATAGCACCCATCGGTTTCCCGATGGGTGCTACGTTTTTTATGGAGATTATATCAGGCTCCTTAAAGTCTTACGGCTTTAAGGCTTTTTCTTTTTAATGACGAAATACGTAACTACAGCGCCTGCGGCGAGAACGATCACGATGGCGATAACTATCCAGACAATAGCCGAATCATCGCTCTTGTTCTTATTCTTTCCGCCGTTACCGTTGTTTTCTTCGTTTCCGCCGTTATCTACCGTGATCTTACTGTCACAGGCATCACACTTGCCGTCATTATCGGCATCCTTATGCTTTTCCTTGCCGATTATCTCGCCGCATCCGCAGACGTACCAATGATTCTCGCCGTCCGACTGCTTATCGCCGACGGGCGTATGCTCATGATTTTCGGAGAGCGTAATGACGTATCCGCAGTCAAGGCAGACCTCGTCCTTATCGGCAGTTGCGGGACCGCTCGAGCGATGAGGCTCGACCTCGCCTCTATGATAGCAGTTTTCGGTAAGACACATATGAGCGTGACCTGTCGGGTCAATGAAGCCCCAGACGTCGGTTGCGAGATTGTGATCGGCATAGCTTCCGTAAGCCGTTCCGCAGGTCTCGCATTTTGCCTTTTCCTGACAGGTAGCGCTTCCGCCGCTGTGCTTAACTCTCGTTCCGTCAATATCCTTATAGCAACGTGTACATACCTTGAAGTGCTCGGTAGAATTCGATTTAAGCTCACTTTCAACGTGACCGAGCGGAGAGACGATTCCCCACTTGCTTATATCGGTTATCTGCTTCGTCGCCGCGGCATCCTCATAATACTTATCGCAGCTCTTGCAGTGATAATAGGTCTGCTTGCCGTTTTCGGTACAGGTCGGGGCTACCTTATCGATTCTCTCCATATCGTGCTCGTGCGTGAGAGCCGCAAAGGTATAGGAGATACCTGCAAAGTCACCGTAGGTCACATATTCAACGACCGCTTCACGGCCATTGATCGTGCCTGTCATTGCTTCCTCTTCAATGAATTCATAGCCCAACTTGGAACGGAAATTGATCGTCACCTTATAAACGTGACCTTCCTTGAATTCCTGATCGACGCCGCCCGGGACAAAGCGCTTGTTTTCCGTTACGTCAAACCACTCAACGCCGTTACTCTTATAGGGGCCAATGCCGTCACTGTAATATGCGGGACCGTCAAACTTGGTATAATCCGGCTTTTTTCCTATGACGGGTACGTCGATATTAAACGCCAAAGCTCTTATAGTCGGCGAGTCGCTTCCCCAGGAATAACCGCAATCGTCACAAGTGAGGTCACGGTCAGCATCGGTGTGCTTCTCCTTTTCCTCGGCACCGCATCCCGCAACTACGCAGGTATGACGGTGATAAACGTCATCGACCTTGCCCCATTTACTCCACGCGTGGTCGCCCTTTGCTACGTTATAGCCGTATTTTACGGTCTGCTGACAGTCGGAGCAATACCAGTCGCCCGTATATCCCTTCTTCTGACAGGAGACGTTCGTTGCATTTATCAGCTTAAGACCGCTGTGTCTCGGTGCAAGCGTTTCGCCCTCTTTAAGGAGAACGCCGCATTCGCAATAGACGTCACCGCTGTAACCGAACTTGGTGCAGGTCGGCTTGACCTCGTTTTTGACTATTGTCTTCGCATTATGTACTCTTGAGGTGACCTTGCCGCGAACGGTCTTGTTACAGTGGTCGCAACGGAAGGTTCCCTCGTAGCCCCTCTCCTCACAGTTTCCTTCTTTTGAGGTGCCGGGGATAAGGGTGAGCTTGCCCTCGTGCTTGCCGACGCTTTCGATGACCTCGCCATAGAATATGATTCCGTCGCAGTCGGCGCAAACGGTATCGCCCGTATATCCGTCATAAGTACATATCGCTTCAACGGCATTCTTAATTCTCGTGCCACCGGTATGCTTACATTCCTCAAGAACGGGCGTGAACGTCAGGATTCCGCCGCCTGCGCGTGACGTGAAGGTGGGAACGGTAACGATCCACTTAAGCTCGTTTTCGACCTTTTCGATCTTAACGTCCTTCGTTACATCCTTTTCGATCTTTGACCCCTCTGAGCCGCGATCACAGTAGTATGTCACTACCCATCTCGTAACCTTCGGATACTTTATGTCAAGATGCTCTTCTCTTGCATATTCGGAAGGAGCAAAGCCGATGACTATCTTGGCATCATATCCGACGATGTCACAGCTTGCATAGCCGTTTTCAACGTAAACGAGATCGTTATTCTTCGTCCACTGAGCATCGACCATTTTGTCCTTATTTTCATCGTAGGTCTGAAGCTTCTTTGTCGAGCTGTAGCCGCAGATCTGACACTCCTTATAGGCAACACCTATTCCGTCGATATTGGAATATGGCGTGCCGTGATTCTGCCAGCCGAGGTAATCATGTGACTCCAGATGAGTCTGATTACAGCCGGAGAAGCGGCAGATGAGCTTATGCTGATTCTCGTTTTTATAGGTGAAGTCGACCTCGCACTCGTAGGTCTCGGGATCGTAGAAATAATGGGCATGGTTTTCAAGGTAGCTCTTGTATCCGCAGTGAATACAGGTTCTCTCGTGCCAGCCGACGCCCGTCTTGCTGTCGAAGATAAGCTTCGTATCCTTGCCGAAGGAATGGGGAACGAGAATATAATCGTCACATTCCTCGCCGACGCAGGTCACGAAGTGTCCATTGGAGCTGTACATTCCGATATTATCCTTACTGTTCGGCTGATTGATTATTCCGACAAGCTCGCCCTTGTGAGCGCTGTATTCTCTATACAGATGGACGATCTTCAGATACGCGACGTTCGTCGTGACCGAGTTGCCGTTTTCGTCTGTGATAACGCACTTATAGGCAGGAGGATAAGCGCAACCGTCGGACGGAACCGAGAAGGTGAGAGAATTGGTCTTTGCGCCTACAATGTCGCGGATGGGATCATCCTTTACCTCAACCCATTTTTCTCCGCCGTCGTAGGTAACGTACCACTGATATTTCAGTGCGGTAGTTCCCTTCGCCGCAACCGAAATGGTGCGTTTATTATTTATGGGATGATACGGATCATCCTCACCGCAGACCTGCGTATCGGATACCTTGGCAACCATGCTGCTCGGCTGCTTCAGGATAAGAATTACCTGCTGAGAGTCGAAGCGGCAAACGGTACAGATGCCGTAATTGTCAAAGGTATGCTTGGTCTTATTCGTAATATGCGAGCTCTCGCCGCAGAAACGGCAGGGTCTCCAGTGATAGGTCTCGTCCATATCAAAGGAGTTCTGAGGTGTCGCGGAATGAGGACCTGCGTTCTTATGATCGTTTTCGATATGCGCCTCTATATCGCTGTCGCTGATACATCTGTCGTCGCAATCACAGCCCTCGGCTTCAAGGCGGATCTTGCAGCAAGTTTCACACAGCAAAAGACCTGCAAACTCACAGTCTGCGCAAATATCACTATTGTGGAAACATTCGCCGCAGTCCTCACAGAAATGGGAATCGTAATCGTCGTCCTCTACACAGACGGGAGGCGTTTCGGAGCAGTCGGAATTGCCCTCGCAGCAGTCAAGGCAAAGTCCGCAAATGTCACAGATATCGACAGTACAGAAGGCGTTTCCGCAATCAGGGCAGAGATGCTCGTACCATTCGGGATTTTCTATACAGTACTCGCCGCACTCACAGCCCTCGGCGTTTGCGTTGTCCTGACAGCAGAATACGCACAGACCGCAATCATCGCACAGTTCAATGCCGTCCTCGAACAAGCATTCCTCACACTGCTCACAGATAACACAGCATTCCTCACAGTGATCGTATCCAAAGTCACACTCTGCATAAGAAGCGTAGCAGTTGCCGCACTCCTTGCAGTGCATATTTTCGACTTCCCAGCATACCTCGCAGAAACCGCAACTGTCGCAAAGACCACCCATACAGTCAGCACAGAACCAACAGTAACCGCACAGTTCATCTTCTGAAGTGTAGTGGCATTCGTGACAGGAAAGACAGTGCCAACCGTTATTGACATAGCAATCCTCGCAGGTAAGGCATGTGGGACAATCGTCTGCCAACTTGTCGCAGGCGCCGCACTCGCTGCAGTGGGTGGATAAATAGCATCCTCCGTTGGTACATTCTTCACTGCAGGCGCCGCAAGTACCGCAGCAATACTCATCCCAGTGGTAATGGTTGCAAAACCAGCACTCCATTCCGTCTTCCCATGCGGCGTGTGCCGTCAGAGAGTCGGGGACGATCTGAAGCATCAGTATCAGAACGAGAACGATGCCCATCAGTTTTTTCGTAAATTTACTTTTCATCTTCGTTTTTCCTTTCGGTCAGTTTCTTGATGAAGATCTAACAAAATACGCTATTGAAAAAACGCGTTTTATGTGGTATAATATAAATACCCGTTGTATGCAATAACGTATAAAAGTTATATGATACTATAATTATAAGCGCACTTTTCCCGTTTGTCCCCATACTTTTGGTATGGGATTGAAACATTTTTTGAATTTTATTCTTGACCGAGGTCGGAAAGGAGGAAAAATGAAGAAGCTTTCAGCGATCGTCTGCATCATTGCGCTAACTATGCTGAATCTGAGCGGATGTTCATCCGTTGGCAGCAAAAACGCAAGCTTTTCAGCCGTTTACGGGGCTTGTGCCCTACTCTCCCTGCTTCTCCTTATCGGCAGTATTTTCGCGGTACGCAAAAAGAGATTCTGGGTAATAATGCTTTTTTCCTCCGTTCTCGTCGTAAATATCGGATACACTTTTCTCTCACTTTCGCGCTCTCTTGACGCCGCGCTTTGGGCAAATCGCATTTCTTATCTCGGCTCGGTATTTTTGCCGCTTTCGATGCTGATGATAATCCTCGACGTGACGAATACCAAATACAGCAAGCTTCTTCCGCAGATACTGATCTCAATTTCAGTCATTATCTTTCTCATCGCCGCAAGCCCGGGTATTTTGCCGATCTACTATAAAGAGGTGTCGTTTGAACACATAGACGGTGCGTCTCGGCTTGTCAAGGTATACGGCGTTCTTCATCCGCTTTATCTCATTTACCTTATATCGTATTTCATAGCTACCGTAACGGTGATAATTCGCGCGTCTGTCAAAAAGACAGTCGAAAGCATTGTTCACTCGGTAATTCTCGGATGCGCGGTGTTTGTAAATATCGGAGTTTGGTTCATTGAGCAAATATCCGATATGGATTTCGAAATGCTCTCGGTCTCATACATTATAAGCGAGCTGTTTTTGCTCGGCATCCGTCTTGTAATTAACGAAAATCAGCGGCTTCGTGAGATCGTGAAGCGCGTTGAGACGGTAAAGGAATATTCCGATACCGGTGCCTCCTCCGAGGTAATGCTCGAAAAACCGCTCGGCGATAATGAGATCTCTCCCGAGCGCATTGAATTCTTTATGATCGGATTGCAACAGCTTACGCCGACCGAGCGCGAGGTCTATACTGCATATATCGCCCGTGTAACGACCAAGGAGATCATGGCGAACCTCAATATCAAGGAAACCACTCTGAAATACCACAGCAGAAATATTTACAATAAGCTCGGCGTTTCCTCCCGCAAGGAGCTCATTGAGCTTCACAAGAAAATCAAAAGCGTCAAGGAATGCCTTGAATAATCAGAAATATGAAAACCGCCCTCATCACTTCCGTGATGAGGGCGGTGCTTTTTTATTGATCTTTACTCGTCGTCCTCGTCCTTCTTTTTCTTTTTAAGAACGATGAGGGTTGCGAGGATCACGCCTGATACTGCGACGGGGACAAGCCAGGTAAGAACGTTATCACCGGTCTCGGGGTTGTCAGCCGAGTATGTGTTTTCAAACGCGATATCGGTCTTATCAGAGCCGTCTGCGCTTACGGTGCAGGTAACTAAGAGCTTACCGTTCAGGTCGTCGGTTACTTCAACCTTGATAAGGTATACGGTCAGGTCGTAGGTCACGCCTGCAACATTGCCCGCGTCCTCTTTTACGAGGTAGTAGTAGGTTCCGACGGTGTCGAAACTCAGCTCTCTGAATGCGAAGGTGCCGTCTGCGCCGTTAGCTACGGTCTGAAGGACACTTCCCTCAGCGCCCGTTGCATCAGACTCGTAAAGAGTGAAGCTGAACTCGTCCGCATTAAGAGGTCTGCCGATGAGAGTCTTGATACCGTTCAGTACAAGTCCGCCCGATACCGCCGAATACTTATTCTCGAACTTGATAGCGTTCTGAATAGCATCGGTTTCATCGTAAAGCGTGTAGGTCGCGAGAAGCTTACCGTTCAGGTCGTCGGTTACTTCAACCTTGATAAGGTATACTGCCTTATCGTAGGTCACGCCTGCAACATTGCCCGCGTCCTCTTTTACGAGATAATAGTAGGTTCCGACGGTGTCGAAGCTCAGCTCTGCGAATGCGAAGGTGCCGTCTGCGCCGTTCTTTACGGTCTGAAGTGCGCTTCCGACGGTCTTGCTTGCATCGGACTCATAAAGCGTGAAGCTGAACTCGTCTGCCTTGAGAGGTCTGCCGATGAGAGTCTTGCCTCCGCTGAGGATCACAGAGCTTGCGGTAGCGGTATAGGTGTTTCTGAATACGATAGCATTCTGCTCTGCATCCGCTTCGTCATATACCGTATAGGTAGCGACGAGCTTGCCATTCAGGTCATCGGTAACAGTAACCTTTACGAAGTAAACGCTCGTATCGTAGGTCACGCCGTTAACGCTTCCTGCATCCTCTTTTACGAGGTAGTAGTAGGTTCCGACGGTATCATAGGTGATCTCGTCGAATGCGAAGGAACCGTCCGCGCCGTTCTTTACGGTCTGAAGCGCGCTCTTCTCGGTTCTGTTTTCATCGGACTGATAAAGCGTGAAGCTGAACTCGTCTGCATTGAGGGTTCTTCCGACAAGAGTCTTGGTTCCGCTGATTGCGAGATCACCTGCAGCCGCGGTATAGGTATTTTCAAATACCATGCCGAGCTCGACGCCGTTGTCATTAATATAGGAAACCGAGCTGACTCTGAGGTTGCCGTGCTGGTCATCGGATACCGTGACTATTACCTTCCACTCGGTCGAGTCAAAGGTAATTCCATTTCCGCTTTCGTTACGCTCGGTAGCGATATAGCGATAGGTTCCTGCCTTATCTACTGTTATTTCGCCAAAGGCGATCGCTCCATAAATGTCGTTTTCAGCACTTCTGATTGCGACACTTCCCTTCGCCCACTTCTGAGTGGTGGGATCGTAAGTTGCTTCATAGAGATCAAAGGTGAACTTATCGGTCGGGAGCAGGTCGCGTCCGATGAGCGCCTTGGTTCCCGAAACCTTGAAGCTGACAGTATTGGGAGCATAGGTGTTAAGGAATGCTATATCCTCGTTCTCGCTGCCGTTGACTGTATAGGTTGCAACAAGCTTGCCCTCGCCGTTATCGGTTACGGTTACGACCAGTGTGTATACGGTGTCATCGTACTTAACGCCGTCAAAGTAGGTCGCATCGCTTTCTGCGGGATTATATTCGCTGACCTCGTATGTGTATGTTCCTACCTGAGTATAGGTGAGAGTCTTGAAGGCGAATGCTGCGGTATCGCCGTTCGGCGCCTTGTTTACCGCGTACCATACGTTATTCGTTCCTACCTCGGAAAGAATGAACTGGAAGTCGTTTTCAAGAAGAGGTCTGCCCGTGAGCGTCTTTGTACCCTCGATAACGAGAGTGGTCGGCTCTGCAGTATAAACGTTTTTGAATACTATATCATTATACGCAACCGACTCGATCACGGGGGTAGCTACAAGTCTTCCGCCCTCGTCCGTTACCGTTACAAGCATCTTATATACGGTAGAGTCGTAGGTAATATAGGAGGGAGCGTTGTCGGGCTTGATCTCGACGATCTCGTAGTAGTAAGGACCGCCGACCTTATCGTAGGTGAGCGCCTTATCGAAAACGACCTTACCGTCTGCACCGTTCTTTCCGGTAGCAACGGGGGTATTTCCGCGAACGCCGTTTACAACCTCGTAAATTGCGAAGCTGAACTCGCCGTCCTTGAGAACGTAACTTCCGATTCCGTTTACGATCTCCTTGCTGACGAAGTCAACGGTAAGAGAAGCGTCGGAGGGAGAATAGGTGTTTGTGAAGGTAACTGCCGCATTGGTTCCGTTTACGGTAGCGGTGTTATCGTCGGTCACGACTGTCGCCTGAAGGTGGTTTTCACCGACTACCTGTGAAACAGTTACCGTGATCTTGACTTCCTTCTTGGTGTAATCCCAACCTGCAGGGATATTCGCGGGGGCGATCTCCTTGAGGGTGTAAACGTGAGTACCGATATCGGACGCCTTGTAGGTGCGGCTGAAGATAACGGAGCCGATGCTCGTCGTCGTCAGGGTTTCGATGAGCTGACCGTTTTCGCCGTAAAGGGCGAACTCGAATCCCGCGAGGCTCGTTCCGAGCGGGCTACCCTTGAGGTTTGTTACCTCCTTCTGCGCGCCGATGAGAACGGTTATAACGTGATCGTTTACATATTCGTTAGTGAAGCTTGCGTCAACCGTCCAGCTCTCGCCCGAGCCGCCGATAACGACCTGCGGAGCGCGGGTGGTGCTTACGCTTGCTTCAAGCTTGCCGTCCATATCGTTGTCGGTGACGTCGATCTGGAAGGTGTGGATCCTTGTATCGTATACTATTCCCTCAGCTGCGGGCTTCTCTTCCTTGATGCGGTAAACGTAGGTACCGATCTCGGTGAAGGAGTCCATGCTGAAGTCATAGTCGTATCTGAAGGTCTCGTTTCCGTTAGAGTTAGTATAGGTTACAGACTTCTGCTCGATCGTCGTCCAGGAAGAATCGTCGATATGCGCGCCTGTTCCGTTGTATCTCTGAAGCGTGAATGTGAAGCTTCCCGAATAGTCGTTACCGGTAAGAGTTTTGGTTCCGCCGATCTTGACGGTGGGATTAGCTGCCTCCGCTTTATAAGTGTTATTTATAATGATCTGAACGGTAGAATTTACCTTTACCGTTGCCTCGTTCACTCCGTTCTCAAAGGAGGGGGTGAAGCTGCCCTGCTGAGCGGAGGTGAGGTTTTCTTTCGCGGTGACAACGGTACCCTCGGGCAGACCGTATACCGTGTACCGGTCATCGTGGCGGAGAACTATCTTGACGGTCTCGCCTGCCGTACCCTTGAGCTTGATGCCGGACTCAGCACCGTTCGTATGAGCGACAACGTAGTCGCCCGAAAGGGGCTTGCCGTCGAAGAGGAAGCTGAGCTCGACCTCAAACGCGGTATTCTCGTTTTCGGGAACGACGTAGCTTGCGCCGTAGTTATGAATGATCTCCTTTGCGACGGTGAAGTTACCTGTGCCGCGGAGGGTGTTAACGAAGTCGATCGCCTTGATCTCGCCGTCAACGATAACCGCGCCCGCGGTCGTTCCGCTGAGGACTGTTCCGCCGATAGCAACGCTCTGAACAACGAAATCAATATAGGTTTTTTCGGTTACGGTAACGGTGTTTCCTACCGTCAATCCGACAACGTAGATGGTCTCTCCTGCCTTAAGAGCAACCTCAGCCTTGCCGTTATCAAATGTTACAGTCTCTTCCTTGCCGACAAGAGCGCCGTTAACGTAACGGTACGCGTAAGCGTCATACTCGCCGTTCTGTCCTGCAGACACAACCTCGAACACGAATATCGGATCCTCTCCGTTAAGCTCAACGTTGGAAGCAAGCTCCTTCGTGATTTTGATGCCTGTCTGAGGAGCTACCGAGATTCGTCCGTTGTTCGACATCGTGATTCCGACGACTGCATCGTGAGACGCGTCGTCCCAAGCGTAGGAATTGGAATCGCAGAAGGTCTCGTGAGAATTTGCAAGGGTGCCTGTCGGGTTACTTTCCTTCGGGACGATACCTGCGTCTTCGTTATAGTCGTTTCTTATCGTTCCCGCCTTGACCGTATAGGTTCCGTCGCCGTTTGCGACTGCAACCGAGAGAACTTCCTTCGGAAGCTCATGATGCTCGATAACGGTTTTATAGGTGCTTCCTACCTTCTCATAGTAGGAATAGTAGTAATACATTTTTCCGTTCTGCGTCGAGGGATGTGCGCTTCCGTTATATACGGTTCCTTCGGTATCGGAATAAACGAGAGAATCGTGCTGATAGTAGTAACGGTCATTCTGATGAGAGGGGCGGAAATACGAATAGGTATTTACCTTGCCGTAGCCCGTCAGCTTGCCGTTTTCGTCGGGGGTTCTTTCCCATGCGTTCGTGTAGAAGTAAACCTCGCCGGTCACAGGATCGGTGTTTGCAGAAAGATAGCTTGCAGATACCTTATCCTTAATATTATAGGAATTGATCTCGGGATCAAGTCCGACCTCGTAAATGAGGTGAATGGGAGTATCAGGAGTAACCTCGATATTGCTGACGTTCTTATTTTCGTCGAGGTCTACCTTATAGGTGATCTTCGGGAGAAGCGACGCAGGAACTGCGAATGCAACGTCCTGCTCGCCCGTCGGAACGCCTGCGTTTACCTTTTCTCTCACGCGCACGGTCGTATACATCATATCGGTATTGCCCTCTGCGCCGAGGAAGATATAGCTTGCATTGATATGCGCTGCATTAACGGGGAGAGTCATTCCCTCGTACCACATATCAAGGTATGCGCCCTGCGCATCGGATATCCAGCCCACCCAGTTCGAGAATTCGCCGATTGTGGGATCGTAGGAGATCTGACCGTGATCGTATGCGTTCTTAAGGAGCGCCTCGGCAGTCGCCACGTCTATGCCGAGACGTGTGATTCCGGACTGAAGTCCTTCGACAACGAGTGCGGAGTTTTCGTCAAGCGTGCCGCCGTTGAACGCGTCAGTCAGAGCGTGTGCAAGCGCTTCGCCCGTGAAGAGCTTTCCGCCCGACATAATTCCCTTTATGTCGGTAACGTTCATATACGCGCCGATCTTATCAACGAAGGAAACGTAGCCCGAAAGGTTATGGTCGCTTCCCTCAAGGAGTGTAGGAGAATATACCGACTTTGAAACGATCTCGGAGACAACGTCCTTGAACGCTTCCTTAAGTGCGTTTTCGAGGGACGTGTTACTGTTCTGATAGGAATCAATGTCGAAATAACGGTCAACGTAATCGAGAGAAAGCTCGGTACTGATCTTGGTGAATCTTTCATTGTCGATAGTTACAGACGAGCCTGTGCTGAGCGCATTATATCTCGACCAAGCAGAGTTAAGGTCTGTTGTATTCTTGTTCTGAGGATCAAGAATACACTCACGGAGCGCGTTTGTATCGGACACTTCCATACCGAGGGTATAGAAGAGGCAACCATAATCCTTACCGTATTTTTCGGTGATTGCCGACTTAACGTACGAAGCGGTAAGCTCTGTAGCAAACACTTCTGCGACGCCTGCATCATCAGACTGTCCGTTTCCGATACCGCTGTTGCTTGCGGACTCGGGAGGATTCGAGAAATTGTTCGCCGCACGGGTAGGAATACCGTCTGAAAAGAGCATTACAACGGGGATTCTCGGAGCGTTTTGCTGATCGAGGACATTGGAGTTCGCTGTAAGCACGTTCATTGCGTACTTAAGACCTCCGGCCGTATAGGTACCGTCATTTACCGGCCAGCTTGTCTGCGATGCATATACTCTGTTGCCATCTGCGTTTCTGACGCCGCTGTTAAGGGTGATAGAGGTACCGCTGTTGTTTATATTGAGAAAACGACCACTGCTATCAGTCGTTTTGTAGTGGGCGAGGGGGAGGAACGTAGTCCTGTTGTTTGCAAAAAACACGACTGCAACACGGTTTTTCTCATTTGCTTCCATAAGCTGGCCCATTGCCACGTTTACCGCGTTTATCATTGCACGCGCGGGTGCGCCTTCCATTGAGCCGGAAGTATCGAGAACCATCACGGTATCGGTCGGTGCCGCCGCTTTACCCGTAACGCTCATATTTGAGCCGATCGCCGAAAGAGCGACAAGGAAGCTGTTTTTGTTTTCTATCGTAAAGCTCTTGCCATCGATAGTGGTGCCGTTTTTGAATACCGATTTATCGGTCCAGACGGCTCCCGCATTGATGGTCGTAAGATCGCCGCTTACGGGAAAGTAATGCTTCCAGCCGTCAACGGTCGAGGGATCGGATTCAAGCGCGTATGCGCTTGCTTCCGTCGTTGCCGCCGTCAAAACGAACGGAATGCAGGTAATGAGAAGCGCGATGCTTAGGATCGTGCTTACTATTCTGTTAGAAATTCTTATTTTTGCAGTCATAACATTTTCTCCTTTTATACTGCCGTTCAGAGATATCCATCTCTGCATCAAATTATTATAGCACTATTGACCGTCAAGCGATATTGTCATCTTTTCACAAGCTCACGAAAAGCTTTTTCGTTGGAGTTTTTGACGAACTCCTTGAACGCCATACGAACCCGCTTGCCAAGGTTTCTGTAGTCCATCGCAAACACCTTTTCAAGCTTAATTTTTCGCGTTTCCTCGGGGATCCCGTATATGCTGAGTATGTTGTTCAGCGCGCCTGTTATTTTCGCTTCAAGGGGTATCGGATCGCCCGCAGTCATTAAAGTCGCATATTCGATTCCCGAGACGAACATTTCAGCCTCTGCATACTGCGCATCCGTCCAATTCGGGCAATAATCTGCGAACACCGTTTTCGCTCTCTGCGTATCGTTTCTTCTTATAAGATCGAGACACAGCGGGCTTGAATACGATGCAATAAAGAAATCCTTTATGACCTCGTCGTCCTCGCTTGCGCTCAGCATCGTCGTAAGCTCAAGGCATATTGCCATGATAGAGCTCACTCCCTCGTTCGCCTCTCTTTTCATCAATTCCCATTGGAATTTACAGAGCATACCAACAAGCTCCGTCAGCAAATGCTCCTTTGTCGGATAATGAAACGTAAGATTCCCGGGGCTCATTCCGAGTCCCTTGGCGATCGACGACACCGTCGTATTCGAATAGCCGTGTTCAAGAAATTGCTTAGAGGCTTCGCCGATTATCTCAATCTTTGTGAGAGCGCCTTTGTCAATTCTGGCCATGATTTTCTCCTCATTTGTGTCGACTCGTTCAGACACTATTTTTGTTGTGTTTCTATTATAGTACATATACTAATTTTTGTCAATGCCTATTTTTAATAATTTTCAAATTCTTTGCTTTTTAACGTTAAAACCGCCATTTAGTCCTCCTCCTGATTTTTCTTACCTATATTATACAAAATTTATAATAGAAAAAATGAACAAGATGTAAACAATTGAAATGAACAAGCAAAGAAACGGGGAAGCACGACTATCAGAGCGAGTATTTTTATGCGTGCGTGAGCAGATTTTGTCCCTTTAGTGCATTTTTTTAATGAACAAGAAGTAAATATTTCGACGTTAGTATTGTTTTTTTATTTTTCTCTATGTCTTCACCTTTGCCAGCCATTTTTAGCATGTATGCACCAAGTGTACATACTACTTCTTTAACATCTGGACTTATATTTCCTTGTAAACTTTCTATAACTTCTATAGCTTCTAGAGTATTTCCTACACTTCTACCTAAAGGTTCATCCATATTGGTTAGAACACAAATAGTCTCTTTTCCTGCTAAAGCTCCTATTGTTTTCATTTGTTTTGAAAGTTCAATTGCATCTTCTTTCGATTTCATAAAAGCTCCGCTTCCAACCATTACTTCTAATACTATTTTATTAGCTCCACTTGCTATTTTTTTGCTCATTATACTTGACGCAATTAAAGGAATATTATCTACACAAGAAATTGCATCTCTAAGTGCATATATTTTTTTATCTGCAGGTGCTAAATTTAATGTTTGCCCAATTAAGCTAATTCCAATTTCTTTTACATTTTGTTTAAATTCATCAATGCCAATTCCAATTTTATATCCTGGTATTGATTCTAGTTTGTCTGCTGTTCCTCCTCTAAATCCGAAGACCTCTTCCTGACATTTTTGCTACTGGAATCCCAAGAGATGCAATAATTGGCATTAATATTAATGTAATTTTATCTCCTACTCCTCCTGTGCTGTGTTTATCTATTATACAATTAGATATGTCGGTTAAATCTAATCTTTCACCAGATTTTGCCATTTCCAATGCTAAATAGGTAGTTTCTTCTTTTGTCATTCCATTTAGATATATTGCCATAATTAGAGCTGCAGCATGATAATCTGTTATTTCTCCTTTTGTATATCCTTCTATAAAGTATTTGTTTTCTTCCTGTGATAATTCTTGTTTATCTCTCTTTTTAATAATTATTTCTTGTATGTTCATGCTTCCT
>JAZQGR010000054.1:0-3204 GCA_045540115.1 Eubacteriales bacterium
GCGTTCATCCTGAGCCAGGATCAAACTCTCGATAAATGGTATCTTATATCTCTTTCGAGATCTAAAATCTGATTTGTCGAGTTTTGCTTCTTAGCTTACTCTTTTACTTATTTAAAGGAATTGTACGAGATCGTATTCACATTTCAGTTCAAGTATCTCTTGACTTTCTTGTGCTTTGTACTTTCTCTTCTGTTGTTCAATTTTCAAGGACCGCGCGCCGCTTATAAACTTGCTTGTCTACTTACGGCGGACTTTTAGTATACCACACTATTTCCTATTTGTCAATAGGTTTTTTAAACTTTTTTAATTATTTTCAAAAAAGTTTTTTGTGGTCTTTTGCGCTTACCGTTCAGACTGTTGCCCTCTCAAAAGCGCTTGACTATTATAGCAGACGATTCTTGATCTGTCAACACTTTTTTTAATATTTTTTTCACTTTGTTAAAGCCGTGTCAAAATGACGAAAATCAGGCGTTTCATTTGTGCAATTTGCTACTATTGTATTATTTTACCCTTTGTAGTATAATATATTCACAGTTTACTGAAAGGATTATCAACGTGGAACCCAAGGAAAAGCTGCTGACGTCACTTAATACCGCGATCAACGGCGGAACCCTCAAAAAGCTCGTGCTTTCCCGCCCGTCCGACAAGACGGTGCTTCGCACAGAGGGGCGCATATATAATAAGGAAGGAATCATTCTACAGCTCGAGACCCACAAGATCGACGGCAAGGTGCTTCACAGGAATCTGCCTGCCTCCGAGGCGCCGGATTACGTATTGTCGCTTCTGTCCGATTACCGTCAGATCAACCTGATTACAACCGGCGGGGATCTTGAAGCCCGGCTGTCGAGCAAGGGCAAGCTCCTTGTTTCCGGTAAGATCGGATCCGGTGAGGCGCTTGAGCTCTCGCATGACCGCAAAAAACAAGTCTTTCTTCGCGACGGCGAGGTTTATCCTTTTCTCATAGCCCTTGGAGTCAGTGACGAAAAGGGAAGAGTGTTCGACAAGAAGCGTGCAAAGTTCCGCCAGATCGACCGATTTCTTCATTATATCGACGATATTTACCCCAAGCTCCCCGAAGGAGAGCTTTACGTTCTCGACCTCTGCTGCGGAAAGAGCTATCTGACCTTTGCCGCGTATTGGTTCCTGACAGAGGTAAAGGGAAGGGCGGTCAGGATGGTCGGCGCAGATCTGAAGGAGGATGTCATCTCCTACTGCTCTTCGGTTGCAAGTAAAATCGGTTTCGACGGGCTGTCGTTCGTCTGCTGCGATATCAACAAATTTGAGCCCGAACGCCGTCCGAACCTCGTTCTTTCGCTCCACGCCTGCGATATTGCGACCGACATTGTGCTTACAAATGCCGCGAGGCTCGGCGCGGAGGTGATTCTTTCGACTCCCTGCTGTCAGCACGAGATAAATTCGCAGTTGAATACCAAGTCTGAGCTTGGCTCGGCGCTTGCGCCGATTCTTGAGCATTCGCTCATCCGCCAGAAGCTTGCCGTTGCACTCACCGATGCACTCCGCTGTAAGCGGCTTGAGGCGAGCGGTTATTCTGTTGACGTGACTGAGCTGATCGATCCCGAGAACACACCAAAGAATCTTCTCATTCGCGCCGTCCGCACTCAAATGAGCGAGCGCAGAAGGGAAGCGGCAAGAAAGGAATTTGATCGGCTTTCAGACGCTTTCGGCATTTCGCTTTTCGGTGGAAACGGTGCCGATGCCGACGCGCACACGCGTATTATATATAATAAGGAAGGAAACTGATGATAATCGACTTCCACGCACACTGTTTTCCTGACGCTCTCGCCCCGAAAGCGCTTGCTCCGATGCAGAAATTGACCGGTATCACGCCCTGCTATAATGGAACTGCTTCGGGCATGGAGGAGAAAATGAAAGCCGACGGAATTGATTTTGCCGTCGTTTGCAACATTGCCACAAATGCTCATCAGCTCGCGAAGGTAAACAGCTTTGCCATAGATATAAACGATTTTTCCAAAACACTCATCGCGCTCGGTTCGGCTCATCCCGACAGCGATATACTCGAAAGCGAGCTTCAGCGGCTGATCGATCACGATATTTACGGCATAAAAATTCATCCCGAATATATGCCCTATTACATTGACGATCCCGAATGGGACAGAGTTTTCTCACTTTGCGAGGAAATGGGCATTTTCGTGCTTTCCCACACGGGATTTGACCGTATTTCGCCCGACAAGACCGCCTCGACGCCCGACCGAGTCGCAAAGGTGCTGAACAGGCACCCGAAGCTGACCTTCATCGCCGCGCACATGGGCGGAAACCGTTTCTACCCGCAGGTTCTCGAACATCTTTGCGGCAGACCGAATCTTTATCTCGACACCGCGATTATGTCGCGGCTCGACAAGAATGATCTTTACGTATCGAGGATCATCGAGTCACACGGTGCCGACCGAATCCTTTTCGGCACCGACGCGCCCTGGAGTGAGCCGAAAAACGAGGTTGCGTTTATAAAATCGCTCGGTCTATGCAAGGCAGACGAAGAAAAGATCTTCCACCTGAACGCTGAAGGGCTATTATTCAGATAAAAAATCCCCATTATGGGGATTTTTGTTTTTGAGAAGAAAAAATGACATCCCGATGTCACTTAGCCCGAATAAAAACGATGTTACTTTGCTTCAGAACACCTCATCCGAGGCTCTGCCTCTTAACTTCCCCCTGAGGGGAAGGCAAGACAATGTTCCGATGTTTTGTCGCGTTTTCGTAGGGCGGGGGCTTGCTCCCGCCGCACAAAAACGATGTTACTTTACGACCAAACGGGCGGGGACAGCGCCCCCCCCCAAAATCACCTCGGATACCTGTCCTCAATGAAAGCGCGGATCATGTCGTTGGTGAGGGATACATCATCGGCGGGAATATCCATTTCATCGCGGCTGTACCAGCCGGCGAGGGAGAGCTCCTCCCTGTCCATGGTGATTTCGGCGGAGCCGTCGAGATCGCAGAAATAGCCCAGCAGCAGGTCGGCGTCGATACCCCAGGGCTGGGTGTTCCAGTAGCGGATATTTTTGACGTGCACGCCCGCTTCCTCAAAGACCTCGCGGCGCACGGTATCCTCGGCGGTCTCGCCGATTTCGGTAAAGCCCGCGATAAGGGCGTAATTCTTATAGGCGCGACCGGAATATTTGGTAAGCAGGATTTTATCGCCGTTGATTACGCCGACAATGACCGCCG
>JAZQGR010000055.1:0-29228 GCA_045540115.1 Eubacteriales bacterium
AAAAGTTGGAAGAGTATATACATTACTACAATAACGACAGAATCTCTCTCAAACTAAAAGGAATGAGCCCAGTTCAATACCGAGCTCATTCGCAAATTATTTAATATTTAATTTTGTCTAAACTTTTGGGTTCACTTCATAATCGCATAGATTTCGTTTATAACAAAGGCGCCTTGAAGCATTGCTTCAAGGCGCTTTTTCGTTCATTATTTGACAGCATCAACAAATTGCTTTGCGAGCTCTGTCATTTTTGCATAATCGCCGTTTGCGATCAGCTTTTTATTATAGAGATTCGAGCCTACGCCGATGCCGCAGAAGCCCATATCCATAAAGTCACGGGCGTTTTCGGCACTTACGCCGCCGACAGCGAGTAGCTTCGCATCGGAGATCGGAGCCGTGACTGCCTTAACGTAGCCGCGGCTGACCTGATCGGCAGGGAAGAGCTTGACGTAATCAGCGCCGCTGTTCATCGCCGTGACGATCTCAGTCGGCGTGAATGCGGCGGGGATCGATACCGCACCGAGCTCTCTTGTGCGCTTGATTATTTCAGGATCGCAGTTCGGGGAGATAATGAAGGTTCCGCCCGCGTTTATCGCGAGGTCGACCTCATTTAAGTGAGTGACGGTGCCTGCGCCGATGTACATTCTTCCGGCAAAGTGCTTGACGAGTGCCGAGATCATAGAGGCGATCTCCTCGGCGCTTACCTTTCCCGAGCGGTCGAACGTGACCTCAATAAGGCGGATGCCGCCCTCGTAAAGCGCTTCAACTGCGGGAATGAGAGTCTCCTTGTCGGGAAGACGGACGATCGAAATTACCTTGTTTTCAGCTACGGCTTCGATTACCGCGTTTCTTGTTATTTCGTTTATCATATTACCACTCCGCAACAGATCCGTCAGCGTGATGCCAAACGGGATTTTTCCAATTATGAGGAGTCTTGTTTTCCTCGATCACAAGCTCCTTGTTAACGTCAACTCCGAGACCGGGAAGCTTGGGAAGGTCGACCCAGCCGTCGACGAACTTGAAGTCGTCCTTATTGTGAACGTAGTCGAGCACGCTCTTGCCGACGTTGTAGTGTATTCCGATGCTCTGCTCCTGAATTACTGCGTTGTAGCTGGTAGCATCTATGCAGAGGCAAGCGGAGAGCGCGATCGGTCCGAGAGGACAGTGAGGCGCGAGTGCAACGTCGTAGGCTTCTGCCATCGAGGCGATCTTCTTGACCTCTGTAAGTCCGCCCGCGTGAGAGAGATCGGGTTGAATGATATCAACACCGCCTGCATTGAGCAGACGCTTGAAATCGTAGCGCGAAAAAAGGCGTTCGCCCGTCGCTATCGGGATCGAGCAGCAAGCGGCGATCTCCTTGAAATCCTCCATGTGCTCGCAGAGAACGGGCTCCTCGATGAACATCGGATCAAATTCCTCAAGCTTCTTCGCAAGAACCTTTGCCATCGGCTTGTGAACTCGTCCGTGGAAGTCGATTGCGATACCGAAATGCTTACCGCAGCTCTCGCGGATAGCGGCAACGCGCTCAAGAACGGCGTCGAGCTTATCGTAGGTGTCGATCATCTGAAGCTCGTCGGTTGCGTTCATCTTTATAGCCTGAAAGCCCTCGTTCTTCTTTTCGAGCGCTGCTCTGCCGACGTCGGACGGACGGTCTCCGCCGATCCAGGAATAGACCTTCATTTTTTCGCGGCATTTACCTCCCATAAGCTCATAAACGGGCGCGCCGAAATACTTTCCCTTGATGTCCCAAAGCGCCTGATCGATGCCCGAAATTGCGCTCATGAGAACGCCTCCACCACGGTAGAAGCCCGCGCGGTAGATGGTCGACCAGATTCCCTCGATGTTCGATGGATCCTGACCGATGAGGTAATCCTTGTATTCCTCAACGCAGGCAAGAACCGCGCCTGCGTGTCCTTCAAGAACAGCCTCGCCCCAGCCGACAAGTCCGTTGTCTGTCTCAATTTCAACGAAGCCCCAACGTGGACGGACGAAATATGTCGATACTCTTGTAATTTTCATTTTTATGCCAACCTTTCGTGATTTTGTATTGACAAAGCATAATTTGTTAGTATAATGATAACATAGAAAAATGGCAATTTCACGACAAAATTTTATATTATAGGGACAAATTTAAATATGAGCGAAAAAAAGACGGCGACGCTGTCGATCGAGAGGGAGCTGAAGGACGAGCTTCGGGTAATTGAATACGAGGTCGGAAACGGCGATTTTCATTTTCATTCGCAGGTTGAGATATGTATTGTAGAGGACGGGACGGTCGATGCGCTTGTCAACAACAGTCAGACAATGCTTGAGAAGGGTGATATTGCCGTGTCGCTTCCGTATGAGCCACATAGGTATATTGCGAAGGACGGCGTTCGCTATTCGGTAATCGTAATTCCGAGCGAAATGGGTGAAAAATTCTGCTCCGATATGAAGAGTCTGACAAGCCCGTTTTTAAGATTATCCGATAGCAATCCGGATGTTTCAAAGTATCTCTTCTCACTCAAGTCGGCAAGCGGCGAGCTTGATAAGCTCGGGTACGTTTATCTTATTCTCGGCATTATAAAAAGGGAATTACTGTCGGAATCGAAGGAGAGCGACGGCGATAAGGAGCTTCTTTCGGCGTTGCTTTTATATATTCACAAAAATTACGGTAAAAACCTGACGCTCTCATCGATCGCGAAGGTGTTCGGATATCATCCCGCTTATATTTCAAGCTATTTCAAGGCGCGACTCGATATCGGAATTTCGAGATATATAAGCGTTATACGGCTGAATAACGCCGTTCAGCTTATGAGAAAAAAGAAGTACAACGTGACCGAGATCGCGCTCGAATGCGGCTTCAATTCTTCACGAACCTTTTACCGCGCGTTCCGGGAAGAGTTCGGCTGCTCGCCGGGGGATTATATTGCGAATTTGTGAGGTATTGAAAACGGTGTTGTAGGGCGGGGGTTTACTCCCGCCGCCGCAGGTCGTAATCGACCTGCGGAAAAAGTTACATTGTTTTTACACGGCGGGAGCAAGCCCCCGCCCTACGGCGTGGATCTAATTCCATAAGTCGCATAAAAACCGCCTCGGAGCATTTGCTTCAAGGCGGTAATTTTTTTATTTTTCTTCGTATATCTTCATCGCGTTTTTGATGCTGTTAACTGCGGTCTTGTGAACGTGCATCCAATCCTTGTCGATTCTTTCCCACGTCGTCTGCATCATTCCGAGCCAATGCGCAGGATCTATGCGCTCCGCGCAGTAACCGACGAGCTCCTCAAGGTTATCGGGCTCTGCCCAGACGCTTGCGGTCGGTACCTGATCGTAGCCGAGTGCGGAAAGGCGCTCGAAGCCTGCGAGCATCGTCTGAAGCTCGGGCGAATTTTTGATCTTTTCGCCGAAGCACTTCCAATAGTACCAGCCGCACATAACGACCGACTTCGGCATTTTCTCGATGCACTCCTCGGGGTGCGACCAGAAGTAGTCAGCCCATATCCAGGGGCGCGCGCCGACGCGCTCAACGCACTCGACGAGATAGTAGAAATCGTGCCACCAGAGCTCGTGCTGACGGACGATTGCGATCATCTGATTGCGCTGATTCTGCATATTTTCCTCATCCATTCCGAGGTGGAAATGATTTGGCTTGAAGACCTCTGCGACCTCCTCGATGACGTCGCGGCAGACCTGATAGTAGATAGGCGTTGACACCATTCTTGAATAGTCCTTGAGCCATACGTCGTGGCAGGTCGAGAAATTGAGCTTTGGAATGACCTCAAAGCCCATGCTTTTCAGGCGCTCTACCTCGGCAGAAAGCTCCTCGTGAGATAGTGCTCCCTTTGCTGAGATTTCGGGGTGGGTTTTATATTGAAGCGCCTCTGCGACGTCGATTATGAGGGTATTGACGCCGATCTCGCGGAGTTCTTTTGTATGTGAGACCCAAAGCTCGCGGTCGAAGCGGAGGACGTTTGACGCGCAGGGTGTTGAACGGTGCGTGCGTCCTCTTGTGTTGCCTTCCTCGTTCCACATATTGCTTCCGAGATGAAGTAGGTGCGCCCACATGAAGTTTTTGTTTTGCATTTTGATTCTCCTTGTGTTTTATGGGGATATTATAACATAAAGGAGATATTGTGTCAATTTTTTCGCATTTCTTTGCCCACGCAAAGAAACGCTCGCAAAGAAACGTGCCAAGGGGACAACCGATGAAAATTTGCAAAGGCAAATTTTCAAACGTTTTCCCCTTTGGAAACCCTTTTCGATTTTGCGCAAACGTTTATAACTCCCTTGTAGGGGCGACCATTGGTCGCCCGCTTTTTGTGACGCTTCGCCGCGATTTTCGTAGGGCGGGGGCTTGCTCCCGCCGTCTGCTCCCACGTTTATTATATTTGCCGCTTGTAATAAATTTCACAAAATAGGATAAATTATAGGTTGACAATATCCTAAAAAATGAGTATAATAATATTACAATCACACGAAAGGGGCATGGAAATGAATATAAATACGAACAAGATCGTTTCGATAACCGAAGCAAATCAGAATTTTTCCAGAGTAGCGAAGCTTACAGACAAGCACGGCGAGCTTTATATTTTCAAAAACAACAAGCCGAAATACAAATTGGTCGATATAGAAAATGACACGAGCATTGAGATGACTGACGACGAGAAGATAGATTTTATCGCCGCGCGGATTTTGAAGCTTTACAGACCCGCCTTTGAGGAGCTTGCGAAATGATAAAATTCAGCGATGAAAAGGTTTTGCTTCTGCACAAGCTGATAACGGAAGAAACCGGCGGAGATCCGAACGTGCGTGATATTGCGCTTCTTAACAGCGCGCTTGAATCGGCGTTCGCGACCTTTGACGGACAGGAGCTTTATCCGACGAAGGTTGAAAAGGGCGCTCGCCTTGGATATGCGCTCATCTCAAATCACGCTTTTGTTGACGGAAACAAGAGAATCGGAATGTACGTGCTGTTGACGTTCTTAGAAGCAAACGGTGTAAAGATCAGACCGACCAATGAAGAAGTTGCCCGCGTCGGTCTCGCCGTCGCGGCAGGCGAAATGAAATATCAAGAGCTGCTTGATTGGATAATTGAGAATCAATAAGAAAGAAAAAACTCGGCAAGCCGTTTTGGTTTGCCGAGTTTTTGTTATTCTTCTTATAGTTGAATAAGCGTTGTGGTCTTATCCTTTTTCTTGGCATATTTAATGCTATACTGTGTTCCCTTCGACTTGCCGTCCCATATAACGAGTACGGCATCGGACATATCTATCATTATTTCGTTACGTTTAAGCGGTGCTGCACGTCCGTAAAGGTCGTAACGAGGGCGGATAATGTATTTCGACAGGCGGTGCTGATCGGCATACTGTTCTGCCAAGCTGTCTATGCCGTCAGCGCCGCCGCTGATGACTGTATCGACATCCGATGAAATATAGGGCGATAAGTCGAAATTCGTGATATTCCGCGATCCGATTATAAGTAATTTCATAATAAAAAGCTCTCTTTCGATATATACCTATACAAGTATATACCTATATAGGTAAATTGTCAATCGGGTATATATTTTTTAGAATGTATATCAAGGGAGGGATATTTATGGTAAGACTGACTATAGATAAATGTTTAGATAAATGCGGAATTACTCGTTATGAGTTAGCAAAGCGAACAGAGGTCAAATTTCAAACTATTGACCGCTACTATAAAAACCGCGTTGTCCGCTACGACAGCTATATTTTAGATCGTATATGCGAAGCGCTTGAATGTGATATCAGCGATATCATCGAATACGTAGAGGACTAATCTCCGTAACTTATTATTTAGTTCCCTAAAAGCCGATATGACCTATCGGCTTTTGTTATTTGCATAAATTCTTATCTTTAACACAATTATATTCTCAAAAAATGTTAAAGTCAAGATAAATTCTTGACTTTATCTAATTTTGGGGGGCTATTGTGAAGATTTACGACTACAACGGTAAGAAGAATATTTGCGGAGACAGGGTACACGAAGCAAGATGCAAGCACCGTATGACGCAAAGTGATCTTGCCGCGCAATTACAGGTCGCCGGGATAATCATTGAGCGCGACAGCATTTCGAGAATCGAGATCGGCGCACGATTTGTTGCTGATTACGAATTGCGCGAGCTCGCGAGAATTTTGAAGGTTTCCGTTAATTGGCTTTTGGGACTTGAATGATAAAAGGCAATACCGATTCTGCGGTATTGCCTTTTGCTTTACTTCCCCGCGTTCAGCATATTTTCGATAAACACGCCGTAGCCGCGGGTGGGGTCGGAAATGAGAACGTGAGTGACGGCGCCGACGAGCTTACCGTCCTGCACGATGGGGGACCCCGACATTCCCTGAACTATTCCGCCGCTTCGTGCTTTGAGCGCGGGATCGGTGACTGTGATGACGAAGCTTTTGTTATCGGTGCTTGTGCGGTCGATCTTCGAGATCTCGATCTCGTATTCCTTTACGCCGTCGTCGCCGAGTGTCGAATAGATCGTTGCCTTGCCTTCCTTGATCTCGTCATGTGTTGCCACGGGAATCGCTTCGCCGAGGTCGGGAATGTCGGAAAAATATCCAAAAACGCCGCAGACGGTATTGCTCTTCACGTTACCTGTCCGCTCCGAGAGAAAGTAGCCCTTTATTTCTCCGGGTTTTCCGCTTTTTCCTTTGATGACTCCGCCTATCTCAACCTTTAAGGTCGATCCGCTCCTGAGTGGCATGAGAACTCCCGTTTCCGGTTCATTTATACCGTGTCCGAGACCTCCGAACTCTCCCGTTTGAGGATCAACGTAGGTGACGGTGCCGATTCCTGCCATGCTGTCCTTCAGCTTCAGCCCTGCGCGGTACACGCCCGTTACGTCCTCCTTGATGGGAATGACCTTGACCGTTATTTCGCTATCCTCGCGCCTGACGGTTATCTCCGCGCCATCTGTACTGTTTTCGATAAGCATTGATACCGATTCTGCGGTGTTGACGCTCGTCCCGTTTACCTTCGTTATTATATCCTTGACCTTTATCCCCGCGTCAAGAGCGGGCGTCAGCTTTCTTCCACCCGATATCACGCATGGCGTGTCGAGAACGAGCACGCCGGCAGTACCGAAACGGACGCCGAAGGCAAATCCTCCGACGCATAAACGCCTTTCTGCCTGATCGGTACTTTCAGCCGCCGAGACCGATATCAGGCAGAATGAGAGTAGTAATGAGCAGACAGTCAGTGCCGCCGCAATGGCACGGACGAGCCTGCCGTTATTTGGATTTTTTGCTGCCATTTTCCGCTTTGCCGTTCCTTTTTTATTTCAAGCCGCTTTTTCGCGGCTGTAATTATTGTGCCTTACGAGCGGTTTTTTATAACAAGCAATTTTTTCTCGTTTTTTGTGAATGAAAAATGTCATGAAATGCGGAATATTGTAAAAATTATACTTGATAAGTATTTTTAAATATGGTATAATAAATTATCAATATGACTTTACAGGTCAAGAACGGAGCGGGAAGGAGAGTCTGCTTATGCAGACGGAAAACGGAAATGGATAATAATTACTATGGTGAGCTTGCGGTAATATGCATGCCCGGTTGCGAAAAGTTTGTCGACGAGGTCGACGGATACCTTCGCGAATGGAGAGGAACGGCTGTATGCGAAACCTTCGTTGTGAAGCCCGAGTGCAAGAGATTTGCGAACGGTGAGGGCAAGGCGGTTCTTCACGAATCCTTCAGAGGACGCGACATATACATTATTGCAGACGTATATAATTACGGAGTTACTTACAAGATGTACGGCAAGGAATATCCGATGAGTCCGGACGATCATTTTGCTGACCTCAAACGTGTTATCAACGCAATTGCCGGTAAGGCTCGAAGAATTACCGTATTCCTTCCTATGCTTTATGAAAGCCGTCAGGATAAGCGTCACGTAAGAGAGTCGCTTGACTGTGCTGTTGCCCTTCAGGAGCTTGAAAATATGGGCGTTACGAATATTGTTACATTCGACGTGCATAATATCGGTATCCAGAATGCAGTTCCGCTTATCGGCTTCGATAACGTTCAGCCGACCTATCAGATGATAAAGGCACTTATCAAAACGGTCCCCGATATTTCTCTTGATAAGGATCATCTTACTATAATTTCCCCCGACGAGGGCGGAATGACAAGAAGCATGTACTATTCCTCAATGCTCTCACTTGACCTCGGTATGTTCTATAAGAGACGCGACTATGCGACCGTTGTGAACGGCAAGAACCCGATCGTTGCTCACGAGTACCTTGGTAAGGACGTTACCGGAAAGGACGTTATTATCGTTGACGATATTATATCCTCCGGTCAGTCGATCCTTGACGTTGCGGCAAGCCTGAAGGAGCGCGGAGCAAACCGCATCTTCGCATTTGCGACATTCGGTCTCTTCTGCGAGGGCTATGAGGCTATCGACAAGGCATACGAAAAGGGCGATATTACCAAGATCTTTACAACAAATCTTATCTACCGCTCTCCTGAGCTCCTTTCCCGCGAGTGGTATACTGAGGTTGACCTCGGAAAGTACGTTGCACTCATAATCGACACTCTTAACCGAGACAAGACGATAAGCCACCTTCTCAAGCCCGCTGAGAGAATCAAGGCGCTTATCGAAAAAGTAAAGGCATAACCAAGGCGTAATAAGGCGGCTCAGAACGAGCCGCCTTTTCAGCCGAAAGGAATAAATATGGAAAACAAGGAAAGCCTATACGGGCTTTTTAAGAATATGACGGTCAGCGAGCTTGAAGAGCAGCTTTCGCACACCGACGACAGAGAAGAGAAGATATTTCTCCGTGCGCTTATAAATCTGAAGCTTCAGCTTGCGCAGGAGAAGATCGTGGGAGAGATGCTGCTGTGAGCGAAAAGATCTTTACGATAATCGCGGGGATCAACGGCGCAGGCAAGACCTCGCTCTATCGAGTGCTGAGGGAGACCGATAAAGACCTCGGAGTGAGGATAAATATTGACGAGCTTGCCCTTCAGCAGGGCGATTGGCGCGATCCGCGAGCACAGATATATGCCGGAAGAACGGCGATGACGATGATAAGCGAGAACATCGAAAATGGGGTATCGTTCCATCTTGAAACGACGCTTCCCGGCGCCGCGATCATTCGTCAGATAAATGCCGCAAAGGAAAAGGGCTTTACGGTAACGCTTTATTTCGTCGGGATAGACCGCCTGAGCGTTGCTCTTGACAGAGTCCATTTCCGTATGGCGAACGGCGGTCACGGAATTGCCGACGAGTTTATTATCAAGCGATATGCACAGCTGAATGCAAATCTTCGCCAAATCCTTCCGCTTTGCGATAATGCTATCCTGTTTGATAATACGGTCAAGTTCCGTCAGGTCGCGATAATGGAGAACAAGCGCCTTATAGACTGCGACTCCGACCTGCCGTATTGGTTTATCGATCTTCTCGACGAGCTTCCCGACTGAAAGGATATCTATGTTTAAATATTTTATTTTTGATCTCGACGGTACGCTTGCGTATACCATCGGAGATCTTCGGAATTCGATGAATCTCACCTTTGAAAAATACGGTTTTCCGCCGCTTGACGATGCGAAGGTTCTTGCGTCCATAAATCACGGCACAAGAGATTTTGTCTGCAAGTCCCTGCCCGACGGTATAGAGCAGAGTGAGGGCTTTATTAACGAGGTTATCGATTCCTACCTTAAGATATACGACGAAAACTGCCTCGTTTATACGAAGCCTTACGAATACGTGAAGGAAATTCTCGCTTACTTAAAGGAAAACGGCGCGAAAATGGCGGTTTACTCAAACAAGCATGACCCCTGCGCCAAGCGTATCGTCGCGACTCTTTTCCCGAATATGTTCGACGCCGTGCTCGGCGGCGGAACCGAAATTCCGCATAAGCCGGAGCCCGACGGTGCGCTCTACATAGCTGATCTTCTCGGTGCCAAGCCCGACGAGATCGTCTTTGTCGGCGATTCCGACGTCGATATGGAAACGGCAATAAACGCGGGAATGCATCCCTACGGCGTGAGCTGGGGATACAGACCTGCCGAACTGCTTGTCGAAAAGGGCGCGGAGGGGATTATTTCCGATTTTGATTCATTTGTACGTATAGCAGGTAAATGATGAAGATAAATTCTACCAAAATGCGGCGTCTGTCGCGTCCGCTGTTTCTTGTTGCCGCGGTGCTGACCGTGGTGGTGCTTATAGTGACAGTCGTGTTCGCGATAGGTAATAGCCGTGCGCGCTCTTCGGCATATGAGACTGCAAGCAGATATATCGATAGCCTTTCGGTAAACAAGCTCTATGGCAGGCTCGACAGCTACGTTCGGAAGAATATATCCGAATACGAGGAGCTTCCGCAGGTCGAATATAAGCTGAGAGAGCTGCTGAAAGACGGCGAGCTGTCAATAACGCGCGATGATAATTACAAAGCGTCAATGCCAAGATATAAGGTTTATCTTGACGGCAAGGAGGTTTTCACTCTCGCCCTTGAAAAAACGGTTATTCTTGGAAGTAAATATAGGGTGAAGAGCCTGAATGTCAGCCCCGATTTTGCACTCGGCAGCAATTTTGCCGTTGACGTGCCGTCGGGTGCGACTGTTGCCGTGAACGGCGTCGAGCTTGAAAGATCGATGTCCGATCCCGCCCATTACTACCGTCTTTCGGAGTTTGAAGAGACGCTGTCCGAGAAATACTGCTGCGACAGATATTCTCTCGGAATATTCTTCCTTGCTCCCGATGTCAGCGTAGTTTACGAGGGAAAGCGGCTTGCTGCGTCCTCTGTTGAGGGCGGAATACTCCGTTACGATTACCCTGCCGATATGACCGAAAATTACAGTTACACGGTTCCCGAAGGCGCGATCCTCACCGTGAACGGCAAAACGGTCGGACGTGAATATGCTTCAAAGGTGAAGGAGCAGTACCCGTTTTTGACGAGATTTGAAAGTGAGCTTTCGGGAATGCCGATGGCAAGCGTTTATAATCTTACGGGTTTTTTTGCCGTCCCCGAGGTGAACGTTACCTATAACGGCGTCGAGCTTGAAGAGATTGACGGTGCTTATCGTCTGCCTGACGATATGACTATCAGCTACGTCATTATGGCGCCTGATTACGCGGTCGTCAAGGTGAACGGCAAAACTCTGAACAGTACCGATATAACGGCTAAAAAGAAGGAGCTCCCGATCCTTTCGGGAGTCACGGGCTATGCAAAACAGCGTCCCTACCTTGTCGAGTATACGGTAGGGGGACTCATGACCGAGCCGACGATTACGGCAACCGATAAGAGCGGAAATAAGCTTACGGTAAATGAGTTTTATTCGACCGAGGGCAATGTGATATTCAACTGTACCTCGAGCGGCACTCCAAATTCGACCGTGACAAAGGCGTTGACTAATTATACCAAGGCGTATATCAAGTACGTTTACAGCGCGAATAGCGGTCTTGAAAATAACTACAACGCTGCAATATCCTATACGCCGTATAATTCCCCCGCATATTATGCGCTGAAGGATACCTACCGCGACCTTTATAATGCTCAGATATACAAGAATATTTCCTACGGAACGCTTAAGATTCTTGAATACTACAAGTATTCCGACAGCGCGTATTCCGCAGTGGTGCAGATGACCTGCACTGCAACGCTTGATACCGAAAAGGTCGAGTTTATGATAACGCTTGAAATACTCGGAAACTTCTCGGGAAGCAGAAGGTGGATAAACTACAAGATACTTTGACAATATAAGGAGAATAAAGCGTGAAAGCGTTTCTTGAATTACTTCTCGGAATTATCGGCAAGCTTTCCGGTATTATGGGAAAGCTTTATTGGCATAAGAAAGTTTTCAAATGGACCGGCCTTTTCTTTACGAAAAAATTTCCCAAGGCTAAAATACAGCACAAATACTGTATACTTGTTTCTGCAAGAAACGAGGAGGCTGTTATAGGAAAGCTGCTTGAAAGCATAAAGAATCAGGATTATCCTTCCGAGCTGATAACGACCTTCGTTATTGCTCATAACTGTACCGACAATACTGCCGCGGTTGCAAGAGAGGCGGGAGCCGTTTGCTACGAGTGGAACGATGACACAAAGAGAACGAAGGGCTTTGCGCTTCAGCATCTTATTGAGCAGATCCGCCGTGACTATGGTATAGAAAGCTTTGACGGATATCTCATTTTTGATGCGGATAATCTTCTCAAAGAGGATTACATGACGAGGATGAACGAGTCATTCGATTCGGGTGAGACCGTTGTTACTTCTTACAGAAATACGAAGAATTTCGATGACAACTGGATATCCGCGTCCTATGGAATCCATTGGCTCCGAACGATAAGACTTGAAAACCGCGCAAAATCGCTTTTCAGCCTGCCGAACAGAGTTCAGGGTACGGGCTATATGTTCCCATCAAAGCTTGTGAAGAATGGCTGGAAGTACACGGGACTTACAGAGGACAGATATTTCTGCGGAGATATAGTTACCGAGGGCTATAATATTTCCTTCAATAACCGCGCGGAATTTTTCGATGAGCAGCCGACCGATATAAAGATCGCGATGCGTCAGCGTCTGCGCTGGTCAAAGGGACATATCGAGGCTCTTTGCGGAACGGCACCGAAGCTGATTTCGAATATTTTTGTGACAAGGGGAGCGGCTAACAGGGAACAGCCTGACGCTCCGTGGTATAAAAAGCTTTGGCGTAATATATGGTTCCGCGTCAGAAATTTTGAAATGCTGACGATAGTGTTCCCGCGAAATATCACGCTCAGCTTCAGAAAGATATCGACGGTAATTCTGAAAATAATGCTCGCGGCGATGTTCGCGTATAAATGTGCCCTTAATTCCTTGCCCGGCGAGATGAGAAATATCGTTGAGCTGTTCGGGGTAAGGAACGTTCCGCAGAGCAACGTTTGGCAGACCATCGGATTCATTTGTCTTTTCACGTTTGCGTATACCGTAAATACATATATTGAAAATATCGTCCGTGCCGCGTACGTGCTTATAGCCGAGCGCAAGAGGATAAAGAAAATGAAGTGGTACAAGAAGGCATGGTTCTGTATCACGTTCCCGATATTCGATCTTATCGGAAAGCTTACAATACTTATGGCACTCTTTATGAAGGTCGAGTGGAAGCCGATACCGCATAAGGTCGCTGTTGGGCTTGATAAAGTTAAGTGAATAAAAAAAGCCGAGAGCAATTTTGCTCTCGGCTTTAATCTTTTCTTTCAGAAATTAAGCTTTTCTTTTGCGGCGCTTTCTGCCTGCTCGAATCTCGCTTTGAGCTCCTCGCTCAGGCGCTTGTATTCCTCGGCAGACTCGATAGAGAGGGCGCTCAGGTTTTTCATGTATTCCTCGGTAAGAGCGGCAAGCTCCTTTTTCGTCGTCTCGGTCATGATGCGAGCCGAAACCGCGGCGTCAAAGCGGATGCTGTCTGCCGTTTTTTCTGCCTCTGCGATCTTTTTGCGGCTTTCTTCCTCTGCGTCGGAGAGGATCTTCTGCGCGTCGAGATTCGCCTTTACCAGTATGTTTCCGAGCTTGCTTTCGGTTTCGGATATCGAGATGTCTGTTCTTTTCTCTGCATCGGCGGGGTGAGACTTCTGCTCCTCAAGCTCGATTTTTGCAATGTCGAGATCGCGCTCAAGCTCGCTGATCTTGAGATGCGCGTCCGTTAGTTCATTTTCAAGCTTGGCGATCTTTGCCTTTGCTTCTTCAAGCTCGCGCTTCGCGCTTTCAAGCTCTTCGGCGCTGCCTGCGTTTGCTTTAAGCTTTTCAATATCCTGCTCAAGCATTCTTACCGTGCTTATATAACGGTTTTCAGCCGTTGTGAAGCGGATATTCATATCCTCAATATAGCGGTTTACGTCGTTCTTGTCATAGCCCTTTCGGGAATTTCTGAACATTACCATTTCTTTAGCGGAGCTTTTCATATTCTGACCGTCCGTTTACATTAAATTTCGTATTTTTATGATACCTTAATTTTTCAGAGTTGTCAATAGGGATAGTTTACTGCTTGTGGTAAAGCTTTTTCGAGGTATATTTCGGCTCGCAGGTCATATTGACGCCAAGCTTGCGGAAGGCGTCCTCGTCGGACTGCGGGAGGATGACTGTCGAATGCGCCTCACAGCCGCGAAGATCCGAAAGGTGCTTGAGCGCCTCGGCTGAGTTTTCGTCGAAGCTTGCACTTATTGTCAGAGCGATGAGAACCTCGTCTGAATGCAGTCGGGGATTGTGATTGCCGAGGACTCCCGTTTTAAGCTCCTGAATCGGCTTGATGACCGACTGGCTTATAACGTCGGTCTCCTTATCGATGCCCGAAAGAGCCTTCAGAGCGTTGAGCAGAAGCGCGGCGGAGGGGCCGAGAAGCGACGAGGTTTTTCCCGTCACGATCCTTCCGTCGGGAAGCATAAGAGCCGAAGCGGGCTTGCCCGTTTCCTCGGATTTTTTATTTGCCGCAGCAACGACTGCGCGGTCGTCGGTTGTGACGCCCGCCTGATTCATAACGAACTCGATCTTCGTTATTGCGTCGCCGTTCTTGTTTCCGCTCTTGAGCCCGTCGCAAAGTATCTTATAGTAGCGTCGGATTATTTCTTCCTTCGACGCGTTTCTTACGACGTCCTCGTCGGATATGCAGAAGCCCGCCATATTTACACCCATATCCGTCGGGGATTTGTAGGGGCATTTTCCGTAGATCTTTTCAAATATTGCACGCAGAACAGGGAAGTTTTCAACGTCTCTGTTATAGTTCACCGCCGCCTTGCCGTAGGATTCGAGGTGGTAAGGATCGATCATATTGACATCGTTAAGGTCGGCTGTCGCCGCTTCGTAAGCGAGGTTTACGGGATGGGAAAGGGGAAGATTCCAGATCGGGAAGGTTTCGTATTTCGCATATCCCGCCTTGACGCCGCGGAGATTTTCGTGGTAAAGCTGAGACAGACAAGTAGCCATCTTTCCGCTTCCCGGTCCGGGAGCCGTTACGACGACGAGAGGACGCTCGGTCTCGATGTATTCGTTCTTCCCGAGTCCTTCGGGACTTACGACGTGCTTGACGTTGAGAGGATAGCCTTCGATCGGATAATGCAGATATACCTTCATTCCGAGCCCCTCGAGGCGTTCCTTGAAGAGAACGGCGCTTCTTTGCCCCGTGTATCTTCCTATTACGATGCTTCCAACGTAAAGACCTGCGTCGCGGAAGGCGTCGATAAGACGGAGAACGTCGGCGTCGTAGGATATGCCTATATCAGAGCGTATCTTCTGGTTTTCAATATCGGAGGCACTGATAACGATAACCATTTCAACTCTGTCAGCCATGTTGAGCAGCATTCTGAGCTTGATATCGGGAGCGAAGCCCGGTAGTACACGGGATGCGTGATAGTCGTCGAAAAGCTTTCCGCCAAATTCAAGGTATAGCTTTCCGCCGAAATCGTTAATCCTTTTCGCAATCATTTCGGACTGTTTTCTGATATACAAGTCGTTATTGAAGCCGAGTGTCTGCATAGCGCGCCTCCGAAAAAATAATACAAAATCATTGTACCACATTTTGCCTCGGTAGTCAACGGAAAAAGCGAAAAATAACGCCGCAACTCGCGTCATTTTTCGTATCGCAAATAAAAAGCCCGTACGAACGATTCCGTACGGGCGGTAAGACTGTATGAAGGGTATTAGAAATCCTTATAGTTTATAAGCTTGATAAAACCGACGTAAGGCAGATCTACAGCGCGTCCGCGAGCGGCGAAGGAGCCCTGTAAAACGATGAAAAAGAGCGCGACAAGCGCGAGGGCGGCAAGCGCGACGATCTTTATGATGTCAAACACTATGCCGATGAACGGTATCAGCGCAAGAAGCCCCAGGATCCACGAAAGAAGGAATCCGACAAGGAGCATGAGAAGTTCACAGATCAGCATTATAAGCCCCTGATTTGCCCAATATCTTCCGAACTTCGAGCCCGGAACCGATACGAGCGGGAGAAAGAAGAGAAGTCCCGTGCAGGCGCAGACACACTCGACCTTACAGCAACGGCGATCGTCGGGCGTGAAAAGCTTTGTGCGGTTTGCTCTTTTCGAAGAAAAACGCATTTTGTCTGCTCCTTTCGGGAAAATTCGGCATAATTTTCTGCCGGAATGCTATTATATCGCAAAAAAACGGTTTTGTCAAGAACAAGTGTTTGGGAAAGTGAAAAAGTCGAAAAAATTTTTGAAAAAGATGTTGACAAACGGAAACGGTCGTGCTATAATGAGTTGTCTTAAAAAGAAGCAGAGCACCGCTCTCACCGTCAGACAACGTTTGCCGGTTGATATCCTATCTGTCCGCTAAAGCGGTCATGTTGCACGGGATCTGTTTCTTGACGCCCGCGCATTTTTTGTTTTTAGCGGGAAACGTAATTTTCGGAGGTGTTTTACCATAGCAGCGAAAGGCAACTCAAAGGATATGACAATAAACGAGGCGATCTTCACCCTCCCTGGCTTCAGCCGTCAGAAGCAGGTCCGCGTAATCGGTCCCGACGGCGAGCAGATCGGTATTATCAGTGCGGTCTCCGCGCTTGAAAATGCCTACGATAAGGGTTACGATCTCGTTCTCATCGCTCCTCAGGGCGAGGTTCCCGTATGTCGTATTATGGACTACGGAAAGTTCCGTTTCGAGCGTGATAAGAAGGAGAAGGAAGCAAGAAAGAAGCAGCAGGTCGCCGAGATAAAGGAGATCCAGCTTTCCTGCCATATCGACGTAAACGACTTCAATACGAAGGTCAAGGCAGCGCTCCGCTTTCTTTCGGGCGGTGATAAGGTCAGAGTTATGGTCAAGTTCAGAGGCCGTCAGCTCAGCCATACAGAGCTCGGAATCGAGCTTCTCAAGAAGTTCGAGGAGGCTTGCGCAGAAAAGGGAAGCGTCGATAAGCAGCCCGCTATGGAGGGCAGATCTATGATAATGTTCCTCTCCCCCATCAAGCCCGGTAAAGTAAAACCGAAGGCTGAGGCAAAACCTACCGAATAAACAGTCGCTTTGCGACAAGCGGGTCGGCTTCGACGGTGACCGAAGTCGGTTTACGCCCGAAATAATACAAAAGTCATCGGGAAATGGAAAACAAAATGGCTAAGATCAAGACACATAAGGCATCGTCCAAGAGATTTTCTCTCACCAAGAGCGGTAAGGTTAAGTTCAACCATATCAACCGCCGTCATCAGACCAACCTTAAGACAACCAAGCGCAAGAGACACCTCCGTAAGGCAGGATACCTCAGCGAATCCATGGCTCCCAACGTAAGAGCAATGATCGGTTGATCGACTACCAAGAATCAGGAGGAATTAAGAAATGGCAAGAGTAAAGGGTGCGGTTACTACCCGCGCAAGAAGAAATAAAGTTCTCAAGCTCGCAAAGGGTTATTGGGGTTCTAAGTCCAAGCACTTCAAGATGGCTAAGCAGGCCGTAATGAAGAGCGGCAACTATGCATTTGCAGGAAGAAAGATGAAGAAGAGAGACTTCCGTTCTCTCTGGATCACCCGTATCTCCGCTCAGGCGAAGGTCAACGGTATGAACTATTCTCAGTTCATGCACGGTCTCAAGCTCGCAGGCATCAACCTTAACAGAAAGATGCTCGCTGAGCTCGCAGTTTCCGACAAGGCAGCTTTCGCAGCGCTTGTTGAAAAGGCAAAGGCAGCAAAGTAATATATCAGAGCTAAAAAACCCGGCTTCGCCCGGGTTTTTGCTATATTTATGTTAGGCAAGATTGAACGGCATCTCGCCTTCCCCTCAGGGGAAGGTGTCGAGCGAATGCGAGACGGATGAGGTGTAGGATGCGGAGCATCCGTTACAGTAAAAAATTGCATTGTTTTCTAGCGGCGGGAGCAAGCCCCCGCCCTACAATTATGTGTATAAAAGAGTGAAAGCGAATTATATGCCTCTCTGTTAAAAGGAGAAAATTATGCTTATAACGAGCAGAAGCAACCCTCTTATAATCGAAACGGCTTCTCTGAAAGAGAAAAAGTACCGCGAAAGGAGCTCGCTCTTTATTTTTGAGGGCGTGAAGCTTTTTGACGAGGCGGTGAAAAGAGAAGTTCGGATAGAACGCGTTTTTGCAACTGAAAAGATGACGGAATATTGCAAAAACAGCGCTTTTCGTGGCGAAATTATCACGGTTTCGGACGGCGTTTACGAAAAGCTGTCGAATGAAAAGTCGCCCGAGGGGATAATTTGTGTTGCAAAATATATTGACAAATCCCACAATATGAATAAAATATATTATAAGGAAGAGTTTGCAAGCAGCGAAAAGCGGGTTCTGATCCTCTCGTCGCTTCGCGATCCCGGCAACCTCGGAACCGTAATTCGTTCCGCGTCGGCTTTTGGCGTCGACGAGATAATAATGAGCTCGGACTGCGCGGATATATACAATCCCAAGACGGTTCGTGCCGCAATGGGAACTCTTTTTTCGCAAAGCATATCGTACGTAGACGATCTCGCTTCTACCGTAAGTAAAATGAACGAAGGCGGCTATACGACGCTTGCGGCGGTGCTTGACGATAAGGCGCGTCCTTTGAACGAGCTTGTGATCGGAAAGAAAACTGCGTTTATCATTGGAAACGAAGGTCACGGAATATCCCCCGACGTCATCAAAAGCTCATCGGGAACGGTATATATACCGATGGAGCTCGGAGTTGAGTCGCTTAACGCGGCGATTGCCGCCTCGGTATTTATGTGGCAGGCATATAAAGGATAATTAAAAATGATACTTAATGAGAATACAACTCTATATTGGCTCTGGCTTCAGAATCTCTGCGGCGAGGGATCGGTCCTTCCGGAGATCCTGATCTCTCATTTCGGCTCTGTCGAAACGATATATGAGGCGGTCGAAAGCGATTACGAGCAGGTTCAGGGCATAACTGCGCGATCCGTCAAGAAGCTTGCCGACAAGTCGCTTGATAAGGCAAGAGAGATCCTTGCATACTGTAAGAACGAGGGCGTCGGTATTCTGACTCCCGATTCCGCGCTTTATCCCAAGCGCCTTCTGAGGATCCCGTGCAAGCCCGCTGTCCTTTATTATAAGGGTGTGATGGTCGATATCGACCGCGAGGTTTGTATAGCCGAGGTCGGAACGAGAGAGATGACCGAATACGGCTCGCGTACCGCATATACGATGGCTTACGATATGGCGCGCAGTGGCGCGGTGGTCGTCAGCGGTATGGCAAAGGGCGTCGACGGAATGGCGCACAGAGGAGCCCTTGACGCGGGTGGTTATACCGTCGCGGTGCTCGGTTGCGGAATTGACCGAGCATATCCGAGCGAGCACGTCGGACTTATGAAGGAGATAATCGGCTGCGGCGTAGTTATGACGGAGTTTCGTCCCTTCACTCCGCCTATCGGCAGAAATTTCCCGATGAGAAACAGAATAGTAAGCGGCTTGTCTCTCGGTACTCTCGTTATAGAAGCGCCGAAAAAGAGCGGCGCACTGATAACGGCGGAAACTGCGCTCAAGCAGGGCAGAGACGTTTTTGCCCTTCCCGGCAAGGTCGGTGAAATGAGCAGTGAGGGAAGCAATCATCTTATCAAAAACGGCGCAAAGATGGTTATGGGCGCGACCGATATTCTCGTTGAATATCAAAAGCTGTATCCGACTAAAATAGATCTGAACAAAATTACCGCTATCAAGTCGCGGAATTTTGCGCCCGCATCATTCGTTGCGAGCGAGACTCCGAGCTTTTCCGAAAAGCGTGGGGAAAGTGCCGAAAAGCGTGCCTCCGTCTCGGAAAAGAAAATGACAAAGCCGCTAAAGGAAGAAAAGAAAGAAAAAGCGTACACGCTTCCTTCCGGAGTTGAGGGCAAGCAGCTTGAGATCCTTACGCTTCTTATGAACGAGGGCGAAATGACCTCCGATATGATCGCGTCAAAGACCGAAACGCCGATAGCGGATATCCTTGTCGAGCTCACGATGCTCGAAATAATGGGACATATCAGCGCGAATCCCGGCGGAACCTATAAACTATCATAAAATCCCCTTTAGGAGAAAATAAATGGCAAATCTTGTAATAATCGAGTCACCCTTCAAGGCGCCGACGATAAAGAATTATCTCGGCTCAAACTATAAGGTCATCGCGTCGAAGGGACACCTTCGCGATCTCCCGAAAAGCTCACTCGGAGTTGATATTGAAAACGGCTTTGACGCTCATTATATCAATATCAGAGGTAAGGGCGACATTATAAAGGAGCTCAAAAAAGAGGCGAAGAACGCGTCGAAGATATACTTTGCGACGGACCCTGACCGTGAGGGTGAGGCTATATCCTGGCATCTTGCGAACGTTCTCGGCATTCCGATCGAAAAGACGAGAAGAATAACTTTTAACGAGCTTACAAAGACCGCGATAAAGAGCGCTATCAAGGAGCCTCGTAATATCGACCTCGAGCTCGTCAATTCACAGCAGGCGAGAAGAATACTCGATAGAATCGTCGGATACAAGCTTTCCCCATTCCTGTGGAAAACCGTTCGTTCCGGTCTTTCGGCAGGACGAGTTCAGTCGGTTGCGACGAGAATAATAGTCGACCGCGAAAATGAGATAAACGCCTTCGTCCCGCAGGAGTATTGGACGCTTGATGCGCTCCTTAATACCGCGTCGGGTGCGGCTCTTACGGCTCATTATTACGGCAAGAACGGCAAAAAGAACGAGCTTAAAAACGAAAAGGAAACCAAGGCAGTTTATGATGCCGTTTACGGTCAGCCCTTCACCGTCACCTCGGTAAAGAAGACCGTGAAGCAGAGAAATCCTCTTCCGCCCTTCACAACCTCCACTATGCAGCAGGAGGCGTCGAAGAAGCTCGGCTTCAATTCGCAGAAGATCATGAAGGTCGCGCAGGAGCTTTACGAGGGTATCAACGTAGGAAGCTCGAACGGCGGCGTTCAAGGTCTTATCACCTATATGCGTACCGACTCGCTCCGCGTTTCGGACGAAGCGGCAGAGAACGCGAAAAATTATATAACCGAAAAGTACGGTGCAGATCATTGCCCGAGCACAAAGAGAGTATACAAGACCAAGGCGGGAGCGCAGGATGCTCACGAGGCGATTCGCCCCTCGAACATCGCGCTTGAGCCCGATATGATAAAGAAATATCTGACGAACGATCAGTATAAGCTATATAAGCTTATTTTCAGCCGCTTCGTGGCATCTCAGATGGCGTCCGCACAGGTCGATACAGTAAATGCCGAGATCTCTGTCGGCGAGTATAACTTCCGCGCGTCGGGATCGTCCGTTAAGTTTGCCGGCTTTATGGCGGTCTACGATTATGTTGAGGATGGCGAAGAAAGAAAGGGACTTCTTCCCGAGATAAAGGAAAACGATACCCTTGTTCTGCGTGAGCTCAGTCCCGCGCAGCACTTTACCGAGCCGCCCGCCCGCTTCAATGAGGGCTCGCTCATCAAGTTCCTCGAGGAAAAGGGAATCGGTCGTCCCTCTACCTACGCGCCTATCGTTACAACGATAATCTCGCGCGGATACGTTGCTCGAGAGGGCAAATCCCTCAAGCCCACTCAGCTCGGAACCGTCACGACCAAGATTATGGTAGAGCATTTCCCCGACATAGTCGACTACGAGTTTACGGCACAGATGGAGGATTCTCTCGACAGCATCGCAGGCGGTGACACCGACATGATAACCGTTCTTTCGAATTTCTACGAGGGCTTCAGCGAGCACCTTGCGAAAGCGGAAGCGACTGTTGAAAAGGAAGAGGTCGAGGTTCCTGTCGTAGAGACGGACATTATCTGCGACAAGTGCGGAGCGAAGATGATAATCCGCCAGGGCAGATACGGCAAATTCGCCGCTTGCCCGAACTACCCCGAATGTAAAAATACCAAGCCGATCGATAAGGACGGCAAGGAGCTTGTCAAGAAGGAGACCGCCGAAAAGACCGATATGGTCTGCGAGATCTGCGGTAAGGAGATGCTTAAGCGCAAGGGACGCTACGGCGAATTTTATGCTTGCTCCGACTATCCGAGATGTAAAAATACGAAGCCGATCCTCCGCCCGATAGGCGTAAAATGCCCGAAATGCGGCGGAAATATCGTTCTTCGTAACGGTAAAAACAGAAGCGTATACTATTCCTGCGAAAATTATCCCGCTTGCGATTTCAGCTCGTGGGATAAGCCCGTAAACGAGAATTGCCCCGAGTGCGGCAAGATCCTTTACTATAAGAAGGGTAAAAATCAGCTCGTTTGCTTAGAGAAGGATTGCGGCTTCAAGAAGGAAATATCCCCCGAAAATTATGAAAACTGACGTTATTCACGTAATAGGAGCGGGTCTTGCCGGCTCCGAGGCGGCATATCAGGCGGCGAAGATGGGCTGTCAGGTCATTCTTCACGAGATGAAGCCGCAAAAATATTCACCTGCGCATCACTATGAGGGTATGGCGGAGCTTGTCTGCTCAAACTCTTTGCGCTCTCTTCAATTGACAAACGCCGTCGGGCTTCTTAAAGAGGAGCTTCGCATACTCGGTTCGCTTATTATGGAGGCGGCTGACGCAACTGCCGTTCCTGCGGGCGCGGCGCTTGCGGTAGACAGATATAAGTTCTCCGACTACGTGACCGAGAAGATTCGCTCAATGCCGAATATCACCGTCGTTGACGGCGAGGTGACCGAGCTCCCGACCGACGGGATCACCGTCGTCGCAACGGGTCCGCTTACCTCGGATGCGTTTGCAAAGCACTTAGGTGAGCTGCTCGGCGAAAGCTATCTCAGCTTCTTCGATGCCGCGGCACCGATAGTTGACGCTTCGACCATCGATATGAGCAAGGCGTACTATGCTTCGCGCTACGGCAAGGGAGATCCGTGCTATATAAACTGCCCGATGGAAAAGGACGAGTACGATGCCTTCTATCAGGCGCTTATAAGTGCTGAGGAAGCGCCGCTAAAGGAATTTGATCGCGAAAGTCAGAAGGATATAACCGTTTTTGAGGGCTGTATGCCCGTTGAGGTAATGGCGAAAAGAGGACGCGAAACGCTTCTTTTCGGACCGCTTAAGCCTGTCGGACTTCCTTATCCCGGAACCGACCGTGATCCCTATGCGGTAATTCAGCTCCGTCAGGAGAACGCCGAGAAAACGATGTATAACCTCGTCGGATTCCAGACGCATCTGACCTTTGAGGCGCAAAGACGTGTGTTCAGAATGATCCCCGGTCTTGAGAGCGCGGAATTTCTCCGCTACGGCGTGATGCACAGAAATACGTACATAAACTCCCCGAAGCTGCTTAATTCCGATTATTCTCTTACAAGCAACGGGAATATCTATTTCGCGGGACAGATGACGGGCGTAGAGGGATATATAGAATCGACCTCGTCGGGCTGGCTTGCGGGCTTTAACGCCGCAAGAAAAATGAAGGGGCTTACTCCTTTTACCCCCGATAACCGATCTGCCATCGGCGCGCTCGCAAATTACGTCAGCGACCGAACCGTCGCGTCGTTCCAGCCGATGAACGTAAACTTCGGCATAATCGCTTCCCCCGATAAGAAGATCAAGGGCGGAAAGGCACTCCGAAACGAGTACCTTTCAAGCCGCGCCCTTTCCTATATCAAGGAAATTTTTGAAAATTTGGAGTAATAGCTATGAGAATTATCGTAGATATTATGAGCGGAGACAAGGCTCCGCTCGAAATACTGCTTGGTGCTTATGAATCGGCAACCGAAAACCCGAACGTAGGCTTTACATTCGTCGGAAACGAGGGTATTATGCGTGCCATCGCCTCGGCAAGAGAATTTTCTCTCGACCTGCCGAACATCGAGATCGTACATACCGACGGAGTTATCACAATGGAGGATCAGCCGCTTTCGGTCGTAAGAGAAAAGAAGGATTCCTCGATGGGAATCGGTCTTAAGCTCCTTTCCGAGGGCAAGGGCGATGCCTTTGTAAGCGCGGGAAACACCGGTGCGCTTCACGCCGGTTCGACTCTTATCGTAAGAAGAATCAAGGGAATACAGAAGTCGGGAATCGCGACGATCCTTCCTTATGCTAACCCGACGATGCTTATGGACAGCGGAGCAAATATCGAGATCCCGCCCGAGACCTACGTGCAGTTTGCGCAAATGGGAACGGTCTATATGAAGGAGATCATGGGCATCCCGAACCCGCGTGTCGGACTTCTTAATATAGGCGAGGAGAGAATAAAGGGAACAAAGACGGTCGCGGCGGCATACGAGCTGCTTGAAAATGCCGAGGGAGTCAATTTCGTCGGAAATATCGAGGGCAAGGATGTGCCGAACGGCAAGTGCGACGTTCTCGTTTGCGACGGCTTCTCGGGAAATATCGTCCTGAAGCTCAGCGAGGGACTTTCGAAGTTCATAATCGGCAAGCTCACCGACGTATTCACCGCAAATCCGCTTACCAAGATGTCCTATCTCGGCGTTAAGAGCGGACTTAAAAATATGAAAAAGAGCTTCGACGCGTCGGAATACGGCGGCGCGCCGCTTCTCGGTCTGTCAAAGACCGTCATAAAGGCACACGGAAATTCCGATGCTTACGCGATAAAGAACGCTATCCGTCAGGCGCTTTCCTGCGTTGATAACGCCGTAACTTACAAGATCGCGAAGCTCGTTGTGCCGGACATTATTACGACAGAGGAAAAGTAACAGGGAAAATGAACAAGCAATATCCCGCTCCGCTTTCGGAGCTCGAAAGGACAATCGGATACGTATTCAAGGATCGCTCTCACCTTGTCCTCGCAACGACACATTCGTCGTATTCAAACGAGGTCAAGGACGGAGTCGGCTGTAACGAGCGCCTTGAATTTCTCGGAGACTCGGTTCTGAGCCTGATAAGCAGCCGCTATCTTTACGAGAATTATCCTGAGCTTCCCGAGGGCGAAATGTCGAAAACGAGAGCATCTGCGGTATGCGAAAAGACGCTTTGCTCGCTTGCAAGGAGGATCGATCTCGGAGTATATCTGCGTCTCGGTCACGGCGAGGAATGTCAGAACGGAAGAAACCGTCCGTCGATCCTTGCCGATGCCTTCGAGGCGTTGCTTGCCGCGATTTATCTTGACGGCGGGCTTGAGCCGGTTCGCCTCTTCCTTTTGCCGATAATTTCTGCCGAGATCGACGGAATCGTCGAAAGCGGTGCCGACCGAGATTACAAAACTGCGCTTCAGCAGTTTGTTCAACAGGAACGCGGCTCGCTTCTTGAATATAAGACCGTCGGTGAAAGCGGTCCCGCTCACGATAAAACGTTTTTCGTTGAGGTTCGCCTGAACGGTAACGTGATCGGGCACGGAAAGGGCTCGTCAAAGCGCAGAGCAGAGCAGAGCGCGGCCAAGGAAGCGCTGACGCTATTTGATTGTACGAAGGCGTGATTTTATTTTTATAAGCCGACGGAAATTCCAACCGTCTTTGTAGGGGCGACCATTGGTCGCCCGCAAAATAGGCGCGTAACTAACGGGCAACCAATGGTCGCCCCTACAATATAGAGTGAACTTGGGAGTAACGGACAGTCGAGGACGCCTGTCCCTACACCCTCTCCGCCCGTGGCTTGCCACTTGCACCATCTCCCAGAGGGCGAGGCAGAACAACGTTACAAAGCTTCCTTAAATCGAAAGGGGATTTAGGAGGGGAAAACGTATAAAATTTTGCAGGGCAAAATTTTGTCGGTTGTCCCCTTGGCGCATTTTCTTTTGGAACTTTTCTTTGTGCGAGCAAAGAAAAGTGGGAAAACTCACACGTTCATAATTTACAATATTTAACGGTATTGATATGAAAGAAAACAAACACATCAACATACCTATCTTCATACCGCATCTCGGCTGCCCGAATGACTGTGCGTTTTGTAATCAGCGCAGTATTTCGGGCAGAACGTATTTTGATATATCGGACGTAAGGCGTCAGATCGAGGACGCACTTTCAACTGCGGGCGAGCGCGAAAGCGAGATCGCATTTTTCGGCGGATCCTTTACGGGGATCGACCGCGGACTTATGATTTCTCTCCTTGAAATTGCCGAGGAATACGTGAGGGCGAGGAGGGTGTCGTCGATCCGTCTTTCAACGCGCCCCGATTATATAAGCGAGGAGATTCTTGATATTCTCGGTAAATATTCGGTTAAAGCCATCGAGCTTGGTATTCAGAGCGCGTCTGACAAGGTTCTGACCGCAAGCAAAAGAGGACATACGCTGTCCGATACCGTGAAGGCGTGCAACTTGATAAGGGAGCGTGGATTTGATCTCGTCGGGCAGATGATGATCGGGCTCCCCGCGTCGGATCTTGAGAGTGAGCTCGAAACGGCAAGGCTTATTTGCGAGCTTGGCGCCGTTGAAACGCGCATTTATCCGATAGTCATTCTGAAAAATACTCAACTTGCAACAATGGTCGAAAACGGGGAATACACGCCGCTTACCGAAAAAGAGCTTGTCGAGCGTTCGGCATCGGTGCTTTCGGTTTTCAGAAAGAACGGCGTGAAGGTGCTCCGAATAGGACTGCACTCGGGAACCGAGCTCAACTCGGGTGATGAGATTGCGTGCGGATATTACCATCCCGCGATGGGCGAGCTCGTCGAGGGCGAGCTTTATTTGAGGGAGCTTGAAGGGCTGATATCGAAGCTTGAACCGTTGCCCAAAAGGATAACTGTCACGGTTCCGCGCGGAGACCTGTCGAAGGCGATCGGTCAGAGAGGCAGAAACCGCGCACGGCTGACCGAGAAATTCGGCTCGAGGTTTATATTCAAAGAAGGCGACAGGCTCTCGGTGAAAGAAGAATGAAAGCACCTGCGGAAGCGGGTGCTTTTTATGAAACTTTTTATGAAATGAATAATTTTGGCGAAGCATCGGGACGCCGTTAGCCTTTCCCTTGGGGGAAGTTAAGGGGAAGAGCCACCCAAGGCGGCGTTTGCAACGGCGGTTCGTACCTCGAAAATGTTAATATTTTGTAACATTTGAACAAAAACAAATCAAAAAAATTGTTTCGAAAATCTTAAAAACACAGCAGTTTGCTATTGAAAACCGCAAAAATCCGTGATATAATGTAATATACTCATAATTGGCGAAATATCTCTAAAATTTTTATTAGGAGGAAATATGAAAAATCTGAAAAAGCGCATTCTTTCATTTCTGCTCGTAACCGCGATGCTTCTCTCCTGCATCCCGGTATTTGCAACAGAGAATGAAACCGAAAGCTTGGTCGGTACAACGTACTCGGTCGATCTTTCAATGGAAAAGTCGGTGTCCGACAATTTCCGTTTTGCTGGTTTTCGCAAATCTGACGGCAAATTAGTTGCGGTCGAAGACACAGCAAGAACTGCATACGGTTCCCATACAGGATTCTATATGTCCGACGGCGGGCCGTATGTTATCTATGCAACCGAGGGTGCTTCGCATGGCGTTGAGTCATACGACATGTTGTCTCGTGACGCTTATATGCCTGCAATAATCTTCACAGCGCCCGCTGACGGCGTCTATGACATTTATTTTAAGGGCATCAAGTATCAGGTCACACCTGATTCGTTCATCGATCTTTTCATCAAAAAGATCGGCGAAGATACTCCGATAGCGGTTCAGAAAGAAATCTGCAACGCAAACGGAGCAGGTATGGGTGTTTTTGAGCTGAACGGTATCGCACTTGCTAAGGGCGAGGAGATCGCTGTATACTCTGCTCTTAGCGATAAAAATACTCGAAGCGGCGGATCGAATTTCGGCGTTTTGGCATTTGACGTTACTTACGTTGCAACCGAAGGAGGCAGTGCACACGGCGATTATGCCGAAGGCGCTACCTATAGCTTTATTCCCGACACTGACAACAAGGCCACCGACCACTTTAATCTCGCATCGGTTGCAAGCGACGGAACGATTGGATATCTTGAATACAAGTCTCGCCGTACTTCATGGGATGCTAATTATATCGCTTGGTGGACGTATGATGGATCAAAGAGCGTGTTCTGTGACACACAGGGCGCTACCAAGGGCACTACGCTTGATATGACGCCCTCGCCCGAGTATGGCTCTGCAATTGTCTTTACTGCTCCTGTCAGCGGTGTATATTCATTTGCGGCATCCTTCACTAAGCTTACGATTTATAACACCAATGCCGGCTATAAGCTTGAGGCGATTTATGACGGTAATGTTATTGACGAGCATACATTTGCAAAAACTCCCGGCTCGGGCTGGCAGGATGCTAAGCTTGAAGGAACGGACATAACCCTTGAGAAGGGCGAACAGATAATTCTTGCTGCAAAGCACGTTTCCGATGGTACCAATTCTCCCGAGATAACCGTTCGTTCTGTTGAATTTACCCTTGAAGAAGTTCTCGACAGAGCAGAGATCAAGTACGTTTCGGATCTCGACCGCTACCATACTGTTGACGGTCCCTTCTTTATAGGCGCAATGAAGGACGACGATGGCACTATCTGCCCCGTTGAAACTTCTCCAAGAGCATTATCGTGGACTAACGATCCGGCTTACATCGGAAACTACGTTGTAGGAACCGAAGTTAACGTAACTCAGGGTACTGAGGGCGGAGCGTCTTGCAGATTCGATATGTACCCCAAAACCGATAAGGGTTACAGCGGACTCGTAGGATTTACAGCCCCTGCCGACGGCATATTCAGCATATACGCAGGCTTCAAGTTTGTCGGTAATGGAGACGCTATGCGTATTGTCGTTATGAAGGACGATGGAACAGTGCTTCAGAACGTCGACTTGACTGTAAGAAATGCACTTTACTATGCTGATATAGATTTCATTGAGCTTGAAAAGGGCGAACAGGTTCTCCTTAAGAGCGATAATGGTAATTGGACAACCGGCAACAAGAACATAGGATTTATGTTCTATAACGTTGAAGCGGTATACGAAACCGAGAACTGCCCTCACGACTTTAGTGATGATACTGTCTGTGACGCTTGCGGCTACGTTTGCGAAGCTCACGAATGGAAAGACGGCGAATGCACCATCTGCGGCACCGTATGTGCTCACGTTTGGGATAACGGCGCTTGCACCACTTGCGGTATCGCACACGAAGGTCACGAATGGGCAAATGAAAACGGCACTTGTACCGTTTGCGGCAAGGGACACACTCATGAGGGCGGCGAGGCTGTCTGCAATAAGGGCGCTATCTGCACGATCTGCGGATATGAGTATACCGAGGCAGATGCCGATAATCATGACTGGTCGGATAAGACCGGTGTCTGCGGTACCTGTGGTGCAGGTTGTACTCACGCTTGGGAAAACGGCGTATGCACTACCTGCGGTTATGAATGTGTTCACGACAATTTCAGCGCTGCGACCAACGGCGATGGAACTCACGATTACGTATGTAATATCTGCGGAAGCGCATT
>JAZQGR010000056.1:0-75365 GCA_045540115.1 Eubacteriales bacterium
CAATGTATCTTTTTACTAACTTTTCTTACTCGTGTAAGAAAAGTTACAAAAGAACCACGCCAAGGTGACAACGGGTTTGAATTTTGCCTTCGCAAAATTCCGCACACGTTTTCCCCTTTGGAAACCCCTTTCGATTTAACGAAGACGCGCCGCGTTATTAGCCTTCCCCTTGGGGAAGGGGGACCGCGGTAGCGGTGGATGAGGTGTTACAAAACGATGTAACACTGTTTTATTGCGGGCGACCAATGGTCGCCCCTACAGGGACGTTTAAACGCTTATCAACGCTTCTTGATCTTATTTATAAGCTCTTTGATCTCGTTATCGAATGCAGGCTCGGTTGCCATACGCTTTTCGACGGTTTCGATGGAGTTGATTATCGTCGTATGGTCGCGTCCGAACACGCGTCCTATCGCGGGGAGGGAACGGTCGGTTAGCTTTTTGATAACGTAGACCGAAATATGTCTTGCCGACGCGATATTGCTTGTTCTTTTTCTGCTCTTGAGGTCCTCGACCGTGATTCCATACTTCTGAGAGACCATCGAAAGGATCTTATCGATAGTAACTGTGACGGGCTCGGAGCCTACTACCTGATCTGAGATGCATCTTATCGCGAGGTCGACCGAGACCTCTGCGCCTGTAAGAATGCACTGTGCCGAAATTCTCTTGACCGCTCCCTCAAGCTGACGGACGTTATCGGTCAGGTTTTCTGCAATGTAGTTTATAACCTCCTCGGGGAAGGTAACGCCGAGCTTTTCGACCTTTTTCTTGACGATTGCGGCACGAAGCTCGAAATCGGGGGGATTGATATCCGCGATGATTCCGCCCTCAAATCTTGTACGCAGGCGCTCCTCGAGTCGCTCAATATCACGCGGCGGAAGGTCTGAAACGAGGATTATCTGCTTTCCGTTTTCATAGAGCTGGTTGAAGGTATTGAAAAATTCCTCCTGAGTCGACGCTTTGCCTGCGATGAACTGAATATCGTCGATAAGCAGAACGTCCGCTTGGCGGTATTTTTCGCGAAATTCGTGAGTAAGGTCGCGGGAAAGCGAATCGATCATCTGATTCGTAAATTCCTCGCCCTTGACGTAAACGACCTTATACGACGGGAAATTTTCCTTCAGACGGTTAGCTATCGCATATAGAAGATGTGTCTTACCAAGTCCCGACGGGCCGTAGATAAAGAGAGGATTTGCCTGACGCGCCGGGTGATTGGCAACCGACTGCGCTGCCGCGTGAGCAAATTTATTTGATTCACCGACAACGAAGGAATCAAAGGTAAATTCAGCAAACGCCTGCGGTACTGCAGCGCGGTTAAGCACCTTATTTTCGCCGACAGTAGAATAAATTTCGGTTTTGACCTCGCTCTTTTCGGCTGCCGCCTCGATCTTTTCCGTCGTCTCTCTTTCATTCTGCTGGGAACGAACCGAGACGCTCACCTGAAAGCCGATCACCTCAAAAAGAGCCTCTTTAATTTTATCGAGATATCTTGCGCAAACGATATCGCGCTTGAAATCGGATTTTGCCATAAATACGGCGGTATCGTTTGAAAGAACGGTCATTCGAAGGTCGGAAAACCACAGCTTCATAACGATATCGTCATAGCCGTTTATCTCCTGGAGCTTGTCCTTTACAAGCGACCAAATCTCATCAAATTGGTTGTTATCGTTTATATTTATCATCTGAAGCCTGCTTATGATTAAAATTATAGATATATATATTATATTATATATAGGCGAAAATTTCAACAGCTGTGGATTTTTCTTTGTAATTTTTAACAAAATGTTTACAAAATAAGGGGCGTTTTGAGGAGTAAAGAAAAGTTTTTTCGGGCGAGCAATGCTCGCCCGTCCGGGTGTGATGTAACACTGTTTTTGTTCGGCGGGAGCAAGCCCCTTCCCTACCAAAATAGAGTGAACGTCGTCTTGCCTTCCCCTGAGGGGAAGGCAAGAAAACGTGGCGCGTTTTCCTAATAACTAAAAAAACAAGACCTCGTTTGAGGTCTTGTTCTTTATAAAATAGATCGTATATAAAACGGATAAACCGGAAAATTTCTTTTCAACTCTATAAAAAATCTATTTCAAAGTGCCGAGGCACGTTAACTTAAAGCTTACTTCGCGTACTCGATCGCGCGGCTTTCTCTTATAAGCTGGATCTTGATCTGTCCGGGATATTCGAGACTTCCCTCAATCTTCTTAACGATGTCGCGTGCGGTAAGTATCATCTGATCGTCGTTTACCTCTTCGGGCTTGACCATTACGCGGATCTCGCGTCCCGCCTGAATAGCGAAGGACTTTTCAACTCCCGGGAAGGAGTTTGCAATCTCCTCGAGCTTCTGAAGACGCTTGAGATAGTTTTCAAGATCCTCGCGTCTTGCGCCCGGTCTTGCAGCCGAGATCGCGTCTGCCGCCTGAACGATCATCGCAACGATCGTCTGAGGCTCAACGTCGTTATGATGTGCCTCGATCGCGTGGATTACGTCACGGTTTTCCTTATACTTTCTTGCGATATCAACACCAATCTGTACGTGAGATCCCTCGACCTCCTGAGTCATCGACTTACCGATGTCGTGGAGAAGTCCCGCGCGCTTGGCAAGGGTGCTGTCGACGCCGAGCTCATCGGCGATGATACCTGCTATATGTGCGACCTCAATAGAGTGGTCAAGCACGTTCTGACCGTAGCTTGTACGGTAGCGGAGGCGTCCGAGGAGTTTAACAAGCTCGTTATTGAGTCCGTGGACTCCCGTTTCAAAGGTAGCCCTTTCGCCTGCCTGTTTGATAATTCCTTCAACCTCCTTGCGAGCCTTTTCAACCGTTTCCTCAATTCTGGTCGGATGAATACGTCCGTCAAGGATAAGCTTTTCAAGTGCAAGGCGCGCAATTTCGCGTCTTACGGGATCGAAGCAGGATACTGTGATTGCTTCGGGCGTGTCGTCTATGATAAGGTCGACACCTGTCATTGTTTCGATCGTTCTGATGTTACGTCCTTCGCGTCCGATGATTCGTCCCTTCATATCGTCGTTCGGGAGAGCGACAACGGAGACGGTTGCCTCAGAAACGTGGTCGGATGCGCATCTCTGAATTGCAAGGGAGATAATTTCTCTTGCTTTTCTGTCTGCGTCCTCCTTGAGCTGGGATTCGATCTCGACGATCTTCATTACAGCCTCGTGCTTTGCGTCGCTTTCGATCTGGCGAACAAGCTCATCCTTCGCTTCCTCGCGGGAAAGACCAGCGATCGCCTCGAGCTTCGTCAGCTGCTGCTGACGGATCTCCTCGGTCTTAGCCATGAGGTCTTCCTGCTCCTTGATCTTGGTACGGAGAACCTCTTCCTTGCGCTCGTAGCTTTCAACCTTTTTGTCGAGAGTTTCTTCACGCTGTGCGACGCGTCGTTCAAGACGTGTTACTTCATTTCTGCGCTCGCGTAGCTCTTTTTCAAACTCGTTTTTATCCTTAATGATCTTCTCTTTCGCTTCAAGCAGAGCTTCCTTTTTGAGGGTTTCGGCGGTCTTTTCGCCTTCCTCTATTATCCTCTTTGCTTCAAGCTCGGCAGATCCGATCTTGGCTTCAGATATCTTCTTACGGAAAAGTATTCCGGAAAATATTCCTATTACAAGTCCAACTGCGGCTCCGACAAGGCAGATGATTACTTTCGTTATCATAATACACCTCCTTGTATATTAGTATTATATAATTTTGTATGTATACGAAATAGTAATACTTATACAAATTATATTATAATAAAAATATGTAGAATTGTCAAGGGCAGGAGTGAATGTTTTTTAGTTTGTTATAACTTTCTTTCATTATTATATATAGAAAGCCCGAAAAACGGGCAATCAATGGTCGCCCGCTCAAAAACGTGCCGATTTTTTTTACCGGCTCAACCGACAAAAAATTCTTGACTAATTTTCAAAATCGTTTATAATCAAATTAAGGCTAAAGCTTTTAATCAAAATTTCAGGAGGCAAAATATGAAGATTGGAATTTGTACGGGAATTGAAAATCTCGAGCTTTGCATAAGCTCCGGCGCGGATTTTGTTGAGGTGAACAACACAGCCTTATCGAAAATGAGCGATGAGAAATTTGAATCGGCACTTGAGCTTGCAAACAAATATCCCGGCGCGGTCTACTCCTGCAACTGTCTGATCCCGGGTGATATACGTCTGACGGGTGATAACGTTTCCTACGATGAGATCACGGAATTTTGCGAAATGAGCTTCGAGCGTTTTGCAAGGCTCGGCGGAAAGGTGCTTGTTTTCGGCTCGGCGAAGGCGAAAAACGTGCCCGACGGCTTTTCGCGCGAAAAGGCGATGGAGCAGATCGTGAAAAGTACTCGGATATTCGGGGACGTTGCGGCTAAATTCGGACAGACGGTCGTCATCGAGCCTCTTTGCTATGCGGAGGCGAATATTATCAACCTTGTAAGCGAATCAAAGCAGCTTTCCGAGCTGTCCGGACGCGAGAACGTGAAGGCACACGTCGATTTTTACCATCTGATGCAAAACGGTGAAACCCTGACCGAGCTTAAAAAATATGCGGGCGACCTCGGTCACGTTCACATAGCGAGTCCTGTTCTACGTACGATGCCGACCTTTGATGACGGAGCAAATTACAAGGATTTCTTTAATATAATTAAGGAAGGAAATCCGAATCAAACCGTTTCATACGAGGGAAAAACCGTATTTGAAGAAGAAAAGCTGAGCGCGATGTTCTCCTTTCTTAAAGGTCTTTGCTAAGTAAAAAACACCTCGAAAAATTTTTTTGAAAAATTTTTAAAAAACTATTGACATTCAGTATTAATTAGTATATAATATCAATAGTAAGAAGTGAGGTGAACGAATGAAGAAAAGAAATACGCTTCAAAAATCGATCATTCTCGATGCACTTAAGGACTTTATGGGAAAGCACCCGACGCCGAATGAGGTGTATGAGTATGTTCACGAAAAGCACCCCTCGATAAGCCGAGCGACCGTGTTCCGCGTGCTTGCCGGCGAGGTCGAGGACGGAACGGCGCAGAGAGTATACGCTCCGGATTCGACTCTCAGATACGAATACGGAACGCGGAAGCATTATCACGTTTCCTGCCGCGTTTGCGGAAAGGTAGAAGATGTCGAAATGCCGTACCAGTACGGTCTTGAAGAAATAGCCGAAGGGCTTAACGGCTTCAAAGTCGAGCATCACATCGTCGAGTTTATCGGACTCTGCCCCGACTGTGTCGGTCATGAATCCGAAAACATATAAAATAAAAAAATAAATTTTAATTAAAGTGAGGAAAAAATTATGAAATTCGTTTGCACAGTTTGCGGTTACGTTCACGAGGGAGACGCTGCTCCCGAAAAGTGTCCGGTATGTAAGGTTCCGGCATCCAAGTTTAAGGTAATGGAAGAGAATGCTGCTCTTGCCGCTGAGCATGAGTACGCTATCTACGCAAAGACCGTTAAGAATAACCCCGATATCTCAGATGAAGATAAGAAGTACATCTTTGACCAGCTTATGGCTAACTTCAACGGCGAGTGCTCCGAGGTTGGTATGTATCTCTGCATGGCAAGAATCGCACACAGAGAAGGCTACCCTGAGATCGGTCTCTACTGGGAAAAGGCAGCATGGGAAGAAGCAGAGCACGCAGCAAAGTTTGCAGAGCTTCTCGGTGAGGACCTCGAGCCTAACATGAAGGCAACCACCAAGGATAACCTCGCATGGCGCGTTGACTGTGAGTACGGCGCTACCGCAGGCAAGTTCGATCTTGCTAAGTGCGCAAAGAAGAACAATCTCGACGCTATCCACGATACCGTTCACGAAATGGCTCGCGACGAAGCAAGACACGGTAAGGCTCTTGAAGGACTTCTCAACAGATACTTCAAGTAATCTATGAAGAAAACCAAAAACAGAAATAAGTCCGGCGTGAAAACGGCAATAATAACCGCTGTTGTATGCGTTGTGTGTATTGTGGGGCTGGTTTTGTTGGCTCAAAGCGATAAAACGATAACATCTGACGAAGCATATAAAATAGTTCTTAAGGACCTTGGCTTAACGGCAGATCAGTTGAGCGATCCTCATATTCACAAAGGGACTTATAAAAATCATTCCTGCTACAATATATACGTTACTGTGAACGGAGAGTCATTGACCTACGTTGTTTCTACAAAGGGCGAGATATTGTATAAGGGTGAGGGCGGTCATAGCCATTGATCCGGCTTTCCGCAGACTGTTTGTTAAGAAATATAGCGCTTTTATAACAACTTTTTAAAGAAATAAGAGGTAAAAAAATGGTATACGTTTGTCCCTGCGGATACGAATATGATCCTGCGCTTGGCGATCCCGATAACGGCGTAGCACCCGGTACTCCTTGGGAAGAGGTTCCCGAGGATTGGGTATGCCCCACCTGCGGTCTCGGCAAGGAAGTATTCGAGGAAGCATAATAAGAAAAAAACAGAAACACCCGACATCGCCTAAAAACGATTTTTCGCCCTGCCGGATGTAAAACAAACGGCAGAGGAAAAACCTTTGCCGTTTTTAATTAAATGAAAGGAGAAAACATATGTTAAAGAAGAAATTTTTACTATCAGCATCAATCGTTCTGATCATCAGCGTGCTTGCAATGATGATCTCCGCTGCGCCGCTGGTCAAGGATCTGACATCAGCGAAAATCAGCGCAAATGAAGCAGAAAATATCGCGCTTGAAAAAATTGGTCTTGCGCGTGAAAATATAAGATTCGAACGCACAGAGATCGACCGCGAAAGAGGAAAGCTCGTTTGGGAAGTTGAATTTGAGTATGAGAATAAGGAATATTCCTTTGAGATCGACGCAATTACGGGCAAGATCCTCCACGAGGAGATCGAGCAGGAGAAAAGACCTCCGCTTCAGTCAACCGAAGCGCCCGTAACTGAGCCTCCGGCAACCGAGCCGCCTGTTACGGAACCGCCGGCAACAGAGCAGACTCCTGATAAGCCCGTATCTACCGAGATCACGCGTGATGATGCGACAAATATCGCACTTAAAGACGCAGGATTTGCACGCGAGCAGGTTCGCGACCTTGAGGTAGAAAAGGACTACGAGCGCGGCACCCTCGTTTATGAGGTCGAATTTGAGCACGAAAGAAAAGAGTATAGCTACGAAATCCGCGTAAGCGATGGAAAAATCCTCACTCGCTCAGTCGAAAACGACGATTGAGCGCATAAATAAAAGCAGAGCTTCGGCTCTGCTTTTTATATTTTATATATTTTAAGGGCTTTGCCTGATTTTTTTGCGAGATTGATAAGTGATTTAGTTCCCTTCGATTTTTCATCCCAAAACGCAATAACAATATCGGAAGCCTCGACCATTTTTTTATTTCTTGCCGGCCCCGCGGCTCTTCCGTATTTATCCCATTCGGCAGGAAAAATAACGGTCTCAAAGCCCTTAACCTCCGCATATTTTTCCGCTATCGCATCAACTCCGCTGCAATGCCCCGAAATAATTATTATTTCTTCATCGTATAATTCTTTTATGTATTCGTCAAGGCATTTGAATATGTATTCACTGCCATGAAAATCTCTGCAACCGCCGACGGTTATTTTTATGCTCAAAAAAGATTCCTCCGTTAATCACTTATAATATAATTTTACAAATATAATATCACTCATAGAATAATTTGTCAATATTACAACGCCTATAGATGATTTATTATATCACCTATGGATATTATAATATTTATAATAATATTGTAAGAGGATATAACGTGTCAAACAAAAGTTTTTTAGAACAAATAGGCGAAAGAGTCTATAATAAGAGAAAAAAGCAGAAATTATCACAAGCTGAATTGGCTGAAAAAATTGGCGTTTCCGTGCAGATGATCTCAAATTTGGAATGTGGTAAAAAAGCTATACGTCCGGAAAATATTGTCAAGGTATGCGAGGTGTTAAATATCAGCGCTGATTATTTGCTGACCGGATATACTGTTGACAATGAAATGAGTGAGATTTTGGAAAAGCTATCGAATCTTTCGCCGAGCGAAATTAAAATTATAAATGAAATGATAGATTATATGAATAACAATAAGCGATAAAAGGAATTACAATGAAAAATTTCAAAATTCCGTCAATTCCGCAAACGACGAATAAATGTATAAGATTTCCAAATGATGTTATTGAAGACGTTGAAAATGCAATTAGAGGAAAAAACTGCACCTTTTCTGCATTTGTAATTGAAGCGGTAAAGGTTGCATTGGCTAATCTTGAAGAGTCTTATAATTATATAAATGAAAAGTCTGAATAAATGTTATGAACGCAGAGATAGAAAAGAGAATTGGTAATAATATTCGTGCTCTGCGCGAGCGCGCGAAAATGACGCAATATTGGCGGCAAAATTGCAGCTTCGCGGTTGCGATATTACCCGTAGTGCGGTTGCGAAGATCGAGGTCGGACAGCGTCATCTTTACCCCGACGAGATCGTTTTGATAAAAGAGATCCTTTCCGTCACCTACGAAGAAATATTCGATATAAAATAAAAGCAGAGGCGATGTTGCTTCTGCTTTTTATGTTGCCATTTAGGAATGTTTATGCTAAAATTAAATGGGTGATGAAATGGATAAGGGACTACCGAAGAGGAAACATCCTCGATTAAAAAAATACGATTATAGTTCGGCGGGCGCATATTTTATAACAATATGCACTGAGGGACGAAAATTTCTGTTATCACGTATTCAAGATTTTAACGACGTTTCCGTAGGGCGGGGGCTTGCTCCCGCCGTTACCAAAGGTATTGAATATACAGAATACGGGCAAATAGCTGAAGAACAATTATTGTTGTTAGAAAAACGGTATCCTTTTTTGAAAATTGACAGATACGTTATAATGCCGAACCATATCCATGCCGTCATTATATTGGGAAACAGAACGGCGGGAGCGCGTGGGGTTCCCCGAAGCGAGCTTGCCGAGCTTTGGGGGTTCCGAGCAATCCCCCGCCCTACGGTTGTAGACATCGTATGTGCCTATAAATCATTAACAACGCGGGAATGCAAAAAAATAGGATTATCCAGTAATTTGTTTCAAACTTCGTTTTTCGAACATGTTATACGAGATCAAAAAGATTATGAAAAGATAGTCAAATACATCCACGAAAACCCCGCTCGGTGGTACTTCGACGAGCTATATTCCGAATAATAAAAAGCAGAGGCATTGCCTCTGCTTTTTTACTATTAATTATTTTTTTCCGCCGATGTTGAGGAGGTCATCCTCGATGGAGGACGAGGAGTCGGTCTCGATCTTTCCGCTCGTAGATTCGTCGGGATTGAAGCGCTCGGATGTAAAGGACAAGGTGTTGCCGTCAAGCAGGAACTTTATCATCGGGAGCTTTATACCCTGATAAAGCTCGGATTTCTTTCCGAATTTTACTTCCTTTCCGTTCAGAAGGAACTTATAGAGCGTCTTGTCGGAGTCGGACATATTGGAGCTTTCGACGTCGCTGAGAATTTTCTGCTTATATTCAGCGGCGCCGGAGCCATTGACGGTCATCGACATAGTGTAGAGAATATCTTCGACTGTGAAGTCAATTATTGCGAGCACGCTGTTATGATATATGAGCTTGCCCTTTTCGACCTTGATCGTCTGATTGATGACGGCATCGCCCTCGCGCATTTCGACCTTAAGAGTAAGGACGGGCTGCCTGTTTTCAGGGAAATCGATTACCGCATCCATTCCCGAATACTGTCCCTTGAACGTGCCGATCATGTAGAACAACACTCCGTCATTTAAGTTAATTCCACCGTTGCCGCCATTATTGATGTCTGCTTCCGGATCGTTTGTGGGAGGATTATAGGATCCGCTGCTGCCGGGAAAACTGTCGTCGTACTCAAACGAGCCGCCGTTACCCGAGGAGGTACCGCCGCCGATAACGACCTGAACCTCCTTTGCTTCAAAGGTTCCGTTTTCCTTGAAATCAAAATGGATCGTGTGAAGCTTAACGCCGTTATAGATATAAGCTTCCTTGCCGAAGGTTACCTCCTTACCGTTAAGGAGATCGCGGTAGATCTGCTTATCGACTACGGTCATATCGTCGGACTCGTTTACCATTTTGAGCATACTGCTGATATATTCAGAAGCGCCCGAGCCCGAGATCTTCATGCTTGAAACGTATTTGATCTCGTCAACGCCGAAATCAATAATCAATGCTTTTTCATTGCCGATATGGAGTCTGCCGTTTGTAATGGTGAAGTTTTGCTCGATAATTACGTTATCCATTTCGCCCTTGAATTTGAGCTTGAGGATGGGGGTGCCGTCCTCTTTGATCTCAAGGATCGCGTCCTTTTCCTCGTAAACACCTGTATAGATGCCGACAGGATAGGTGGAGTTGCCGCCAATTACGACGTTGCCATCATCGGGCTGCTTGTCGGTTTCGTTGTCGGTCACGTCGGGATGCTTATCGTTTGATTCGTGATTTTCCTGATTATTGGGAGTCTGAGTCTGAGAAGGCTTTTCCTCGGTCTTGCCGTTTTCACCGTCATTTTCGGGCGCTGTGTTTTCAAATTCGTCCTTGTAATCGAGGGTACCGTCAGGTTTATAGTAGCTTTCCGACTTCACGTTACCGTTGTCGTAATACTCGAAAACGTACTTGTATCCCGTCTCGTACTTGATCTCGGTAAAGAGCGCGGTGCCCTTGGAGCTGTTTACTGTCGCTTTGAGGGAAACGAAGTTTTCAACGATCGCGCTGAGCGCGGATTCCTTGCCGAACTTTACAGGCTTGCCTGCGAGAAGGTCGTTTACAAGCTGCTTGTCTGCTTCGGTCTCGACGGAGGAAAGGAGATGCTCCTTTGTCTCTTCGATATAAGCATCAACGTCGCCGCCCGAGAGCTTTATGAGCATTTCGTAGGTAACGTCGCTGAAGTCAGCGGAGAGATTGCTTCCCGAGACGCTAGCCTTACCGTCGATGAGCGCGATGCTAAACGTAACGTTCACGCCGTCCTCAACGTACTGCTGAGAAAGGGTTGCCGTTACCTTGTCACCGTCGACGACGAGATTCATAACCTCGCCAAAAAAATTGCCCTTATAGGTCATGACGGAATCGTCGCTTGTGTCGCAGGCGAAAAGCGAGATGGCCATTATCAGAGAGAGGAAAACTGCGATGATCTTTTTCATAAAAAATACCTCTTGCGTTATTTGATATCATTATAGCACCGAAGCGCGGGTTTGTCAAATCGGTTTTTTCGGGCAGTCGAGGTAGGGGGTTCCGAGCTTGCCCCTCCCCTAACAGCAATATGGAGAAGATTCGCCACGTCGTTAGCCTTCCCCAGCGGGGGAAGGGGGACCGCAGACGCTGCGTCTGCGGTGGATGAGGTGTAGGTTGCGAAGCAACCGTGTGTTGAAACAAAGCTACATCGTTTTGTGCTACGAAGGAGTGGCGAAGCTTCGGAACGTTGTCTTGCCTTTCCAAAACAAAAACCCCTCGTTCGAGGGGTTTTTATCATCAAACTATATGGATCTTATTCTCCGCGTCTGCGTTCTTCATATCGATGCCGTACTTTTCAGCGCGGCGCTTCTCGAAGAACTTCATTGCAACGTTCTCGAACATTGCGTAGGAGAGAAGGTCCTCCTCCTGCTCCATGTAGAGCTTGCACTTTTCGCGGAGGGTATCGAGCTCGGGCTGGAGAAGATCTGCAGGACGGCAGGTCTTGACCTCGGTATCGCCGAGGATCTTCTTTGAGAACTCGGGATCGATCTCGGCGGGAGTCTTACCGTAGTCACCTGCAAGGATTCCCTTAAATTCCTTCGAAACCTGCTTATATCTTTCGCCCATGAGTACGTTAAGAACCGCCTGAGTACCGACGATCTGAGAGGTCGGAGTAACGAGCGGAACGTAGCCCGCATCGGCTCTTACGCGCGGAACCTCTTCAAGAACCTCCTGAAGGAGCTCGCTCTTGCCTGCAGACTTGAGCTGGGAAACGAGGTTCGAGAGCATACCGCCGGGAACCTGATAAAGGAGCGCGTTTACGTCGACCTTGGTGACGGAACGGGAGATAAGACCGCTTTCGTCGTATGCCTGTCTGATGGGAGCGAAGTAACGGCTGATCTCGTCGAGCTTCTTAAGGTCAAGACCGGTATCATAGCCTGTTCCCGCAAGGGTTGCAACGATCGCCTCTGTCGGAGCCTGCGAGGTACCCATAGCCATGGGGGAGATCGCGGTGTCGACAACGTCGCATCCTGCCTCGATCGCCTTAAGAATGGTCATCGAAGCAAGACCGGAGGTATAGTGAGTATGGAGCTGGATAGGAAGCGTTACATTTTCCTTGAGCGCCTTTACGAGATCGTAAGCGGCGTAGGGAGTAAGAAGTCCCGCCATATCCTTGATGCAGAGAGAATCTGCACCCATATCCTGAAGGGTCTTTGCGAAGTTTACGAAATAATCGTTATTGAAAACGGGGCCTGTAGTATAGGAGATAGCCGCCTGAACGTGTCCGCCCTCCTTCTTGGTCGCTTCAACTGCGGTCTTGAGGTTACGGGGGTCGTTAAGTGCGTCGAAAATTCTGATGATATCGATACCGTTTGCAATCGACTTCTGAACGAAATATTCAACGACGTCGTCAGCATAGTGACGGTAGCCGAGCATATTCTGTCCGCGGAAAAGCATCTGAAGCTTGGTATTTTTAGCGGCACTTCTGATCTTGCGAAGGCGCTCCCACGGATCCTCGTCAAGGTAACGGAGGCAGGAGTCGAAGGTCGCACCGCCCCACGCCTCAAGGGAGTGGTAGCCGATGCCGTCGAGCTTCTCAATTATCGGAAGCATCTCGTCGGTTTTCATTCTTGTAGCCGCGAGCGACTGGTGAGCGTCGCGGAGAACTGTTTCTGTAATTTTTACCTTTTGCATTATATTATCCTCAATTATATACGTTATTATAATTATCGGGGCGTTCTTTGCCTCGCCCTTTGGGAGAGGTGGCACGAAGTGCCGGAGAGGGTAAACTGCCCTCTCACCCGACTTCGTCGGGAGCTCCCCAAAGGGGGAGCCATATAAACGTCGTCTTACCTTCTCAAGCGGGAGAAGGTGTCTAAAAAGGGAACATACTCCTCATCCACCACCTTCGGTGGTCCTCCTTCTCCCTCAGGAGAAGGTATTGAGTAACACCGTTTTTATGCGGGAGTGGAAATTCTCTTACCTGAACATCGAAAGGAACCAGCCTGCGGCAACAGCCGAGCCGATAACGCCTGCGACGTTCGGGCCCATTGCGTGCATGAGCAGGAAGTTAGATGGATCCTCCTTCTGACCGACCATCTGAGATACTCTTGCCGCCATCGGTACAGCCGAAACGCCTGCCGAGCCGATGAGGGGGTTGATCTTTCCGCGCGTGAGCTTGCACATGAGCTTCGCGACGAGAAGTCCGCCTAAAGTAGAGAGACAGAATGCGGTAAGACCGAGAGCGATGATGCAGAGAGTCTCTGTTTTTAGGAAGTTTGCGGCGTTGGCGGTCGCACCGACCGAAACACCGAGGAAGATCGTTATAATGTTGATAAGCTCATTCTGAGCAGTCTTTGAAAGACGGTCAACGACTCCTGTTACGTTAAAGAGGTTTCCGAGCATAAGGAAGCCGACGAGGGGAGCCGCATCGGGAAGAATAAGACATACGACAGCCGTAACGATTACGGGGAAAAGGATAAGCTCGGTCTTAGATACCTTGCGGAGCGAGGTCATCTTGATCTGACGCTCCTTTTTGGTCGTAACGAGCTTCATGATCGGCGGCTGAATGATCGGAATGAGCGCCATATAGGAATATGCCGCGATAGCGATCGCGCCGAGAAGCGTGGGAGCGAGCTCTTTTGTGACGAGAATTGCGGTCGGGCCGTCGGCACCGCCGATAATACCGATAGCGGCAGCGGCGTTTTCGTTAAATCCAAGGAAGAGCGCACCTGCAAATGCGGCAAAGACACCGAACTGCGCCGCTGCGCCGAGCATAAGCGATTTCGGGTTTGCAAGAAGGGGAGTAAAGTCGGTCATCGCGCCGATTCCCATGAAGATGAGCGACGGATAAACGCCAAGCTTGACTCCGATATACAGAATATCGAGCAGTCCGCCCTTGCGCAGGATCATACCGTAGTCGATATCCTTCGCCAAGAACCATTCGGTGTGAATGAGGTTCGCACCCGGAAGGTTTGCAAGAAGCATACCGAACGCGATCGGAAGCAGGAGCATAGGCTCAAACTTACGCCATATCGCAAGGTAGAGAAGCGCACCGATAATGACGTACATTATCAGGTACTTGATGAGCAGAGTCGTATCGGTACTCGCGATCGCGATACCTGTCGACTCCCAGAACGTTTTTAATGCTTCGATCATAGGTTTTTACCCTTATGCGATGGTCGCGATAACTGCACCGGTCGCAACGGTCTGACCGCTTGTTACAGTAACGGAGGTAACGGTACCGTCGCAGGGAGCGAAGATCTCGTTTTCCATCTTCATAGCCTCGAGCAGGCAAATAAGGTCGCCCTTCTTGACTGCCTGTCCGTTCGAAACTGCAACCTTAAGGATCGTTCCCTGCATGGGAGCGTTAACGGGAGTGCCGTTTCCGGGAGCCGCTGCGGGAGCAGCCTTGGGAGCTGCGGGAGCAGGAGCCGCTGCGGGAGCGGGAGCAACTGCGGGTGCGGCATAGGTGTTGCTTGCGCCTGCGCCGATCTCTTCTACTTCTACCTCGTAAACAACGCCGTTTACGGTTACGTTATAAAGCTTTGACATTTTATTATCTTCCTTTCGATTAGTGCTTTTTTCTGAATGAAACGACTCTGAAGCCGCCTGCTGACTTGCCTGAGTATGCCGAGATAGCGGCAACTATTGCGGCGACTATCGCCGCGTCGTCCTGATCTTGAGCAATAGGAGCAGGAGCAACGGGAGCGGGCTCCGGAACAGATACGGGCGTAGTCTCAGTCTCCTCAACTGCCTTCTCCTTCGGCTTTCTGTCGAAGAACTTGCCGAATATTGCGAGAATGAACCAGATGAGCGCGAGGACGACGAAAACGAGAAGATATCCGCCGACGCCCGTTGTTAAAATTGATTCGAGCTTTTCGGAGAGGGTGAGCTTTGACGCTACCTCGTCGGAAAAGTTAAACAGCGACATATAAAACATAGTATTCACCGTTAAGCGAGGAACTCAAGTGCCGACGCCATTCTCTGCTTGAGCTCGGATCCTGAAACAATATCGTCGATATCGCCGGAGCGGGCATTGGTAAGAGCCGAAGCGGGGCCGGAGAGCCATTCTTCCTTGAGTGAAGCGCGAGCGGCATTGGGATCGGATGCTTCCTTGAGGGAGGAATCGTAGAGGAACTCGACTGCGGTATCGGGATCAAGCACCGAGATAACTGCGTTATCAAGGGCGAACACGAAGGACGCGCCGAGGGACTTGGAGCCCATAAGGGTGTAAGCAGAGCCGTAAGCGTTGCCGATTATCGCGGTAACTGCGACCTCGCAGTTATTGTAAGCGAAGGCAAGCTCGGAGAGGGCGGTAAGGTAATTCTTGCAGCCACCCTTGAAGCCGACTGTGTTGACGAGAGTCACAACGGGGATCTCGTAGTCGGAGCAGAAGTTGACGAAGCGGGAAGCCTTCTTTGCGGAAGCGCAGGTGAGCGCGCCGCCGTTTTCGGTCGGCTGGTTAGCAACTACACCGACAACTCTTCCGTTGAAGGTCATGAGTGCGGTAACAAGCTCCTTCGCCATATTTTCGGCAAGGTAAAGAGGCTCACGGTCGTCGGAAAGAACGGAAATAAGCTCCTTTACGTCGCCGTCAACGTACGCGTTTACGTTAAGAGGCTCGTTTATGCTCTCGCAGTCGTCACCGATGACGGTACCCTCCTCGCAGTTCGAGGGGATGAGCGAGAGAAGCTTGGTAAGAACGATAACGAGCTCGTTTTCGGGCGTCACGATGTCGGGAGTACCGATCGGATCGCCGTTCGGGACGAGGTATCTTTCTCCCTTGTCGGTCGCGACAGTGATATCAAACATCTCGGAAAGTACAGCCGAAGCGCCGCCGCAAGCACCGTTAATTACGGCGATCTGCGGGATAAGTGCCTTTGCCTCGCTGATCTTAGCCATTACCGAGCCGTAAGCGGAAAGGCAGTCGATGCCCTCGCTTACCTTTGCGCCCGCGCCGGAAAATACGCCGACAACGGGAGCGCCCGCCTTGAGGGCGGAATCGTAAAGGGAGCAGATCTTCTTGCCGTGAGCGGAAGTGAATGCCGCCTTCTCTACCGTCTTGTCCTGAACGAACGCGTAAACGGGACGGCCGTTGACCGATCCACAGCCCGTGATAACTCCTTCAAAATCTCCTTCGCCCTGCTTAACGTAGGTACCGAACTCAAGGAAGGTGCCTTCGTCGAAAAGCGCGGAAAGAAGGACTCTTGCGTCTGCCGAGGAAGCGTTTATTTCCTTACGCAGCTCAGCAGAGGTCTTTTTATTCTGTGCCATGTTTTTCCTCCGAATTTTGTGAGAAAAATAAGATAAACCATTTTCCCCCATTATTAATTATATTGTAAAACAAAATACAATTTTTGTCAATGAGTATGTGTGATTTTGAAAGAAATATTTCAGGTAAAATAAAAAAGCCCCGAAAGGGGAGAGGCTTGGATCACGGCGAAGCCGTGTATAGCATCCGCAACTTGTTGCGGTATATCATCAATGCGAAGCATTGTATATCATCAAGCCGCAGGAGAATACACGCTGGCGCGTGATGAGATACACGGCGTTGCCGTGATGATATCCAGCCCCGCAGTGGCTGATGATATGCCAAGCCTGCGGCTTGGATAAAAAAATCCAACTCGTAAGAGTTGGATTTTTTTGGCGCGCCCTAGAGGATTCGAACCTCTGACCTACCGGTTCGTAGCCGGGCACTCTATCCGCTGAGCTAAGGGCGCATTATTTTCGTGCGACATATATTCTACCACAGGAAGTGGGTTTTGTCAAGGGATTTTGAAAAATAATTAAATTTGTTTTTGTGCGGGTGGGGAAACACGGCGGAACGCTAAAAATTTCTTGTAGGGGCGACCCTTGGGAACCCCCAAAGCTCATTTCATTCGCTTCGGGGAACCCCGATATTGGTCGCCCGTTCCAACGGAATGTAATATCGTTTTTATACGGCGGGAGTAAACCCCCGCCCTACGGCAACGTGGCGAAGAATCGGGGCGTTGTCTTGCCTTCCCCAAAAACAAAAGGGCGAAAGATCGCCCTTTTGAAAATCACTTATTTTCCCTTATTTTCTTAAAAAACTCGCTCAGAACCGCCTTACATTCCGTCTCCATCACTCCGCCGACGATCTCGGGGCGGGAGGAATAGGGATAAGATGCAAGATTTATAAGACTTCCGAACGAGCCCTCGCGGTTATCGTAGGCGCCGAATACGACAGAGTCGATGCGTGAATTGATTATCGCGCCCGCGCACATCGGGCAGGGCTCAAGGGTAACGTAGAGAGTGCAGTCGGTCAGGTGCCAACCGCCGAGTTTTTGGCAGGCGCGTCGGATCGCGGTCGTTTCAGCGTGCGCGGTAGCGTCAAAAGCCGTCTCGCGCTCGTTGTGGGCAGAGGCGATCACCTCGCCGCGGCGAACGATCACGGCACCGATCGGCACTTCACCCATTTCCGCTGCCTTTTTCGCCTCCTCAAGGGCAAGCAGCATATATTTTTCGTCAGACATATTTGTTACCTCAATAATAACGGTAAACCATCAAAATATTCGGGGCGTCTTCTCGCCTTCCCCTCAGGGGGAAGGTAAGAGGTAAACAAGAGGCAGTGCCTCGGATGAGATGTCGCAAAAACGATGTAACATCGTTTTTATACGGCGGGAGTAAACCCCCGCCCTACGGCAACGTGGCAAAGCATCGGGACGTTGTCTCGCCTTCCCCAGCGGGGGAAGGGGGACCACCGAAGGTGGTGGATGAGGTGTTCCAAAGGGATGTAATATCGTTTTGGTGCGGACAGTCGAGGTGAGGGGTTCCCCGAAGCGAATAAAATGAGCTTTGGGGGTTCCGAGGTTGCCTGTCCCTACAAATAACGTGTCGAAGAATCGCCGCGTCGTTAGCCTTCCCCTTGGGGAAGGGGGACCACCGAAGGTGGTGGATGAGGTGTCCCAAGGGGATGTAACATCGTTTTTACACGGGCGACCAATGGTCGCCCCTACAAGGTACTTTGAAACGCTTTTGTAGGGGCGACCCTTGGGAACCCCCAAAGCTCATTTCATTCGCTTCGGGGAACCCCGATATTGCTCGCCCGTTTTAAGTAAAGTAACATCCGAAAGACAATCCCTCTCAGTCACCTGCGGTGACAGCTCCCCCAGAGGGGGAGCCAATAAGTTACATCCCCGCACCTATGTACATTTTCTTCATCTCGAGCGCGTCCTCAGCCATCGTTCCTGCGCTTTCGCAGATGATGCGGGGCGTGAGATTGTTCTCGTAAAGAACCTTCGCAAGAGGGGAAAAATCGGGACCGTAAACGGTATCGGTGAAGGTCAGATGCTTCTTTTCACCGCCGCTTGTAAACTCGATCTTTGAGAAGTGGCAATGCAGATTCTTCGCGACCTCGTCCCCGAGAGCGGAGCCGATCTTATCGAAAACGCGCTTGTAATCGTCCTCGGTGACGAAAACGTTACCGAGATCGCGGGCATTCAGATGCCCGAAATCGACGACGGGAATGAGTCTCGGACTGATCTTACAAAGCTCGATGACTTCGTCAAGCGTGCCGAGCTGATTTATCTTTCCCATCGTTTCAAGACCGAATTTCACCTCGGTATCGATCTCCTCAAGAGCGCGGGTAACGGTATCGGCGGCAAGCAAAAGTGCCTCCGCGCGGGTGATCTTCGACGCGCTTCCTGTATGGATCACTATGCGGTCTGCGCCGAGAAGCTCAGCGGCGTGAACGCTTTTTCTTATATAATCAATGCTTTTGAGACGTTTTTCCTCTTCGATTCCCGAAAGGGAGATGAAATATGGTGCGTGGAGCGACATTGCGATGCCGTACTCCTTCGCCTTATTTCCGACCTCGATGAAATTCGCGTCGGAGCCTGTCACTCCGTTTCCGCATTGATATTCGTAGGCGTCGAGGCCGATCTCATATAGCCACTTCGGTGCCTGCTTCGTTGATTTATTGCCCGCAGCGTAGAAGCTCTCGGAGTTTCCGCCCGGGCCGAAAAGTGCACGGCTGCTCATTTTATTTCTATTGCTCCTTCTACCTCGATGGTCTTGAACTCGATCTTCTTGTAGGTGAGCTTGCTGTTAAATACCGCCTTGATGTTGACGGTGTCGCCGTACTCCGCTTCGACGGTCTTGGAGACAAGGAGAGTATCGCTCTTTACGTTTTCACTCTGCGCAATTTTGGGCGTTGAGAATTTGTATTCGACGCCGTCGATCACGAGAATATTGTCGTATCTTGAATTTATTGTGAGGCTGTAATGCTCAAGATACAGGTCGACTTTAAGGTAGACCTTGCCGTCCTGCTCGAAGGCGACGACGTCTGCGCGGAGATTGAGAGAAACGCCTGTATCGGAGCGCAGGCTCTTCTCGACAAGAAGATCGCTCGGAAGCTCGGGCGGATCGGTCTCATCGGGAACGGTTGTCTGCGAGGGTGTTGTAGTTACCTCGGGTGTTGTGGTAGTCTCGGGGGTAGTCGTCACATCAGGCGTCGTGGTCTGCGAGGGTGTTGTCGTCTGTGACGGGGTAGTGGTCGTGTCGGGCTTTGTCGTGGTATCGGGCTTTGTCGTATCACCTGCGGTGGTCGTTGTGGCGGGGGTAGTGTCGGAGCCACCCTTGCCGTCATTGTTCATTATAATGAGTGCCGCGCCGAGCGAAACTATCATTATAATGAGAAGCACGATAATAAATTTTATTGCAGCGTCAATTTTCATAATAAACTCCTTACTTGCTTACAACAGTATATATCTGCCAGCCGAGCTCCTCGGAATAAGCGGCGATCCTGCCGTCGGAAACACTTGAAATATGCTTGAAAATGAAGGGCAGAATAACGTTACCTTCGGTATCTATCATTCCGTATCCGTCCTCCGTATGAGCGACGGCGAGGCCCTGACAGAAGGGGAACGCCTCGTCGAAAACGGGATGGAATACCCATGAATGGTCAAGATTCATATATCCGTATCTGCCGTCTTTCTCAACGAGCATTACGGTATCGGAGAAGCCCTCGAGGTTGTAATAGCCGGGAACGGGGTTCTTCGTACCCGTCTTGTCGACTATCAGGTTTACGGTCTTGACGAGCTTCGATGCCGTCTTTGCGTCAAGGAGAGCATAACGGACGATGGCGTAGCCGTCATTAAAGTAGTACATTCCCATATCGTGGTAATCGTTGTTGATTCCCGCAAAATAGGTCTGATAATGCTTTTTGTAGTTGAAATCGCTCGGGGAGACGTACTCGTTACCGATGAGCGAAACGACGCGGTTGCCCTTTGTATCGATGAATAAGAGTCTGTAATTTTCGTAGATAACGCAGGCAAGACCGTCGGAGGTGAAATCGTAAGCCATCGTGTACTGCGGCTTGATCTTTACCTCGCCCTTGCTGTTTTTGTAGCCGTAGAGCTCGCGGTAGGTGACCTCGTATATCTTGCCGTCCTTTTCGATTATCGCGCCCTCGGGAAGCTCGGTATCGGGGGGAGTGTCGGTATCGGGAGAGGTTGTTTCGCCCTCGGTCGTGTTTTCGGGTGCGGTGGTTTCACCCTCCGTGGTATCGGCAGTCGTGTTTTCGGGTGCGGTGGTTTCGCCCTCAGTCGTGTCTGACGACGTCGAATCGCTCTCTGTCGTTACCGTCCTCACGTTGCGGAGAACGGGAGCATCGGTCGTGTCTGAGGTCGTTGTATCGGACGGAACAGTCGTATCGTTGGGAGTTGTTGTGATATCGGGATCCGTAGTTGCATCGGGATCCGTCGTGCCGCCGGGTTCGGTAGTCGAATCGGGCTCGGTCGTGCCGTCGGGATCCGTCGTTTCCTCGGGTGTGGTCGCGGGAGGCTCGGTAGTTACGACACCGATCTGCTTCAGCTCCATCACGCGTGCCTTGAAGGGATAAAGGTCAATATTCGATTTCGCGTAATATCTCGGCGCGTCGAGATTTATCGGAGTCTGCTTGATATCTGACGCCTGAATCTCAGTCAGACCTTCATCCGTGATCTTGTAGTAGACACCGATGCCGTTGACAACGGGAAGACCGTCGTGCGTTTTTTGACACGGAAGCTCGATCGACGGCAGATCCGCGACCTTGTTTCCCTCTTTATTGTAGATCGAAAAACCGATGCCAACGTTTACGATCGCGTAGCCGTAATAGAAGCGTATGCGGGGAAGATCCTCGACTCGCGTCTCCTTTTTGACGCCGAGCGAGCCGTTTGCGATCTCGTAAAATACTCGCTTGGAGACCGTATGGGACGAAATCGAAAATTCGCCTTCAAGATATGGCGCATCGACCTTTGCGAGGGCGGAGGAGCTGCCGAATCTTTCGTAGGAAAGGGCATAACCTTCCTTGAGCGCATCGTCAAGCGTCTTGATTTTTGATAGTATCTCTTTGATCTCGTCATCGTCCATCGGCGGTTGCGTGACTGTGGTGTTATCACCACCCGTCGTTTCGTCGGGGCCGTCGCCCCCGCCTGTCGTTTCACCGACCGTCGTGTAGACAACGGGGCGCTTTACGAACGAAAAATCGTATGCTCCGCCGTCATATAGGATTATGGCAAGTATCATTGACATAAACAGTATAAGAGCGACAACTCTTATGACGGTATTCTTTGTCAGCTTCATTTTATCTCCGTTATTTGTGGTATTTTCCGTTATTTATTATGGTAAATGCGCGGTATATCTGCTCGAGAAGAATTACTCTCATAAGTTGATGCGGGAAGGTCATTTTTGAAAACGACAGACGAAGGTCGCAGGATGCCTTGACGTCCTCACCCATTCCGTCGGAGTCACCGATGACAAAAACGATCTCGGAAATTCCGCGTGTCGGAAGCTCGTCGAGCTTGCTTGCCAGCTCCTCGCTGCTTAGCTGCTTTCCCTCGACGCAAAGGGCGATCTTGAACGCTTTTTTCGGCAGATTCGGGATCAGCTCGCGGTCGTTCTTGGTCTCCTTGATCGTGAGGGAGGCGTATCCGCTTATTCTTTTTGAGTATTCTTTTATCGCGTCGCGCAAAAATTGCTCCTTCAGCGTGCCGACGCAGAGAACAGTTACGTTTAGCATAGTTTGTCCTTGGTTCAGTTTAGCATCATTATTATGCGGGCGACCATTGGTCGCCCCTACAAACAACGTATCGAGGCTTCGCCACGTTGTCTTGCCTTCCCCTCAGGGGAAGGGGGACCACCGAAGGTGGTGGATGAGGTGTTCCTGTGGAATGTAATATCGTTTTTGTGCGGACAGTCGGGGACGCCTGTCCCTACACGGCGTTTTAGGTATTATCGTTACTATCTAATAAAACCGTCGGCTCGTCGCGCTTTGCGGCGCAGACGTCGACGCCGTACGGATCGGTCGCCTTTTTTACGGTCTCAAGTGCAATATCGGGGGTGTTATTCTCCTCACTCAGATGAGCGAGCAACAATTTTTTCGTTCCCTGACGCGCCCAAGCGCCCGAGATCTCGGCGCAGTCATCGTTTGAAAGATGACCGCCGCCCGAAAGGATCCTTGCCTTGAGCATGGCGGGATAGCTTCCGCGCCGCACCATTTCGCGGTCGTGGTTTGCCTCGATCATTACGGCGTGACAGCCGCAAAGACAGTCGTAAACGGTCTGGGTAACGTAACCGATGTCGGTCACGATCCCGACAGATTTGCCCTGATAGGTGAACTTGTAACCGACACAGGCGAAGCTGTCGTGAGGGACGGGAAAGGCATCGATATGAAGCTCACCGAGCTCGTATGAAAACTCTGCCCCGTGGCGCACAAGACAGGTAGACAGGAGCGTGTTTTCCGGAATATTGAGCGCATCTGCGCTCGGATCGGTGATATGTACCCGACAGGGATGCTTTTTAAGTAAAGCGGCAAGGGCGTGAGTATGGTCGCTGTGCTCGTGAGTGATAAAAATATCGGTTACGCGCATAATATTGCTTCCGACGCCCTCAAGGGCGGTAATCAGAGCCTTTGCGCTTCCGCCCGCATCGAGAAGAACCGTATGCTCACCCGCCTCGATCAGTGTGCAGTTGCCGGACGAGCCGGAATAAAGGGAAATTACTCTCATCAGAATTTAAGTCCTAAGTTTACTGTTGCATAAATATACGCGGTGTCGAAAAGGAGTGTGAATATTATGCCGATTATAACGTAGAGGATCGGTCTGCTTCTTTCAAATCTGCGAGCCTGCTGAGCGATAATCTCATCCTTTTCGGCTTTCGTCAGCTCGTCCGAAAGATCGTCATAGGTAAGCGGGCGGAAGGAGCCGCGGTTGATGGCGATATATGCCATCGCGAGCAGTCCGAGACCGATAGCGTAAATGTGTATTGCCGCCGTAAATTCAAGCGCGATCATCACCTGATAGATGATGAATATGACCGCCGTGATGCCGAGGAGCGCAAAGGCGCGCTTCTTTGGAAACGGCTTTTTCTTCTTCGATTCGGTCACAGCGACCTGTTTTTTCTTTTTCTTCTTGTATTTAGCCAAGGGGTACCTCTTTTGATAATAATTATTGCGAAGGCAGTCTTGCCTTCCCCTCAGGGGAAGGTGGCTGCGACGAAGGAGCAGACGGATGAGGTGTTCGGGTGTAATGTTACATTCCTTTGGGACACCTCATCCACCACCTTCGGTGGTCCCCCTTCTCCCACTGGAGAAGGTATTACAATGTGGCGAAGCATTCGCTCCTACGGAATAGAGTGAGCGTTCTCTTGATTTCACCCCGAAACGTCCTCGCCGCGGAGCGCGGCAATTCCGAGGCGGAGCGCCTTTGCCGCCGTACGTCTTTCCTCAGGGGTTCCGCTTTCGAGCATAGGAAGAAGCGAGCGGAAAAATTCACCGATAATGGTCGGATCGTTCTTTAGCTGCTCGGTAGCGTAAAGCGGGAGAGTGAGGTCGCGTATTTCGAGGAAAAATACGCCGACAGTCTCGCTTTCGAGGGCTTTTATGTCAATATTCAGCGTTGTCGGAACGAATCCGACAAGCTCGATGCGCAAAAACGTTTCAGCCTTATATTCCGAAACGAGCGCCGACAGCTTGCGGCGAAGCTCGCTTCCGTCTGTGATTCCCGAAACATCAAGCCTCGCTTCCTCGTAATTGTAGGTCGAAAGAATGATTTTTTCAAAGCTTGGCTTGCTTCCGTCAAAGGTGACGATCATCGCGCCTTTTTCGCCCGTTTCGCCGAAATCGCGACCGTTAAGGCAGCCACTGTAAGCGTAGGGAACGCCGCCTGCGGTCTTTACGCCCTCAGTAAGATGAACGTGACCGAATCCGCAATAGGAGAAGCCGCTGTTTTCAATATCCGTAAGTGACACAGGGCAGTACGGCGAAAGCGGATCGCCGACCTCGGCGTGACCGCAGAGAATATTTATCTTGCCGGTATCCTCGACCTTGAAGCCGACAAACGGGCAGCTTTCAAGCGTGTTTCCGCCGACGAAGGCGTAGCCATAGATGCGGAGATTTGTCCCTTCGACGTCGATAAACGACATTTCCGTCGATTTGAAAACGTGAACGTTTTCGGGGAGCTTGCCGTCGTAAACGCCGCCCTCACAGTAGGGATCGTGATTGCCGGGTGAAATGACAAATTTCACGTTCGGCAGACTCGCGACTGCTTCCTTGAAGAACGCGACTGTGTCGGAGGAGGGATACGGAATATCAAAAACGTCGCCCGCCATGATGACAACGTCGATTTTTTCGGTTTTAACCGTATTTATAAGAGAAAGGAACGACTTTTTCAGTTCCCGTCTCATGAGAGCCGACTGCTCGGGCGTTTTTGAATGAAACGGCGAATCGAGATGAATATCGGCGCAGTGAAGGAGTTTTATCATAGTATCTCTCTTTCGGAACTACATATTTATAGTTATACATAATAATTATAATAGAAAACAAAAGATTTTTCAACTGTTTTGAGAAATAATATAATTATTTACAATATTGGGTTTTGGAATACAAATAACGTCCCGAAGATTCGGGGCGTTGTTAGCCTTCCCCTTGGGGAAGGTGGCAAGTGCCCGCCGTCATCCTGAGCGGAGTCCCGCCGAGATTCCGCTTCGTTGCACTTCGCGCGGCTTCGCCGTTCGATTTCACTTCGCTACACTCAGAATGACACGGCGGGACGCAGTCGAACGGATCTCGGGCACTTGACGGATGAGGTGTAGGTTGCGAAGCAACCGTGTTCTAAAGGCAAAGTAACATCGTTTCAAAACGGACAGTCGAGGACGCCTGTCCCTACAAACAACGTGGCGAAGCATCGGGAGGTTGTCTTGCCTTCCCCTCAGGGGAAGGTGTCAATCGTCCGTTGTCATCCTGAGCGAAGCGTCGCCAGACCCATTCGATTCCGCTTCGCTCCACTCAGGGTGACAGCGACGCGAAGTCGAAACCGGAGGTCGATGCCGCTTGTGGCATCGGGATCTCGGGCGATTGACGGATGAGGTGTTCGGGAACAATGTAACATCGTTTTTGCGCGGACAGTCGAGGACGCCTGTCCCTACAAACAACGTGGCGAAGCATCGGGAGGTTGTCTTGCCTTCCCCTGAGGGGAAGGCAAGGGTTTGGCGCAACTTGCTAACCTCTCTAACACAAAAAACCGCCGAGAAATCGGCGGTCTTTATTATTTAACGTAAGTAACTATCTTCCACTTCATTCCCGCAGGGGAATCGTCGGGAGTGGATACGTATTCTTCGCTTTCGCTCTCAATTTTCCAACCGAGCTCGTCAAGATTCGGGAAAAATGCGTCGGCGGGGAGAGTGATGTCGAACTTTGTGACGTAAATTCGGTCACAATATGGTAAAAACAGCTTATATATGCTGTCACCGCCGATGACGACGGCGTTTTCATCCTCTTTTATCATCGAAAGAGCTTCCCCGGCACTGTGTGCGACCTCGGCACCATCGACTTTGTAGTCCTCTCGGCGCGATAAAATTATGTTTCTGCGGTTCTTAAGAGGCTGACCGTTCGGGAATGTGGACAGGGTTTTTGAGCCGAGAATGACGGTCTTTCCGCTCGTTACCGAACGGAAATTGCGCAGATCATCTCTGACTCGGCACAGAAGCTCGCCCTTGTTTCCTATTCCCCAAGCATTATCGACCGCGACAATTGCTTCGATGCTCATATCAGAGAAGAGAAGCAAGCTCGGAAGCGATATCGGTCTTTTCCCAGCCGACGTTCAGCTCCTCGCGTCCGAGGTGACCGTAAGCGGCAAGCTGAGCGTAGATCGGACGGCGGAGATCGAAGCGCTTGATGAGTGCCGCAGGACGGAGGTCAACAAGCTCACAGACCTTTTCGCAGATGATATCCTCAGCTACCTTGCCCGTGCCGAAGGTGTCTACCATAACGGAGACGGGCTTCGCAACGCCGATGGCGTAAGCGAGCTGAACCTCGCACTTGCTTGCAAGTCCTGCTTTTACGATGTTTTTCGCAAGATAACGGCAGGCGTAAGCGCCCGTGCGGTCGACCTTCGTCGGGTCCTTACCCGAGAACGCGCCGCCGCCGTGACGGGAATATCCGCCGTAGGTGTCAACGATTATCTTTCTGCCCGTAAGTCCCGAGTCGCCGTGAGGGCCGCCGACAACGAAGCGTCCTGTGGGGTTAACGTAAATCTTTGTGTTCTCATCGATAAGGGAAGCGGGAACCGTCGAGTAGATAACGTGCTTCTTTACGTCCTCTCTTATCTGCTCGAGGGTAATTTCGCCGTCGTGCTGAGATGAAACAACTACCGTGTCGATGCGGACGGGCTTGTCGCCGTCGTATTCGACAGTTACCTGAGTCTTACCGTCGGGACGGAGATAGGGGAGCGTGCCGTTCTTTCTTACCTCGGTAAGCTTCTTTGCGAGCGCGTGCGAAAGGGAAATGGGGAGGGGCATAAGCTCGGGAGTTTCATCGCAAGCATAGCCGAACATCATTCCCTGGTCGCCTGCACCTGTGTCGAGACCGTCGCCGTTGCCCTCCTTTGCCTCGTAGGATAGGTCAACGCCGAGCGCGATGTCGGGGGACTGACCGTGTACCATATTGATGACTGCGCAGGTGTCGCAGTCGAAGCCGTACTTACCGCGGTCGTAGCCGATCTCTCTTACTGCCTCGCGTGCGATCGTCTGGAAATCAACGACTGCCGTCGTAGTTATCTCGCCCATAATGGAGATAACGCCCGTCGTTACGGTGGTTTCGCAGGCAACGCGCGCCATCGGGTCGAGTTCAAGTATCGCGTCAAGGACGGAGTCGGAAATTTTGTCGCAGATTTTGTCGGGATGTCCTTCTGTTACAGATTCTGATGTGAATAGTTTTTTCATTTTTTTCTTCCTTCTTCTTAAATTCTCTCTTGTTTTCGTTCCGAGGGAAACAAAAAACCCTCGCAGAACGAGGGTCGTCTTTTTAAAATTAAACTCTCATCTGCCCGGATTTGGCACCTTTTTGGCGGTTTTCCGAGCATTCATCACGCTCACGCCAAATGGTTGTCGGGCTTCACAGGGCCGGTCCCTCCGCCACTCTTGATAAGAACGGACATATTATAGCATATCTTTCCGCAGATTTCAACCTTTTTTGAGAAAATTTTTATTTGATAAAAAACGGGCGAGCATTGCTCGCCCGTTTGTGTGTGAAGTAACATTGTTTTTGCGCGGACAGTCGAGGTGAGGGGTTCCCCGAAGCGAATGAAATGAGCTTTGGGGGTTCCGAGGTTGCCTGTCCCTACGAATAACGTGCCGAAGTATCGCCGCGTCGTCTTGCCTTCCCCTCAGGGGAAGGGGGACCACCGAAGGTGGTGGATGAGGTGTAGGTTGCGGAGCAACCGTGTGTAAAACCGATGTAACATCGTATTAGTGCGGCGGGAGCAAGCCCCCGCCCTACGGAAATATCGTGAACGTTGTCTCGCCTTCCCCTCAGGGGAAGGTGGATTTTTGCCGTAGGCAAAAAGACGGATGAGGTGTAGCCGTCGCGGACGGCGTCACTATAACAATGTTGCTTAACTTTTAACAACGGTTGCTTCGCAACCTACACCTCATCCGCCTCGCAGCCGCTCGGCACCTTCCCCTGAGGGGAAGGCAAGACGAAATGCCGAGGATTTTGAACGTCAATAAACACAAAAACAGGCGACTGCCGTCGCCTGTTTTAATATCAATCAGCCAAAAGCTTCATTTTCGAAAGGACTCTTACGAGTTTTTTGCCCTTGGGGAGCATTTCGACCTCTTCGCGGGTGATTCCGCGGATGACGAGGATAGTCAGAACGTAAACGATCACCGCTGTGAATATCGAAAGCACAAGGGAAATATCGGCTATGCCGATAAGCATATAGTAAAGCTTGAACGATCCGATCGCGCCGCCCGCGCAAACGATAGCGGAGATAAGCGGCTTGATAAGGAGCTTCGCGAAGTTTGGCGTGTAGCCGATCTTCTTACGGATGAAGTAGAAATTCATCGCCGAGATCGTGAAGCAGGAAAGAATTGCCGAAATTGGCGAGCCCATTACTCCTATTTCCTTCACCGTAACGAGCGCCATAGTCGAAAGCACCTTTACAACAGCACCGACCGCAACGCTGATAACGGGATATTTTCCGAGCTTGTGCGACTGAAGGATCGCGGCGGTCGTCGATATCATACTCATAAAGAATACCGAAAGAACGTGCACCGAAAGAAGCGGTCCCGCCGCTTTTGCGGCAGACGCCGAGCGGAAAAGGAAGGCGACTATCGGCTCCGCGAGCACAGAAATACCGAAAATGCAAGGGAGGATCACGATTATTCCCATTCTGAAGGCGGTATTCATCGTCTTCTTGACCTTCTCGGGCTTGCCCTCGGCAACCGCGACCGAGATGAGCGGCACGATAACGGAGGTTATCGGGTTTGCAAAGGCGAGAATTATATTGCTTATCGGGGTAACGCAGGTCTTTAAGTTTCCGATGAACGCCTTCGTTGCCTCCTGAGTGTAATTGAGCTGAAGTCCGCGTGAGAGGATAATTCCGTCAAGCACGTTCGAAAGCGTCATTACCGAGCTTGAAAGCGTTATCGGGATCGCGATCGCGATAAGCGTCTTGACGATCTTCGACGCGGAGCTTGTTTCCATACCGTCCGTCAGTAGATCGGCATATTCGGTATCGTATTTTGCGGGCTTGAATACGAGCTTTCTGATAATCAGCGACACCATTCCCGCCGCAACTCCGACAGTAAGACCGAACACCGCGTAAGCGGCGACGATATGTGTCGGCTTGCCCGCCTGAACGGCATAATTTGCAAAGAGGATGCCGAGAGCCATCTTTCCGACAGCCTCGATAACGTTCGAGACCGCCGAGGGAACCATGTTCTGGTATCCTTGGAAATAGCCCTTGAGCGCCGAGGCGATACAGATGAAGAAGAGTGTCGGTGCTATCGCCATAATGCTGAACGACAGATTGTCTATCTTGTACGCCTTTTCAAAGAGAGGCGCGCCGAAGAACATAATCGACGTTCCGACAAGACCGATTGCGACAAACAGCCACATGGCGATCTTCATTATCTTCTTGCTTTCTCTTATATTGCCGCTTGCGCGGTTTTCCGAGATCATCATCGACACTGCCGTAGGCAGACCGACGTTCGAGACGGTATAGAGGAAAGCGTATATGTCGTAGGCGTTATTGTAGTACGCCATTCCGCTGTCGGAGAGTATTCCGCGAAGCGGTATTTTAAGAAGGAGTCCGACGGTCTTGACGAAAAGGTTCGCTATTGTCAGAGCGAGGACGCCCGAGAGCATTCGGGATGCTCCCTTTTTTGCTTTTGCACTCACTTTTTTTACCCTTTTTGTTACTTTTATATATTCGTATGTGTATTTCGGCTCGAATATTCTTTCGATCTTGCCGCCATTGGGTGAAAGGAATTTACTGACGGCACCCGCGCCTACGGCGTAGATGTCTTGCAGTTCTTCCATAATGTAGATGTTGTAAAGCCCTTCGTAACCGTCGCGGCAGAAGCCGACGTTCTCAAGATTACCCTGCGCGTTCTTCTGGCGGTAGAGGTAATAGGGGAAATACCCCGCAGAAGAGAGCGCTTTTTGGGAATAATCGACGCAAGCGGAGCTGATATTTCCGAAAAACGAGTAGATACCGCGCCGATCGCCCTGTTCAAGCGCCTCTGTGGTAAAGGTCGCCGAGCGCTTGACACAGTAGGTGTGAACGGTGACGTTCTGCGGGTTCAGCGCAATTATATCGTCTATGGTAGAGCAGAAGCTTTCCTCCGTTGCTGTTGGAAGCCCTGCGATAAGGTCTGTATTTATGCTCTTTATGCCGCTTGCCCTCGCAATTTCATAAGCGCGGTAAAAATCGTCGACCGTGTGACGGCGACCGATCTCTTTAAGCACCGAATCGTCAAGGATCTGCGGATTTATACTCGTGCGGTCAACGCCGTAGGAGGTCATAATATCAAACTTTTCCTTCGTCACGGTGTCGGGACGGCCAGCCTCGACGGTAAATTCAAGGATATTATGCTCCTTGATGTTTTCCACAACTGTGGAAAGAAGGCGGCTCAGCTGCTTTTCGTCAAGAACGGTAGGCGTACCGCCGCCGATGTATACGGTAGTCAGGGTCTTGCCCGATTCGTTGATCTTACGGCAGGTCGAAGCTATATCAAGACACAGCTTGTCAAGATAATCGGGGAGAGTCGACAAATATCTCGGAGTCGAGTAGGATACGAAGGAGCAGTAGGCGCATCTCGTCGGGCAAAAGGGGATCGAAATATAGAGCGAGCAGGTATCAGAGCCGAGCAGCGAGCGCGCGTATTTCTGACGCGCATTGACCTCGGTAAGAAGTCTTGCCTTATCGGGGCGGAGCAGGTACTCGCTTTCGAGGGCGGAGACGGCTTCAATACGCGTCAGCCCCTTGCTTATAAGCTCGTCGGCGATTTTCGCAGGACGCACTCCCGTAAGTATTCCCCACGGCGGAGCCTGACCGAGAAGCTTTTCGCCCGCCGACTGAAACGCCTTACCGACTGCAAGCTTTTTCGCTCTGTCGGGAGTTGAGAGGGAGCTGACCGACGCTTGTCCATCGCCCGAAACGGTCGTTTTTCCGTCAAAAAGCGTCACTTCAGATATGAAAACGCGGTTTTCTTCGCGTATTATGACACTCGCCTCGGGAACATTTCCCGTCTGATACTCCCCCTCGGGGAACTTCGCGCCGGGGAAGAATATAAGGCAGAGGTTTTGGCAGTATGTACGGCTGATGTCGCCGTCAACGTTAAGAATCATTTTTTGTCCTTTCGGAGCTCGTCGGTATCGAGAATAATGGTGACAGGGCCGTCGTTAAGCAGCTCGACCTTCATATCCGCGCCGAAGATCCCCCTTTCGGTCTTACATTCCGAGAGGGAATGAACCTTTTCGGCAAAATATTCGTAAAGCTCGTTTGCGCGGACGGGACCTTCCGATGCGAAAAAGTCGGGGCGGTTGCCGTGAACGCAATTTGCGTATAGGGTGAACTGCGAAATTACGAGTATTTCGCCGCCGACCTGACCGAGCGACAGGTTCATTTTGCCGTTTTCGTCGCAGAAGATACGCATTTTTGCGATCTTCGAGGCGAGCAGGTCAGCTTCCGCCTCGCTGTCGCCCTTTCCGACGCCGAGCAGAACGAGGAAGCCGCCGTTTATCTTGCCGACGACCTCGTTATCGACGGTGACGGATGCATATTTAACTCTTTGAATTACTGCTTTCACGTTGTGTAACCTCTCATTACCTCCTCAACGTTGTCGACGGAGCGCAAACGCGAGAGGATCGATTTGAAATGGTCAAGATTTTTGCAGCTTACGGTAAGCTCGACAATTGTGCAGTCGGAGCGGTTGTGTGTCGTTATTCCGAGGAGGGCGACGTGCATATCGGCAAGTGCCATCGTGATATCGGCAATAAGACGGATACCGGGCTGAGCGATTATGCGGATCTGCGCCTCGAACTCTCCGCCGTGGTTATTTGTGCTTTCCCAGCGGGCATTTACCCAGCGGTCGATATAGGCGGGGTTGTTAAGTCCCGAGACGACGTTCGGGCAGTCCTGTTTGTGTATCGAAATACCGTAGCCCTTCGTGATAAACCCGATGACGGAGTCGCCGGGGAGAGGGTTACAGCACTTACTGAACTTGACAGACAGACCGTCGACGCCGTCGACGATGACGCCGCCGTTCGACTTCTTTCTCTTGACGGTCTGAACGTCCGACGCCTCGACGATCATAGGCGTTTCGTCCTTGACGACGCGCTCAAACTCGTCCTTGATCTTTGAGCCGATCTTCGAGACGGTAATACCGCCGTAGCCGATGGTGTTGTAAAGATCCTCGATGTCCTGAATACCGATTCGCTTTGCAACGTTAAGCAGGATCTCGTTCTTCTGTGCCTCGGTGCAGGACTTGCCGATGCGCTTGAACTCGCGCTCGACTTCAATTCGTCCTACGTTGATATTCTCGGGGCGCTGTTCCTTTTTAAACCACTGACGGATCTTGTTGCGCGCTTCGCCTGTGCGGACGATCTTCATCCAGTCACGCGATGGGCCTCGGGAGGCGGCGGAGGTGATTATCTCAACGATCTCGCCGTTCTGCGGCGCGCGGTCGATCGGAACGATCATTCCGTTTATCTTTGCGCCGACCATCTTGTTACCGACAGCGGAGTGGATCGCGTAGGCGAAGTCGATGACCGTTGCGCCCTGCGGGAGAGTGATAATATCGCCCTTCGGGGTAAAGACGAAGACCTCGTCGTGCATTATGTCTATTTTGAGCGCCTGAAGAAATTCCTCGGGGTCTCTTGTATCGTCCTCTGTTTCGATGAGCTTCGCGATCCAGGAAAGCTTGCGGTCGATCTCCTCACGGCTGTCCTCGCCGCTCTTGTATTTCCAATGCGCGGCGACACCGTATTCCGCGATGCGGTGCATTTCCCAGGTTCTTATCTGAACCTCAAAGGGAATTGCGTTTCTTCCCATAACGGTTGTGTGCAGAGAACGGTACATATTAGGCTTCGGAGTCGAAATATAGTCCTTAAAGCGTCCCGGAACCATATTGAACATCTCGTGTATCATACCGAGGACGACGTAGCATTCCTCCTCGCTGTCAACGATTACGCGGAGGGCGTAGAAGTCGAAAATCTCCTCGAAGCTCTTATTCTGCTGATACATCTTGCGGTAGATAGAGTAAACGCTCTTTACTCGTCCTTCAAGGGTAAACTTGATGCCTGCCGCGGTCAGCTTGTCAGACACGCGCTTGCGCATCTGCTCGATGAAGTCACGGCTTTCGCCGTAACGCTTTTCGATGTCGTTTCGTATCTCCTCGTGACCGATAGGATCGAGGTATTCGAGCGAACGGTTTTCGAGCTCGTGCTTCATTCTCTGCATACCGAGTCGGTGGGCAAGCGGCGCGTAAACGTGCATCGTTTCAAGGGCGGTGCTTCGTCTCTTTTCGTCCTTCTTTACGCCGAGGGTGCGCATATTGTGAAGTCGGTCGCAGAGCTTTATGAAGATGACGCGGACATCCTTCGCCATCGCGAGGAACATCTTACGGAGGTCCTCAACGTGCTGCTCCTCCTTGTCGGAGAAGGGGATACGGACGAGCTTTGTAAGACCGTCAACAAGATGAGCGACGTCCTCGCCGAACGCCTTCTTTATCATAGGAAGATCGATAAGCTCTCCGCAGTCCTCGATCGTATCGTGAAGAAGCGCGGCACAGATCGAGTCGGTATCGAGACCGAGCCCGACGGCGATCTCGGCGACCGCGACGGGATGGCTTATATAGGGATCTCCGCTGTAACGGTACTGTCCCTCGTGAAGCTCGTTGGCAAGCTCGTAAGCTCGCATGATCTTTTCAATATCGTAAGGTTTGCCCGATTTATCGATCGCGGCTTTAAGCTTGCCGATACCTGTCGGATCGTTTTTTACTGTTTCATTAGTTTGCTGTATATGCATGATTTCGTCAGATCTACTTTCGTTTCAATTTGAGGAACAGAGACGTGGATCGTCTCGCTTCCGCTTTCTCCCTCGGTCTTTCCGAGGATTATGATTCCGCATTCGTTCAGGATATCGAGAACGAGGCGGAGCTTGATATAGCTCATCTCCCCGCCGCTTATCGGGTTAAGGGCGTGAAGGAGCGAGCGGAGGAAAATATCGGTTCCTCCTTCGGGGACGCTTCTCTTCAGGTGCAGATAGGTGCTTACAAAGTCCGCGCGGATCGGAAGGCTGCTTCCGACCGTTTTGACTCCGTCGAGAATGTCAAGATACTCGTTATATTCCTTTTCGCGCTCGGTTTTTTGCTCGTCTGCGCGGCGGATGTCACGGAGCAGGATCTGCTCGCTTCGGGTGCCGCGAAATTCGTTTATTCCGAGCCTGAACGCGATATCAACCTTGTCGGAGGGCGAGAAGCCAAGCTCCTCGGGGGAGCTTCCGAACATTACGGCGGAAACGCGCTTTCCGTTTCCGTCAAGGAGGTATTTCGTGTGTCTGCCCTGTCCCATAGACGTTACCTCAAGCACGGTAAGCGACGGACAGTAGAAGGACGGCAGAGGATTTCCGACGCCGCAGGGCTCGATAAGCTCAAGCTCCTCGGCTTGCGAAAGAGATATTTCGCTCGGCGAAAGCTCAAAATCGAGCTCCATAGTCGGTGCTGACGCCTCGGAAGCAAGAAGCGGACGGGCGTATTCGTTCAGCTTGTTTTTGAACGGCTCAAGGTTCTCTTTCTTTATGGTAAGTCCTGCCGCAAGCTCGTGACCGCCGAATTTTTCGAGTAGGTCGGAGCAGTGGAGGAGCGCTTCGACAAGATTCATTCCCTTGACGCTTCGTCCGGAGCCCTTGCCGACGCCGTCCTCAAAGGAGATTATGATCGACGGCTTGCCGTATTTTTCGGTGATTCGGGAGGAAACGATACCGATGACGCCGTGGTTCCAGCCTGTTTCGTCAAGAACGATGACGGGAGAATCTTTTTCGAGCTCATGTTCGATCCTTTCCTTCAAGGAATCGACGATCTTGTTTTCCTCGTTTTGCCTTTGCGTGTTCGTCAGGCACAGCTCCTCTGCGATCTCTCGTATTTCTTCAGGGTCTCGGGAGAGAAACAGCTCGGCGGCACGCGATGCCGACGCCATTCTGCCCGCGGCATTTATGCGCGGCGCGACGGTGAAGCCGATGACGGAGGAGGTCATCTTGCGCTTTTTGGTTGGTGCCTTGCCCGCATCAACTGCGTCAAGAAGCGCCGAAAGTCCCATTCGGGGCGATCTTTCCATATACGAAAGCCCCATGCTGACTATAAGTCGATTTTCATTTATAAGCGGCATAACGTCAGCCACCGTGCCGAGCGCGGCGAGGTCGACGTATTTTTTGCATATATCTGTAAGGAAGCCCTCTGTCGGGATCCCCTTTCTTTCGCGGTAAATAAGCTCGACGGCGGTGACAAGCTTAAATGCGACTCCGACTCCCGCAAGCTCCTTGAAGGGATAAGAGCAGTCGGGACGGTGCGGATTTACGACAGCGACAGCCGAAGGAATATCTCCGCGGCACTCATGGTGGTCGGTTATGACCATATCACAGCCGAGAGAACGGCAGTATTCAGCCTCCTCGACGGCGGTAATTCCTGTGTCGACGGTGATTATCAGGTTCGTGCCGTTACCGACCAGCTTGTCGATCGCGTCGCGGTTTACGCCGTAGCCCTCACCGACGCGGTTTGGAATATGGTAGACGGTCTCGATGCCCTTGTCTCTGAAATAGAGTGATAGCAGGCAAGTCGACGATACGCCGTCGACGTCGTAATCGCCGTAAATTGCGATCTTTTCGCCCTTTTCCATGGCGGTGACGATTCGCTCCGCCGCTTTTTTCATATCCGTCATTAAAAAAGGATCGTGAAGCAGCTCGGTCTCGAGACGAATAAAGGAGGAAGCGTCAGAGGGCGTCTTATATCCGCGGTTGTAGAGCAGATTTGCGGTCGGAACCGAAACACCGAGCGTTTTTGCGATATTCATTACCTCGGTAGAATCGGAGCGAGAACCGATATTCCAAATTTTCTTCGCCATAACGAGCCTCCTTTCGTGGGGAATTTGATGTGAAAAATAAGATTGAACGTAGTCTTGCCTTCCCCTCAGGGGAATGGTGCAAGAGGTAAACCTCGGACGGATGAGGTGTTCGGGTGTAATGTTACATTTGTTTAACACACGGTTGCTTCGCAACCTACACCTCATCCACCGCTAACGCGGTCCCCCTTCCCCTGAGGGGAAGGCAAGACAACGTTTCATCTTTGCCTTATGTTGTGAACAGAGTGAGTGTGAAAAAATTCACTCAAAGCTCTTATATCTCTTGATTATCTCCTCGGCGACACGGATTCCGTCAACTGCCGCAGAGGTGATTCCTCCCGCGTAGCCGGCGCCCTCGCCGCAGGGGTAAATATTGTCAAAGCCTTCTGCAAGCAGGGCTTCGTTTCTCATGATTCGGAGCGGAGCCGACGTTCGACTCTCAACTCCCGTAAGGATCGCGGAGGGGCTTGAAAAGCCCTTTATATTGTGTTCAAAGCTCTTGATTCCGATCTCAAGCATTGAAGAAATGCGCTCGGGAAAGAGCTTGCGCAGGTCAGCTTCGCGAACCTTACCCTTTCGGTAGGTAGGAGTCACACGGCTCGGAGAACGACCGCTTGTCTTGTGAAGAAAATCACCGACGGTCATTATCGGCGCGGAGTAATCGCCGCCACCGAGCCTGAACGCCTCTCTTTCGAGACGGCGCTGAAATTCTATCGGATCGTCCTCGGGCAGGACGTTTACGGCAAGCGCGGCATTTGAATTAACGCCGTCACGCTTATAGCGCGACATACCGTTCGTGACCACGCCTCCCTCCTCCGATGCCGCCGCGACGACCTCGCCGCCGGGACACATACAGAAGGAGTAAACGCAGTCATCACCAATGCGCTTTGAAAGCGAATATTCGGCTGCGCCGAGTCGCGGGTCGCCCGCGTATTCGCCGTAGAACGCGCGGTCGATATCCTCTCTTAAATGTTCAATGCGAACACCGACAGAAAACGGTTTCGGAACAAGCTTGAAGCCGTTGTCCTTCAGGTAATAATAGGTATCACGCGCGCTGTGACCGATCGCGAGAATGAGAATCGAGCAGGGAATTTCTCCGTTTTGCGTTCGTACCGCGACGGCTTTGCCGTTCTTCATAACGATCCCGTCGAGGCGGGTGTTGTATCTGATCTCACCGCCGAGCTCGGTTATCCGAGCGGCGATATTGTTAACGATGCCGAGAAGCTTATCGGTACCGATATGCGGCTTTGCGTGAAGAAGCACCTCCTTCGGAGCGCCGAAGGAATACAGACGGTTAAGCACATAACCGACGCGCGCGTCGTTTATCCTCGTGACGAGCTTGCCGTCGGAGAAGGTTCCCGCACCGCCCGCGCCGAACTGGATGTTGCTTTCGGTGTCAAGGATGCCGTCGCGGAAGAATCTGCCGACCTTCTGCGTGCGGGAAAGCACGTTGTCGCCGCGTTCGATGACGATGGGCTTGTAGCCCGATTCTGCAAGCATAAGGGCGGAAAACATTCCGCAGGGACCGAAGCCGACAACGACGGGACGCTCGGTCATAATTTCGTCGCCCTCGGTAATATTACCGAGCGGATCGCTCTCGTATAACTCTACCGCGTCGATCTTGGTTAGCTCACTTTCCGAAACGGAACGGTTAAGCTCGAGTGCGACCGACCACACGAAGGTGATCTCACGGCGCCTTGTATCTATGGAGCGTCGGAAAATATGCTTATTTGTAATTTCCTCTTTGAGCGTGAACGGAGCAAGCCGAGAACAGGCCTGCTCCATTACCTCGCTTTCCGACACCGTTATCGGCGTGCGGATATTTCTTACCAATATTTTCATTTTTGACCTTTTATTTAAAGCTTAGGGACGTTTTCTTGCCTTCTCCTTGGGGAACCGCAGACGCTGCGTCTGCGGTGGATGAGGTGTCCGAAAGGAAAGTGACTATTTCATCCGAGCCGCTATCTCGATACTGACGGTATAGGGCGAGCCCTCCTGATATATCTCGTAAACGTTGCCGGAAAATTCGCCGAGGAACTCGAAGACTACGGGAACACTGACTTCTCCGGTGGCACCCTCGCTTGGCTTGACGGTTGCCTTTATGCTTGAGGCGGTCAGTCGGTTCATAACGGCATCCTCGCCGCGGAACTTTGCCGTGATGCTTGTGATCCTTGTTCCGTCCGAATCAAAAACGGGGATCGTAAGCTCCTTTTCGGAGAAATTCTTTAGTGTTACGGTCACGTTTATCGTCGTCACGTTGTCGAGATTCTGAACTCCCGACGGAAGTCCGACGACGCAGTTTACCGGAATACCGCTTTTTAGCGTCTTTTCATCGATTACGCACTTGACGGTCAGGTTCTTTATCGTTCCGATCTCGCCGTAAACGTTAAGCGACTGACGGCTGAGCTTGACGGCGCAATTTTCAGACTTCTGAATGCCGTGCTTGAATGCTACCTCGACCGGAACCGTCGCGTTTCCGTAGAGGGAAACGGTGACAGACGCCGTGTCGGAGGAAAGACGGATATATCGGCGGTCGGCTTCGGAGATGACGGCGCCATTACTGCCGATAAGCGTTACCTTACCGCTGTAAATTCTTCCGCTCGTTATTTCGGAATTATGGAAATCAACGGGAAGCTCGGCGCGGACGATGCTGTTCACTATCTGCTCGGGGCCCGTGATAACGATATCGGGAATGTCGCTCATGTTAAGCGTATATTCGCTCGACATCTGATAGTTGAACGGTCTTGCCTCGACGGAAACCGTCTTTGAAACCTTATTGTCAAGGTAAAGGGTGACGGAGCTTACGCTTGTCTTTTCGAGCTTAACTCCGCTTGGAAGCTTGAAAACGATGTCGAAGAACTTTTCCCCTGCTTCGGTTACGCTTGAAACGTCAACGTAGGCGCGGATATCGGAGTTTTTCACTTTACGAAGGGCGTTTGCATTGCCCGAGAGCGTGACGTCGACCGTCATTCCGTCGCCTGAGACGACGGCGAAGCTTCCGCGATTGACGATCTCGACGGGAACCGATGTAAATTCCTCCTCACGGATGACGGTATCGATGCTTGCGGCATAGTACCAGAGGAAAAATGCGAGGATGAGGCAGATGACCTTTGCAAGAAAATCGAGCGTCTTGTTTCTTTTTACCGTTATATTACCCTCGGTCTGCTCGATTTCGGGGCGAAGCTCGTTTTTTACTTCATTTTCCATTGGTTTCGCCCTCCTTTTTGCTTGAGTGTCTGTCTTTTTTGTGAGAAAATATCTTCGGAACTACCTGCTTTTCGCCTTCGGAGAGAAAAAGACCTTCGAGCTCCTTTTTGAGCGAATTGTGTGTGAATCCGCGCTTGAGCTGTCCGTTGATTGCGACGGAGATCGTTCCTGTTTCCTCGGACACGATGATAACGACGGCGTCGCTCTCCTCGCTTATTCCGATGCCTGCGCGGTGGCGTGTGCCGAGATCCTTGATTATCTCCTCGTTAGTCGAAAGAGGAAGGAAGCAGCCTGCCGAATCGATTCGCCAATCGCGGATTATGACGGCGCCGTCGTGAAGCGGAGCGCCCTCATAGAAAACGTTGCGGAGCATAAAGGAGGAAATATCGGCATTGACGGTAACGCCGCTTTTTGTGATGTCGCCGAGCTTGGTCGAACGCTCGATAACGATAAGTGCGCCTGTGCGGGAGCGGCCGAGCTGAGAGGCTGCGGTCGAGATCTCGTTTATACCGAGGGCAACGCCCTCGTTCTGATCCTTGTGCTCGGTTTTCGGAATGAAATTCTTGAAGCGGTCGCCGCCCATTTTCTCAAGCGCGGCGCGAAGCTCGGGCTGGAAAACGATAACGAGGGCGACAAAGCCGACCTGAAACAGGTTTGTCATAAGGAAGGACACCGCACGCAGACCGATAAGGCTTCCGAGAAGCATTATGCCTATAAGAAGCGCAACGCCCGCCGCGAGCTTTCCTGCACGTCTGTCGCGAATAAAGGCGTAGACGAAGTACATCATTATGGCGATTATCAGTATATCGATAACGTCAAGAATATTCATATTCAAGAGCTGATATTTGAATGCCTCCCATGAAAATACGCCCATTTTGTTTCCACCCTCTTTGAAAAAATGAAATTTATCTCTCGGATCGGTAAAACCGTCCGCTGAAAATCAGATTATTATACTCCATTTTTTATTGTATCATAAAATATATGATAATGCAATTATTATTTTATTAAATAATATAAAAATATATAGGTTTTTCGCGGGCGAGCAATGCTCGCCCCTACAAGGTACTTTGAAACGTTTTTGTAGGGGCAACCTTTGGAACCCCCAAAGCTCATTTCATTCGCTTCGGGGAACCCCGATATTGGTCGCCCGTTCGGGTGTGATGTAACACCTTTCGCGGGCGAGCAATGCTCGCCCCTACAAGGTGCTTTGAAACGTTTTTGTAGGGGAGAGCATTGCTCGCCCGTTTAGCGGTGAAGCAAGATCCCAAACAAAAAAGCAAGAGCAATTTGCTCTTGCTTTTTTATTCACGAAAGTTTATTTGACAACCTCAAATTATCGGCGATCATGGCGATAAACTCGCTGTTCGTTGGCTTGCCGCGGTTGTTCTGGATGGTGTAACCGAAATAGGAATTGAGCGTTTCAACGTCACCTCTGTCCCACGCGACCTCGATCGCATGGCGAATTGCGCGCTCGACGCGGGAGGATGTCGTCGCGTACTTCTTCGCGACTGACGGATAGAGGATCTTCGTCACCGAATTTATGATATCGGAATCCTCAACGGTCATCATGATGGCTGTGCGGAGGTACTGATAGCCCTTGATATGCGCGGGAACGCCGATCTGATGAATGACCTTCGTGACCTGCGTCTCCATATCGGGCTCGCGGTTATGTCCTACCGACTTCTTGCGCGATGAGAAAAGGCGCTGAATACGCTCGTTCAGCTGTTTGTAGTCAAAGGGGCGGAGCATACAGTAATCAGCTCCCGCCTCGGTCGCCTCGGCGAACATTGCGCCGTTGTTCACGACCGAATAAACGATAAAGGACGGCGGCGTGTCGGAGCCGAAATCAAGGAGCGAGGTGCCGCGAATGATCTGCGTGCAATCGAGCTTCGAGAGCCACACGTCGGTCAGCACCACGTCGGGATGAAATTTGTCGATCTTGTAGAGGGCGTCCTCGCCGTTTGACGCCTCATCTATGCGCTTGTAGCCGAGCCCGACCAGGTTCGATCGGCAGCTGCGTCTGAAATCACTGTTTTCGTCTGCGATAAGTATTTTGATGCTTTGTTCCATTATTTGTCACTCTCCGTAATTTTGATATTTGATTTACGAAATTATGATACCATATTTTACCAAATTATGCAATATATGGAAATCGAAAAATTTCGCCAAAGTTTGTATGGAAAAATTTACCAAATTGCACAAAGGGCTGTAGAATAAGGTCGAAACGGGTGCTTGGGGGGTGTGGAAAAAGCAATTTCAGGGACGAACGGCAAATAGATGGCTCCCCTGTGTAAGGGGAGCTGGCGCGAATGCGCCTGAGGGGTTGTTGCATCAATTGACAGAAATCACAATCCCCCCGTCTCGCGTTGCACGACACCTCCCTTTGCACAAGGGAGGCGTTGCCGCGCTCCTAAGACGCTATGCTTTCAATGCTTACGCCGGTATAGTAATGCAAAAGTATCTCATCATACGTCGATCCGTTTTTTGCCATTTCGTTTGCGCCGTACTGACTCATACCGACACCGTGACCGTGACCGTGTACTGTGAAGCGCCATCCGCCGTCGATCTCCTCAAAATCAAATTTCAGAGATTTGAAGCCGAACTGACTGCGCAGCAGCTTTGCTCTTACCGCGATCCCGGAAAGACAAATATAGTCGGCTCTGCCGCTGTCGTTCTCTGTAATATAGATGCCCTTTTTGCCTGCCGAATTTACCTTTATCGCGCCGTCGGAGGCAAAAAGCGACGCGATATCGCCGTCGGTCAGCGTCACGGTCGAAACGCGGTCGCTCTCGGGCGTTGATACCGATGTCAGGTAAGGCACGTTACCGCCCCAAGTGTTTTTCGACGATTCCGTCATTTTGTACGAGCTTGAATGAAATACCGCGAGCGCGGGCTTGCCGTCCCACGTTATTATCTGTCCCGCAGTCTCCTTGACCGCGTTTTTGACCTTCGTCATTATGCTCTCAGTCGTGGTCTTTCCGTAACGGGAGATAAGCTCCTCCTCCGAAACGTAGGACTGACAATGAGCATAATCGGTGCAGAGATCTGCGCCGTCCTTATGCGAGCCGCTTCCGAGCTTGTTCAGACAGTAGGATCGTGCCGCGACAGCCTGAGCCTTCAGCGCCTCGGTGTGGAAGGTGTAGGGCATTTCGGCACAAACGACGCAGACTATGTAATCCTCAAGCGACATTTCGACCGTCTTGTCCTCCTTCGCAATATAGACGAGGAGGGTGTCGGTCGGCTTTTCGGGAGGAGCGGGCTCGGAATCATAGGGAGGGGCAAACGTTTCTCCCGTCGTGGGTTTGGAATCAACCGGAGGGGCAAGCCCCTCCACGACCGAGGATGCAGTCGCAACGGACACGAGCGGAACGGTCACGGTGAATATCATAAACACGATAAGGGATAGCAAGGTCAGCTTTCGTCTTAAGTTCATTTCACTTTCTCCTTTTTTTCAATAGATATGAAAAGACCGCTGAAGTTATGCAGAGTTGATTTTTGTATAACGCCGTGGTATAATGAGAGAAAGAAGGAGGTGAAACGATGCTTGATACTGTATTGAGGGAAGCGGAAAGATATTCCTTTCCGATAATCATTTCGGACGGTGAGACGGTTTTGCGTAATTCGGAAGCTAAGAGAACAAGGTCGCTTTCACGCGTTTCGCCGCTTTCCTGCCTCAGAAAAATGACGAAAGAAAAGGTGTTGGCCCTTGATGACGGAACGGCCCTTGCCGTAACCTTCAAGCAGCCGAAAAACCGCGCGGCACTTGTTTACCGCCGCTTCGGATATTTGATATTTATGTATTTGCCGATGCTCGAAAACACCGTAAGCATACCGAACAGCGTTTTCGACCTCAACGTGTCGGGGACAGATCTTCCTAAGCTCCTCTCGGAGCTTTCGCTCAGACTCTTTCCGAGCCGCGAAATATCGGTATCGTCATTTGCGAGAATATCGTCGCTGTCGGCAATGCTTACCTTCTCCGAGGACACCGTCAAGACCGACCTTGACGGCGACGGCGTGATTGACGCGGAAAAAGCGTTTTACATACTATGCAAGGCGCTGTCCGAGCTTGACTTCAAAAATGCGACAGAGCTTTCCGAACCGCCCGTCACTATATCCTTTTCGGGCGACACACTGTCGGTATCGCTTTACGGAGACGAGATATATGTTGAGCGCTCTGCGGTTCTTACGGCGGTCGAGCCGTATTCCTTTGCAGAGCATGAGTATTCGGCGGCGCTTTTGTTTGCTTTTGTGATTTCGATCTTCAAATTACGCAGATAATACAGACAGCCTGATATACCGAAAAAAGAAAACAACGGAGGAAAACACTATGCCATACCGATTTATGAGATTTCCTGAGAGTAAAACGAAGGCAGTGACCTTCAGCTATGATGACGGCGTCCGCTCAGATATGCGCCTGGCTGACGTATGTGACAAATACGGGATGAAGGCGACCTTTAATATATGCAGCTCGCTTATCGCAAAGGGCGAGGGCGAAAGCCGACTGTCGCTGAATGATCTGAAGGAGCTTATTTCGCGCGGGCACGAAATCGCTGTTCACGGTGATGAGCATAAGAGCCCTGTACACTGTACCGATGCGGAGATAATCAAGGAGTTTCTTACCTGTCGCGAAATACTTGAAGACGGGCTCGGAGAGGTAATTACGGGAATGGCGTATCCCGATCTTCCGATAAGCGTGGCGGGAGAGAAAAGATACAAAGAGATAAGAGCAATACTCAAATTGCTCGGAATCTCCTATTCGAGAAGCTTCGGAAGAGACGGCGGCGACTATTCGTTACCCGAGGATTGGCTATCATGGATGCCGACGATCCATCACGATAACAAGAGCTCGCTTGATCTTGCGCGTGATTTTACTGCGCTCAAGGTGGAAGAGCGGTACAATTCGTACCGCAACCCCCGAGTTTTCTACGTCTGGGGACACAGCTATGAGTTTGATAACAAAAATAATTGGGAGCATTTTGATAAGCTTTGCGAGATCCTTGCGGGCAAGGACGACATCTGGTACGCGACGAATATTGAGATTTACAGGTATTCGGCGGCATTTGAAGCCCTCGTTTGGAACGCGGCAAATACCCGCGTTTACAATCCGACCTCGTATGATCTTTGGTTTGAGTGCCGAGGAAAGGTACACTGTGTAAAAGCAGGTCAAACGCTGAATTATTAAAAGAAAAACAGACGGGAAACCGTCTGTTTTTTTATTATTTATGCGGGCGAGCAATGCTCGCCCCTACAAAAACGTTCGGAAGCACCTCGTAGGGGCGAGCATTGCTCGTCCGTCTTGACATCGTATCCTGAAAATAACGCATAACGCGGCGAACTTCCAAACGTTTTTGTAGGGGCGACCCTTGGGAACCCCCAAAGCTCATTTCATTCGCTTCGGGGAACCCCGATATTGCTCGCCCGTCTTGACATCGTATCCTGAAAATAACGCATAATGCGGCGAACGATTCGAATTTAATCCTTATCCCTCACCGCGTCAACTACGCTCTTCACGATAATCGCCCCGATCGGAAAGACGAAAAGCCCCGAAAACCCCATCAATTTATATCCGACGTACATCGCGAAAAGCGTAAGAAGCGGGGAAATTCCGATGCTCTCACCGACGATTTTCGGCTCACTGACCTGACGGACGAGCCAAATTATCCCGAAAACAATAAGAAGCCCGGTTGCCGTGTAGCTGTTACCCATCAGATAAAGAATGACCGCCCACGGAACAAGCACAGTTCCGACTCCGAGCACGGGCAGAATGTCGATCAGCGCGATAAGCACCGCCAAGGTCAGCGCGTAGGGTATCTTCAGGATCAGAAATCCGATAAAAAGCTGAACGAAGGTGATCGTCAGAATGACGGCATACGCCTTGATATACTTTTTCGCCGCGCTCATGAGCTTTTCCTTGATCCTGAAGAGTCTCGGACGCTTTTCCTTCGGAACAAATCTGACGATAAATCGGTTGATCGAGGAAATGTCGGCGCCGAGATAGAAGGTCGCAACGACGAGCGTTATGAGAAAAAGGAGTATCCCCGGAAGCGATGAAACGAAGCCCATCACGGCGTCGGGAATCCGAGAAGAAAACGAGGCGAGTGCGCCCTCAAGCATATTAAGGGATGCAGATCGAATAAAATCGAGCGCTTTCCGACTGTCTATCTTCGACAGTATCGGAATCTTTTCCATCGCTCCTCCGCCTGCATGGATCATATTTTCGATAAAATCGGCGCCGCCGTCGGCAAGCTCCTTTGCCATATCGGTCAGCTCTGACGCGATCCGACCGAAGAAGATCCACGACAGAGCGAATATCAGGGTAAATACAAATCCGACTGTCCCAAACGCCGCGACCTTTCGCGGCAGGCGTGTAGATTTGCAGATCCTGTCGATCGTCGGGCGCAAAAAAAGAGCGACCGTGTAGGCAAATATGAAGGGAAGAAGCGGCGAGAGCAGGAATTTTATGAAAATATAAACGCCGAGAACCGTGACTGCGGCGTACGATATAAGAACGAGATTTCTTTTGTAGCCCTTCGGCGGCAGATCCATAAAGAGGCTCCTTTCGGCTTGATGAATGTGTACCACGCTCTCTCACCTTCCCCATAAGCGAAAGCCGTTATTTTCATTATACACCGCAAAAACAAAGTAAATTCACTTTTCGGTAATTGATTTTTCTTCGGTGCTGTGGTAAAATAATGGCAGTAATTTATTATGAGGTAATTATGAAAAGAATATTTTTGATTATTTTGGCTTCGGTCATGATGCTTTCGCTCTTTTCCTGCAAGAAGAAGGTTGACTATAACGTAACCGAGATCGGCGGATACGTCGTTGAGGAAAGCGAGCTTCCGACAAACTACGTTCGTATCGTTATGAAGAACGGTGACGCGATGCTCCTTGAGCTATATCCCGACGATGCACCGATAACGGTCGAAAACTTCAAAAAGCTCGTTGCCGAGAAATATTACGACGGCATCATATTCCACCGTGTCATTTCCGGCTTTATGATTCAGGGCGGCGATCCCGACGGCGACGGCTACTCAAACAACGACCGTCCGAACATCAAGGGCGAGTTTTATATTAACGGCTACAGAAATCCGATAAAGCACGAGCGCGGCGTCATCTCGATGGCTCGTTCGAAGGATTATAACAGCGCATCAACGCAGTTTTTCATCGTTCATCAGACCTCTGTCAATAACACTAACGCCCTCGACGGACAGTACGCGTCGTTCGGCAAGCTCCTTGCGGGCTACGACGTGCTCGACAAGATCGCGTCCGTCAAGACCAATTCGAGCGATAAACCGACGTCAAAACAACAAATGGCAGAGGTAAGATTCGTTACCATCGTGTCGGAACCGACGACGCCCGACATACAGTAAAACAAAAATGGCGGATATCCGCCATTTTTTGTTGCTATTTATGAAGGATTACCCGCAATTTTGTTGGAGCAAAGCATTGCCGCGTTGTTAGCCTTCCCCTTGGGGAAGGGGGACCGCAGACGCTGCGTCTGCGGTGGATGAGGTGTTATAAAACGATGCAACATCGTTTCTATACGGACAGAGGACGCCTGTCCCTACAAAGACGTGCCGAAGCATTGGGAGGTTGTTAGCCTCGCCCTTTGGGAGATGGTGTAAGAGGCAAAGCCTCGGGCCGGAGAGGGTGAAAAAACAAAGTAACAATGTTTTTTGCGGGAGGGGAAACTCCTCCTTGGCAAAGAGATGCGGAACGTCGTCTTGCCTTCCCCTCAGGGGAAGGGGGACCGCAGACGCAGCGTCTGCGGTGGATGAGGTGTTCTGAAAGGACGCAAACTGATTTTTGCTATAATCAGCTTTTTCATCTGACACCTCATCCGAGGCTCTGCCTCTTAACTTCCTCCCGCTGGAGAAGGTAAAATAATGCGGCGAAGCATTGCCACGTTTTGCGCTTTACTTATTACTTCTTCCCTCAAAAAAGCACCCTAGCGGAAATGGATTCCGCGGGGTGATTTTAATTATCGCCCTTTCTCTTTCTCAACCAAAATCGTGTCTTATTCCGCAACCGCTTCCTATTTCTTCAAACAGGCACACGATTCTTTCAATTTTTTCAAAGCATTCTTCATCATCCAGATTGTCGTCCTCTAATATTGTTTTTATCCTTTCTAACACCCTATAACATTCTTTTTCAAAAAGCTTTTCGATATTTGAGTCCATAATTATTTCTCCTTTATACTCTTTTGTTGAATTGATAAGGATTGCTTGCCATAATTTCACAAAAAATACCTCCATTTCGCTTATGGGGATTATATCCCCTTAATAATTTAGATTATAACCCCCATAATAATAAAAGTCAAGTATGGAGGTTATATAATGATCGTATTCGATAAGCTTTGGAAAGTAATGAAGGAAAAGGGCATATCCACCTACAAGCTTCGTGAGGAGTGCGGAATTGACAGCAAGACCGTGCGCCGTCTTAAAGCCAACGAAAATATTGAAACCAATACGCTTGACAAGCTATGTGCCGCGCTTGATTGTAAGATAGAGGACATAGCGGAGTATAAGCCGTAAATTTTACAATGAAAAAGCACCCAAGCGGAAATGGATTCCGCGGGGTGCTTTTTTGATTATTTATTCTTCCTCTTTAGAAGCAAAGATATTGCAAATATCGGTAATTCTCGGGCTGTACTTGACGGAGTCGAAGCACTGAAGAGGCATGATCTCGTTCATAAAGATGTCGCGGAGCGGCGTCTTTTTGTTCTTCTGTGGGATCTGAAGCTGAGTCTTCCCGAATCTCATTCCGCGAACGAGCGGAGAGGTGTGGGGGAGAACCTTCGGGAGATTGTCAAACTCGTTTGCGGCAATCGCGCAATCGGTAAGGCAGTCAAGCGCCTCGTCGGGGCGGTCGAGCGACATAAGAAGGACAGCCATGTCCTTGAGGAGCATCATGTGCGTATATGCGCCCTCGAAAATATCGCCGTCGGGATAGACCGACTCACGGATAGAACGGGCGACTGAAAGAAGCTCGAGCTTGTCCTTCGACTTCAGCTCTGCCGAATTATCAACGTACTCCATGATCGCGCTGATGAGGTGCGAGGTGTAGGAGGAAATATTCTCCTTGATGGCGGAAAGCTTGCTCTCGCCCTCCGAGATTATCGGGAGCATATCCTCGCGGCAGATCTTTCTGCCGGGAAGCGACATCGCAATTTCACGCGCGCTGTCGGAGTCGCGAAGATCCTCGTAATAGTGCAGGCAGAGAAGTCTCTTTGCTTCAAGACGGACGGCGTCGTCTGTGCAGTTGCCGAGTATCTCCTCGCCGATCGAAAGAAGCTCGCCGGAATAGTGCTTGACCATTGCCGGACGGTCACAGCTCAGGTAAAGACCGTACATAAGAAGACACTTCAGACGGTATTCCTCGGGGAAGTACATTACACCCTCGCGGATAGCGTCGAGAGCCTCCTTTATATTGCCTACAGCAACCTTTTCGTGGAAAAGGTCAACGTATTCCTTGATCTTGTCCTCGTTGTCGAACTCGTCCATACACATAAGCTCGTCGGTCGAAACACCGAAATAGCTTGCAAGCACGGGAATAAGCTCGATCGGGGGATAGCTTTCGCCCTTTTCCCAAGCGATAATGTCCTTGCAGTTCACGTTAAGATACTGTGCGAGAGCGTCCTGAGATATCTCTTTTTTGAGACGGTAAACGCGTATCTTTGCACCCATATTTATAAACATATTATTCTCCTTATTTCGCTACGGTGAGAGCGATTATTTTTTTGATATCGTCGGGCTGATCCTTCGCTTCGGTGCAAGCCTTGTTTCGGCGGATCGCGCCGCATTTTACACAGCGGTGAGTGAGTATATATCCCTTCTTCGGATCGGGCTGAGCCGAAATGGGCTCAAGCTCCCCTCCGCAGTCGCTTGCGCGGTCACCCGGATTTACGTCAAGGTGACGCGACCAAAGACAAAACGGACAGTGGTTCCGCGAGGTATATTTTAAGGGACGAACCTCTTTTCCGCAATGAACGCAGATGAATCCGTTGTCGTTTTTCGAAAAACGCTTTACTTCAAGACCGTCGGTCATATTTTCAACCCCGTAATTTCGGCATAAGCCTCAAAATATCTCTCTCCGAGAGTTGCGAGAGCGTCGCGGCAGAAGTGAATGTCGTCGCCGTTGTTTACCTTTTGGTTGTTCGACTTGAGGTCGCGAGCCATTACCAGCCTTCCGTTTCCGAGAACAGCACAAACGTCGGCGGTCGCCGAAAGGACCGCTTCGCAGGCGCGGGCATTTTCCTTCTTGTCTCTCCATTCCGAAACGAACTCGGCGGCGATAAAGGGAAGCTCGGGCTCGTTGCAGAGGGCTCTTATATCGTTAACGGTTGAAGAAAGATTGTTAAAGTATGAATCGTGACGGGTGCCAAAATCAAAATCGGCGTGTTCAAACGCGTCATGCTCACCCTGATGCCAGAGGAGAGCTATAAAGCGGTTGCCCTCGCCCTTCGCCTCGTTCACCATCTTGGCAAGGCGTGTGTGAAGAACGTTACCGATTCCCCACTGTCTGCCAGCAAAGCCCGTTCCGCCGGCAGCGGTATTTATTATGAGAAGCTTTCTGCCGTCAGTCAGAAGTCCCGCCTCGACGTATTTTTTTGCAAAGGTGAGAGCGAACATTCCGTAGTCGCGCTCGCCGTCGTTACGCTCACGGGCAATTTCTGTAACAAACGTGTAAGGCTCGGTAACGAGAAACTTCATCGAGCCGTCCTCCTGCTGCTCGTAGCCGAATTTTCCGCCGTCGCGCATCATGAGGATCCTTTCGTCGGGAGTAAACGGACGGTTTGTTTCACCGAGACCGTTTCCCTCGGCATTTGACTGCCCTGCGAGAATTATGATATCGTAAGCCATAACTTATTTTTGTCCTTCCTTTATTTCATAAAAAGCATCAAAATATCTTTCTCCGAAGATCCGAAGTGATTCGCGGCTGAAGTGACACTTGTCACCGTCGCCAACTGCCTGACCGTTCGATATAAGACCGTAAGAGCTTGCGATCCTGCCGTTTCCGAGATCGTCGCAAACCTTTTGAGTTGCAGATAGGATCGCGTCGCAGACCTTCGGTATCGTCAGGTACCATTCGTTGCAGTATTCGCCTGCAATAAAGGGCAGAGACGGGTTGCCCGCCTTGCTTCTTATGTCCGATACGGTAGCGAGCAGATCGTCGTAGTACAGCTGTCCGCGCTTTGAGGCGGGGATCTCCTCGGTCTCGGGGTAGGCGTCCCCCTCGCCCTGATGCCAGAGCAGAGCGACGAAGCGGTCGTCATCGCTTCTTTTTGCTTCCTTCATCATAAGAAGCAGCCTTTCGTGAAGAACGTTACCGACACCCCATTGCTTGCAGGCGAAGCTTGCCCCTCCAACGCTTCCGTTGACGATAAGAAGCTGTCTGCCTTCAGAGAGCAGTCCCGTTTCAATATATTTTTTGGCAAAGGTGAGCCAGAAGGAGCCCTGCTTTTTGCCGCCGCCGACCTTTTCGCGTGCAACTTCGGTTTTGAAAACGTATGGTGTCGTTACAACGAAGTTACGAGCGCCGTCGGGCTGATCTATATATCCGCATTCGCCGCTGTCGCGCATCATGAGGATCCTTTCGTCGGGCTCGTAAGGGATGGCGGTATCGCCGAGACCGTAGCCCTCGGCGTTCGACTGACCTGCAAGGATTATTATATCGTATGGCATGGGGATTTTCCTTTTGTTTGTATAAATTTCGCGCCGTATTTTGTATGGCGGGGCTTGCTCCCGCCGTTTATAAAACAATGTCACTTTTTTCCGCAGGTCTCATTGACCTGCGGACGGCGGGAGCAAGCCCCCGCCATACGACATTTCGCCTTAACATCCCCATTATACAATGCTTTTCCGCTTTTTTCAAGAGCGATTTGCCAAAACCCTCGACAAACGACCGATTTTATTATATAATGGAGCTATAAAGTGATTTTGGAGCAGATTTATGACCGAAAGAAAAGTCAAAAACACAGAAAGAATATACGAAAAGGACTCGGCGGTGTCGGTTTTTGAAGCGACGGTCCTTTCCTGCGAGGAGACGGCCGGCGGATATAAGGTGATCCTTGACCGCACGGCGTTCTTCCCGACGGGCGGCGGACAGAGCTGTGACAGCGGCACGCTGAACGGCATCGCGGTAAAGGAAGTAAGGATCGAGAGCGGCGAGATAATTCATCTGCTTGAGTCGGAAATCGAGGTCGGCAAGGCAGCTCTCGGCCGCCTGAACTGCGCCGAGCGCGAAGAAAAGATGCGCTCGCACACGGCGGAGCATATCCTTTCGTCGATACTTCACGAAAAATACGGGCTGACTAACGTCGGCTTCCATCTCGGAACCGTCGATACGACCTGCGATTTCGACGGCGTTCTGACTCTGAGTCAGATAAACGATGCCGAGGACGATGTCAACAGGATAATTCGCGAAAACCATCCCGTTTACCCGATCTTTCCGACCGAAAACGAGCTTAAAACGCTTGAATACCGAAGTAAATTAGAGCTGACCGAGGACGTCCGCATCGTGATGATAGGAAATGACGGCTCGGTCGATAAATGCGCCTGCTGTGCGCCGCACGTTAAGGAAACGGGAAATATCGGCTACTTCAAGATAGTTGATTTTTACAAATACAAGGGCGGCACGCGAGTGCATATTCTGACGGGAGAACAGGCGGTAAAAAGAGCGCGAGACGAGTTTGAGGGAATAAAAACCCTGTCGGCGCTTCTGTCCGCACCGCCGAACGCACACAGCGTGAGCGAGGCAGCTGAGCGCATTTGCGACGAAAACGAGGCGCTCGAGAGGGAGATCTCCGCGCTGAACGAGCGCATAAATTCCTATATCGTAAAAGAGCTTCCCGAAAGCGGCCCCGCGGTCATATTTGATGACAGAACGGACGGCCGAATACTTCGTCAGCTCTGTCTTTCGGCTGCCGAAAAGGTAAAAACTGCGGCAGTGTTCGGCGGCGAAAACGGGCGGTACAACTTTGCTGTTGCAGGCGAAGGGGTGCAGGAGATCTTTGCAAAAATGAAGGCGTGTCTGAACGTTCGCGGCGGCGGAAGAGAAATTATCTGTGGTACGGCTTTGGCGTCCGAATGTGAGATCAAGGCGATTTTTGATGGAGAAAAACTATGAAACCGATACTTTTAGCACCGATTTTAAAGAATTATATCTGGGGCGGAACCCGTCTTGTGAGCGAATTTGGATTCCGTTCCGATGAAAAAAAGGTCGCTGAGGCTTGGATGCTTTCGAGCCATAAGGACGGCAGAAACGTTGACGGCGAGATGCCGATCCTCGTCAAGCTGATCGACGCCTGCGACAGGCTGTCGGTTCAGGTTCACCCGAACGACGAATATGCCTATCGCGTAGAAAACGAGGCGGGTAAGACTGAAATGTGGTATATTGTCGACTGCGAGGAGGGTGCGCGCCTTATTTACGGCTTTACGCGCGAGCTTTCGAAGGAGGAATTTGAGCGCCGCATTCGCGACAATACGCTGGATGAGGTGATGAACTACGTTCCCGTGCACAAGGGCGACGTCTTTTTCATTCCGTCGGGAACGCTTCACGCGATCGGCGCGGGAATACTTATTGCAGAGATCCAGCAGAGCTCGAACACGACCTACCGCGTGTCGGACTACGGACGCCTCGGCGCCGACGGCAAACCGCGTCAGCTACATATTGAAAAGGCGCTCGACGTGACCGAAACGGTTCCGCCGACTCAGCCGTACGGACAGATCGGGAAAACAGAGGAATATCCATTCGGTAAGATCAGAACCCTCTCGGAATGTCGGTATTTCTCCGCATACGAAATTGACCTCGACGGAAAATTTGAAGTCACCCCGACTGATTTCCTGCATATTCTCGTCCTCGAAGGTGAAGTCACAGTAGGCGATATAAAAGCGGAAAAGGGCGGAAGCATTTACGTTCCGAAGGATTGCAAAACCGCAGTTGACGGTAAGGCAAGATTCCTTGTAAGTACGATTTGAAATGTTGCGTTGCTTTTGGGACACCTCATCCGACAACCGCCCGAGATCCTTCGGCTACGCTCAGGATGACAGCGGGCGGTCGCCTCGCCTTCCCCTCAGGGGAAGGTGGATTTTTGCCGTAGGCAAAAAGACGGATGAGGTGTAGCCGTCGCAGACGGCGTCACTTTAACAATGTTACTTGACTTTTAACAACGGTTGCTTCGCAACCTACACCTCATCCGCCTCGCAGTCGCTCGGCACCTTCCCCTGAGGGGAAGGCGAGACAACGTGGCGAAGCTCCGATACGTTGCCTGTCCCTGCAATGGCGTGGGAGTCGCAATCAAACGTGGCAAAGCTTCCTTGAATCGAAAGGGGATTCCAAAGGGGAAAACGTATAAAAAACGCGAATGCGTTATTTATCGGTTTGCCCCTTGGTGTGCTTTCTTTGCGCAGGTTTGCGAAGCAAAACTGCTTGTTTCATTTGCTTGTGCAAAGAAATGCGAAAAAAACAACACAAACAAAAAAGCACCCGCGGAAATAATTTCCGCTTCGGGTGCTTTTTTGCTAAATAACTTAAATTATTCCTGCTCGGGAGCTCCAACGGGGCATGCGCCTGCACAAGCGCCGCACTCGATGCACTCGTCTGCATTGATTACGTACTTGTCGTCTCCCTCGGAGATGCAGCTTACAGGACACTCGTCAGCGCAAGCGCCGCAAGCGATGCAATCGTCATTGATCTTGAATGCCATTTGTAGATCCGTCCTTTCTTGGAATTAATCCGATTTGATAAGTGCATTATAGCACAACGGTTTTATAAAATCAACTGTTATTTTTATTTCCTGCTTATTTTTTATCGGTTTTTTCAGGTTTTTTAGCGGTCTGCTCGCCGTTTTTCTGCTTTTGAGCGTCATCGCGGGCGTTTTTACCGACAGTCTTGTGCTTTCCCTTCGCGTGTCCCTTTACTGTGAGATCGTCGCGGTGATAGGGACGGAAGGTCGTCGGATCCTTGTCGAGAGCGACCTTAACGAGCCCCTTGAGAGGCATCGACTCAACGACGACGCCCTCGCCGTCGGGAGTTTCAACGATCGCGTCGACCTTCGGCGTGATCGCGCTTTCGGCAAGATAAGTATCGTATTCGTAGCGCAGACAGCACATAAGTCGACCGCAGGCGCCCGAAATTTTCGCGGAATTAAGCGAGAGGTTCTGTTCCTTTGCCATCTTTATCGAAACCTGAACGAAGTCAGGTAAGAAGCTGTTGCAACAGAAGGGCCTGCCGCAGATTCCGAGTCCTCCGAGCAGCTTTGCCTCGTCTCGTATACCGATCTGACGGAGCTCAATTCTCGTGCGGAATACCGACGCAAGATCCTTGACGAGATCGCGGAAATCGACGCGTCCTTCTGAAGTGAAGTAGAAGAGAAGCTTGGAATTATCGAAGGCATATTCGACTTCGACGAGCTTCATGTCAAGGCGATGCTCCTCGATTTTCGAGAGGCACATATTGTACGCCTCGACCTCCTTCCGGAGGTTCTCCTCGTGGCGTCGCTCGTCGTTGTCGGTCGCGATGCGGACGAGCTTGCGGAGGGGAAGAACGACCTCGCTTCCCGATACGGTTCTCTTCGGCATTACGACGGTCGCGTATTCAAGACCGCGTGCCGTCTCGACTATAACGTGCGCGCCATCGCCGCAATCAATATTGTTCGGCTCGAAATAGTACATCTTTCCGCCTTCTCTGAAGCGGACGCCGACGACTTCGTAAAAAGGCTTTTTGGGCTCTGATGAGATCGGCTCCTCAACTTGACAGGGCGGCGTTTCCGGCTCCTCAAAAAGCTCCTCGTCGATTACCTCTTCTTCAGGCTCGGTTCCCTCGGGAACGAGCGTTTCTTCCTCGAGCTCAAGCTTCTCGCGCTGCTCCGCCTTCGCGTTTTCGTCACGCTTCGGACGGTTGTTTTTGTAGAATCTTCTTCTGTTGCGGTTGTGTTTTTTGCCGCCACTCTGGTTACCGTTCTGGCGGTTTCCGTTATTGTTGTTTTCGTTTGGCACTTTATTATCCGTTTCTCCGACGTTTGGTATTTCCGCTTCTTCGTCGGCACAGAAGCGGCACGCAAAATCCCTTGGTGTCATAAACCGCCGTCGGGATACGGCGGAGTTTTTGCGGTGTAAAACGATATGAGAGGTTACAAGTATTTTGTATGGGCGACCCTTGGGAACCCCCAAAGCTCATTGCATTCGCTTCGGGGAACCCCGATGTTGGTCGCCCGTTTGTTGCGTTGCATTTTTTGCGGGCGACCAATGGTCGCCCCTACAATATAGAGTAATGCGGTGAGCAAGCCCCCGCCCTACGGTGTCGCAAAAAGACTTTCTTTTTTCTCACATCACGTCCGTGAGTCTTCCCGACGCGACGACGGCGGCGGTACGGACGTTGATATTCGTCTGAGTGACCTCAAAATAGAGGTTGTCGAGCACCGATGTCAGACGGACAAGGGTGCTGATCGAAAATCTTCCCGACAGCTCAAGCGCGAGAGCGCGGTCGGAATAGAATATCATATCGCTTTCCCCGCCCTTTTTGACCATAGCAAGATCGCGAAGCGCGTTTTCGGCAAGGGAGAGGATCGATGCATAGGTTTCTCTGTCGCCGCTTTCGTCAATAAGGGCAAGCATAAGGTGTGCGCCGTCCTTTTCGGAGAGGAGCGAGACTATATTTTCCGCCTTCTTTATAAGCTGCGGAGTCTTTTTGTTTTTACCCTCAAGGATCGCGAGCGCCTTGCCGTAGCTTCCGCCCGACGCGCTTACTATCCTTTTGAGCGCCGCTTCGTCCTTTGCATAAAGGTCGGCGGCTTTTTTTACGTTCTCCGCCAGAAGTGCGGTCAGCACCTTATCGGAGAAAATTTCGGTCTTAATCTCGGGGGCGCGGGATCGGACGGTCGGAAGAAGGTTCGATGGAGCGGCAGTCAGAAGTATGAAATAAACGCTCCCCGGGCCCTCCTCGAAAATTTTGAGAAGCGCGTTCTGCGCCTGAACAGTCAGCTTTTCGGCATCCTTGATGATATATATTTTAACGTCGAGATCGTTTGGCAGAATGTAAGCCGAATCGGTTATCTCGCGTACGCTTTCGATTCCTATCGTTTTTCTGTCCTTATTCAGACCAATATTTATCACGTCGGGCGAGATACCATCCGAGATCTTGCGGCAGCTTTCGCATTTTCCGCAAGGACGGTTTTCACCCTTGCAGGAAATAGCCATGGCAAAAAGGAGCGCTGCGGTGCTTTTACCGCTGCCCTCGGCGCCGCTTATCATAAACGCGTTCGGGAAGGCGCCCTTTGAGGCGAAGCCGCGAAGCGTGCTTTTTAACGATTCGTTACCGAAAAGAATATCGAGCGTCATTACAGATGCTTGAACTCCTCAACCTTGAGCACGAAAACGGTCGCTCCGCCGACAGTTACCTTTGTCATTTCGCGCGAAAGCGATGCTGGATCGCCCTTTGCGATGCTGTTCGGCACGACTTGCTCGCGTTTTTTGCAGTTCTGGGAGATGATCTCCATTGCGCGATCGATCTCGGCGTCCTCAACGCCGATAATGAAGGTCGAGTTTCCACTCATAAGGAATCCGCCCGTCGACGAGATTTTCGTGACTGAAAAGCCCTCGCGGCTGAGAGAGGTGCTGACGGAATGCGCGTCGTCGTTATTTACAATGGCAAGCAAAAGCTTCATAATACGTTCTCCTTGCGGTTAAAAACTGTGTTTTGGGGAAACATAACCCCAAATTATTATAACAAATTTTTTCCCTCTTGTAAAGAGCAAAAGAATGGAGTTAAAGGGCATAATATGAATTTTTTTGGAAAAAGGGATCTGATTTATCTGCTTTTCATCGCGATACTTGTTCTCAGTACGGTGTTTTTTGCCTTCAGGGGAATGATATCGGAGGATAAATACGAGAGCTACCGCGGGAAGATACTTAACCGGGCAGTGGAGTGTTCTATCCAGCTTTTGGGCGAATATATTGAGACGGAGGATCCGCATTTGTCGTCGTTTTTATCCTCACGGCTTTTTGAGCTTCCTCTCGGATATGAGGAGCGGGAGGCGGTCACGGCGTTTTGCGCCGATGTGGCAAGATCGAGGGAAAATACCGATAGTAAACGGCGCTCGCTCATTTACGCCTCCGAGCTGATGAAGGCGCTGATCGATAACAGAGCGGCAATCAAGCGCGGGGATATGACGCCGTTTCCGCTCTATGAGGGCGAGGTGCCGACATTGTCACAGCCTGTGGAAAACCCATATTTCTCCGAGGCGAAAAAGATACTCGGTATAAGCGACATTCGTTCTTATACGAGGGGTAACGTGATCGGCTACCGAACGGCGAGCGCGTATGCGGAATTTGAAAACGGTGTTTTCATCCGTTATCTCTGCCGCCGCGAGGGAAAGGACAAGATCACGCCCGAAAGCGCCAAAAAGGACGCCGAAAAATTCGCGAACCTCTATTGCGGCGGCGGAAAGCCGATCTCGGAAAGCACTGAGGACGGCGTTTTCACCTATCATTTCGACGGCTTTTATATAGTCGTCTCGCCTTTTGGCGGCGTTATGCGGTACGAAAGAACGAAAATTTGATTTACCCCTTTATTTTTCGCTTATTATGTGTTATAATTATCAAAAATCAACTGTAAAGGTGAAAAAATGGCAAATTACAGAGTCGGAAGAATAAACGAAGAGCTTATGAAGGCGCTTTGTGAAATTATAAGAACGGTAAAGGATCCAAGAGTTTCGGGTGCATTTGTCAGCATTACGGCTGTCGACTGTACGCCCGACCTCAAAAATGCGAAGGTCTATTTCTCGGTCATGGGTGAGCGCCGCAAGGGCGATGCGCAGAAGGGACTTGAAAACGCGACGGGCTATATAAGAACGCAGATAGCGAAGATGCTCAATCTCCGTATTACCCCCGAGCTTCGCTTCATTGCTGACGAGTCGATGAAGCACGGCGCGCACATAAGCGAGCTTATGAAGCAGGTCGAGGAGGAGCTCCGCGAGGCGGACAGAAAAGCCGCGGAGGAAGAAAAAGAGGAAGAATAAAGAAAGCCGCCGATCTCTCGGCGGTTTTTATATTAGATCGAGAGCGGGAGTAGGCGGGAGCGCGTGGGGTTCCCCGAAGCGAATGAAATGAGCTTTGGGGGTTCCGAGCATGCCCCCGCCCTACAAAAACGTGGTGAAGCGATTGGAATATTTTGCGGGGGCGACCCTTGGGAACCCCCACGCGCCCCCGCCGTCTCAAGGCAAAGTAACATCGTTTCAAAACGGACAGTCGAGGACGCCTGTCCCTACAAATAACATAGCGAAGGTGTGCCGCGTTGTCTTGCCTTCCCCTCAGGGGAAGGGGGACCGCAGACGCTGCGTCTGCGGTGGATGAGGTGTTCCAAAGCAAAGTAACACCGTTTTTACGCGGGCGAGCAATGCTCGCCCCTACGAGGACGTTTGGAATCATCTTGTAGGGGCGTCCTCTCGCTATCCATACAAGAAAAGCACCCTTTTCGGGTGCTTTTATTTTCATTTTTTATACTCCCGAGTAAGCCGAGAAGCCCGCGTCGATGGGGAGAACGATTCCCGTGATCGCGGAAGCGGAACGGTCATCGCAGAGCATGAGAGTTGCGCCGAGGAGCTCGTCGCTCTCAACGAAGCGTCCCATGGGAGTGCCGTTCAGGATCTTCTTGCTTCTTGCGGTGGGGTTGCCCTCCTCGTCAAAGAGGAGAGAGCGGTTCTGAGCCGAGAGGAGGAAGCCGGGAGCGATAGCGTTGCAACGGATTCCCGAGCCTGCAAAGTGAGTTGCGAGCCACTGTGTGAAGTTCGAAATGCCTGCCTTTGCCGCGGAGTATGCGGGGATCTTGGTGAGCGGAATATAGGCGTTCATCGAGGAAATATTGAGGATCGCGCCTTTGCCCTTCTTTACCATATCGGTCGCAAACTCCTGAGTCGGGAGAAGCGTTCCCTGAAAATTGAGCTTGAATACAAAGTCGATTCCGTCCTGAGTAAGGTCGAAGAAGGACTTTTTGCCGTCGATAGCCTCGTGCTGATACTCATTGTCGGTCGTTGCTGCGGGATTGTTACCGCCCGCGCCGTTGACGAGAACGTCACATTCGCCGAGCTTACTGAGGACCGCCTCATGAGCCGATTTTAGCGACTCGGGCTGAAGAACATTTGCCTGAAAAGCCTCGCAGATGAAGCCCTCAGCCTTCAGCTCGGAAGCGAGCTTTTCGACGTTAGCGAGGTTGAGGTCGAGAGCCGCTACCTTTGCTCCCGATTGCGCGAACGCTCGAGCCATTGCGGAGCAGATAAGTCCGCCCGCGCCTGTTACTACTACCACCTTGCCGGTGTAATCAATGTTAAGAGGAAGATTTATCATTGTTTTTTCTCCTTTGGGGGATTTATTGGGGATATTCACCTTGTGTGAATGTTTGAATACGTTGTTTGCCTTCTCCTGAGGGAGAAGGGGGACCGCAGACGCTGCGGCTGCGGTGGATGAGGTGTTGGAAAGTAATGTTACATTGTTTATTACATACGGTTGCTTCGCAACCTAACCTCATCCGCCCGAGGATTTGCCTCGAGCAAATCCTCTTGCACCATTCCCCAAGGGGAAGGCAAGAGAAATGCCGAAGCTTTTGATAGTCCGCAATAGAGTGACGTAGTATTACAGCAGCTCCAGCTTTCCGCCGTTTGCTTCGATAAGTCCGTTGATATACGCACTTCCGAGTGCGCGGTCATAGAGACCGTAGCCGGGTTTTCCGGTCTCGCCCCAGATCATTCTGCCATGGTCGGGACGGAAATATCCCTCGAAGCCGTTTTGCACAAGCGCCTTGACGACCTCGTTCATATCGACGCTTCCGTAAGCGGAAAGGTGTCCCGATTCCTCAAAGCTGGTGTCGGGGAGGATCTTGATGTTACGCAGATGCATAAACGCGATTCTGTCCATAGCCGCATACTTTTTCGTAAGAGCGACCATATCGTTCTTCGGCGAGCAACCAAGCGAGCCGATGCAGAGGCAGAGCGAGTTTGCGGGGCTGTCGACGATCGACAGCATACGGTCGATATTCTTCTCGTCGGTGATTATTCTCGGGATACCGAAAATGGGATAAGGCGGATCGTCGGGATGGATCGCCATTCGAACGCCGCATTCCTCGGCAACGGGAATTATCTTCTTTAAGAATCTTTCAAGATTCTTCCAAAGACCTTCTTCGCCAAGCTCACCGTAAGCGACGATAAGCTCGCGGATCTTTTCTCTCGTGTAGCTTGCGTCCCAGCCGGGCAGACAAATATCGTCCTTGAGCGGATCAAGCCCCTTCATCTGATCCCAGTACATAACGAGCGAGGTCGAGCCGTCGGGCGCTTCCTTGTCGAGCTGGGTACGAGTCCAGTCAAAAACGGGCATAAAGTTGTAGGTTATGCACTTGATGCCGTACTTTGCACAGCGGCGGATGTTTTCGCAGTAGTTTTCAATGTGGCGGTCTCCCTCGGGTAGACCTAACTTGATCTCCTCGGTCACGGGAATCGACTCAACGATGTCAAACACAAGCCCGTTTTCTTCACAAAGTCGGCAAAGGCGCTCGATGCTTTCCTCAGGCCAAACCTCGCCGGGCTTTACGTCGTAAACGGCAGAAACGACGGAACGCATTCCGGGGATCTGCGAGATATACTTGAGTGATACGGGATCGCTTTCTCCGTACCAGCGGAATGAACTTTTCATAATGTCCTCCGAAAAATTTACTGTAAATTTATTATACCCACGATGATTCCCTTTGTCAACTTTTTTGAAGAATTAATTTAAAACATTGAAAAAGGGCTCATAAAACGAGCCCTTAACGTAATTTATTTGCAATATTATGCGTTTTCGTAGATATCGGAAAGGTATCTTCCGACAGCGGCGAGGTAATCCATGCCTGCGGGAACTATCTCGACCGGGCCGGGGATAACGACCTCGAAATTAAGAACGCCCTTGTATCCGATCTCCTTGAGCGCCTTCATAAGTGCGGTCCAGTCCATCTTAAGAGGCTTCCACGACATTCCCTCGGGAGCCTGACGGTGTGCGAAGGGAATTGTGTGAAGGTCGCAAAGACCGTCGTTATCGTGAACGTGGAGGCAGACGAGTTTGTCGCCGCAGATGCGGACCATCTCGACGGGATCGTCCTGAGTGAGAAGTCCGTGTCCGACGTCAACGCAGATCTTGAAGCGGTCGCCGAGAATTTCGCACGCCTTTACCATTTCCTCTGCACGGGAGAAGATGGTAGGGCAGATGTGACCGAAAACGGTGTCAACGTTCCACATATTCTCGATGCAGCAGTAAACGTCGTACTTTTCGAGGCAGGGAATGAGCTTTTTGTAAAGATCGATAACTGCGGGGAAGGTCTCTTCCTCCATAACGTCGTACTTTCTGCGGACGTCGATGATCGGATGAGTTACGCAGTGCTGGGAGCCGAGGTAGTGGCAAGCCTTGATGGAGCACTCGATTCTCTTTATGATCTCCTCCTCGCTTGAGTAGTAGCGGGGGTGACCGTCGAAGGCGGAATGGATCTGGAAGATCTTGATTCCGACGGAGTCTGCTTTCTCACGAAGGTCGGTGAAGTAGTCCTTTATCGCCTCGTCGGTCCAATTGTCGATACCGCCGAGGAAGTCGGAGCCGCGGTCAAAGAAAGGCTCCATCGAAAGGTCGATTCCGTCAAATCCCGACGCCTTGAGCTGCTTGAACATTGCAAATTCGTCGCCGAGGCAACGCTGTCTTATCATTGAAAGCTTCATAGTGTTTCTCCATTCAAAATAGAAAGTTTCTGTAACCTAATTATAAAATAGAGGATAAAAAAAGTCAACCGATTTTGGAGTTAAAAGCCAAAAAACGAGGTCGACATTACGATATAATATGAGCAATCGGCACGAAAAATTCTTTTTTTAAAAAAAGTGTTGACAAAAGCTTATGGGTGTGGTATAATCTTTAAGCGCTTTCGGTGGAAAGCAAAATTGATATGGCGGAGTAGCTCAGTTGGCTAGAGCAACCGGTTCATACCCGGTAGGTCATGGGTTCAAGTCCAATCTCCGCTACCAGGCCCGTTGGTCAAGCGGCTAAGACACCGCCCTTTCACGGCGGTAACACGAGTTCGATTCTCGTACGGGTCACCAAAATGAAAAGAGGGATGCAAAGCATCCCTCTTTTCATTTTGCCGATTCTACGAATTGACTCGGCGCGAAAGCGCAACGAGTTCGCATTTCCGCCGAAAGCACGACGTCCGCTCGCGAGACGTCTGCTCGGCGGGAAAATACTCGCCGAAGGCGAGATACTCGTCCGCGAAGCGGAGGGTCACGGGATGCAAAGCATCCCTCTTTTCATTTTGCCGATTCTACGAATCGACTCGGCGCGAAAGCGCAACGAGTTCGCATTTGAGCCGAAAGCCGTCCGGGAGCTCGCTCACAAGCGGCTCGGCGAAAAATACTCGCCGAAGGCGAGATACTCGTCCGCGAAGCGGAGGGTCACGGGATGCAAAGCATCCCTCTTTTCATTTTGTCGATTCTACGAATCGACTCGGCGCGAAAGCGCAACGAGTTCGCATTTGAGCCGAAAGCCGTCCGGGAGCTTGCAACACTTTTTCTCTGTTAACCCGTTAGCGATCGTTCGCGGTTTTCAGTATTTCCTCGCACAGCTCGGGGAAGGAGATTCCTGCCGTTTTTGCCGCGAGCGGAAGCAGGCTCGTTTCGGTCATTCCCGGCAGGGCGTTGACCTCGAGGCAGTAGAAAATTCCGCCCGAGAGGATGAAATCGACGCGGCAAAGCGCCAATGTTCCGACCGCCTTAGCGGCACGGAGTGCCGCCCTTTCAAGCCGAGTGGCTTCGGCTTTTGTAAGAGGAGCAGGGCAAATTTCGTCGGTTGCTCCGACGGTGTATTTGTTGCTGTAATCATAAAAACCGACCTTCGGTATGATTTCTATCGCGGGCAATGCGCGTCCGTTCACTATTCCGACCGTAAGTTCGCGACCGACGAGCTTTTCTTCAATTACGACCTTTTTTTCAACCGAAAACGCGGTTTTGAGACCGATCTCAAGCTCGTTTTCGTTCTCTGCAAAGGAAACTCCGACCGACGAGCCGCCACCGTTCGGCTTTATGACGCAGGGAAATCTGACAGATTTTTTGTCAAGGAGCCCGCCGTTTGTTAAGGACGTTCCGCGCGGAACGGTAATTCCCGATGCGCGCATTACGGTTTTCGAAAGCTCCTTATCCATGGCGACAGCACACGACAGATAATCTGCACCTGCACACGGGATACCGAAAAGATCAAGCGCGGCGCGGAAGCGCCCGTCCTCACCGACGCCGCCGTGGAGCGCCGGAAAAACAGCGTCGGCACGGGAACAAAGCTCGATTATGCCGTCACCTATTTCACGATACAAAAGCTCCCGCCTCGGCTTCGGAGGGAGACTGTCGGTCAGAATCCCGCCGCAAAGATCGGCAAGGATCACATCGTGCCCGCGGCTCCTCAACGCCTCGGCAACCATTTTCCCCGACGAAAGCGATACCTCGCGCTCAGGCGATAGTCCTCCGCAAATAACTGCAATTTTCATAATAAAAAAAGAAGTCCTTTCGATAATATCTTTGGACTTCTTTTTTCACGCTTTTGATTTGATTGTCGCGCCGCGTTATCTTGCCTTCCCCTGAGGGGAAGGCGAGACAAAGTGGCAAAGCTTTGCTATGTCACTTATGTTATCTTCTGATAATATCCCCAACTCCGACCTCAAACGGTACCTTGAGTGAGAATTTCATAAGCGGATGAGGTGCGGACTCAATATCGTTTCCGTTTTCGTCCTTCATCTCCTCACAGACGAACGCGCGTCCGATCTTTCCGGGAGAAATGACCTCGACGGTCTCGCCCGACACTACCTTGTTTCTCTGAATAACAGTCGCGCTTCCACTCTCGGGATCGTAGCCCGATACAACGCCGACGTACGCCTTTTCGCGCACGTAACCGCCCGTCGTTACCGTCTTGGAATCGGACATAGAATCGGCAAAATAATAGCCGGTGTCATATTCGCGGTGGCTGACGCTTTCAAGCTCGGTAAGGTAGTTCGGATCGTAAACGTAATTTTCGGGATCGCTTAAGTATTTATCGATCGCCATTCTGTACGTGTTTGCACAAACCGCCGTATAGTAGGCGCTCTTCATTCTGCCCTCGATCTTGAAGCTGTCGATGCCGCTTTCCATAAGGGCGGGAATATGCTCGATCATGCACATATCCTTGCTCGACATAATGAAGGTTCCGCGCTCGGTCTCGGCAATGGGGAGTGGCATATCAAGACGCTTTTCCTCTGCAATTTCGTACATATTGTAGTTCCAACGGCAGGGCTGAGCACACTGACCGCGGTTCGCGTCGCGTCCCGTAAAATGGTTTGAAAGCAGACATCTGCCGCTGTATGAGATGCACATCGAGCCGTGAATGAAGGTCTCAAGCTCAAGCTCGCGCGAGGTATCGCGGCGGATCGCCTTGATCTCCTCCATCGTGAGCTCGCGCGCAAGAACGACACGCTTACAGCCGAGGCGCAGATACTGCTCTGCGGCGGGAGCGGAAACGATGCTCGCCTGTGTTGACACGTGAATGTCGATCTCGGGAAGTATTTCCTTCACTGCCGCGATGACTCCGAGGTCAGCCGCGATGATCGCGTCGATCCCCGTATCGCCTACAGCGTAAAGGAAGGCGCGAAGCTCCTGATATTCGTAGCCGTGAGGCATTACGTTTACGGTCAGATACGCCTTTGCGCCCTGCTTATGAGCAAGGGAAGCTCCTGCCTTGATTTCTTCCATTGTAAAGTTGTCTGCCGCCGAGCGCATTCCGAACGCTTTGCCCGCAAAATACACGGCATCGGCGCCGAAACGGAGGGCAGCCGCGAGCTTTTCGGGGTTGCCCGCAGGGAGCAGAAGCTCGGGTTTTTTGTTTTCTGTCATTATCTATACCCTTATTATATGTGATTTACGGCATTTTGCCAGCAGATGCGCACTTTTTGAAGGAGAAACCGTATCGTTTGGCGGCTGCCTCTGCCTTTGAGCCCGACGGTGAATAGACCGTCAGCTTGTTCGAGCCGTGAAAAACGTTTTCTCCGATCATCGTGTTTTTCGGAATAAATATTTTCTCAAGCGAGGTGCAGGAGGAGAAGGAGTAATCTCCGAGCATTTCGATCCCGTTCGGAATAACGATTTCGGCAAGCGAGGTGCAGGAAGCGAAAGCATATTCGGAAATACGTTCAAGGCGTCGGCAAAATTCGATTTTTGTCAGTCGCTCACAGCCGTAGAAAACGTACTTTTCAACCGACGAAATACTCGACGGAAGCTTGACCTCAGTAAGACGCGTGCGGTAGAAGGCATAACGGTTGATCTCGGCAACCGAGTCGGGAAGATCTATCTTCTCGAGCGCGGAATCGCGGAACGCCGCCTGCGAAATTACCTCAACGCTGTTTCCGAGAATTATCTCCTTAAGCGCCGTGCAGCACTCAAAGGCGCTCTTTCCGATAACGATCACGGAATCGGGGAGCGTCACCTTCGTGACCGTTCCGTTTTCAAAAAAGGCATATTCGCCGATCAGCTTGACGGCAAGACCCATAAATGCCTCGGGAACGGTGACTTCCGTGTCCTTGCCCTTGTAAGAAACGATCTCGGAATAGGTCTCATAAATATTTATAACGAAATCGCCGTCCTCATAGCTCGTCGTCAGCTCCTCCTTTTCGGGAAGTCCGATTGTGACAACGGGCGGAAGCGGCTTTTCTTCCTTTTCGCCACCGAAGCAGGAGGCGAGTCCGAAAACGCATATCAGCGCAAGCAGTATTGAAATTATCTTTTTAGACATTGTGTTTTCCTCTTTTTGAATGTAAAAACAGTATATCACATTGTGACGAAAATAGCAATGGTTTTTTCCTGCCGCAAATTGTGATGAAAAAATGAACAAAATACTTGCAATATTTGAACGTCGGTGCTATAATTGAATTATCAAAATATTAAGGAGACGTTATTATGAAACGCATTATCGCAATTCTTCTCACACTCGCTATGGCACTTTGCCTGTTTGCCTGCGACAGCGGCTCGGGATCAAACGGCGGCGACACCTACACGGGTGAGCTCGACGGCGCAAAGACTAAGCTCGTTGTAAACGGAAACAAGGCGACCTTCTCGATCTCCGAGACGATGGAGTTCGAGGAAGCTAAGGTTACGGTCGTACAGAAGATCTCGCAGACCGGTGTTATTGACAGTAACGAGGACGGAGTTCTCACGATCGTATTCAACAAGGCCGGCGCGACCGCTTCGATGTCCATGAAGATATCGGGAGCGGGTACAGCAGAATACAAAAAGGCGCTCAAGGCGCAGTTCGAAAGCCTGCCCGACGGCGTGTATAAGGACGCTATGCTCGGCGTTGCCGACGGAAAGACGCTCAATATGAAGTACGGCGACAAGTATTGGGAAGAGGTTGGCCCCGGCGCGGATTACGTTGTCGTTGTTAAGATCGATACCGCAAAGAAGACCTTTACCCAGATGGATTCCGGTATAGGCTGATAAGGAAATAATAATTACAGCTCCACGCAATGTGGAGCTGTTTTTGTATATTAATGTAACATCGTTTTGGCGCTACAAATAACGTGCCGAAGCATCGGGACGTCGTCTTGCCTTCCCCTTGGGGGGAAGGTAAGAGGTAAACCTCGGATGAGGTGTCCCAAGGGGATGTAACATCGTTTTGGTGCGGACAGTCGAGGACGCCTGTCCCTACAAATAACGTGTCGAAGAATCGCCGCGTCGTTAGCCTTCCCCTTAGGGGAAGGGGGACCACCGAAGGTGGTGGATGAGGTGTACGGGAGGGATGTAACGTTGTTTTGTAACGGCGGGAGCAAGCCCCCGCCCTACAAATAACGTGCCGAAGCATCGGGACGTTGTCTTGCCTTCCCCTTGGGGGAAGGTAAGAGGTAAACCTCGGATGAGGTGTCCCAAGGGGATGTAACATTGTTTTAAAACGGGAGGATAAAAATGATCCGTTGCGTTTTGCAACGGATCATTTTTTACCATAATCAGTTCTTGTTATCGGAGCCGAGAACGTTGACGATCTTGTGAGCGACCATCTTCTTGACCTCGTCGCGACCGACCTTGAGATATTCTCTCGGGTCGAATGCGGAGGGATTCTCGGTGAATACGCGTCTGATACCTGCGGTCATAGCAAGACGGATATCGGAGTCGATATTGATCTTACAAACCGCCATCTTTGCTGCCTTGCGTAGCTGCTCCTCGGGGATACCGATAGCATCGGGCATCTTACCGCCGCGAGCATTGATCTCAGCTACGCACTCCTGTGCAACGGAGGAAGCGCCGTGAAGAACGATCGGGAAGCCGGGAAGACGCTTTTCAACCTCTTCGAGAATGTCGAAGCGGAGCGGAGGGGGAACGAGGATTCCCTGTTCGTTTCTTGTGCACTGCTTGGGGGTGAACTTATATGCGCCGTGGGAGGTACCGATAGAGATAGCGAGAGAGTCAACGCCGGTTCTCGTTACGAAATCCTCAACCTCCTCGGGACGGGTGTAGGAGGACTGCTCTGCAACAACGTCGTCCTCAACGCCTGCAAGAACTCCGAGCTCGCCTTCTACTACAACGCCGTGAGCGTGTGCGTACTCAACTACCTTCTTGGTAAGAGCGATGTTGTCCTCATAAGCGTGATGAGAGCCGTCGATCATAACGGAGGTAAAGCCGCCGTCGATACAAGCCTTACAGATCTCGAAATCTGCGCCGTGGTCGAGGTGGAGAGCTACGTCGATACCGGTGTCCTCAACTGCCGCCTTTGCGAGAGCCATGAGGTAAGCGTGCTTTGCGTACTTTCTTGCGCCTGCGGATACCTGAAGAACGACGGGAGAGTTAAGCTCGCCTGCTGCCTCGGTTATCGCCTGAACGATCTCCATGTTGTTAATGTTGAACGCGCCGACAGCGTAGCCGCCCTTGTATGCGTTCTCGAACATCTTCTTTGTTGTTACAAGTGCCATATCTTTATTTTTTCCTTTCAGAAATAAATTATAAACGTCATTAAGCGGGTCTTATCTCCGCATCCTCGGGGAGAAGCTCAATTCGCACGACCGAGCTTTTATACTCGGGGAAAATCTGCGTTACGAGGAAATCCTCAAGCTCGTCCGTGAGTTCGTAAACCTGAATATTAACCCAATCCTTGCCAACACCCAAAATCACGATTCCAAGCTCTGACATACGTTCTTCAAGGAGCAATTTTACGTGGTTCAGCTCATAGCTTGTGTAATTATTATAGTCGATATTGATAACCGTTCTGCCATTCTTACCGTCCGCATCGGTCGTGTTGGGGCGTTTTACGAAAGAATGGGCAAAAACAAGGGCTGTACAGAACGCCGCGGAAAGGAGTAAAATCAAAAATTTCTTCATAATCAAACACCTCGCACATCGCAAAAGGGATTAAAACGATTTTTGAAATCAAAGAACTTTTCTAACAATTATTATACATTGATTTTCAAGAAAAATCAACCCTAAATTATGAACGATTATACGAAAACTTGTTTTTTCTGCGTTTTGTAGTATGAGTTGTAATTTTTGAAGGTTTTTTAGTGGATTTTTATCCATTTGCGGTTCGTTTTCGCGCGGACAGTCGAGGCCGCCTGTCCCTACAAACAACGCGACGAAGCTTTGCCGCGCCGTTAGCCTTCCCTTTGGGGAAGGGGGACCGCAGACGTTGCGTCTGCGGTGGATGAGGCGTAGGGCGGGGGCTTGCTCCCGCCGCTCCGAAGAAAAGTAACATTGTTTTTATACGGGAGGGGAAACCCCTCCCCTACAAAAGGTAGAGCGAACGTCGCATTACCTTCTCCAGCGGGAGAAGGGGGACCACCGAAGGTGGTGGATGAGGTGTTCCAAAAGTAAACTAACTAATTTGATATATAATCAGATTTTTCACCCGACACCTCATCCGCCTCGTTACACTCGGCACCTTCTCCCACTGGAGAAGGTATAATAACGCCCCGAAGATGCACCACGCCCCACAAGCAACGCGATGCATATCCCGCAAGCGGTCGATCCTTCTTGCCCGCGCAAAAATTAAATATTGATATTTCCCCTATAATGTGTTATACTGATTTTATAATTACAAGAGGAAAAAGAAATGACCACCGAATCCGCGAGAAAAAAGCTTGAAAAATTGAAGCCGATATTGAACGGCTGCTCGATAAAGACGGCGCGCATGGGACAGGACATGCTCGGCGCGATCTCGTCTATCGGTAAAAAGGAAAGCTATGAAAAGCTGATCTTTCCCAACTTCAAATGCGGTATCATAACTCCCGATGTGCTGACCGACGAAAGTGTCGCGCTTGTCTATATACACGGCGGCGGATATATTGCGGGCGGTCTTGAATACGCAAAGGGCTACGCTTCATATATCTCCGAAAAAACAGGGCTGAAAACATATTTCCCGGCATACCGTCTTGCGCCCGAAAATAAGTGTCCCGACGCGGTCAAGGATTGCGTCAAGACCTATAAATATCTGACCGAAACGCTTTCTTACGACCCGAAGAAGATAATAATCTGCGGTGAAAGCGCGGGCGGCGGGCTGATATACGCCCTCATGGCGGCGCTGAAAAAGCTGTCGCTTCCGCTTCCGCTCGGACTTATCGCAATTTCCCCGTGGGTAGACCTCACGATGTCAGGTCCGTCATACGAGTTCAATGCCGATGTCGATCCCTCGATGGCGCTCGAACGACTGCAATTTTTTGCCGAATGCTATACCGAAGATCCGAACGACCCGATCGCCTCGCCTCTTTTCGGAGACTTGACCGACCTCCCTCCGTCCCTCATCGTTTCGGGCGGAGACGAGATAATGCTTTCCGACTCTGTGTCACTTCACGAAAAGCTGTTGTCTCAAAATTCCCCGTCGCGCCATCACGTTGAACCCGGCCTCTGGCACGCATATCCGCTTTATCATCTTACCGACGTAGACGACGGACTGATTACCGATTTCATAAAGGAGCTTCTGAATAATGAAGAAAGACCTCCGCTGGATGAAGCTTGACAATGCGGCAAAGATATACCCTGCCGCACGCCGCAGATATTGGACAAACGTTTTCCGCCTCTCGGTCACTTATCACGATCCCGTCGATCCCGAGGTGCTGAAAAATGCGCTCAGCCGCGTAATAAAACGCTTTCCGTCCGTTGCGGCACGCATCAATACAGGCATTTTCTGGTACTATATCGAGGAGATCGGACGTACCCCCGAGATCCTTCGCGAGGAAGATCATCCGCTTAACCGAATGCCCTTCCGCGACATAAAAAAGTGTGCGTTCCGCGTTCTGTACTATAAAAACAGAATGTCTGTCGAGATTTTCCACGCGATCACCGACGGTACGGGCGCTATGACGTTCGTCAAGACCCTTGCCGCAGAGTACGTTCGCCAAAGGTACGGCGAGGAAGTTCCATGTGAGAACGGCATTCTCGATATAAACGAGGATCCGAGCCGCGAGGAGCTTGAGGACAGCTTCGGTCGATACATTTCCCCCGTAAACCCCGGCTGGAAGGAGCCGAACGCCTACGCGATCAAGGGAACGCGTGAGGAGGACGGCTTTATGCACGTCGTGACGGGCATCATGGACTCTGACGAAATAAGAAACCTCGCAAAAAGCTACGGCGTGACGGTCACGGCGTTCCTTGCCGCAGTTATGATGAAAAGCATTTACGATCATCAGAGGGAGCGCGTAAAGAATCCAAAGCATCTGAAGCACGTAAGAGTGCTTATACCTATAAACCTGCGTTCCTTCTTGCCGAGCAAAACGATGCGAAACTTTGCGCAGTATATTACGCCGGATATTGATCCCCGACTCGGTGAATACACCTTCGAGGAAATGGTCAAGGCGGTTCATCACAAGATGGGGCTTGACCTCAACGCCAAGTACCTTTCAGCAAAGTTTACGCCGAACGTTCGCTCGGAGCGCATGAAGATACTGCGCATAATGCCGCTGTTTATAAAAAATTTCGCGATGAAGCTCGTTTATACCGCCGTCGGCGAGAAAAAATCGAGTATCTGTATGTCGAATCTCGGCGTAGTTACGCTTCCCGAAAGTATGGTGAAGCATATTGAAAGATTCGATTTCGTCCTCGGTCTGCAGGCGATCTCGCCCGTTAACTGTGGATATCTTTCCTATAACGGCAAGCTGATCGTCAACTTCGTCCGCGGCATCAAGGAATCCGACCTTGAAAGAAACTTCTTTACGACCCTGCGCAAAATGGGTGTCCATATTCTCGTTGAGAGTAACGGTACGGGGGATTAACGCAAAGAAGCTTTGCCACGTCGTCTTGCCTTCCCCTCAGGGGAAGGTGGCTGCGACGAAGGAGCAGACGGATGAGGTGTTCGGATGTGATGTTACATCGTTTTGGGACACCTCATCCGGTTTCGCCTTGCTCAACCACCTTCCCCTGAGGGGAAGGCAAGACAGCGTTCTATTGAAAATCCAACCTAAAATACATCCACTACCGCCCATCGGGCAGAAAGGAAAAAATATGTACTGTGTAAAATGCGGCGTTGAGCTCGCCGATAGTGAAAAAAGCTGTCCGCTTTGCGGCACGACTGTCATCTGCCCCGACGGGCTGGTGAGAGCCGAAAAAGATTCACCGTATCCGCCGCACCCCGGCAAGATAATCGAGGGGATAAGCAAGCTTGGAATAATGTTTATTATGACCTTTTCTTTCGTCATTCCGATAATGATATGCCTGCTTACCGATATAAAGGTGAACGGACACATTGAATGGTCGGGATACGTCTTGCTTTCTCTTATTCTCCTTTACGTTACCTTTATTCTGCCATTTTGGTTCAATAAGCCGAACCCCGTAGTCTTTGTTCCGATCGACTTCCTCGCGACAGGAATTTTGCTTCTGTATATAAGCGAAAAGACGGGCGGAAAGTGGTTTCTCCCCTTCGCCTTTCCCGTTGTCGGAATAACTGCGTTGATCGTAACGACCGTCGTCGCTTTGACACGGTATACAAGAGGCGGATCGCCATATATCTTCGGCGGCGCAATAATCGCACTCGGCGCCTTTTCGATGCTTATCGAGTTCCTTTCCTGCGTCGCGTTCGATATCGAAAAAATGTGGCGCTGGTCGCTCTACCCCGCATTTTCCCTCTTCCTCATCGGAATGTTTCTTATCATCGTCGGCATCTGTAAGCCCCTGCGCAGAGCGCTCAGAAAAAAGCTGTTCTTCTGAATTTATAATAACAAAAAGCACCCGAAAGGGTGATTGCGATAAGGGATTATCATAATCACAGTGAAATATTTCCCCACGGAAATGTGAAATATTGCTATCGCAATATGATATATGCCCTTTGGGCATATTATTGTAAAAAACGATCCGTTGCAAAATGCAACGGATCATTTTTATTCCTTAATATTTTCGAAGAAAATATTTCATAGGCGAAGCCTATTTCATACGACGCAAGTCGTATTTCACCAATTTGCGAAGCAAATTGATTTCATTTCAGATTGAGCTTAGGGATAAGCTCAATCTGCTAATGGGCGGTTATTTATCTGATCTTTTTGAAATTTCCGTAAGTTTCATTCACGGTTTCGCAATATGAGAAGGTATTGTCGTATTTTGAGAGAATGTTTTTGAAATCGACCATCTGGTGCTTATTTACCACACAGAGAAGAACAGTATTTTCGGTATTCCCGTATGAACCGACCGCACTGACACGGGTCGTTCCATGGCGAAGCTTCTCGAAGATCTCGGCGGTTATTTCGTCCGGATGCGTCGTTATCACCGTAAACTTATATGCTTGCTTTGTGCCCGTGATTATATAGTTGCCCACAAAGGTTGCAAGGAAGCAGTAGAGCACGCAGAGACATATCGGCTCGTAATTGTATACGAGAGATCCGTTCTCGTCGCGGGTCGCGTAGACAAAAAACGATGCAACTGCAACGACAGCATTAAGAATAAAGGTGACGTAGAAAAAGTTAAGCTCGGGCTTGACCTTGCTTATATATCTGGAAATTATATCGGTGCCGCCCGTCGACGAGCTTACCTTGAAGCAAAAGGCGTTGACCGCTCCGCTGATAACTCCGCTGAGTATTACCGGAAAGATCGTGTTGTGACCGTCTGCATTGTACTGAAATGCCGTAAAGCCGATCCTCTGAAAAAGCATAAACGAAAAGGAATAGGCGAGGCAAAAGAACAACGACCGTTTTGCAAAAGCGCGGTCAACGAAAAAATAAGCAAGGATACACAGAGGAATATTTATCAGCAACGACATATAGCCGATGCTGATCCCCGTCTTGTACTGTATCATCGTTGTGATTCCGCCGACTCCAGCGGGGGCGAAATTGTTTTTGACGATGAAAAGGTAATAATTAAGCGCTAAAATGATACCGAGGAAGAATATCAGGATATACTCTGATACCGTTAAAAGCCTTTTAGCTTTCATAAATACCTTTACCCCTTTTGTACTCGGCTTTTAAGCCACTTATCGTACTCCTCAAGTGCGGCGGCGTCACGGGCTTGGATATATTTTTTCTGCGCGGTCTCGGGATTTGAGCCTGTGATCTTCTTGACAAGCGTTTCGTACGGCACCCAGAGGAGCTTTACGTTCACGGCGCGCTCCTTTGGAGTAAGGCGGTTTTTCTCGATATGCTTTTCGGTTTTGACCGCGAAGTAGAAGGATTTCTGAGTGAAATCGTGGCAGGCGCGGTTCTCGTAAACGTAACCGAGGACGCGGATCTTGTCACACGAGCAGCCCGTTTCCTCGAAGATCTCGCGCTTCAGGGCATCGATAAGCCCTTCGCCCTTTTCAACTCCGCCGCCCGGCAGGGAATACAGGTCGAATTTTTCGGTATACATAAGCGCGTACTTACCGTCGCGGCGGCGCAGAACCGCACGTGCGGCGAGGCGCGGAGAGTGATTTGACATTCCTTCTTCGCCGAGGAGAACCGAATCGTTCAGATCTTTAAGCTTTTTCATTTGTCGGTCTCCTTTCGGAAGATTTGATGCGTTACTTGATCGGCTGACCTGCCTTGCGGTGATGCCTTGCCTTGTAGGAGGCGGGAAGGAACGCGGCGACGACGGGCTTGAGCGTCATCAGCTTGTATTTAAACGGTGCGTTTGTTTCCTTATAATATTTAAGATAGACCTTGCGAATACCGAGAGCCGCCTTGACGGTACGCTTTTTGTAATCGGAAAGGCTCTCCTGATAGAGATAAAGCGGATCGGGGAGGTTTATACCCTTATAGCCCGCGATCGCAAATCGGAACCACAAATCAAGATCCTCGCATCTCATCGTCTCGGGCGAAACCCGATAACCGCCGAGGGCATCGAGGACGCTTTTGCGCATCATAATTGTCGGATGAGCAAAGGGAGAGGCGGTAAGGTAAACGTTTTTGATCGGATCGTATTCGTAAATTCGGTTGTAAAGAAGCTTGTCCCCGTCTTTTATGGTAAGAGACGTGCCGACAAGGTCGATCTCACGATGACTGTCAAGAAACGCGACCTGCTTTTCAAAGCGTGTAGGACAGGAAATGTCATCGGCATCCATTCTCGCGATATATTCGCCGTCGGCAACCGACAGACAATGGTTCAGTGAATAGGCGAGGCGCATATTCTTCTCGTTTTTCAGAAGCTTGATATTTGAGTGCTTCTCGGCGTAAGACTGCGCAAGGGCATAGGTGCCGTCAGTTGATCCGTCGTCACACATTATGAGTTCAAAATCACGGTAGGTCTGGGCAAGGATCGACTCGATCGCGTCGCCAAGCGTCGCTTCACAGTTATATATACCCATTATAACCGAGATCTTACTCATTTCACCACGCCTTTCAAATAACAATAAATATATAATAACAGAATAAGAATGAAAAGTCAATGTTTTTGTTGTGTATGTGTTGCGGTCGGGCGTTTCCGTAGTAGGGGCGAACTGTGTTCGCCCGTTCGGAACAAATGTAACACTGGTTTTGCACGGCGGGAGTAAACCCCCGCCCTACAAACAACATACCAAAGAGACGCGAAACGTTGTTAGCCTTCCCTTTGGGTAGCGAAGCGGCGACGCGGTAGTGAATGACTGCCGGTGGCAGTCAGAGCCGCGGCGTGACCGAGCCGCAGCGAGACAGGGGGACCGCAGACGCTGCGTCTGCGGTGGATGAGGTGTAG
>JAZQGR010000057.1:0-3422 GCA_045540115.1 Eubacteriales bacterium
GTGGTATCAATAGATAACAACATCGCCTACGGTGCTGCCGCTCTGACAACCGTTCATCTCCCGGACGGAGATACGCCTGTCGCGGTGGCCGGCTCTGCTTTTTCCGGTTGTGAAAATCTGACCACGCTGGTGCTCGGACCGGGCGTTGTCAGCGTGGCGGAGAATTTTCTTAACATTTCCACTCTGCAACAGATCGTTGCCGACCCGGAAAACACCTGGTACTATAGCCGTGACGGTGTTCTTTTCAGGAGAGAAAGCTCTGCCACCGATCTCACCTTGGTGCGGATGCCGAGAAACAGTCCGATCACGGATTACACCGTGCCGAGTGATTGCTACGTGACTGCCATCGGTGAACATGCTTTTTATTATTGCAACAATCTGACTTCGGTGGAGATCGCGGCGGGAGTAAAGGAGATCCGCTACGAGGCTTTCCTCCACTGTGAAAATCTGAAGTCCATCGATATGGGTCCCGACGTGCAGGAATTGGATGATTATGCCTTCTATTACTGCACCGCGCTCGAGAGTCTGACACTGTCGCCCGCGCTTGACGACGTTCTGACATCGACCTCAGGTACGCTGAGCGGCTCTCCGCTGAAGACCTTGATCGTACCCAAGAATGCTGCATTCATTCCCGCAAATATGATGTTCAAGGATACCTTGACAGAGATCATAGTTAAGGACGGAAATCCCGTGTTCACCTCGGCAGACGGGGTGCTGTATACTGCAGACCCGAGAAATGCCAATGCGACGGGCGATACTCTGCTTGCTTATCCCAGAGCAAAGGCAGATGAAAGCTATTCTATACTCGAAGGCACAAAGACCGTCGGTAAGGATGCGTTCGGAGATAATAAGCTTCTCACAAAGGTAACGATGCCCGAAAGTCTTGAAGTGATAAAGCAGGCGGCGTTTGCTTACTGTAATGGTCTTACGGAGATAGTACTCGGAAAGAACGTCCATACGCTTGAATACGATGCGTTCTATGGCTGTAATAATATGACAAGCTTTACTCTTTCGGAAAAGCTGACCCCAGAAACTGTCAATAACAGCGTCGTGGGTGGGTCCGAAAAGCTGACAACGCTTTATGTACCTGCAACAGCGGAGTACGCGCCACCGTCACTCTATCGGCATAGTGCGCTTGAGAATATTTTCGTAATTGATGAGGCGGGAAACCGCGATGCGCTCGGAGTTGCATACTTCTCCTCGGATGGAGTTCTGTTCAGCGCAGACGGAACGACCTTGATACAGATCCCGACAGCCAAGCAGATAACCGAGTACGCGATCCCCGAAACGGTCACTGTCATCGGCGAAAGAGCCGCGTATGACCACAAGTATCTGCAATCGGTTTCGATCCCCGCGGGGGTTACCGAAATAGGAAGATATGCCTTTGAATACTGTGATGAGCTGTCGCTGATCATGGCAATGGGATGCAACCCCGAAACCATAGGCTCGTCTGCACTTGATGCTAACGATAATGTGGCGATAGTGTGCGACGAGGGCAGCTCGCTCGTGGAGCACGCCATATATCATAAGCTCGTTTACGTCACGGGCGGCAATCTGATCACTGCCAAAGTCGAAAAGAAGCTGACGGGAAGTGACGGCTATACTGAAGATTCTCTTTCCTCTTACCGCGTCAGCGTATTCCTCGGCGATAACGGAACGGCGGAGGAATATGAATTCCCTGCCTATACAGCAGGTGACTATATTCTGATCCCTGCTGAAAAGACTGCGAACAACGGTGAGAGCATCAAGGACTACAGTAAGGTGACCGTCCGCCTTATCTCCAAAACGGGAGAATGCGAGGAAAGCGTCACCTTGGTCGAGCTTGATGAAAACAAATGCGCCGAGGTGACTCTCCGCGCGGCGCAAAAGGGCTACGTAACGGGAACCGTCACTGCGCAGAGCCGTGCCACGGTTGCTATATACGATAGTGAGGGAGCGCACATTCAAACAATGAATCTGAACTCCGGAAAATATACGAGCGACTATCTTCCTGCGGGAAATTACACGGTCGTAGCACTCCAGGGTAAAGTCAGAAATTGGATTCAGAATTCACTTTCCGACTACGAAACGCTCGGAATGCAGGAGGGCAGCGATTACGTTAAGAGCACGGTAAAGCTTATAAATGGCGAGATAGCGGTGCAGGATATCACCATATCCAAGGAGAGCACATATGCCTCGGTATGGCTCGACGAGGGCAAGACCTCGTATCTCTTGCTTGACAGCGAGGTCACAGCATCGGGAAGGATAGATTTCCGCCTGAGCTACAGCCTTAAGGAAGAATTCAAGGATTATGCTCTTTCGGGCAAGGAGATAGTTATCACGATCACGCAGGGACTCCTCGTATCCGAGGAAAGCGTGACTCTGGACGGAGCTTCAGCATCCGACACCGAACTGACCGACAGCGAGCTTCGTATCAAGATCACGGAAAACTCGGGCACTGTTCAGTTTTCCGCAAGCCCCACGACCTACGGTCTGATCGTTTCTTCGGCTTCCTTCTGCTTTAACTATGCGGGAGTCAGCTATCGGGAATTTGCTGGCAGTATCTCCACGACCGTGGAATACGTGACCATCGAAGTCCCGACGACCACCTCTACTCAAAGTATTCTGGTGCAAGGAGTAACCGTCCCGGGTGCTTCGGTTACCGTTTATGACGGCGAATGGGTCATCGGGCGCGCAACCGCTTACGAAAGCGGACGTTGGTCGGCTCTGGTCGAGCTTTCGGGCAACGATGCCGACGCGCTTCATCTTATCAGCGCATCGGTAACGGTTGACGGTGAAACTAAAACCACCGCGCAATATGAGATTCTGTTTGCCGATAATCTAACCAATATCAAAAACTTGCATATGTATTATAATGGAAGGAAGCACGTTATTAAGTCCGACGGCTCCGTGGATCCCTTACCCATTTTGTTTTCTCCGTTCGAAAGCGATTATATGTTCCATATTCAGCTTGAAAATGATGAAAACGTAGAGAGCGTGTATATTACCGACAGCAGAGGCGATATTGATGCCTATTATATGGGAACAAAGGACGAAAACGGCTGGTGGGTGATAAACGCAACGTACGATACTATAATGATCTTGGCGAATTTTGGCAGCAATATGGAGAGTAAGGGAAACATTTGGTATGTAGGCGGAGATCCGTTTGACGATAAAGGCAATTATTACCAACAGGAAATTACGGTCTTGCCACCCGGCCCGTTCAGCATAGGATTCATCAACAAGCCCCTTGATGAAACGATAAATAACTACATCATCGACAAATACTCAAATATCGACCCCGAGGTGATGAAGGATGAACTGTCGGATATGCCCGAAATGTGGCAGAATGCAACGGGCAGAGTCAATTCCGACACGCGCGACTCCGAGGGCTACGGAGTGCTTGATTTTGAGATCGATCTGAACAATGAGGCGGAAGCGAC
>JAZQGR010000058.1:0-135834 GCA_045540115.1 Eubacteriales bacterium
AAAAGTTGGAAGAGTATATACATTACTACAATAACGACAGAATCTCTCTCAAACTAAAAGGAATGAGCCCAGTTCAATACCGAGCTCATTCGCAAATTATTTAATATTTAATTTTGTCTAAACTTTTGGGTTCACTTCATATGCAGGGGGATGTTTATTCAGTCGATATTTTTGATCGTCTCAAAGACGGCAAGATCGGTCTTGCACGCGGTGAGCGGTGTTATCGAAACGTAGCCATTTTTGACGGCGTCGATGTCAACCGTCAGATCGTTAAATTCTCGCATAACAGGCTCTCCTGTCTGAAGCACTGTTCCGTCGCCGCAGTCGATAAACTCGTCGGTGTAAAATTCACCGCCTTGCTTCGTGATCCTGAAGCCATTGATCTCGTGAGGAATGTTGATGTTAAAGAGATCGCCCTTTGAAAGCAGATCTTTTTCAAGAACGTAATCAAAGATACGGTCAAGCTCCTCGACTGCCGTCACAAATCTGTCGTGACCGGCAGAGATGGCAATACCCTTAATTCCGAGACGCGAGCCCTCGAGAATCGCACCGACAGTACCGGAATAGGCAATGTCATCGCCGAGATTGTAGCCATTGTTGATTCCCGAAATTACGAGATCGTAATTGGTTTTAAGTCCCGTAACTCCAAATCTGACACAGTCGGCGGGAGTCGAATCGAGAGCATATACCTCAATATCGTCAGCAATAAGCTCCTTTGAAAGAGCAACAGGCTTGACGAACTCAAGCGACTGACTCATTCCGCTTTGCTCTACCTTCGGTACAACCACCGTAACCTCGCCGCGTGTTCTCGCCCAGCGGATAAGGCCGGGAAGTGCGGGAGATGACATACTGTCGTCGTTAACTATAAGTATCTTCATAACCAACCCTCGTTATTTTCCTTGTAGTCGCGTAGACGCTTGTCTGCATCGGAGAGAAGTGCGGCAATTTCGTCGTCGTTATAAACGGTCGCACCGCTTGCGCAGTCGTGACCGCCTCCACGGTAGTTTTCCGCAATCTCGTTTACGGTGACGAAGCGTGAGCGCAGACGAACTCTGATCTCTCCGTCATCAGCCTCAATGAACGCGATCCAGATAAGAGAATTTTTGATTGAATCCATATAAGAAACGCAAGCGCTCGCTTCTTCGTAAGTAAGCCCATATTCCTTGCGGGTGTCAGCCGTTACTCTTATATACGCAACGCCGTTTTCTGTCATTCTGATATTATCAAGGACGTAGCCGTGGAATTTGAACTCGTGAAATTCCTTCATGTAAAGGTGAGCGTAAAGGTGATCGGTATCAACTCCGAGATCGAGAAGCATACCCGCATACCTCATTGTATCGCCCGAAACCGAACGGAAGCGGAATCGCCCCGAGTCTGTAACCATTCCTGCGTAAATGTATGTAGCGGCTTCAGTATCAATTTTAAGCTCGTCGCGAAAAGCATAGTAAAACTCTGCAATCATCTCGCAGGATGAGGACTTTTCCTCGACAACCCATGAAGGATTGCCGTAGTTATCAACACTAATGTGATGGTCGATCTTGATAAGCTCGGGACAGAGGTTGAAACGCTTGTCCGAAATTCTTTCGGTTGTTGCAGTATCGACTACGATACCGAGCGACTTACTGAGAATCTCGTCGGAAATAATTCCATCCTCCTCGCCGAGGAAGCTTACGTAATCGGAATAATCGGTGTTTGAAAGCAGAATCGTCTTTTCGGGGAAGGAAAGACGCAAAATTCTTTGAAGTCCCTTGGTTGAACCGACCGCGTCACCGTCGGGACGCTTGTGGCGGAATATGACGATAGAATCATATTCCTTTATTTTATTAAGTATAGCTGTCATATTTTCAAGCTTCATTGTTATCCTCCGAAAGGGAAATGAGGTCAGAAAGGAGCGCCATTGCCTCGTCTTTATCCTTTAGCGTAGCACCGCTTGCCTTCTTGTGACCTCCTCCGCCGTACTTCACGGCAATGGGATTTATATTCATCTTTGACGAACGGAGCTCGCAAAGTACGCCGTTATCGGTCTCAGTAAAGTTTACCCAACGGTCGATGCCCTTGATCTCTGACATTGTGTTTACCATTCCGCGCGAGATGGTGAAATTGTCAACACCGTAGCTCTTTGCCTCGTCAAGAGTCGTGTAGATGTATGCTACACCGTTTTCCGCAATATTTATTTTGAGCGTAAACTTTGCCCTCAGCTGTATTGATGAGAGCTCGTCCGAATAAAGATTTCTGAATATTTCGTTCATGTCGAACTTCCTTTCCATAAGGAAGGAAGCCATCTCGAAGGTCTGCGAGGTCGTCGAATCGTAACGGAAGCGTCCCGAATCTGTGACCATACCGGTGTAGAGTGCCTTAGCGGCAACCTCCGAAACAGTTAGGCCGCATTTCTTAGCGAAGGAAGCAATGAGACCGCAACAGCTTTCAAAGCTCGTGTCAACGTGCTCCTCGTTACAGATTTCTTCAACGAAGAGATGATGGTCAAAGCGTGCATTCTCGGGTGCGAGCGTGTATCTTTCGTCGCTTATAAGCACCTTTGCGGACGTATCAAGAACGATTGCGAGCGCGTTTTTATAAAGATCATCGGAGATCTCGTCCATCGGTTCGTCGACCATAAAAGCGTATCTTGGTGTCATATCACCGACGGCATAAACTGTCTTATCGGGGAAGCTGTCGCGGATAATATGCTTAAGACCGATCTGGCTTCCGAGGGCGTCACCGTCGGGATTCTTGTGACGATGAATAATAATAACGGGATATTTTTTTATTAAATCGAGTATCTTATCAAACATTCTTCTTTTCCTCTCTTGCGCGAAGCTCCTCGTCAAAGTAGCCCGCATATTCGACCTTCAGATCGCTTTCGGGGAAGAGATATTTGTGAAGCTCGATAAAATAGTTGTCGGTCATACTTGCAATGTAGTCAACTACGATCTGGTTCGGCTCGCTGTTCTCGTAAGGAACCTTGCGCTTCTTGTAGTAGACCGCGTTGACGTAATCGATGTGATGAGTGAAGATCGGCGAGCTCTTGACGCCGTTTTTGAGGTCGTCAAGCATCTGTCCGTAAATATCTGCCATCATCGGCTTGACTGTCGTATCAAGATGAGCAAGCGCCGCCGCGCGGTTGTATATACGCGCATAGTTGTCCAGCTTTGACTTGCTCAGCGCCTTGAAATGCTTTGAATCAAGACCAATATAGGGCTTGCCGTAGCTGGTCTCAATGACGTTTACGACAAGATTATTTATGATCTCGGAATTGATCGAGCCGATCTCCTCGTTAATGAACGCGCTTGCGTCAACTACCTTGGCGCGGTATATAGCGTCCTGACGATCCTTGCCGAGATATGCGATAATGTCGGCAAGACGAACAACGCTTCCTTCAAGTGTACAGGGCATAAGCTCGGCCGCCGCTGCGGGATCGCAGTAGCAACGCTCGATCATCTTGTCGAATTCGTCGAAAGATGAGATCGGAACGGGATGATATTCCTCAACCTCAATTTCACCGTTGTGCGCGGCAATGCCGTTAAGTGTCTGAAGGCTGATATTGTAGGGGAATATTCCGTCGAGAACTCGGACGGAGTGAATATTGTGGTAGAAATGACGTCCCGTATAAGCGTTATAAAGCCCGTCAAGGTAGTGCTCGCCCGTGTGACCGAAGGGCGTGTGACCGATATCGTGACCGAGAGAAATTGCTTCTATCAGGTCGAGATTAAGATGAAGCGCCGCACCGATGGTACGGGAAATACGAGATACGAGCTGAACGTGAAGGGCACGTCTTGTAATATCGTCGTTTTTGGTTAGAGAAAATACCTGCGTCTTATCGGAATAGCGGTTGTAGTAAGGGCAGTGCATGATCTTGTCAACGTCGTGAACGAATGTCGGACGCCAAACGCTTCCGCGGTCGCGCACAACGTCGCGGCGGCGGATCGCTCCCGAATCGGGGAACGCCGTACCGGGATAGCAGTGCTCTCTTTTAGCTATTTCAATTTGATCGGCTATTTCTTTTTTTACTTCTTCGTATTTAGGCATAAATTACCCCAAAAAATCAGTTTTCGGATGCCGCAATATTGAGTGCAATGGTCATCATATCGGTAAAGGTGCTCTGACGCGCGTCAGCGTCAAGTGCCTCACCTCTTATGATGTGGTCGGAAACGGTGCAGATAGCAAGTGCCTTCTTGCCCGAATAAGCCGCGTTCATATAAAGAGCCGCTGCTTCCATTTCAACGCCGAGAACGCCCATACGGTGCCAGCCGTCGTTGAACTTGGGATTGGCATTGTAGAAGACGTCAGATGATAGAAGGTTACCGACCTGATAACGTACTCCAAGCGCCTCTGCCTCGTTTACTGCCTTGCGAAGAAGCCCGAAGTCAGCAATGGGAGCGAAGTTTCCGCCGAGGTTGTACTGCTCCTGGTAAGAGGAGTTGGTGCATGCGCCCATTCCGATAAGAACGTCGCGGAGCTGTACGTTCTCAGCCAGACCTCCTGCCGAACCGATACGGATAATGTTCTCAACTCCGAAGAAATTGTAAAGCTCGTAGGAGTAGATGCCGATAGATGGCATACCCATACCGCTCGCCATAACGCTTACGGGAACGCCCTTGTAGGTACCCGTATATCCCTGAATACCGCGAACGTTGTTTACGAGAACGGGATTCTCAAGGAAGGTCTCGGCAACGAACCTCGAACGAAGCGGGTCGCCGGGCATAAGGACGGTTTTTGCAAAATCGGAAGGTGTAGCTTTAATATGAGGTGTATGTTTATCTGACATTTTAGTGTTCTCCTTAATTAATATCCGCTGTGCTGCTCGTTCTTTGCGATCTTTACGATACGGCTTGTACCGAGACGGTCTGCACCGAGGTTTATGAAATCCTCAGCGTCCTTAAGGGAAGCAATACCGCCTGCCGCTTTGATCTTCACGTTTTTGCCTACGTTAGCGGCAAAAAGTGCAACGTCCTCACGAGTAGCACCGCCCGTCGAGAAGCCGGTCGAGGTCTTGATGTAGTCAGCGCCCGAGTCGGTTACGATCTGACACATCTTGACCTTTTCCACGTCGGTGAGAAGGCAGGTCTCGATAATGACCTTGAGGATCTTCTCGCCGCAAGCTTCCTTAAGTGCCTTAAGCTCGTTCAGGATCTCGTCGTAACGGCAGTCCTTGAGGTCGCCGATGTTGATAACGGTGTCGATCTCGTCAGCACCGTTCAAGAGCGCATCCTTGCACTCAAAAACCTTGGTGGCGGTCGTCGAGTAACCGTTTGGGAAGCCGATGACGGTGCAGATAGCGAGCTTGTCGCCCACGTATTCCTTCGCGCGCTTAACGTAGGAAGCGGGAATACAGACCGACGCAGTACCGAATTTGATACCGTCGTCGCAAATTGCCTTGATCTCGTTCCAGGTAGCAGCCTGAGAGAGAAGAGTATGGTCGCATTTAGAAAGAATTTTTGAAAGTTCCATTGTTTTTACCTCGCTTATATTACTTGTTTTGATTTGTGATTTTTTCCTGCCAGCACTTGTGGCACATGGCAATGTAAAGATCGTTACCTCCGAGAAGCACCTGCGCGCCTTCGGTGACGACGTTCATATTCTCGTCAAGACGGGCATTAACGGTAGCCTTCGCACCGCAGGAGCAGATCGTCTTGATCTCTGATATCGAATCGGCAAGCTCAAAAAGACGCTTGCTTCCCGTAAAGAGCTTGCACATAAAGTCTGCACGCAGACCGAAGCACATAACGGGGATGTTAAGCTCGTCAACTATCTTGCGAAGCTGATCGATATGCTCAGAGGTGAAGAACTGACATTCATCTGCAATGATAACGTCGCAGTCAGAATGATTTGACACAAAAATATCGTATATATTCTCACCGTCGAAGATAATCTCGCAGGTTGCCTGTAGACCTATTCTCGAACGGATAACTCTTTCACCGTCGCGGTTGTCGATTGCGGGCTTGATAAGCCAAACCTTCATCGAGCGTTCCTCGTAATTAAATTTGGTTATAAGAGCCTGCGCCGTTTTCGATGAGCCCATTGCGCCGTACTTAAAATATAGCTTAGCCATGCCGTCCTCCGAAATTCGTTTTAGTATTACATTATATCATAAAAACATAAAAAAATAAATAGGTTTTGTAAAAAAGCCGATAAAGTTTTTTCATGTTTTCTCAAAAAACGAAGAAATGGCTCAAAAATATTCAAAACATATTGAAAAAACCCTGAATTATATCCGTCAACGCCTGAAATTGACTTAAAAAAGCGTACATTACCATTGAAAAACCGAGAAATACTTGATATAATAAAATAAACGGTTAACCGAAATAAATCCGAAAAGGAGAATATAATATGGGACTTATTAAAGCAGGCATAGGCGCGCTTGGCGGAACACTTGCAGATCAGTGGAAGGAATTTTTTTACTGTGACGCGCTCGAAAGCGACGTTCTGGTCGTAAAGGGTCAGAAGAAAACAAGCGGACGTTCCTCAAATAAAAAGGGGAGCGATAACGTAATTTCAAACGGCTCGGGAATCGCAGTTGCAGACGGACAGTGCATGATGATCGTCGAGCAGGGAAAGGTAGTTGAGGTATGTGCCGAGCCCGGCCAGTATACCTACGATACCTCAAGCGAGCCGAGCATCTTTGCAGGGAACCTCGGTCAGAGCATTCTTGATACCTTTAAGACGATAGGCAGACGTTTCACCTTCGGCGGAGATACCGGAAAGGATCAGAGAGTCTACTATTTCAATACCAAGGAGCTTTACGATAACAAGTTCGGCACTCCGAACCCGATCCCGTTCAGAGTTGTCGACAATAAGATTGGTCTCGATATCGATGTGTCCGTGCGTTGCTCGGGAATATACTCCTACTGTATCGTAAACCCGCTTCTTTTCTATACGAACGTATGCGGAAACGTTGAGCGCGAGTTCAGAAGAAGCGAGCTTGACACACAGCTCAAAACCGAGTTCATCAGCTCCCTTGCACCGGCTCTCGCGAAGCTTTCGGTTCTCGGCATTCGCCCGAATCAGATAGTAGCATACACAACGGAGCTTGAAAATGCGATAAACGAGGCACTTTCCGCTAAATGGGCAGACCTTCGCGGACTTAAGGTGAAGAGCATCGCTCTCAATCCGATAACCCTTCCCGAGGACGAGGAAAAGCTTATTCAGGATGCACAGCGCGTTGCAATTATGCGCGATCCCACAATGGCGGCTGCAACGCTCGTCGGCGCTCAGGCTGACGCCATGAAAGCGGCAGCAAACAACGAAGGCGGAGCAATGAACGGCTTTGTCGGTATGGGAATGGCGATGAACGCGGGCGGAAATAACGCGGGCAACCTTTTCGCAATGGGTCAAAGTCAGCAGGCAGCAGCCCCCAAGACGGCTCCCGCAAACGGCTGGAAATGCTCCTGCGGACAGGAAAACAGCGGAAACTTCTGCGTAAATTGCGGATCAAAAAAGCCTGAAAGCGGCTGGAAATGCACTTGCGGACAGGTAAATCAGGGCAATTTCTGTTCAAACTGCGGCGCAAAGAAACCGACCGCATCCTTCCGTTGCAATAAGTGCGGCTGGGAACCCGAGGATAAGTCGAATCCTCCCAAGTTCTGCCCTCAGTGCGGTGATCCCTTTAACGCGGAAGATATGATCTGACGTCACGGAGTAACAAGTGGAAAACGAAATTCTCGAATATAAATGTCCGTCCTGCGGCGGCAAATTAGAGTTTAATACAGAGGGGCAGAATATGAAATGCCCCTACTGCGACACAGAGTTTGACGTTGAAAGCGTCAAAAACCTCGCTGAAGACAGTATTGACGATAAAGAAGACGAGTTCGACTGGAAAAACGAAAGCGACAATAAATGGAGCGAGGATGACGGAATGGCAATCTATTCCTGCAATTCTTGTGGTGGCGAGATAGTCTGCGAGGACGTAACCGCCGCGACGTCTTGTCCCTACTGCGGAAATCCTGTTGTCTTTGTTGGAAACCTCAGCGGCGAGCTGATGCCCGACCTCGTCATACCCTTCAAGCTTGACAAAAACGCAGCAATGGAAGGATTAAAGCGCCATTTGAGCGGCAAAAAGCTGCTTCCGAAGGTCTTCAAGGACGAAAACCGCATAAACGAGGTCAAGGGTATCTACGCACCGTTCTGGCTGTTCGACACCGACGCGGATGCGAAGATCCGCTACCGTGCAACGCGAACTCGCTTCTGGAGCGACAGTAACTATAACTATACAGAAACGAGCCATTACGCGCTTATCAGAGAGGGAATGCTATCCTTTGATAACGTCCCCGTCGACGGCTCGGAAAAGCTCGACGATACCTTGATGGAATCTATCGAGCCATACAACTTTGCAGATGCGGTCGACTTCAAGACCGCGTATCTCTCGGGCTTCCTTGCGGATAAATATGACGTAACGTCGGAGCAAAGCCAGCCGCGGGCAAACGATCGTATAAAGAGAAGCACCGAAAACGCATTTCTGTCTACGGCGATCGGCTACGCAACGGTAGTCCCCGAGCACTCCTATATACGGACAACGTCGGGTAGGATCCGCTATGCGCTTCTCCCCGTGTGGCTCATGACGACCGAATGGAACGGCAAAAAATACACCTTTGCAATGAACGGTCAGACGGGTAAATTCGTTGGTGATCTTCCAATGGATAAAAAGGCGTTCTTCAAGTATCTCGGTCTTTGGTTCGCAGGTATAACAGCCGCCGCAATGGCGATCCTGTACCTGTTTTGGCTGATATAAGGCGGTGACGGATATGAAGAAAACACTGAAAATAACGGTATTTGCGATAATCCTGTCGCTAATTATGCCGATCATTTCCTTTGCTTCCCCCGATATGCCAACTTATCCCGTCGTTGATGAAGCAGACGTATTATCCGACTACGAGGAAGATCGCCTCGTGAATAAGCTCATTGCGCTGATAAAAGAGCATAAGATGCACTTCGTTGTCGTGATAGTCAACGATGTCGGAGATGCAAATATGGATTCCTACGCCGATGCTTATTATCGCGATAACGGATACGGCTACGGCAAGGACAAAAGCGGCATTCTTTTACTGCTTGTTATGAGCTTGAATGAGTGCGGAATCTATACGTATGGTGATGCTGATGAAGAGTTCAGTGACGGCGATATAAACGATCTCGAGGATGCAATGCTTCCTCATTTCAGAAAAGATGAGTTTTACGACGGCTTTATGGCTTATGCCGACGCTTGCGACGATGCGCTTTCCTTTGATATTCTCGGAAACCTGCTGATCGCCGCCGTCAGCGGAGCGATAGTAGCGCTCATCATCGTCTTATCGATGAAAAGCAAGCTCAAGAGCGTGCGTTCGCAGAAGACCGCGTCAAATTACGTTAGAAGCGGCAGCTTTATGCTGACAAAAGACCTCGACCTATACTTATATCGCACAGTCACCCGTACCAGACGCGCCGATAATAATTCGGGCGGACGCTCGGGCGGCGGCTCGCGCAGTGCTTCTTACCGAGGCGGCGGAAAATTTTAATAATGAAGCGCCTTTCAATCGAAGGGCGCTTATTCTTTACAAAATATTAACTGATTTCATTTGCATTTTTTCCGTCATTATGATATAATTTATTATGATAATGAATTAAAGCCGAAAGAGAGAAGAAAAGTGCATAAAATACTTTTGAAAAAGCTGAACGAAGCGCTGGTATCGGTCTTGCCGGTAAGCGTGATCGTTTTTCTTTTGAACCTGACACCGATAGTTAATTTCACAGGCACCGAAATGACGGTATTTCTGATATCGTCAGCTTTTCTCATTCTCGGAATTGGTCTGTTTAATCTCGGCGCGGACATCGCGATGACGCCTATGGGAGAGCACATCGGAGCAGGACTTGCTAAGTCAAAGAAGATAATGCTGCTCCTTTCGGTCTGCTTCCTCATGGGACTTCTTATAACTGTCGCGGAGCCCGATCTTTCTGTCCTCGCAGGGCAGGTCGGAAAAATGATAAACCCGACGTTGCTTATAGTTACCGTCGGAATAGGCGTCGGAATATTTCTTGTCCTTTCGGTGCTGAAGATAATCTTCCGCAAGCCGCTTTCGTCGCTTCTTATATTCTTCTATATGCTTCTATTTGCGATAACCTCGCTCGTTATAATCAACGGTAATAACGCCTTTCTTCCGCTCGCATTCGATTCGGGCGGAGTGACGACGGGACCTATAACGGTACCGTTCATAATGGCGCTCGGTGTCGGTATCGCGGCAACGCTCGGCGGTAAAAACGTAGGTGAAAACAGTTTCGGTCTTATAGCGATGTGCTCGATCGGACCGATCCTCGCGGTTATGACCCTCGGCATCTTCGCAAAGAACGAAATGCCGCCCGCGCCGTCCTATTCGACGGTTGCGGATAACCTCGGAGGCAATATTTTCAAAACGCTTCTTTCAGTAGCGGAGGAGGTTGCGATCGCAATAGGACTTGTCGTCCTCTTCTTTATTGTCCTTCAGATATTTGTTCTCAAACTACCGAAGAAGAAGCTTCTGACGATAGCAGTCGGTATATTCTATACAGTCCTCGGACTCGTAGTGTTCCTCACAGCAGTAACGATCGGCTTTATGCCAATCGGTTATAAGATGGGAACAGAGCTTGCAAAGTCAAATCCCGCAATCGTAATAATCTTCGGCTTTATTATCGGAATGGTCGTAGTCCTTGCGGAGCCGGCAGTACACGTTCTCAACCGTCAGGTGGAGGAGGTAACGAACGGTGCGGTCAGCAAGAAGTCAATGATGCTCGCGCTGTCTATCGGTGTCGGAGTTTCTATCGGACTTTCGATGATAAGAATAGTATTCGATTTCAGCATCCTTTACTATATGATCCCCGGCTACTTTATCGCGCTCGGTCTTTCGTTCTTCGTTCCGGGGCTGTATTCAGCGATCGCGTTTGACTCGGGCGGAGTCGCAAGCGGACCGCTCACTTCAACCTTTATTCTTCCGTTTGCAGTCGGTGTGTGTATGACGCTTCAGGGCGGAGACAAGGTAATGACGGACGCATTCGGTATCGTCGCAATGGTCGCAATGACGCCACTTATCACGATACAGGCGCTTGGATTTAGAGCAATACTCAGCAAGCGCGTAAGAGAAAAGATAGCGATGAAGCGCATTCTCAGCTCTGATGACGAGCAGATAATCAACTTTATGTAAGGAAGGAACGGTAATGGATAAAAAACAGATCAAAAAGCCCTCTGCTCCAAGACAAAAAAAGTTGCTTCCTCCTAAGCTCAAGCTGCTTATTACTGTTGTAAACCGCTCGAAAACCGAGCTTTACCTCGACTATATCAGCGGATTTGAAGCAAATATGCAGTTGTCTATGTCGGCATCGGGAACGGCAAGCTCCGATATGCTTGCATATCTTGGTCTTACCGATACGGATAAGACTGTAATATTCAGCGTGATAAGAGAGGATAAAGAGGACGCCGTGCTCCGCTTCCTTGAAGATAAGTTCAAGACCGTCAAAAATGGAAAGGGTATCGCCTTCACAGTCTCTATGACGGGAGTTATCGGCGTCGCAATATATCAGTTCCTATCAAACAGCGGAAAGTGAGAAAGACAATGAAAAACACACATGAAGTAATTTTATGTATAGTAAACACGGGCTTCTCCGAAGCGGCAATGGACGCGGCAAAAGCACAGGGCGCAGGAGGCGGAACGGTTATCCATGCGCGCGGAACGGCGGGAATCGAAGCCGAAAAAATGTTCAATATTACGATCGAGCCCGATAAAGAGATCGTTATGATAATCGTGAATAAGGAAAACCGCGATGCGATTCTTCACGCGCTATATAAAGAAGTCGGTCTTAATACGCCGGGACAAGGAATAGCTTTTGCCCTTCCTGTCGATAAGGTCATAGGACTTTCGGACACGAAGCCTGAAGTAAAGCATGAGCAATAAAAAAGCCGTCCGTACCGGAATTGGTGCGGGCGGTCATTTTTTCTTTTTTTCAATAATTTCGTAGCTCATATCGAGCATAAATTTCACCTGTTCGATATCGACCTTTCCGTCGAGGGAGACGGTTATCCAGTTTCCGGTTTTCGTCATGTGATATGGCGGAAAATATCCGTCACGGGAAAGAAACGTGCCAAGCAAGAACGGATCGCACTTGACGTTCATAACGTCAATAAGCCGTTCGCCGTTAATCCCGAGCTTGCTCGGGGAAATGTTCATTATAACAGCATACCATTTGCCGTTTCCGTGGCGAAGCACCGCATATTCGGGAGCGCTTTCCCAAGGGTATTCGGCAGATGTTCCGTATTCATTCAAGGCATACTCAAGAGCGGGTTTTCGCAGTGATGCCATATTAAACGTTATTATCTTCCTTCTTAACTGTCTTCACGGTGCCCCAAAGCCCCTTAACGTAGCTAAAGCAGCCAACAGCACCGAGTACGAGGCTCAGCACGAGATCGACAAATACGGTGGGATTGACGGCGAGATCATAAAAGCCGTAAGGGAGATATTCAAAGAACGTAGGAGGCTCGCCAATAAGCTTTCCCTGTTTGCTGAGATCTTCATAAACATTCAGCATATCGCAGCAGAAGCATAAATACCAGGAAACGACAATTATCAGCGCCGCAATAATAACGGAGACGATAATGCCCTTTTTGCTCAGTCCTTTTGCGAAGAGCTTATAACCTAAGATCGCGCAGTAAACGGTTACGAATCCGCTGATCGCCGCAATGTATCCGACATAATTAAGCAAAAAATAAACGACTCCGCCGATAAGCGAGAAAAGAAGAGCGCCTACAATACCGAGAAGCAGGTTTTCGCGGGAATTGTTTTCAGTAACGTTGTTGTCCATGATATAACCGCCTTTATATAGTATGCTATAATTATAAAGCAAAAAACGATACATGTCAATAGGCAAAAATAAAACCCCGCACAATTGTGCGGGGCTGGAGCTGCTAATCAGAGTCGAACTGATGACCTCATCCTTACCAAGGATGTGCTCTACCAACTGAGCCATAGCAGCGTCAACGGTTGATATTATAACAGATAAAAACCGATTTGTCAAGTGGTTTTTGCAAAATATTTTAATAACCTGCGGAAAATTCCGCAGGTTATTATCATAGCTCGGAGAGACTGTCAAGAAGCTCGTATAGTTCCATCAGCTTTTCTTCAGATTCCTCAAGCTCGGTTGAAAGGGAAGCGAGCTTAACGTGGTCAAACGCCGCGTCGCCGGACATTTCATCGTTAATTTCTTCAATGCGTTTTTCGAGTTTTTGAATATCCTCCTTCGCGCGGATTATCTTGCGCTCCTGCTTTCTCTTGTCAGATAGGTCACGCTTGGCGCTGAGGTACTGCTCCTTTGACGCGGTCATCACTTCTACCTTGGCATTTCTGCCGTCACCTGTCTGAAGCGATCTCTTGTATTCGAGGAACGATTTGTAATTATCGTCGTAAACGTAAACGCAGCCGCTCTCAAAGGTCCCGAAATCGGCAATACGTGTAGCAAGCTTGTTGACGAAATAACGGTCGTGCGATACTGCAATAACGGTTCCTTCAAACTCGGCTATCGCCTTTTCAAGACGCTCGCGCGAAACGATATCAAGATGGTTTGTCGGCTCGTCAAGGATCAGCAGATTCATTTTGGAGAGCATAAGCTTAGATAGGGTAAGACGCGCTTTTTCGCCGCCGCTGAGAAGCGAGACGCGCTTGTAAACGTCATCACCCTTGAAGAGGAACAGAGCGAGAGTGTTGCGGAGAACCGTCTCGTTCATAGTTGGATATGTGTTCCAAAGCTCCTCAAGAACGGTGCTTGACGGATGGAGATCCTGGTTTTCCTGATCGTAGTAGCCGATCTTAACGTTTGACCCGAGAAGAACCGAGCCGCTGTCTGCCCCAAGCCTTCCCGCAAGGATCTTTATAAGAGTTGACTTTCCGCAACCGTTTTCGCCCGTTATAAAGAGACGGTCGTGCTTTTTGACCTGAAAGGTGACGTTATCGAAAAGAAGCTTTGATGGATAAGACTTGCGTAGACGGCTTACCGACATAACGTCGTTTCCGCTTTCGCCCGAAAGCTCAAAACGCATACGAACCGAATCGGGAAGGTTTTCGGGCTTCTCCAGCTTTTCCATTTTGTCAAGCTGTTTCTGGCGGCTTTCCGCGGCAATTATGTTTCGCTCGCGGTTCCATCTTCTCTGCTGCTCGATATAAGCTTCAATGCGCTTGATTTCCTTTTGCTGATTGCGGTAGTGACGCTCCTCAAGTTCGCGATCAACTTCTTTTTGCTTAACGTAATCAGTGTAATTACCTTTGTAAACCTTGCCCTTACAATTTTCTATCTCAAGCACCGAATCGACGATGCTGTCAAGAAAATATCGGTCATGAGAAATGATAAGAACCGTTTTCTTGCTTGTCTTGAGATAATTCTCAAGCCAGAAGAGAGCCGAAACGTCAAGATGGTTCGTCGGCTCATCGAGCATCAAAATATCGGGATCAGTAAGAAGAAGACAGGTGAGGGAAAGGCGCGTTTTCTGTCCGCCGCTCAGCGACGAAACGGGCTTGTCCCAGAACACCTCGGGAAGACCGAGGTTCTTTAATATCCCCTTGCATCTTCCTCTGAATTCATAGCCTCCTCGCTGAGTAAAGCTTTCCTGAAGTGAAGAAAAACGCTTCGCGTCCTCCTCGCTTCCGCTTTTCTGTGCCTGTATGCGAAGCTCCTCAAGTCGCTTTTCGTCCTCAATAAGCTCCGAAAATGCAGAATAAGCTTCTTCAAGTATGGTCTTTGAGCTTTCGTAGGCAATGTTCTGCTCAAGAAGTCCGACCGTATGATTTTTTGCAATATAGTAAGCGCCGCCGCTCGGCTCACGCTTGCCTGAAATGATCGAAAAGAGCGACGATTTTCCCGCGCCGTTTACACCGATGATTCCAAGCTTTTCTCCCTCCTGAACAGAAAACGAAACGTCCTTTAAGACCTCATCCACTCCGAAGGAAAGAGAAATATTTTCACAGTTAAGTGCTATCATTATTTATCGCTTTTCGCCGCACTTAGGACAGTAACGGCAGTCCTTTTTCATTCTTGTTCCGCACTTCGGGCAGGACACGAAGCACATAAGATCATATAGATCCGTCTCCGCTTCTGCGACCAAAGCGTTATATTCGTCGATTTTGTCGAAAAGCTCGGTGTAGGCTTCGGCAGAAACTATACCGCCGTTTTTCTCGGAATAACGAAGCTTGCCGATCTCGGTAAAAGTGTCGTTCAGCTTTGTGTTGAGAGAGGATATCTTGTACTTCAGCTTCGCCATATCGGTGAGCTTTTCAGCTCCCTTTGCGGTGCATTCCGCCGCGCTTGTAACTGTTTTTGAAAATTCCTTCCAGAAATCCATTTCGTCAGTCTCCGTCCTTAATAAATTCTTTGTCAATGCAGATCACGGTCAGATACTTTTCGTCAATGACCTTGACAAGGCGCGCCATTTCACTTTTGATGTCGTCATCGTCGCGCTTGATGGAAAAGGGAACAGCCATATCGAAGATAAGATTCGTATGACTGTCGCCGACGACCATGCGGAAATCGTGTATCGTTATCTGTGGATGAATCGCCTTTGCAAGCTCGCTTACGCGTCTTCTTACTTCGTTTACCTTTTCATCGTCGGTTGCGATCGGATCGAGATGAATTACGGCGCTACATTTGAGCTCGCGGCTTAGTTTTTGCTCTGCGTTATCGATAATGTCGTGCGCGATCAGAATATCGATCGATTGAGATACCTCAGCGTGTAGGCTCAGCATAACGCGTCCGGGACCGTAATTATGCACGACAAGATCGTGTATTCCGACGATCTCAGGATATGACAAAACTATCTTTTCTACGTTGTCGACAAAATCGCTTTCGGGTGGCGTACCGAGAAGGGGATCTATCGTTTCCTTTGCCGCCTTGATGCCCGAGAATATGATGAATGCCGAGATGACAAGACCGCACCAGCCGTCGAAATTGAAGTCGATGAATTTCGAAAGAACAGTGCAGATAAGCACGGCGAAAGTCGAGATGCAGTCGGTAAGAGAATCGACGGCTGTCGCCTTCATCGCCTGAGAGTTTATCTTGTTGCCGATGCTTCTGTTATAAATAAAGATATAAAGCTTGACAAGAACGGAAAGACCGAGCACGATTATTGCAACGTAGGAGAAAACGGGGCTGTCACCGTCCGCTATCTTCGACACCGACGTTTTTCCGAGCTCAAAGCCCATAAGCATTATAAGCATCGAAACGATAAGAGCAGAAAGATACTCCATTCTTCCGTGACCGAAGGGATGGCTTTCATCCGGCTTCTGGTCCGCAAGCTTGAAGCCGATAAGCGTGATAACTGAGGATCCCGCATCACCGAGATTGTTGAAGGCATCAGCGCTGATTGCGACCGAACCCGTAATAAACGACACGGCAAGCTTCGATAAACAAAGCAGAATATTAAGAATTATTCCGACGATCCCGCAAAGGACTCCGTATTTTGAACGCACGGAAGAATCGGAATAATTCTTGTTTTTGATAAAGATCTTAGCAAGCAGATTTATCATTGTCTGAACCTTTCGTAATAGAAAAGATACTGCTGAACGAGTCCCGCGGTATTCGGAAGCAAAGTGTGATCGAAGCCCTCGGGATAATATTTTTCAAGCACGCGCTTGACCCATACGTCGATAGGGAAGCAGTCGAGTCTTCCGTAAGCGAAAAGGGCAACGCAGGAGGCGACCTTAAGACCTACGCCTTTTATTGTCATAAGAGTGGATAGAAGCTCGTTTGTAGGTAGCGCATCAAGCGCTTCAAGGTCGATCTCCCCCGACGCGACCTTTGTAGCCGCATCGTGTATGTATGGTGCACGGAAGCCGACCTTCAGCTCGCGGAGCTTATCTATTCCGGCATCAGCTATCTTCTTTGCCGAAGGGAAGGAGTAAAATTCTCCGACGGAATATGTTTCGAGCTTGTCACCGTATTCGCGCGAGAGCGCCTCGACAAGCGAGCGAATACGCGGAATGTTGTTATTCTGAGAAATTATAAACGAGCAAAGCGTTTCCCATTTTTCCTGACGGAGAAGACGAATGCCGGCGCCGTATTCCATAGCGCTTTTGAGAGTCTCATCGTCGGGACGAGAGGATATGATCTCATCTCTTAACGCGGAGTAGTCAAGATCAAGCGCGAGATATCTTTTCCATATATTTTCAAAGTCGGATTCGTCCGCGCCTACGATGGTTATTTTATCACTGTCCTGAATGAAATCAACTACGCGCCCGTAGGCAATTCCCGAATATGAGCAATCGCTGCTTTTTACGAAGCGAAATGACTGACCGCAGTCGAAAATCAAATCGAGATCGAAATTATGCGGACGGGGGAAGGTTACGCTTTTTACCATACAACGCTCCAAAATAATATATTCATATAATTATAACATAATTCCGCGCAGATTCCAACATAATTACCGAAATTTCTTCAATATATTTTTTTATTATACATCTTGACCGAGAGGGGAGAGTAGTGTATAATATATCTGTCGAAATATATACTTATAGATGAAAACAACCCGAAAGGTGTATAAATATGAAGAATAAGATAATTACTCTCGCGATAGTCGTGGCAATACTTATAATGCCGACCGTAATAGCGCTGTCGTCCTATATATATTCCAAGGCGAACCCCGTAACGGAGGGCTCGGTATCAAAGCTCGTGATGACCGTTCCGAGCGGTGAGAGCGAGACGTATCTTAAAACCGACAAGGGAAGCAAAACTCTTTACGGCGCGCTTATAGGCATGCACAGAGATGCTAAAAGAGTGTCCTCTCTCCCCTCGGGCGCATCGACCTACGCAGTATACAAGGTCGCATATTCAAGCTATAACGACGTAACCGAATACACCTATTATATGAGCTCTGATCCCTCCGCCTGCTATTTCCGCGACGGTAACGGTAAGCTCTTCAAGATCGCTAAGAAAAACGCTGTCAAGTTCTTAAAGACCGAGTTCGCAACCGACGTTTTCCCGAACGCTTCTCAGCCTGTTTTGAACGTTGGAAGCTCCGTAAACGTTCTCCCGAGCTCAATGAACTGGAAATATATCGGAATTAACGGCTCTTATACCGACGGCGACGTAACCGAAATTGAGGGAAGCCAAACCTGTGTGGTTTCGGGCGGACTTCAGCTTGATTTCAATATCGTTCCCGATTACGTTTATGCCGTTATCAAAAATGAAGCGGGCGAAACGGTTTTTGACGACGTTTACGAGAATATCGATCCTAACCTCTTTGCAGACAATACGATTTATGATGTAAAGCTTACCGCAAAGTGGTACAAAGCAGATAATAAGAATAATTACGGAGAGGGCGAGTATCTGTTTACTGCAAATGTTCAGTCTCCTCCCGTATTCTACGTGAGTGAGCACAGCACGCTTCGTTACGGTGATTTCGTTATCGTATCTGCAAAGAACATAGTTGATCCCTCTCTCATTTCCTTCTCGTCACAGCCCGCGCTTGATTGCGAGCCTGTGTTCTATGAATACGGCGATTATTATCACGCTATCATTCCGTTCTCCTTAAAGGACGAAATCGATAATGACGGCGCGCTAAATTATAATTTTACTTTTACCTACGGCGATACCACCCGTAACCTCTCGGTGGCACTGACAAAGAGATCGAAGGGTAAGGACAATCAGAACATACCGAAGGAAACTGTCGAGGAGCTTCGTAACGAAACAACGATCGCTGCCTTCAACGAGGCTGTTGCGCCTTATCTCGGTGCTCACGAGGATAAGCTCTACTGGATGAGCGACAACAAGATAATGGATCCTACGACAAGAAAGATCCGAAGTGGCTTCGGTATCGATATAATCCTTTCCTATGCGGGAATAAAGTATCAGCATGAGGGCGTAAACTATTACGTAAAGGATGGCGATTCCGTCAAGGTCTGCCTGCCGGGTAAGGTCGTTTACGTCGGAGAGACAACGCTTTCGGGAAAGACCGTAATAGTTGAGCACGGCGGCGGACTCAAATCGCTTTATGCACATATGAGCAGTACAAGCGTGACCGTTGGTCAGGAAATAGGCAAGGGAACCGTTCTCGGAATAGTCGGAAGCAGCGGCTTCTGTACCGGAACGACGCTCCATTTCGGACTTTACGTATATGATACCCCCGTTCGTTATTACAATTACGAGACAGAAGGTGTCTCGGTAAACAGCACAGTTGCCGAGGCGATCGGACTAAAGTAAAAGGAAGGTCGGCAATCAGCCGACCTTTTCTGCTTAAGAAAGGAAAACGCCTGTGAGAATACCGACACGTATAATAAGCCTGACGCTTGCAATGCTTACTTTAATTAACATTTTTGGTTGTGGAGGAACAAAGAAAGTGGACAACAAGGAGCCGATCATACCCCCGGTAGTCGACGACAAGTACAAGTTCGACGAAACCTTTACCGACTATATCAGGAACAAAAAGAACGTAGATGACATTCTTTCTTCAAAGTATCTGAAGGGAATGCCGCTCGGCTATAACGATCTCGTTTTTTCCTTCTATCAGTCGGGCTGGGGCTTCAATAATACAACGATCCATTCAAATATCACAGTAAATGAAGTTACCTACGATTCCGAAAAGATCGTAAATTCGGGCTGGGCTATGCCGGTTCAGGTTAAGATAAACGGAACAAGTGTCTCTGTCAAGGACGCGGATTTCGCGCCGAGCCACGTTACCTCACACTATTCAAATTCAAACGGTGTTTCGGTAACGGGATATAAGTACGTTTCTACCGAGAATATGATCGCCGTTATCCTCGAGGTGAAGAATGAGTCTGAGGAAAAGGTTAACGCATCTGTAAGAGTTAATTTCAGCGGCAGTATCAATGGAATGGATACCGAAAAAAACTCTATTGTCGCAAAATATGTGCGCGAGGGTAATACTGTCCTCGACCTTATAGCGATGGGCGACGGCTTTGAATCCGAGGGTAGATTCCTTAATTCCTCGGTCGATATTGCCCCCGGAAAAACCCACACATTCAAGCTTGGAGCGGCGTTCGACCGCAAAGAAGCAGACGTAAATATCCTCAAGAGATTCTTTAAGGATAAGGATCCGATTGAAACTCAGAAAAAGAGCTTTAACGCTTGGCTTGAATACAACGTCCCGTATATTGATATTCCCGATGAAAGCATCGAGCAGACGTATTATTTCCGTTGGTATTCATTCAGAAATCATATTCGAAATTCCACGTCCGGTAGCTACGTAATCACAGAGTTTTTGCCGAACGTATCCTGGGCGCGTAACGATAATGCAATAGTCTGTGCCGCAGGTCATCATATATACGAGGGCAGATGGCTCCGAGATCAGCAGTACATGGACGATTATATAAACTTCTGGTTTGGAGTGAGAGGACAAAGCGCGCTTTACCTTTATTCGAGTTGGCTCCCCGAAGCCATTTATCAGAGATATCTTACAACGGGAAACGAAGATATAGCAAAGTATTATAGAGTCCTTGAGCTTTTTTACGATAACTTCGAGGCTCATAATTTTGATGCTGATATGGGACTGTTTAAAATCAACGGCGGCTCCGAGGGAATGGAATGCTCGATAAGTGACCCGAATAATAAATTCAAGACCTTCCGCCCGACCTTTAACAGCTATATGTACGCTAACGCTCTCGCAATTGCGGAATTTGCGAAAATTCAGGGTGATACTGCGAGATACAATAAGTTTATAGCAAAGGCAGAGGATCTCAAGGCTGCAATGGAGAAGCTTTGGGACGGTTCCTTCTATCGCGCATGGCATTACGGAGAGGATGCATATTGTGACGTACGTGAGCTTATCGGTTACGCTCCTTGGATGTTCAATATGCCGGATGACGATGCCGAGCATGCTGAGATATGGAAGTATCTTATGGACCCCGATTATTTCTACGCAGAGTACGGTCCCCTTACTGCCGAAAGAGGTAAGGCAAATCTTGAGCTTATAGTTAATACCTGCCGCTGGGACGGTCCCTCATGGCCCTTTGCGACAACACAGACGCTGATCGCAATGGATAATCTTCTTAACAATTATAAAAATCAAAGCTATATAACTGCAGAGGATTACTACACCGTGCTTCGTAACTACGCTCTTACACATTACAGAGATTTTGACGGCGATGGCGTCAGAGAAACTCCGTATATTGGTGAAAACCTTCTTCCCGATTCGGGTGAGTGGATCCAGCAAAGAGAACGAAGCTCAAACTATAATCATTCTCAGTATGCAAACCTTGTAATCACGGGACTCCTCGGAGTAACTCCGGACGACAGCGACGAGCTTAAGATATCTCCCCTCGTTCCGCAGGATTGGAAATACTTCTGTCTTGAAAACCTGCCATATCACGGTAAGAATGTAACCGTAATTTACGATAAGGACGGTACTCGCTACGGACAGGGAAGCGGTCTTAAGGTCTACGTAAACGGCGTTCTTAAAGCAAGCAGTGAAACGGTATCAGAGATCACGGTTCCGCTTTCTTAAGTATCAAAGGAGAATGACGATGAAAAGTGATATGATATGGGCATATATGCTGATGCTGTCCGACCACCAATGGGAGGACGAAAGCTCACCGCTTCGCGGATGGAATCTTGTCAAGCAGTATACGGAAGATATCGAATTTAGCGAGAACGCATGGGATAAGATACTTCCGTTCATCGCGGAAAGAGGCTTTAACGCCGTTCTTATCGACGTCGGCGACGGAATAAAATATGAAAGCCACCCCGAGATCTCCGCACCGAATGCGTGGGATAAGGATTACGCAAAGAAAAAGCTTGACGAAATGCGCGCACTCGGAATCACGCCGATACCGAAGCTCAATTTCTCAACCTGCCACGATACGTGGCTTAAGGAATACCGAAGAATGGTATCGACTTCGATCTACTATAAGGTCGCAGCCGACGTCATCTCCGAGGTATGTGAGCTGTTCGGCAGTCCTGAGCTATTCCATCTCGGCTTCGACGAGGAAGAAGCACATATGCAGAAACACTACGAAATGACGATAGTGCGCAACGGCGACCTCTGGTGGAACGACCTTTACTATCTGGCAGGCGAATGTGAAAAGCACGGTGCACGCCCGTGGATATGGTCGGACTATATGTGGAATCACGAGGAAACGTTCTTGAAGAAGATGCCTAAGTCGATCCTTCAGTCAAACTGGTTCTACGGACACCTCCGCGATTACCCGACCGATTCACACGCCTATAAAATGATCCACGCATACGACGTGCTTGATAAGTACGGCTTCGATCAGATCCCGACCTGCTCGACCTGGGACACGAATCAAAACACGATCGGTACTATCGCATACTGTAAGGAAAACCTCGATCAGTCCCATCTCAAAGGAATTATGACGGCATCATGGGAAGCAACGACCGACCGTATGCTCTATTCGCTTTATAACGACGCGCACCAGTTCTACCTCGGCAGAAAGAAATTCTACCCCGATTCGTTCTAAAATCAAAGAAAAAGGACAGAGATTATCGTCTCTGTCCTTTTTGATGTGCCGCGAAAGCGAGTTAATATTCCGCGTAGTATCGTATTTGTAAACAGAAAAGCGGAGCTCGGCGCTGAGTTGATTTAAAAATCAATAGAATATACGGTATTTACTTTTTCGAATCCCAATTCAAATGCATCAAATCCTCCGTGTGCTTCGGCGTATTTATCAAATTGAGCATCTTCGAAAGGAATATAGCCTTTTTCCATTGCAGAGTTTGTAGCCGTAAGATAAAGGTATTTGATCGCGTCGTTGGGAGTGCCGGGCAAGTTTGGAGTATGAATGCAGTTGTTAAGGCAAAGACCGTGCGTGCTTTGCAGTCCGTCATAAGATATGGCAAGAAGCTTTTTGCCATCAAAAACGCCAAACGGCTGTTCAAGCGGTCTCTGTTCAAGCGGCTGCTTTATCAGATTTTTGAGCCCGTAACCTCCCGATCTTTTGAATACTGCGTCGGAATGTTCGGCAATAAATTCATCAATTGCTTCAGAATCTTGAAGCTCCAACATATGAATATCATACTTTTGTGCTTCCTTAGGCAGAACGAAAGGTTCTCCGAAATACATTGTTTCATTTCTTTCTTTTATCCATTTGTAATTGAAGCCCTCAAGAGTCGTTTTTACATCTTCAAAAGATACATCATTATGGAACATGAAATCAATATGTCCGGGCTTGAAAAGCATGAGCTTATCAATGTAATCTCTTAGATTGCTCAAATCATCAAGAACAAGTGTTAAATAAGGGTTTTCAAAAAAATTGTCTATCGTAACAAATCCCTTTTCAAATGAGTCTTTGTCAGAAACGATTTTTGAGCCGTTAATGGCAATGGTTATAGCCGTATATCCGTAACGCCTTGCATCTTTTTCAAGAAGCCAATCTATGGCCTCATCAGCATCTTTTTCAAGAAAATCGGAAAGAATGTGGCGAAATTCAGAAACAGCGGTAGCGTTTAATTCGTTGTCAGCCCAAACAACCGGTTGGTTTTTCATTGTTTTACGGTATTCGCTGGGGGTTTTACCGTATTGTTCTTTAAATGCGCGTGCAAATCCCTCGTGGCTTTCATAACCGCAATCCAAGGCAATCGACAGAATGTCACGTTCAGGAGATGTACGAAGCATTCGTGCGGCACGATTTAGCCTTCTGAATTTTACGTATTCCATAACGTTAAATCCCGTGTAGTTCCGGAATATACGGTTGAAGTAGTCGGTGCAAAAGCCTGCGTTCTTTGCTACGTCATCAAGCGTGGTCGCATTTGAGCCCAAGTTGTTGATATATTTTACTGCTTTTCTTATCAAGTCATTGTTTTCCATATTTTCCCTCCTGAAATGGATAAATAAGCGGTCGGCCTACTGCTTGTGACAATATTATACCATACTGATTTCCGTTTGTCTTGACGAAAAACGATAAATATAAAAAGGAGCACCTGCTTTTTCAGGTGCGCCGATTTGTAACGGTTTTATCAAAGCGTAATATTGAGGATGCCCTGTGCCTTCTTGTACTCGACGAAATCGTCGTAGTTACCCTGACGGTCAACGTAGGTGCCGTCGCTTCTAATCTCAATAATTCTGTTAGCAACGGTGTTTACGATCTCGTAGTCGTGAGAGGTAAAGAGGACGTTGCCCTTGAAATTGTCAAGACCGTGGTTGACAGCGGTGATGGATTCAAGGTCGAGATGGTCAGTCGGCTGGTCGAGAAGAAGTACGTTCGAGCCGAAAAGCATCATGCGCGAGAACATACATCTCACCTTTTCACCGCCCGAAAGAACGTTTACTTCCTTGAAAACGCTTTCATTCGAGAATAGCATTCTACCGAGGAAGCCGCGCAGATACGTCTCGGTCTGATCCTTTGAATAACGGCGCATCCAGTCGAGAATGGAGTCGTGACAGCCGTTAAAATACTCGCTGTTATCGTGAGGGAAGTAGGACTTCGTGATGCTGATGCCCCACTTGAAGGAACCGCTGTCCGGCTCGGTTTCTTCCATAAGAACGCGGAAAAGCGCCGTTATCGCCTGTTCGTTACCGACGAAAGCGATCTTATCGCCCTTGTTGACTGTGAAGGTCAGATCCTTGAACATGATCTCGCCGTTCTCGGTCTTGGTAAGATCGTTAACGAAAAGAATATCCTTGCCCGCCTCGCGGTCCATGTCGAAGCCGATAAACGGATAGCGTCTGCTTGACGCGGGAATCTCTTCAAGCGCGATCTTGTCGAGAAGCTTTCGTCTTGCCGTTGCCTGACGGGACTTACTCTTGTTAGCAGAGAAGCGCGAAATAAACGCCTGAAGCTCGCGGATCTTGTCCTCGTTCTTCTTGTTCTGCTGCTTGATAAGACGCTGCATAAGCTGGCTGGACTCATACCAGAACTCGTAGTTACCGACGTACATCTTTATTGAGCCGTAGTCGATATCGACGATATTGGTACAAACGTTATTAAGAAAGTGGCGGTCGTGAGAAACGACAAGAACCGTACCGAAATAGTCGGCAAGGAAGTCCTCAAGCCATCTGACCGCGTCAATATCGAGACCGTTCGTCGGCTCGTCGAGAAGAATGATGTCGGGATTTCCGAAAAGCGCCTGTGCAAGAAGAACCTTGACCTTTTCGCTCTCCTTCAGAGTCGACATAAGATCGTAAAGAATGGTTTCCGAAAGTCCGAGTCCCTGAAGAAGCTTGGAAGCATCAGATTCAGCCTCCCAGCCGCTAAGCTCGGCAAATTCACCCTCAAGCTCGGATGCGCGAATGCCGTCCTCGTCGGTGAAATCCTCTTTAGCGTATATAGCGTCCTTTTCAATCATAATGTCGTAAAGACGCTTGTTGCCCTGAATTACGGTGTCAAGAACCGTAAACTCGTCAAAGGCAAAGTGGTCCTGACGGAGAACCGACATTCTGACCGTTTCGGGAATAGTAACGGCACCCTTCGTGGGATCAAGCTCACCGCAAAGGATTTTGAGAAAGGTTGACTTGCCCGCGCCGTTAGCACCGATTATACCGTAGCAGTTTCCGGGAGTAAATTTAAGGTCAACGTCCTTGAAAAGAAGCTGCCCGCCGAACTGAAAGCTCAAATCTGATACTGTAATCATTATTTTTCCTCATTTCGTTTTTTACACACCCGAACATTGTAACATAATAAAAGGTTAAAGTCAACCCTGTAGCTTTTTTATCATTTTTCTCTGTAATATGCCACCGCTAAATCAACCACCATTCCGTAGCTTCTTGATCCTGCCGTTTGTCCCTGCGACTGCAGGTAATTATCATTCATAGAGCCGCTGACGTCGGCGATAACGTTGTCGCGATACTTGTCGAAAAACTCATTGTAAGCGACGATCTCGCCGATGAGCGCGTTGCCCATTTCGTTTACGAGCGCATTATATGCCTTGCTGTCTGCCTCGTAAAGAGCGGACAGAACGTACTCAAAGAGATTCATGTAGCCGCTGTATCTTACATAAACATCATCGCTTTCAATACAAACGAGAAACGCGACGAAATTCGCTTCGTCCTCGCGAGCAATACCGCGCTGATGCGCAAGCTCGTGCGCGGCGGTGTAGGGAAGCGTGTAGTCGGGGAAATTCGTGTTGACGTTGCTCTCACCCGTGAAGAAGGTGTATATTCCCGAAATGTGCGTGTAGGTCATCGGCTCGCTGAGAATTATCGGCTTGACCTTGCTTGTGAAGCTCGGCAGAAAATCGTATTTTTTCGACGCCTTTTTATATGCGTCCTGAAGCTTGTCGTTCATCTCAAAAAAAGAATACGGCATTTTTGATCCGCCGTCGGGAGAGAACGTAACTGCGGGAGTAAGCTCCTTCAGCTCGCCAAGGAGTACCCTTGCGGTCTTGTCGAGGTCGGTTGCATTTACCTTGGCTCTTTCAAGCCCGAGCTTTTTGTCAAGCGTCGTGCCGCGATAGCCCGATGCAAAGAGCAGAGAAAAGCTCGTAAAGAAAATGCAAAGCACGGCGAACATTGAAACAAGCATTCTGAACGTGTCGCGAAGCTCTCCTCTTGCCGCCTTAACGATCTTTATGATGACAGCAATGATGATTATCGGAAGAAGCATGACAGCCGTCTCGGCAAGCGAGAAGGGAACGATCCCCGAAATAAAAGCAATCACCGCGCGTAAAAACGCCGCAGGATATCTGTTGAAGAAATCGGAAAAGCCGGGAGATATCAGAAAGATAAGATACAGTATCGCCGAAAACGCCCCGAGGCAAATTGCGATCTTAGCCCATAGCGGGGTTATTTTTATTGCTTTTTTGAAATAAGTTTTAATCTTGCTCATAAACACCTATATCTGCCATATCGTCGGGGATTGGCGCTGTTACTGTAATTGTTTCGTTATTTGACGGAAGGGAAAAGGTAAGCGAATATGCGTGAAGTGCCTGACGGCTGATAAGCTCGCTTCCTCTTTCGTTTCCGTAAAGAGTATCGCCGAGTATCGGATGACCTATATGAGAAAGATGCACGCGGATCTGATGTGTCCGTCCCGTTTTCGGCGTGACGAGGAGAGCCGTAAGCCCTTGTTTTACACCTGAAATTTCATATTCAGTCAAGGCATACTGCCCGTCGGGAAAAACGCCGCGCTCCATTTTGCCATCTGCTACGCGTCTTATGTTGCCCTCAATTTTTCCGCTTTCCGAAAGCTCTCCGTCAACTATCGCAATATACTTTTTTTCAACCTTGAACTCGGAAATCTGCTTCGCGAGAACGAAGGCGGCGTTTTTGTTTTTGGCTACGAGAACGACACCGCTCGTGTCGCGGTCAAGACGGTTTACCGCGCGGAAAACGAACGGAACCCCCTTGCTCTCAAAATAGAACGCGAGAGCATTTGCAAGGGTATCGGACTGATGCTCGTGTGACGGATGTGTCGGCATAAAGGGCGGTTTGTTAAGGGCGATAACGTCATCGTCCTCGTAAAGAATATCGAGCGGAAGCTCAACGGGCACCACCCCCTCGCTTGACTCCGTATCGTCACGCGAAAGGATAAGCTCGTCACCTTCCTTTAAAATCGCACGGACGGTAACCCGCGTACCGTTGAGCATAATACCGTCATTGCGCTTCTTCAGCTCGGTAAGCTCGGCGCGCGACAAGCGAAGAACGTTACGCAAGTATTCGCGCAAGATCATACCGTCGTATTCACTTGAAATAACAGTTATCATATGCGCCTCCGTCATATCGTCCGCACTCGCGGCATAATGATATTATAAGTTAAAAACCGAAAACATACAAGTGTATTTTGTAAACACTTGAAAATTTGTCACATGGAGGCAGAAAATGAAGAAGATAGTAAAGCTCCTGACCGCGCTCACGTTGATATTTTGCTTTGTTATAGCAGTCACATCGCGCGTATCAGCTAAAATGAAAAAGCCGCTTTCCCCGGCATTTAACGTGATAGCGGCATCAAACCCGATAGTAGTATCGGCACAAAGCGGTGAAAAGCTCAGCTTCAAAAAGTCTGACTTTACTGAGCTTTTCGGTGAAAATAAGCTTAAATGTATAGTAATAACCTCACTCCCCGGAAAGAGTGCTGGCACACTCACCCTCGGCTCTCTTGCGGTAACGACGGGGCAGAGCATAACGGCATCAAGCCTGTCGTCGCTGACCTTTACTCCGAGCCGCGGAACCGAAAGAGCGGAATTTACCTTCACCGTCAACGGCGAATACACCTGCAGGGCTGTTATGTATTTCCCCGAACAGAAGAATTATTCCCCAACCTCTGTCGGTATTGATGAAAGCTTTTTCAGACTCAGAACGTACAAAAACATAGCCGTCAGCGGGAATATGAAATGCATCGATCCCGAGGGAGACGGAATGCATTATGAGGTCGTTTCCTATCCCGAAAAGGGGCTTCTTACTCTGAAGGACAGAGAGGAAGGCGAATACACCTATACTCCAATGAAAAACTACGTCGGTCGCGATAGCTTCTCGTACGTTGCTGTCGATAAATACGGAAACCGCTCTGAGAAGATAAGTGTTGATATCAGAGTCGGAAGAAGCGGAGGTGTCGCCGTCTTTGAGGATATGATCTACGATCCGGGTCATTACGGCGCATTGCTCCTCGATTCAATGGGTGTTTTGAAGGGCAGAAAAGACGAGGGAGAAAACGTGTTTATGCCCGACAAGGAGATCACCTACGGCGATTTTCTGAAGGCAGCAATGGCTGTATGCAAAACCCCGATAAATAACACAGCTTCAAGCGAAATAAGTGCGCTTGTCTCGTCTCATCCGAGGGAATATCAATCGTATCTTATTACCGCTTTTGAGCTGTCGTTGATTAACGAGGAAGGACTGCGCGAGCTTGATTGCGGAAGAAGCCTGACCAAGGCGGAGGCTTGCGTGATACTTGATGCGCTTATCGGAGCCGATGACGCTGATGTGCTTCCAGTATTTGACGATATAGAAAGTGTTCCGTCTTATGCGCTCGATTCCGTCTGCGCGCTTATGGAGATCGGTGTTGTCAGAGCGGAAAACGGCATAGTATCGCCGACAGTTGCTCTCACCCGTGCCGATTGCGCCGAGATGCTTGCCGCTATCGTGAACCGAAAATAATAATAGCACCGCAGATATCTGCGGTGCTGATTTTATTTGTGCTTTTTGGCGTATCTGATTATGAAGAATACGAGTGCAGCGGAAAGACATGTGATCGCACTTACAATAACTATCGTCGCTACGGTTTTATAAAGCTTTTGTACTTCGCTGTCCTGACGGTTTCCGTCTTGACCTGCCGTTGTAACGCCAGAGGTATTGTCGGGCTTTTTCGAGGTATTGTCAACCGTATCCGTAGCCGTTGTGTCGGGTTTCTCGGTTGTGCTCGATGCGGGAGGATCGGTGTCCTTTTGTGTGCTTGTGGCAGGAGGGTTGGTCGTAGATCCCGGCGTTGTATTATCGGGATCGGTCTCGGTATTCGGCTCCGTCGTTGTGTCTTTTGGAGACTCCGTTGTGATCTCGGGAGTCGTCGTTTCCTCCGGAGTAGTGGTTTGATCGGGGGTGGTCGTTATCTCGGGAGTCGTGCTCTCTTTGGGCGTTGTGGATTCCTCGGGAGTTGTGATTTCATCGGGAGTTGTGCTTTCATCGGGAGTTGTCGTTACGTTATTATCAGTCGTTTCAACGTTTGGAGTCTTGCTTGGATCCGACGGCATTTTATCAATAAGCTCATTCAGCATCTTATCGTAGAGCTCCTTCTGAACGTCGTCAAGAAAACCGTAGTGATATCGCCCGGCGCCGTGAACGTACTCGGTCCTTCCGTTGTCCTTATCGTAGGAGGAGGAGGAAAGCACGGGATACTGAAGAGCGGAAATAGTTTTTGAGTTGCCACCGATCGTTATAAAATCATAGCTTACATGGTGGCTTTCGCTGAATTTTCTGCCGCGTACAACCGTGTCGGTTCCGACGAGAAAATAATTATAATTTCCTTCAACGTCGCCCGCATCGTCCCAGGTGACGTCGACTGCATACCAAGCGTCATCGTCCATTCTGACAAGGTTCCACATGTGTGCTTCCGTATTATCGTTGTCAGTATTCGGTAGCGACATTCCCGTCACGAGAATACAGTCGATGCCGACCTTATCGCAAAGAAGCTTGAATGCCTCGGCATAGCCCTCGCAGACCGACTTGTGGTCAACGAGCGACCCGTAAGCCGAGTAGCAGTAGAGCGCATTTGAAACGTAAGTGTTGGTTTTGCAAATATAATCGTGAATTGACTTAAGCTTGTCATACATCGTGTCACCCGTGGGTGTAAAGGCGTCAACGATGTCCTGAAGCTGCTTCAGCATACCGCTCGGATCGCCGTATTTGGGATTACCGTTCAGCGTATACTCGACGCTTGTCAAGATAAAGGTTTTTTTAGTTCCCGAGGTGATTTCCGAGCATGAGCTTCTGAGACTGAAGCCGGTCGTCCACATTGTAAGATCGGGATAGTCTCTTGTCAGGGCGAAAAACGGCGCGCTCACGGCATCCGATATCTTGGTTTCAAGGCTTGCTCTATCTGTGTCCTTTATTCTGTTTTTCTCTGAAATGTTTATCGTGAACCTGAGATAAGGGGAATCGGTGCTTAACTCCTCGGCGTTTCCCGCAAAGACAACAAGCGCCGACATAAAAATGGCGGCGGAAAGCAGAAATATTGAAATTTTTCTAAAAAACTTCATACCAAATCTCTTTCATATTGTTGTTCAATATAATGATATAATACCGTGAAGAAAAAGTCAATAAACAATATGTGGGAAATTGTAAATTTTAAAAGAAATTTCCCCGCCGAAGCGGGGAAAACCTTATTTACCGTTTGACTTTTTTTCAGCCTGCTCAGCGTCGCGCTTTGCGATCGCTTCTTTGGCTTTTTTCTTTTTGTACTGAACGGGAAGAACTACGGCACAAACAAGGATTCCGATACCGAGTATCATAACGATAACGTCGACGTATCTCGGAACGTCATTTCCGAAAATGAGACTCTTTTTCTGACCGTCATACTTCGATACTATCTTAACTGACTTCTGTCCGTTATAGGCGTCAACAGCGGAAAGCGTCTTTTCGCTGTCACCCGCCTTTACGCTGACCTTTGAGAAAACAATGGGCTTGTCGGATATAAGAGCCGCGCCCGACGCGTTAACGGTAATTGAGGAGGATTCGATAAGGATCTTGTCCTTACCCGAGATCGCGCCGTTTGCAATTATTACGGTGTTTGCGCCGGTAGTGACCGACTGAGCCTTGATTGCGATGTCGGACGATGTTTTGACAGTCACCTTGCAGTTTGAAAAGGAGACACGGTGAAAATCGGAAACGATGCCGATGCCGGTGCTTGTGATCTTATAGGTACCGCCGAGGATCGAAAGGGAATCGGTGCTGTCAGCGGAGCTGCAGAAAAATCCGTTTTCCGAAACGAGGGTGAGAGTACCGTTACCCTTGAAAACTACCTTAGCTTCGATGAAGATAGCCGCCTTTTTTGCTTCAATGTAATTGTCGCCCTTCAATACGACAGTAGCACCGTCGGGGAGCTTGAAGCCGTAATCATCGGTCGTCTTTATATTGAGCCCGTTAAGGGTAAGGGTGTCGTTATAGTTATCCCATTTGTAACCCGAGCCCGAAGCATTCTGCTTGATACCGATAAGGTTTACCGTGCTCTTGTGAACCGATTTGGCCGAAACGGGAATGGCGAGAGTGAAGAGGGCAGTCACCGTAATAAGCGCAATAATGAGCGATAAAATTCTTTTCATTTATAAACTCCTAAAAGAAACTATGTATATAATACCACCGATAAATGAACAAATCAAGAATAAAAAGTCATTTTATCGCGCGGCAAACAAAATAAGCACGTTCGTCGGTATCGCTAACGGGATTTCCGTCAAAATCGGAGACGGTCTTAAGTATCTTAAAGCCGTTTTTTACGAGCAGATTTGAAATGGTCTTGAGCGAGTAGCATTTTTCGGTCTGCGTTTCGTCAAGACGCGTATAGCTTCCGTCGTCATTTTCGTAGAAAAACGAAAGCTCGAAATCGCAAAGTCCTGATTTTTTATCATAAAAATTCTGCCAGCCGCAATAGATCCCCTCGTCCTCGAGAACATAGTGATTATCACCGTAAACGTGCTCGAACTTGTACGGTGTATTCACGTCGAAAATAAATATACCGTCGGGATCGAGATAGTTATGAACGAGAGAGAAGCATTTGCTTAAGCCGTTTCGCGTCGTAAGGTAATTTATACTGTCAAGACAGCAAACAACGGCGCCGACCGTTCCGTAAAGCTCAAAGGAACGCATATCCTGACAAAGCCACAGAACCTTGTCACCGTCTTTTTTGTTTCTCGCGATATTCAGCATATCGCCCGAAAGGTCAATTCCGATCATATCGTAACCGCGTCTGAGCAGAGGAAGGGTAATATTACCTGTTCCGCAGGCGAGGTCAAGAACAAGAGAGCCGTCGGATACCCCGCCGGCTCTTATTTCTCTATTCAGAAAGGATGCAAACGCCTCGTAGTCAATATGGGAATTGAGCGCATCGTAGCACTCAGCTATTGCCGAATAGCTCATCTACGTCTTTCAACACGCGGAATAACTGCCGCGTAGCCGTCGCTTCCGTATTTCAGGCAACGGTTTACACGGCTGATGGTTGCCGTGCTGAGCCCCGTTTTCTCTGCAATCTCGGAGTAAATGTAGTTTTTGTTGAGCATTCTCGCCGCGGTAAGACGCTTTGCCATTTCACGGATCTCGGAAACGGTGCAAAGATCCTCGAAGAACGCGTAGCATTCATCAAGATCGGCAAGCGAGAGAATTGCCTTGAATAAAAAATCGGTCTGTTCATCTCTGATCTTGTCAGACATAATGTCCTCCTGTTTTATTCGCGAAAGCGAAGGTTTTTTTGTTTGGCGCGACGATAAACGACCTCATTCGCGCCTATCCTTAACCATTGTACCACCCTTTATTGACTTTGTCAACATAAAATTTCACAAAAAAAGTCGCTTATTTGTATATTATGTGATATAAAGATTTCGGTATCTTTTTGCCGTTATTGACAACGACGGTTGAATATGTTATACTTTACAATGTATAATTATATGTCAGAAACGGAACAAGCTGTGAACATAAAGATCAAAATCAAATCAACGGTGACAGACCTTGCTCTTGCCGAAAAATATACCTCTACCCTGAAGGACGGATATTTTCGTAACGATAACGGTGAGCGCCTTCCTTATGAGATGATGGCAGAGGAATGTGACGAGGTCATCGAATACACCGTGCGCGGTGAATACCGCGAGGAAAACGGTAAAGCATATATATCGTATAATGAGCCCGAGGACGTCGGGCTTGATTGCGTTACGACGCTCATTTTCGATATGAAAAACAAAGAGACGGTTACCATGACGAGAAGTGGGGAGCTTAGCGCCGCATTCTGCTTTGATCCCGTGAACAAGCGTCAGAGATGTACTTATGAAACGCCGTATATGCCTGTCGAGTTTACCGTCAATACAAGAAAGGTCGGAAATACCGTCACCGAAAGAGGCGGCGCGATCCTGCTTGATTATTGCATAGAAATAAGAGGCGTGAATACCGAAAGAAATAAGCTGTTTATCAAGGTGACACCGATATGACACCGAACGAATTTCGAACAGAGCTGAAAAAGCTGAAGGGCGGTTATCTTTTCTGCGGAGAAGAGGACTACCTCAAAAGACATTACCTGTCAACGCTCCGCAAAACGGCAGTCGACGAGGGCGACGTTTTCAACCATATAGTTTTGTCGGGCGAAAGCTATTCTCCCGAGCGTCTCTTTGCCTCAATCGAGGCGCTTCCGATGATGGCGGAGAGAAAGCTTATTGAGGTAAATTCGCTGTATATTTCGTCAATGTCGGACTCAGACCTTGATGCGCTGGTAACAGTGTTGCGCCGTCTCCCTGAGTACGAATATAATATCCTTGTCCTCTATACAGAGCCCGATGAGCTTGATATCGGAAGCAAAAAAGTCCCGTCCAAGGAGTTCAAGCTTTTAAGCGAGTGCCTGACGCCTGTGGTTTTTGAAAAGGAAACTCCCGCCCGACTTGCCTCGTGGACAGCAAAGCACTTTGCGTCCGAGCTGATAATTGCGCCGCCCGACACGGTGACTCTGCTTATCGACAGGTGCGGATGCGATATGTACGCTCTTTCAAATGAGATAGATAAGCTCTCCTGCTACCTCAAGGCGCAGGGAAGGGAGAAGCTGACTGTCGACGATGTGATGACCGTCTGCGGCGAAAGAAAAGAGATCGCCGCGTTCGATTTTGCAAACTCAATTCTGGATCTTGATCCGCGGAAGGCATTCTCTGTTCTCGGAGAAATGAAGAAGCAGAAGGAAAAGCCCGAAATAATTCTCGGAAGTATATCAAGAGTGATCTGTGATCTTGAAATAATCAAGTATTCGACGGAAAACGGTATCCCGCTTTCCGAGGTGGCAAAGAAGCTCAAGTTCCATGAATACAAGGCGACGCTTTATGCAAAAAGCGCGTCGCGCACAACGGTCGATCGCCTCCGCGAGCTGAGCGAAAAATGCTATGAGGCAGACCTTCTTATCAAATCCTCAAAGCTTGATAATTACGTAATTCTCGAGCGTCTCGTCATTGAGACTACGAGAAGATAAAGGAGGACATAGTCCCATGAATAAAAAACAAAGGGATAAGCAAAAGGAACGTATAGAGCGCTTCGATCATGCCCTCAAGGACAAGTTCGTGACAGCGCTCATGCTTGCTCCGGTGCTTTCCGTAATGATTTTTTCGGTCGTGTATCAGTCCTTCAGCTCAACAAAGGTCGCTCTTGACGCTACCCCCGGAGTTGTTCTCGGCTGGCTCACGTTGCTGACTGTTGTCGCAGTGACCGTCCTTGCCGTAATGTATAACAAAACCTTCGTGACGCTCGCGATCTCGATGCTTTTCGGGCTTGCGTCGCTCAGCTACGGAATAGTAATAATAAGCGGAACGACCGACGTGCTTGAGGACGGATTTTTCGATATGCTCATGTCGGTGTTCGTGTTGCCCGTCATATCCTTCATTTCGGTAACGGGAGTTGAGAGCGGAAAGCCACACGCATTGCCGCTTGTAATATCAGTCATCATAACCGCGATGGCAATTGCCGCAACCGTTTATATCGTCAAAAAACTCAAAAAGGAAGAAGAGGAACGTGATAGAAAAGCTGAAGCTCGTAAGTCCCGTAATAGTAGAGGGAAAGTACGATAAAATTAAGCTTTCGTCAATTATCGAAAGCGAAATAATCTGTCTTAACGGCTTCGGTATCTTCAAGGATGAAAAGAAGCGTCAGATGCTGAAGAATATCGCAAATGAGCGTGGGCTTATTGTCCTTACCGACAGCGACGGCGGCGGGCTCGTGTTGCGAAATCACCTCCGAACTCTTATCCCGAGCGACCGTCTTAAGCATCTGTATATCCCAAAGATCGAGGGCAAGGAGAAGCGCAAGGAAGAAGCATCCAAGGAAGGACTGCTTGGCGTTGAAGGAATGGACACCTCGCTTTTGCGTTCTCTTTTTGAGCCGTTTTTGGCACAAAATACGCAACTTAACGCTCGTAAAGTGACCAAAACCGACCTTTATTGCGACGGCTTGCTCGGAAACGAAGGAAGCGTCGAAAAAAGAAAAAAGCTGTGCGCAAAGTGCTCGCTTCCCGATAACATATCGGCAAATTCTCTCCTTGAAGCGATCAACCTGCTGTATGACTATGACCGCTACAAGGAAATAATAAACGAGACGAATAAATGATAAGCATTATTAAAAAGTATAGAACGCAGATAAAATACCTGATATTCGGAGTGATGACAACCGTCGTTGACTTTGTGATATCGTTTTTTCTGTATAAGGTTACAAACCACCATATTGCAAATATAACCGCGTGGTGCGGAGCGGTCATCTTCGCATACGTTGTGAACAAGCTGTTCGTGTTTGAAAGCAAGCGGAGCGGCATCAAAGCCCTTGCGGCGGAATTTGGCGCCTTTGTCGGAAGCAGAATTTTTTCGCTTCTGCTTCAGGAGGGAATATTCCTTATCGCCGTAGATATTCTGACGCTTAATAAGGAAATAACGAAGATCGCCGCATCGGTGATTGTTGTGATAACGAACTACTTCCTCGGCAAGCTGATTTTTTCAAAAAAAGAAAAGGTGGATAAAGTATGAAGCTGAATTACAAGCGTACCCTTTTGTGCGGATTTGCATTTTTCGGAATAACGGCGTTCTGGCAGCTGTACGATAACCTGATATCCTTAATGCTGAAGTTTGACTTCGGCGTAAACGATGCGGCGTCCGGCTGGATAATGTCGCTTGATAATATCTTCGCGCTCTTCCTGCTTCCGTTATTCGGTGCACTTTCGGATAAAACGAATACGAAGATCGGCAAAAGAATGCCGTATATAATTTTCGGTACCCTCTTTGCGGGAACGGCGTTTACGCTTCTGCCGATATCTGCCGATATGAAGAATCTGCCGTTCTTTATGGCTCTGCTTCTTTGTGCGCTTGTCGGTATGGGAACCTACCGCTCGCCGGCGGTATCGCTTATGCCCGACATAACTCCGAAGCCGCTCCGCTCAAAGGCGAACGCGATTATAAATCTTATGGGTACCATCGGAGGACTTGTAGTCCTCATCGCGGTGTCGCTTCTTATGAAGACGCAGTACTACGCGGTTTGCCCGGACGGACACAAGGTGCTTATTGATAAAGCCACGGTTGAAAGCGCGTTCTGCGAGAGCTGTAATAAAACGATCTCGGTTGGCGAAAAGAACCTCGGACTTATCCACGACAGCTATCTGCCCCTCTTTGTAATTACCGCGGGAATCATGGTTATCTGCCTTGTGGCACTTCTTGCTTTTTTGCGTGAAAACCGCTTTGTTCGTGAGCGCGAGAAGGTCGAGCGTGAGTATGGTATAAGTGACGATGACGGCGAAGAAGATCTCAGCGGAAACGAAAAGCTCCGTCCCGAGGTAAAGCGCAGTCTCATCTTCCTGCTCCTCTCAGTTGCGTTCTGGTATATGGCGTATAATGCAGTCACGACGAGCTTTGCGAAGTACGTTATTACCATCTGGGGACTCAAGGACGGCGGCTTTGCAAACTGTCTTATGATCGCGATGGCGGCGGCAGCCGTTTCATATATCCCGATCGGCATCATTTCGAGTAAGATCGGGCGCAAGAAGATGATCCTTATTGGATGTGCGCTTCTTACCGCTATGTTCGGCGTTGCCTTCCTCTTTACCGAGCCGCACGCTGCGGTTAATATCGTGTTTGCCCTCGTCGGTATCGCTTGGGCGGCGATTAACGTTAATTCTTATCCTATGGTCGTTGATATGAGCAAGGGAAGCAATATCGGTAAATACACCGGATTATATTATACCTTCTCAATGGCGGCACAGGTCATAACTCCTATTCTTTCGGGATATCTCCTTAACGTCAGCTACAAAACTCTGTTCCCGTATGCGACGATATTTGCAGGAATTTCGTTTGTAACAATGCTGTTCGTAAAGCACGGCGATAGCAAGCTTCCCGCTAAAAAATCACTTATTGAGCACCTTGACGTGGAGGACTGATTATGTTAGCAATTTATATTACTCTTGCCGTCATCGGCGCGCTTATCTTCTTGTATTTCTTCGCGATCTGCCCCGCAAACGGACGCAAGGCAGCGGCTTTTGACGGAAAATATATCGCTCACCGCGGTTTTCATGGCGGTGATATCAAGGAAAATACTCGCGAAGCTTTTGAAAAGGCAGTCGAGCTCGGCTACGGAATCGAGCTTGATATCCAGCTTTCGAGCGACAACGTTGCGGTCATAAACCACGATTACACATTGAAAAGGGTGTTTGGCGTTGATGAAAAGGTCTCGTCGCTGACCGCAAGCGAGCTTCGCAGGATCGGTGTCCCGACCTTCAAGGAGGTGCTTGAAATTATCGACGGCAAGGTTCCGCTCGTTGCCGAGATCAAGGGCGAAAGCTCGGACACCAAGGTGTGCGAAAAGGCGGCAGAGCTTCTTGATGATTACGACGGAATCTACTGTGTTGAATCATTTAATCCGATACACATGCGTTGGTTTAAAAGGAACCGACCGCAGGTGATCCGCGGTCAGCTTTCGACTGCATTCGGCAAGCGCGGAGACGGAAAGAACAAGCTTCTTCATAAGCTCCTCCGTCACCTGTTGCTCAACTTCCTTTCCCGTCCTCACTTCATCGCGTATGAATATAAGTACTCATCGGTTTCAGCCCGTCTCTGCGCGCTTCTCGGAGCACATATGGTCTGCTGGACGCCTAAAAGCGCAGATGACGTAAATAAGGCAAAAAAGCATTATAAAACCTTCATTTTCGAAGGCTTCGAGCCGTAAATAAAAGGACAGAGATTTTTCTCTGTCCTTTTGAGTTTCACAGAACTATTAGTAGGGGCGACCATTGGTCGCCCGTGTAATAACAATGTAACCTAACTGGCGACCAATGGTCGCCCCTACAAGAAAAATCTAATGTTTCTCCGCTCCACCACAACATTGGTGAGAGGCGCTCAAAACTAATATAATGTAAAATTCCGCAAGTCACATTCCTGACTTGCGGGATCATTTTATTTCTTTTTCTCAACCTTTTTCTTCGTACCGTCGGGATACTGTATATAGGTATTATCGAGAATACCTCTCATACCTGCGCGAAATTCGAGAATGTACTCCTCGCGGAGTTTTTTCTGCTCGGTCTTTTCCTCGGGGGTAAGTTCCGCGGTCTTTGACTTTTGCGCGAGCTCGTTTATTCTGTCAAGCTTTGATTGTTCCATATCAGCTTATCTCCGCAATATCGATATCTCCGAAAAACTCGGGCTTATGGAATGCAGGGACATCGGACTTGATAACGCTCCACATACCGAAGTGCGGAAGGGGAGTTTCGTCGCCGCACTTATAGAAGTTACCGCGCAGGCTTTCAAGCTTCTCGATTCCAAAAAGCGCCTTGACCTTTGCTATATCGAGCGTTATTTCAACGTACCACATATCGCCCGTCACGGTTGGCTTGGGCTTGCCGTCTTCGGTGAAAACGTCAACGATTCGGCAGTTATCCATACCTGTACGGTAGGCGGAATAATATCCGCCTATCGAGTTTGCTTCAAGGTTCATATAGTACTTGCTTCCGTTAAAGGAAAGGAAGCATTCAAGACAGCTGTCCCAATAAACGTGTGCATCAGGGCCGTACGCAAAGCGCGCGCAGGGATCCTTTTCGCAGGCGGTGAGCTTTATATAGAGCTTGTCGTCAGTCAGATGAAGCTCTGCCCACGCCTTCGGCTCGTAACCGTTATCGGACCATAGATAGTTGTTTATCTCAAAGCGCTTCATATATTACCTCGGGAGAGCGTTAAGAGCAGAGATTATACCGTCGAGAGTTTCGCGGTATTTAGCCATCTTTGCCTTTTCGCCTTCGACGACAGCCGCAGGTGCCTTCGAAACGAAGCCCTCATTCGACAGCTTCTTTTCGATTCTTTCGATCTCACTTTCGACCTTGACCTTTTCGCCCTCAAGACGTGCTCTTTCCTTTTCAAAGTCGATAATATCGGAAAGGGGAAGGAAGATAGACGCGGAGTCGGTTACGATCTGAACTGCGTTATCTGCGCTTATGTCGTTTTCGCTAAATGCTTCAGCTACGACGACAGCGGAAGCCGATGCAAGACGGATGAAGAACGGCTCGCTGTTTGCACCAAAGATGTCGTCATACTTCGTTGCGATGTAAACAGTCGCTTTCTTTGAGGGCGGAACGTTCATTTCGCTGCGGCGTGCTCTTATTGCCTTTATAGCGTCGATGATTTTATTCATCTTCTCGGCGTCGGTCGGGAAGTTGAGGGCTTCATCATACTTCGGGTATGTCGAGATCATAATGCTGTCGCACTCGTGAGGAAGCGACGCAAAGATCTCCTCGGTGATGAAGGGCATAAAGGGATGGAGAAGCTTAAGCGTACCGTAGAGAACGTAAGCGATCACGTTCTGGCAGGTGAGGTTTGCCTCAGTATCCTTTTCGTTGAGACGACTCTTTGCGATCTCGATGTACCAGTCGCAGAAGATGTCCCAAGTGAATGAATAAATAGCACCGAGAGCAACGCCGATCTCGAACTTGTCGAGGTTGTAAACTACGTTGTTTACGAGGTTGTTATACTCGTTGAGTATCCACTTATCTTCAAGGGAAAGCTTGTCAATGCTCGGCAACTCGATCTTGTCGATCGTGAGGTTCATACGAACGAAACGCGAAGCGTTCCAGAGCTTGTTTGCGAAGTTTCTTGCGCTCTCTATCTTCTCATCGGAGAAACGCATATCGTTTCCGGGGGAGTTACCCGTTGCAAGCGCGAATCGGAGCGCGTCTGCACCGTACTTCTCGATGATCTCAAGGGGATCTATACCGTTTCCGAGAGACTTCGACATCTTTCTGCCCTGCGCGTCACGGACGAGACCGTGAATGAATACGGTAGAGAAGGGCTTTTTATCCATGTGTTCAAGTCCCGAGAATATCATTCTCGATACCCAGAATGTTATGATGTCATAGCCGGTAACGAGAACGTCGGTCGGGTAGTATCTCTTGAGATCCTCGGTCATCTCAGGCCAGCCGAGGGTAGAGAAGGGCCAAAGGGCGCTTGAGAACCAGGTATCAAGAACGTCCTCGTCCTGACGAACCTTTGCTCCGCACTTCGGGCAGGTGTCAATATCGGTCTTGGATACTGTCATCTCGCCGCATTCGTCGCAGTAGAATGCAGGAATACGGTGTCCCCACCAGAGCTGACGGGAGATACACCAGTCAAGGATGTTGTTCATCCAGTTAAAGTAGTTTTTGGAGAAGCGCTCGGGAACGAAATTGATGCTTCCGTCCTCAACTGCCTTGATAGCGGGCTCGGCGAGGGGCTTCATCTTAACGAACCACTGATCGCTCGTCATAGGCTCAACGGTTGTTCCGCAACGGTAGCAAACACCGACGTTGTGATCGTGCGGCTCGGTCTTGACGAGGTAGCCCTCTGCTTCAAGATCAGCGACAAGCGCCTTGCGGCAAGCGTAGCGATCCATTCCTTCGTATTTTCCGGCGTACGCGTTCATCGTTGCGTCGTCATTCATGACCTTGATCTGCTCAAGGTTGTGACGCTGACCGACGAGGAAGTCGTTCGGGTCGTGTGCGGGAGTGATCTTAACACAGCCCGTACCGAAGCCGATCTCAACGTAATCGTCTGCAATTACGGGAATTTCGCGGTTAACGAGGGGAAGAAGGAGCTTCTTGCCGATAAGATGCTTAGTATTCTCGTCCTCGGGGTTTACCGCAACGGCAGTATCACCGAACATCGTTTCGGGACGCGTCGTTGCGATCTCAACGTATCCGTCTTCGCCGATTATCGGGTACTTGATGTGCCAGAAGAAGCCGGGCTGATCCTTATACTCTACCTCTGCGTCGGAGAGGGCGGTAAGGCAGCGGGGACACCAGTTTATGATACGGTGACCGCGGTAGATCAGTCCCTTTTCATAGAGGTTTACGAATACCTCGCGTACGCTCTTAGAGCAGCCTTCGTCCATAGTGAAGCGCTGATGCGACCAGTCGCAGGATGCGCCGAGCTTGCGGAGCTGTCCCGTGATACGGTTTTCGTACATATCCTTCCAGCCCCATACGCGCTCAAGGAACTTTTCGCGTCCGAGGTCGTAGCGTGTCAGCTGCTCGTCAACGCGGAGACGTTCCTCGACCTTGATCTGAGTTGCTATTCCCGCATGGTCGGTTCCGGGTACCCAAAGGGTATCGAAGCCCTGCATTCTCTTGTAGCGGACCAGAATGTCCTGAAGAGTTTCATCAAGTGCGTGACCCATGTGAAGCTGACCCGTTACGTTCGGAGGGGGAATAACCATCGAGAACGTCGGTGCGCTCTTATCACCCGAGGGACGGAAAAAGCCGTTTTCTTCCCAAAACTTGTAAAGACGGTCTTCAAATTCCGCAGGGTTATAATTCTTCGGAAGTTCGTTTGTCATAACATTTCTCCTTAAGATGAATTTCTTTTTTTCGGAGCAAAAAATAAAACGCCCCGTAAAAACAGGACGCCATAAGCGCGGTACCACCTGAATTCGCACGAAGGTGCGCTCTCTTTCATCCTTTACGCAGATTCACGGCGGAGTCTAACGGCATAAGCTTTCTTTCCGCTGCTACGGTGCGACCTTCTCCGTCCTTTCGCTGCCGCATTTCCAGCTTCCTGCGGCTCTCTGTGAGCTATTCTACGGGTACTCTTCACCGTCATCGCATTTATAGGGTTATTATAACCTTATTTTCTTCATTTGTCAAGAATTAGTTTATAAATTAAAAAAAGTAGTGGAAATTTTGCCGAAATTACGAAATTACTGTTTACAAATCACTCAAAAGGTGGTAAAATTAATGTGTAATTTTATGCGTATCCCACGGCATCGGACGAAAGGCATAAAATGCTGATATATTTATGCCTTCGGGCGAGGAGGTTTTATGGAGACAACGACACGGTACAAGAGGGTACTTATCAAGCTTTCGGGCGAGGCGCTTGCCGCAGGTCAGAAGGACGGTATCCTCAATTATAATTTCGTAAGAGAGATCTGCCTATCCATCAAGGAGTGCAGTGAACTTGGAGTTGAGGTCGCGCTTGTTGTCGGCGCAGGTAATATCTGGCGCGGACGACAGGGCGGAGATATGGACAGAACGCGTGCCGATCACATGGGTATGATCGCGACGGTCATCAATGCTCTCGCCATTCAGGACGCATTCGTTCAGCTCGGAGTCGACTGCCGTGTCATGACGGCGATCGCAATGCACGAGGTCGCAGAGCCTTATATCAGAAATAAAGCCGTTCACCATCTTGAAAAAGGCAAGGTCGTTATCTTCGGATGCGGAACAGGCTGCCCCTTCTTCTCGACCGATACGACCGCTATGCTCCGCGCTGCGGAGATAAACGCAGACGTCGTTATGATGGCGAAGAATATCGACGGTGTGTATACTGCCGATCCGCGTCTCGATCCTACCGCCGTAAAGCTTGACGAGATCAGCTATATGGATATCCTCAGCCACGATATGAAAGTCATCGACGCAACAGCCGCCTCCTTCGGTAAGGAAAACAAGATCCCGCTTCACATTTTCGGTCTTGACGATCCGCAGAATATCATCCGCGCGATCAAGGGCGAAAAGATCGGTACCATTGTAAAGTAAATAAAACAGAGAAAGGTTATTAGATATGAAACTCGATACCAAAGCTTATGAAGAAAAAATGAAGAAGAGCATCGCGTCCTACCAGACCGAGCTCGAGTCCGTACGCGTAGGTCGTGCGAACGCAAACGTTCTTAACAAGATCACCGTTGAATATTACGGTTCTCCCACACAGATCAGCGCTGTTGCACAGATCACTACGCCTGATGCGCGCACCCTTGCCATTCAGCCTTGGGACGCTACTACTCTTAAGGCTATCGAGAAGGCAATTCTTGCCTCCGACCTCGGAATCAATCCCCAGAACGACGGTAAGGTCATCCGTCTTTCCTTCCCGGCTCTTACTGAGGATCGCCGTAAGGAGCTCACAAAGCAGGTAGCTAAGATGGGTGAGGATGCAAAAGTCGCTATCCGCAACATCCGCCGCGATGCAATCGACAAGTGCAAGGACATGAAAAAGAAGTCCGAGATGACAGAGGATGAACAGAAGGCATCCGAAAAGAACGTTCAGGATCTTACCGATAAGTATATCAAGGAAGTCGACAACGTTACCGCGAAGAAGTCTTCCGAGATCATGGCTATCTGATTAAATCTTCAAGCATTGACAGGCTGGCGCATAAGCGTCAGCCTTATTGTGCAGAAATAGGACAAAATATGTTTGGAAAAAAGAAGTTGCCGAAGGCTGTTGAAACAAATAATGAAGGGCGTTTACAGCATATCGCTTTTATTATGGACGGCAACGGCAGATGGGCAAAAAAGCGCGGTATGCCGCGTACCTACGGGCATTCCGTCGGTGCAAAGGTCTTTAAGAAGATAATCGAATATTGCGGTGATTCCGGCATCAAAGCAGTAACCGTTTATGCGTTTTCTACCGAAAACTGGAAGCGCCCGAAGGAAGAGGTCGATACTATTCTTTCGCTTTTCGTTGACTACCTTACCGACGCCGAGCAAAGCTGGAAGGAAAGGAATATTCAGGTTCATTTTCTTGGCGACAAGAGCGTTTTCCCTTCGGAGATCGCTGCGCGAATGGTAAAGCTCGAAGAGGATTCCTTCGACCGTGAAAAAATACTTAATATCGCAGTAAACTACGGCGGACGCGACGACATCGTTCACGCGGTCAATGCACTCATAAAAGAGGGCAAGACCGAGATAACCGAGGACGATATCACCTCGCATTTATATACGAAAGACAGCCCCGCTCCCGACCTTATAGTAAGAACCGGCGCCGAGATGCGCCTATCCAATTTCCTTCTCTGGGATTCGGCTTATTCCGAGCTGTATTTTACTTCGACGCTCTGGCCCGATTTTGACGAAAAGTGCGTTGACGAATGTGTATTTGAATTTTACAAAAGAAAGCGCCGATTCGGCGGAGTGTGAAAGCAGTATGAAAACAAGAGTTATAACAGCAATAGTTATGGTCGCGCTGATGGTGCCGTTTTTTATCTGGTCGGACACCGTAGCCTTTCCGATACTTATGGCATTTTTCGGCGGCCTCGGTGCTTATGAGATGCAGAGCTGTATAGGAAGCAAGAAGCAGTGGTTTTCCTCCATTGTCGCAGTTCTTGTCGGAGCAGGACTTCCGTTCTTCGTTCGTTACTACGACGGATTCAATCTGTACGGATACCTTTTCTTAATTTCCTTTGCGGTAATAACCTATATGTTTATCGTTTCGGTATTCTCGGGCGAAAGGTTTACGGTTGACCGTGCGGCACTCTCGGGCGCAACGACGGTTTACGTTGCATTTGGCTTTGCTTCCATGGTGCTGCTTCGCGATATGCCGTTCGGACAGTATATATACTTTTTGCCGTTCATTATTTCATGGATGACCGACACCTTTGCATATTTTACGGGTATGCTTCTCGGTAAGCACAAGCTTATCCCCGCTGTCAGCCCGAAGAAAACTGTTGAGGGTGCCGTCGGCGGAACGCTTTTTGCTATCGGATTTACCGCTCTTTACGGGTTCATCGTTGGCAAGATCAGCGGTGCGGATCCGAACTATCTCGCACTTGTTATCGTATCGTTGCTTGTCAGCATTCTTTCGCAGTGCGGCGACCTCATTATGTCGCTTATCAAGCGTAAGTTTGAAATAAAGGACTACGGCAAGCTTTTCCCCGGTCACGGCGGTGTTCTCGATCGCTTTGACAGCATTATTGTGACCTCGGCTTGCATCTACTTTTTGACGAATTTCATTTCGTCGTTCACTCTATTTAACTGAGGAAAAATATGACGAAGGATCTTGTTATTCTCGGCTCGACGGGCTCGGTCGGTAAGCAGGCGCTTGACGTTTGCGACCATCTTGGGATACGCGTTGTCGGAATCTCGGGCAGAAGGAATATTACCGATCTCGAAGCACAGATAAGAAAATACAAGCCCGTATACTGCGCGGTTGCGGATGAGAAATCGGCAAACGAGCTGAAAATCGCAGTACATGACACAGACACAAAGATAATATCGGGCGAAAAGGCATCCGAGATGCTTTGCGAGGTTGCAGAATGTGATACCGTTCTTAACTCACTTTCGGGCATCGCGGGACTTCGACCGACAGTTGCAACCGTTCTCAGCGGTAAGAAGCTTGCGCTCGCAAATAAGGAATCGCTCGTTACATACGGCACGTTCGTTATGGCTGAGGCGAAGAAGCGCGGAGTCACCGTTCTTCCCGTCGACAGCGAGCATTCTGCTATTTTCCAATGTCTTACGGGACAGAAGGTAAAAAAGCTGATCCTCACGGCATCAGGCGGACCGTTTTACGGTAAGAGCAGGGAGGAGCTATCTAAAATAACTCCTGCTGATGCACTCGCGCACCCGACCTGGGATATGGGTAACAGAATAACGATAGATTCCTCGACGATGATGAACAAGGGCTTTGAGGTCATTGAAGCCGCGCATCTTTTCGGCGTTGATATTGACGACGTCGAGGTTACTGTTCACCGTGAAAGTATAATACATTCGATGGTCGAATATATTGACAATGCGATAATCGCCGAAATGGGCGTGCCCGATATGCGCCTCTGCGTTCAGTACGCGCTGACATATCCCGATCGCTTTGACAGTCCCGTTAAGGAGCTTGATTTTGCATCCTTGCGCTCCCTTTCGTTTGGCATACCCGACGATATTAACTTCCCGCTTCTGCCTCTTGCAAGAGCCGCATTTAAGCGCGGCGGAATCGTACCTGCCGTTATGAACGGCGCAGACGAGATGGCAGTCGAGCTGTTTTTACGCGGCAAGCTCTCCTATCTCGGTCTTTCCGATGCTGTTATCCGTGTAACCGAGGAGGCTGAAAATATAGCATCGCCCACGCTTACCGATATCGAGGAAGCAGACAGATGGGCAAGAATTAGAATTAAAGAAATTGCGGAGGCATAAACCTTGAGCATAATTATTGCAATACTGATTTTCGGATTCCTTATCCTGATACACGAGTTCGGTCATTATATAATGGCGCGAATCTTCAAGGTGGGAATCAAGGAATTTGCGATCGGAATGGGTCCCAAGCTCATTTCGAAAACATCAAAAAAGACGAATATAGCGTACTCTCTCCGCGCAATTCCGATAGGCGGATTTGTCAGCATGGACGGCGAGGACGAGGAAAACGAATCTGAAAACTCCCTGAATAAAAAGCCCGTCTGGCAGAGATTTCTCATTATGGTCGCGGGCTCGGTCATGAACCTCGTTTTCGGCTTTATTCTCGTTGGAATACTCGTCGGAATGATGTCGGATTCACTTGGCAATACGACCGTGTCGAAGCTTTCTGAGAATTACGAGGCTGTCGAGGGCGGACTTGAGGTCGGAGACAGGATCGTATCGATCAACGGCGAGAATGTTTATACCGCCTACGACCTCAGCTATACGATGTACCGTGACGGCAAAAAGTCCAATACCGTTGTCGTTATGCGTGACGGTAAAAAGGTCACTCTCAAGGGCGTTGAGTTTTATGAAACCCTGACCGACGAGGAGGGTAAAGAATATCAGTCGCTGACCTTCTACGTCGAAAGGGAAAAGTTTGGCTTCGGTACCTTCTTCAAGCATACCTTTAACCGCTCAGTTACGACGGTTGAAATGATATGGGAGTCGGTCATCGACCTTATTTCGGGCAAATACGGGCTTGACCAGATGTCGGGCCCCGTCGGTATCACAAGCGAGATAGGCAAGGCGGCAAAATCGGGCGACGGAGGACTGAGTCTCATCAATCTGACGGCCGTTATCGCGCTCAACCTCGGCGTTATGAACCTACTTCCGCTTCCCGCTCTTGACGGAGGAAGAATATTCTTCCTCATCATCGAGGCGATTTGCCGCAAGCCCATTAAGCGCGAGATCGAGGGCTATATCCACTTTGCGGGAATGGTGCTTCTGCTCCTTTTGATGCTGATAATCAGCTTCAAGGACGTAATTAAGCTGTTCGGGTAAATCAAACCTTAATGGATTGTTTTGTAAGGGCGACCATTGGTCGCCCGCGAAATGACGATCTAACAATACGGGCGACCAATGGTCGCCCCTACAATGTATTAGTGGGAGAAACATGAACTACAACGAATACAGAAGAAAAAGCAAGAAAATAAAGGTCGGCGATCTTTATATTGGCGGAGACTCGCCCATCACCGTCCAGTCGATGACGAACGTGTCAAGTTCCGATTACGATGCGCTTTACAGTCAGATGAAGCGGCTTCAGGATTCGGGCTGTGATATTATCAGAATGACGGTACCTGACGACGACGCGGTAAAAACTCTTTACCGTCTGAAATGCTCCGATATCACGATGCCGATCGTTGCCGATATTCACTTTAGTCACCGTCTCGCTATTGAAAGTGCCAAGGCGGGCGCCGACAAGATCAGAATAAATCCCGGTAATATTGGCGACGAAAGCCGTGTGAAAGAGGTCGTTACCGCCTGTAAAACTGCCGGGGTTCCGATAAGGATCGGCGTAAACGGAGGATCGCTTGAAAAGGAGCTTCTGAAAAAGTACGGATCTCCTACTCCCGAGGCTCTTGCCGAAAGCGCGAGAACACACATTTCGCTTCTTGAAAAATATGATTTCAACGATATTATCGTTGCAGTCAAATCATCGGACGTTCGCAATATGACGGAAGCGGTAAAGCTTATTGCCGCAAGCTGCGACTATCCGCTTCACCTCGGCGTCACCGAGGCGGGAACCGAGAAATACGGCTCTGTCAAGAGCGCAGCGGGAATTGGTGGACTTCTTCTGAACGGCATCGGCGATACGCTCCGCGTGTCTCTTACCGACGATCCCGTGACCGAGGTGAAGCAGGGCAAGGCCATTCTTCACGCGCTCGGTCTTGAAAATAAAAATGCAATCAACATAGTTTCCTGCCCGACCTGCGGCAGAACGAAGATCGATCTTATCTCTCTTGCCAAAGAGCTTGAAAGTAAGGTCGCGGACATAAAGGTAAATAAGCCGCTAACGGTTGCAGTTATGGGCTGTGCCGTCAACGGACCGGGCGAAGCGCGTGAGGCCGACGTCGGAATAGCCGGCGGAATTGGCGAAGCTCTCCTTTTCCGTCGCGGCGAGATAGTAAGAAAAATCAAAGAGGACGAGGTCATTCCTACTCTGATCGAGGAGATAATGACGCTCGGAACCTGAAAGGATAAGTAAATGGAATCGAAGGTCGCTTTTCTGACAAAATTCAATAAATATTTTCCGGGAAATGAAAACAGATACGTTCTCGAAAAAGCGACCGTCAACCGTTTCCGTGCGGACAAGGAGAGACGAATACTCGAGGTGTTCGTCGATTTTCCTTCGATCGTCGAAAAAGATGTCCTTTATGAGATAGAAAGAGAGATCGCGGAGGCTTATCAGCTTAACGGTATGATAATATATCCGCAGTACCCCTCGGAGCTTTTTACTGAAAAATATCTGCCCGAGGCTATAAAGGAGCTCCAGAGAACGGGTGCCGTTTCGCGCGGTTTTTTCAAGGATTACAAAGCCTTTATCGAGGATAACAAGATAACCGTTGAGATTGCGTTCGGCAATGGTGGAATTGAAATTCTTTATCATGCTGACACTCCGAAGATCCTTTCCGATATTATCCGCTCGGAGTTTTCTCTGACCTACGAGGTCGAGATCAAGCAGCAGGACGATTACGTTTTCGATTACGAAAGCTACGAAAAGGAAAAGAACGCCGCTCTTATCACAATGGCGGCGGAGGAGTTTGAAAAAGGAAAGGAAACGACAGTTGAGATCGTTGAGTCTGAACGAAAGAAGGTCGTTTCTCTTTATTCCGACGGAATTTCAACGCCCGAAAAGGGTGAAAACGGTACATTTAAGGTCGGAAATATGACCTTTGACGTTTCGAGCCCCGAGCTTATGTACGGTAACGCATTTGAGATCGATCCCGCACCGCTTCGAAATATTACGACACCGATCCGAAACGTTACGGTTCTCGGAGTAGCGTATTCGATCGACACAAAGGAAACGCGCAAGGGCGGTAAGATGATCGTCAACTTCGCGCTGACCGATGATGACGCGTCGATCTATTGCAAGAGCATACTCCCGACAGATGAGGCAAATTCGCTTCTTTCGTCACTCAAGGATGGTACTCCGGTCGCAGTAAACGGTTACGTTAAGACTGATAATTTTGATAATGAGCTTGCGCTTACGCCGAGCTCTATCATTAAAATAAAGAAGCTTGAGCGCATGGATAATGCGCCCGAAAAGCGCGTTGAGCTTCATCTTCACACACAGATGTCCGCAATGGACGCACTTATACCGCCCGACGTTGCGGTCAAGACCGCAAACCGCTGGGGACACAAAGCAGTCGCAATTACCGACCACGGAAACGTTCAGGGCTATCAAGAGGCAATGCTCGCATCCGAAAAGCTCGGACAGAAGGTCATTTACGGTATGGAGGCGTATTTCGTCGACGATACCGCCCGCGCCGTTTACGGTAAGGGTGACGCTACCTTCGAGACCGACGAATTTGTTGTTTTCGATATTGAAACGACGGGACTTTCATTCCGTAACGACGGCATTACCGAAATTGGTGCCGTGCGCGTGAAAAACGGCGAGGTTCTTGAGGTATTCAATACCTTCGTAAACCCCGAGAAGCCTATTCCCGAGGAGGTAGTACGTCTGACGGGAATTTCAGACAATATGGTCAAGGACGCGCCGACTCAAAAGGAAGCCGTCGAGGAGTTTTTGCGCTTCACGGGTGACCGCGTTCTTATCGCGCATAACGCCGGCTTTGATATTTCTTTTATACGCCGCGTTTGTGACGATAACGGTATGCCTTTTGAGAATACATATCTTGATACCGTTGCACTTTCTCGCTACGTTAACCCCGATCTGAACAAGCATAAGCTCGATACGCTTGCCAATTATTTCGGACTCGGTGAGTTTAATCATCACCGCGCCTCCGATGACGCGGAAATGCTTGCGCTCATCTTTTTCAAGATGGCTGAGAAGCTTCAGGAGGAGGGAATAAAGACTCTCTCTGCTATGACTGCCGCGATGTCGGATAAGGTCGACTGCCTGAAATTAAGAACGAATCACATGATAATTCTCGTCAAGAACAAGACGGGACTTAAAAACCTATACAAGCTCGTTTCGTACAGCTATCTCGATTACTATAAGCGCCATCCGAGAATACCAAAAACGGTGCTTGACGAGCACCGTGAGGGACTGATAATCGGCTCTGCCTGCTCGGAGGGTCAGCTTTTTGAAGCGATGCTTGAGAACCGTCCGCGCGCAGACCTGCTTGAAATCGCGTCGTACTACGACTATATAGAGATCCAGCCGATATGCAATAACCGTTATCTGATCGATAAAGGTCAAGCGGCAGATGAGGAAGCACTACGTGACTTCAACCGTAAGCTGCTCTCGATAGCGGACGAGCTCGGCAAGCCAGTCGTTGCAACCTGCGACGCACACTTCCTTGAAAAGCACGACGAGATCTACCGTAAGATACTTCTTGCGGGAATGAAATTCTCTGATGCCGATAAGGATACGGGAATATATTTCCGTACGACAGACGAGATGCTTAAGGAATTTGAGTATCTCGGTGAGGAAAGAGCGAAGGAAGTCGTTATCACCAACACAAACAAGATCGCCGATATGATTGAAGGCGATATCCGCCCGTTCCCGAAGGGAACCTTTACTCCTAATATGGAGGGTGCGGAGGAGGATCTTCAAAGGATCTGCTACAATAACGCGAAGAAAAAGTACGGCGATCCGATTCCCGATATCGTCAAGACGCGTCTTGACAAGGAGCTGACGTCGATCATAAAGAACGGCTTCGCGGTGCTTTATATGATAGCGCAGAAGCTCGTTCAGTACAGCGAGGAGCAGGGATACCTTGTCGGCTCGCGAGGATCGGTTGGCTCATCGTTCGTTGCATCAATGGCGGGAATATCGGAGGTAAATCCTCTGCCGCCGCACTATTATTGCCCCAACTGTCAGTATAGTGATTTCTCAAATCCCGACAAGGTGGGCTCGGGCTTTGACCTGCCCGACGCTATCTGTCCCAAATGCGGAACGAAGCTCGTCGGTGACGGTCACGACATACCGTTTGAAACCTTCCTCGGCTTCCACGGAGAAAAGTCGCCTGATATCGACCTTAACTTCTCGGGAGAAGTGCAGGGCAAGGTTCATAAATACACGGAAGAGCTGTTCGGCGCGGAGAATGTGTTCCGCGCGGGAACGATCGGAGGTCTTGCCGATAAGACGGTCTTCGGTTACGTTATGAAATATCTTGAGGAGCGGGGAATCACCGTCAATAAGGCGGAGGTCGAGCGACTCGTCAAGCATTGCGTAGGCGTTAAGAGAACGACAGGACAGCATCCCGGAGGTATCGTCGTTGTTCCGCGTGAATACGAGATATACGATTTCTGCCCGGTTCAGCATCCTGCAGACGATCCCAATTCAGATATCGTAACGACGCATTTTACATTCTCTTATCTGCACGATACGCTTCTGAAGCTCGACGAGCTCGGACACGATATTCCGACTAAATATAAGTGGCTTGAAAAGTACAGTAACACGAGCGTTATGGACGTTCCGATGAACGATCCGGCGGTATACGAGCTTTTCGCTTCAACTAAATCGCTTGGAGTGACCCCCGACCAGATCGATGCAAATCTCGGTACCTTCGGTCTGCCGGAGTTCGGAACCAAATTCGTTATGAAGATGGTCGAGGAGGCAAAGCCTAAAAACTTTGCAGACCTGCTTCAGATCTCGGGATTGTCGCACGGAACTGACGTTTGGACCGGAAACGCACAGGAGCTTATCAAGCAGGAAATATGCGATATTTCGCACGTTATCGGATGTCGAGACAACATAATGAACGACCTTATCCGCTACGGCGTCGACAGCGCCTTGTCCTTCCAGATAATGGAGAGCGTACGTAAGGGTAAGGGACTCAAGCCCGAATGGGAGCAAACGATGATCGAAACGGGAGTTCCCGATTGGTATATCGGCTCTTGTAAGAAGATCAAGTATATGTTCCCGAAGGCGCACGCCGCGGCATACGTTATGTCGGCAATACGTCTCGGCTGGTATAAGGTGCACATGCCGCTCACCTTCTACGCCGCTTTCTTTACCGCCGCACCGGGCGGCTTCGATGCCGCCGTTGCGATGAAGGGAAAGAGCGGAGTGGTTGCCGAAATGAAGCGAATACAGGATCCGAACTACGAGGCGTCACAAAAGGAGCTTTCGTCACTTTCAACATTGAATCTGATAAACGAATGCTATGCAAGAGGCATTCGCTTCCTGCCGGTAAACTATTTTAAGAGCGAGGCGTTCGCCTACGTTCCGGAGGACGGCAAGATTCGTCTGCCGTTCAACTCGCTGGGAGGTCTTGGTGAAAACGCCGCAAAGGCAATAGCCGAGGCGCGTGACAGCGGTGAGATCTTCTCGATCGAGGAGCTTCGCGTTAAGGCAAAGCTCACGAAATCCGTTATTGAGGTTCTGCGCACAAACGGCGCGCTCGAGGGACTCTCAGAAACAAATCAGCTTACGTTCTTCTGAATTAAAAAGCACCTGCTCCGGCAGGTGCTTCTTTATACTATTGGGTTATATACTTTTTGTAAAACCCGACAGTCGGATAGTCGGTTCCGTATTTATCGTTAATTTCAATATTCGATGCGAGAACCTCTCCCTTTAAATTCAAGGGTAGTAGCTGCTCCTTGATAATCGGCCCGTGCGCGCCGAGAAAAAGGACGTCGGTCTTATCAAGAAGGCTAATTGCCTTTTCCTTCAGCTCGCTTTCAAAAACCGCGCTTCCAATATACAGAAAATCGCGTTTTCCGTCTATTCTCATCAGATGCAGGGGCTGAACCGAGCGCTTAATATAGGCTTTTTGATAAAGGGTAATTTTGATGCCGTTAAAATCGAAGGTTATGTCGCGGTCGCTGTTATAGGTTATGACCTTGATCCCGCGCGCCTCCGCGCTTTCGCGTATTGCATTTGCGAAGGTGATCTCGTCATCGCTTTGCGGATAGGGAATAAAGAGCTGACTTATCCTGTTCTTATCGGAAAGGCGGCTTATCATCACTATATGCTTACGGTGCAGATGAGTAAGAAGAATCGTATCGACCTCGGTATCGTGAAGCTTTGGCTGAACAAGCTCAAAGGCGTGTCGGGCAGATGAATAGCTTCCGCTTGAAAAATCGCAAATAAGCGTTTTGCCATTTGCATTAACGATAACGTAATCGTTTTCCCCTTTGCTTGCAAAAATGACGTTTTCCTCGCCGCGATGAAGATTATCGTAATAGCACAGGCAGGAAAAATAGGATAACACGAACACTGATACTGATAGGACGAGAGCAAGCGCCCGACGTTTTTTCAGCAAGAATAGGATCAGAACGAGAACCGTAGTACTTATCGTAATAACGGTGAACGGGTAGGTCAGATCGATCGGCGGAGGGAGTATTTTCATAAGATCACTTGTCAAGTCGGTAACAAGATGCGCCATCGATGACGCCATTCCCGCAAAGGCTGGCGCAAGCGGAGTGCGGCAGAAAATAAGGAACATTATCGAAAGATACATAAGAGCCGTGTTAAGCGGTATGAATATGATGTTAGACAGTAGAGATACCGACGAGGTTTCGCCAAAGTAGTACCATATTGCGGGGAGAGTAAATACCGTTGCCGATGCTGTCATAGCAAGAACGGTAAGCAGGCGAGTGAGGGCGTTAAGCCAAAAGCCCTTGCCGTCGCTGATATGATAGAGCCATTTTGCTATCGGCGAGCCGACAAGTACTATTCCCGCAGTCGCGCTGACCGAAAGAATGAAGCTTGCATCGCGGATCGCATTGGGAGAAAAGAGTATAATGACAAAAGCAGCAACCGATAATGCGGTTATCGGATCGTAATCACGTCCCAATATTTCGGAGGAGAGCAGGAGTATCAGCATAATTCCCGAACGGACGACCGAGGGAGAGGCGCCCGTCAGGAATATGTAAAATATGATAAACGCGATGGTAATGGGATAGCGAATCGGTCTTCGTATCGTGAGCCCCTTGAGAAGCATTGAGAGCGTTCCCACAAGTATCGCGAGATGCAGACCGCTGACTGAGAGAATGTGTGAGATCCCGAGGTATCGGTATGAGGTCGTTACAGAATCGGGAACGTCGCATTTCCGACCGAGAAGCAGTCCGGAAACGAGTCCGCCGTGATCTCGCCCGAGGGCGGTTTTCAGTATGACAGACAGCTTATGTGACAAGCTTCTGAAATATGACTGAACAGATCGGTCAAAGCCGATGACCGACGCGTTTTCGTCTGTTGATTCGGCGAGAACGTATATTCCGCGTGAAGAATAATATTCACGTAGAGAGAAGCCGTAATCGTCCTTTTTCGGAAGGCTGAAGCTGACGTTTAACGAAATGACGTCGTTTTCTTCAGCACCAATATCGTACGGAACAGAAAGGGCGGACGAAAAGCCTGCTTTTTCACCATTAACACTTACAATACGAACGGTGTATGATACAAAGTAATCGTAACGGTTTGTTATTTCCTCGACGACTGCGACGATTTTCTTTTCTTCACCACAAAGGCTTATGATCTCGTTTTTCGGCTTCTCAATAGCAATGAAGTGAAAAACTGTTCCGAAAATTATTCCGATAATTAAAGGAAGAATTGTCGCGATCCGTCTCATTTTGCCGACAGCAGGATGTCGGCGAAGGATTATAAATACAGCGAGTATAAGCAGAATGGATATTATTACTATCCTTAAAGCAAATGGGAGAATCGACGCCGCTGCCATTCCAAAAACAAAGGAGAGAACAAAAAACAACATAGGTCTGTCTTTGATCGCTTTTAACATACTGTCTCTCCCTTCGATAATGCTCGACTAATTCTAACATAATTATATCAATATTGCAAGGCATAAGCCTTATTGGCGACGTCAATAATTACTTTGAGGTGATTATATGGAATTTGTCAGATATTTGAATGGTGTAACTGTCAGCGAAAAGGAGCTTAATTCGGTAAAAATCGTCACTCCCGAGATCGCCGAGGCGGTAAACGAGGTCCGCAGACGCGCTTCGGCTAACGCTGAGTCAAATAAAGAAAAACAAATAAGACACGATGGATAATAAGAAAGCGGCGTTATATATAAGAGTTTCGACCGACGCGCAAAGGGAAGAGGGATATTCTATTGAGGCACAGGAGGAGATGCTTACTGCTTACTGCGTCAGCCGTGGGATCAAAGAATACGAAGTGTATACAGACGGCGGATTTAGCGGAAGCAATATAAACCGTCCGCGTTTATGCGAGCTTATCACCGATATTGAAGAAGGCAAGATAAGCCACGTTATCGTTTATAAGCTCGACCGGCTTTCGAGAAGTCAAAAGGATACACTCTATCTTATCGAGGACGTTCTTATCCCGAACGGCGTCAGCTTCGTGTCGCTTAACGAAAATATGGATACTTCAACGCCGATAGGACGCGCAATGCTCGGAATTATGTCGGCGTTTGCCCAGCTTGAACGCGAGACGATCAAAGAAAGAACGCGAATGGGAATGAAGGAGCGCGTCAAGAGCGGACTTTGGCGAGGCGGCGGAAAGATCCCGTTCGGCTACGATTACGACAGCGAAAAGGGAATACTCGTTCCTAATTCCGACGCCGAAACGGTTCGTCTTATGTATCAGCTGTATCTTGATGGACACTCTATGATGTCGGTCGCGCGATCGGTCGGTCTGAAATATGAAAGGATGGCGGAGCAGATTCTGCGCCGTAAGACCAACTGCGGGTACATCGTCTATAACGGTAACGAGTATAAGGGCAGGCATGAGGCAATAGTGTCCGAGGAGACATACAACCGTGCGATAAAAATGATGGAGGAGCGCTCACGAGCACGCTACGGCGACAAATGTCTGCTCGCGGGGCTGATATACTGCGGAGTTTGCGGCTCGAAAATGCGCTATCAGAAGTGGGGAAAGGCGGGGTATAAGATATATTGCTACTCACAGGATAAGGGTAAGCCTCATCTCAGCAACGGCGAAAAATGTGACAACTGCAAAATATGGGCTGACGAGCTTGAGGATGCCGTCAAAAAAGATCTGTTCACGATCGCCGACAAGGAAATCGACGATGAAAAGCAGGAAAGAAAGGACGCAGGTGCGCTGATCGATACACAGATCGCTCGGCTCAACAAACGGCTTAAAAACCTTTATAACCTATATTCTGATTCTGGTGACGATACGCTAAAGGAAGCCATTGACGAAATAAAAAAAGAGCTCGAAGGCGCAAAAAAGCGTAAAGTCGAGCTCGAAAAAGAAAAAGCGGAGTTATCGGAGCTGCTTGAAATACGTTCAGGACTCAAGAGCGTGCGTGACGCTTGGGAGCTTATGACTCTGAAGGAAAAACAGAACATTTTGCGCAGCCTTATCGAAAAGATAATCGTAACCTACGATAAAACCGATATCTACTATAAGCTTCCGATTGAATAAGCTTAATTCCGGGAGCTTTTTCTGTATTCTCCCGGTGACATTCCGACGCTTGACAAAAACTGACGCATAAAGTGTGTTACGTTATTATATCCAAGCTCCTCGGAAATCTTCTTGACCGAAAGGTTCCCGAATGTCAATCTATTCTTTGCCGCGTCAATTCGGGCGCTGATAAGATCGTTCATCGGAGAATTACCGAACACCGAGCGGTAAGTGCTGTAAAAACGCGATGGACTTAATCTGACGCGCTCTGCCATTTCGGGAACCGTCCAAGGATGAGAAAGATCGGAGAAAATATCAGAGCGAAGCTCGCGGAAGCGTTCCTCGGTATCAAGCGATACTCCGTATGGAATCTCGCCGGAAACTGCGCGTGACAGCTTTATAAACAGTTCCTCGCTCTTAACTGACATAAGTGAGTTTCCCATATTCTTATCAGAGAAAAATTCGTGCTCGAGCTCCTTAACGATCGGCGTTATAAACTCGGAATGCGTGGGAGAGAGCAGAGTATCGGTCGGAAGCGAGATTTTGGCGAAATAATCGGGATCGTTGACGGTGAAATGGAACCAGTCGTGAACCATTGGGACGAAGCTCCTGAACATCTGCGGAGTTTTCGGAGAATATATAAGACACGTGTGCGGCTTTGTGACAAATGACCTGCCGTTGATTATGACTTCAACGCTACTTATAAAGTGGAGAAAAGTATATACGGAGAGCCCCTGTGGGCGGTCAATAATTATGTATTTTTCCGGCCACATGTGGCGTATTTCAGTTAAATCAATCATATTTGCCTCCTTATCTGACGATTTAAATGATACCACAAACAGTAGAATATGTCAATAAAATCGTACATTTTGTTATTGAATACAAAGCGTGTCTGCCTTATAATAAAATTAACGTAAATACGTAAATTAAAAATCAGGAGAAGAGAATATGATATACCGCTTAGAGCATCCGAAGCCTCAATTTGAAAGAGAAAGCTGGACAAACCTCAACGGTGTCTGGCAGTTTGAGATCGACCGTGATAACACGGGCATTGACCGTCAGCTTTATGAATGCGGAAAGACGCTCTCTACGTCGATAAACGTTCCGTTTTGCCCGCAGAGCAAGCTTTCGGGCATCGGTGACACCGATTTTATGTCCTCGGTCTGGTACAAGAGAACAGTAAACGTAGGTGGGGATCAGTTGAAGGGGCGAGTGTTCCTGCATTTCGGCGCAGTTGACTACGAGGCAACAGTTTACGTAAACGGCAAAAAGTGCGGCTATCATAAAGGCGGATACGTTTCCTTTAAGATTGACGCGACTGATTTCCTCACCGTTGGCGAAAACGAAATATGCGTTCACGCGACCGATAACGAGAAGAGCGGAATGATCCCCTCGGGTAAGCAGTCATACAAGAAGGAGTCCTTCAGCTGCTTCTATACGAGAACGACGGGCATCTGGCAGACAGTATGGCTTGAATTTGTTCCAAAGAATTACATAGAAAAGGTAAAGTATTACCCGAATGCCGACGAATGCACTCTCACCGTTCTCGCTTGGGTAAAGGGAGAAGGACAGCTTAATATCAAGGCATCCTTTGACGGCAAGGAGTGCGGAGAGGCAACGGCTGACGTTACCTGTGGATATACCTCGCTCACTCTCTGGCTCGAGGACAAACACCTTTGGGAGGTCGGAAAGGGCGGTCTTTACGATCTTACCATCACCTTTGGCGAGGATATCGTAAAGAGCTATTTCGGTCTGCGCAGCGTTGAGTTCAAAGATAATAAGTTCCTACTTAACGGTAAGAGCGTCTTCCAACGTCTTGTCCTCGATCAGGGCTTCTATCCCGACGGTATCTACACTGCGCCGAGCGATAAGGCGCTTGAAAATGATATTGATCTTTCTATGGCGATGGGCTTCAACGGCGCGCGCCCTCACGAAAAGGTCTTTGAAGAAAGATTCTTCTACCATGCCGATCGTAAGGGCTACCTTCTTTGGGGCGAATATGCCGACTGGGGACTTGACCATACCCGTCCCGAGGCGATATACAGCATACTCCCCGAATGGCTTGAGGAGCTTGAGCGTGACTTCAATCACCCGTCAATAATCGGCTGGTGTCCTCAGAACGAAACGCAGAGTATACGCAGACTCAGACCGGGTGATGACGTCGTTTATAAGCAGTATGATCCCCTCCATTCCTCTATGTATGAAGTGACTAAGGCGGTTGATCCGACGCGCCCCTGTATTGATACGAGCGGATATTACCACGTAAAGACCGATATTTTTGACGTTCACGATTACGAGCAGGTCGTCTCGGAATTTGCAAAGAATTTTGCAGACCGTGAAACACTCGGTAATACATCGTCCCCATTCCTTGAGCAGCGTCAGAGATACGACACATCGCTTCCGTTCTTCGTAAGTGAATACGGCGGATTCGTCTGGGCGGCACACGACAACGGCTGGGGATACGGTGAAGGTCCTAAGACCGAAGAAGAATTTTTGTCTCGCCTGAAGGGACTTACCGACGTTCTTCTCGACAACCCCAATATATTTGGATATTGCTACACTCAGCTCACAGACGTTGAGCAGGAGCAGAACGGTCTTTATACCTACGAAAGAGAACCGAAATTCCCGCCTGAGCAGATCTATCCGATCCTCGCAAAGAAAGCGGCAATAGAGGATTAATATAAAACGGTGTCGGAAACGGCACCGTTTTTTCTTGACAGATTTTCTTCAAAATGATATTATGTAAATAGTAACATCACGTATGAGAAAGGATAATATATGCTTAAGAGATTTTTCTGTCTGCTGATAGCAGCTGTTATTGGCCTTGCAGTCTTATCCTGTACTGACGCAGATAATAAGCCTGAAGCATCGGCTAAGGCAAACAAAGTGACGTCATGGACCATGCACGGCTTTGAAAAAACAAAGGTGAATGTTGCGCCCAAGGGTGATTTTTTTACTACTGAATATACCGTTTATGCAGCTAAGGGCGAAACGGAGGGATGTCAGGTTGCCGTGTATAGCAAAGAAAGAATAGCTAAAACATATCTTGCTCCTGCATCGGGAAATCCGGATGTGATCAAGGTATCGTTATATTCGATGAACCGCACTCATAAGGTTGGCGGAAGATATTATACAGATTCGCTTATTCCGTATTATGGCAGAAAGCTCGCCCTTGAAGAAGGCACAATTCTCCCGTTTATGATCGAATTCACGACGACCGAGAGCACACCTGCAGGTGAGTATAAATACGTTTACGAGTTTAAGGACGAAAACGAAACGGTTCTCGCCACTTTCAATATAACTCTTTGCGTTTGGGATTTTACTATCCCGAAGGAAAAGACGTTTGCGACCGCAATGGGGCTTTCTAAAGGTTGGCTTGAATCTACAAGCAATGCTCCCGATGCCTTCGCGACATGGTACGATATTCACCTCGAGCACAACATGACGGGATATAGCCTGCCTTACGATATTCTTGATGACCGTGCTGATGCCTATATGTCCGACCCGCGCGTCACATCGTTCAGAGTTCCTCACACCTCAAATAATATTGAGGAAGTAGACGAGGAGCTGATCCTTCGGTATTACAAGAAACTGAAAACAAACCCTGTCTGGCTTAGTAAGGCATATTTTTATCCTCTTGATGAGCCCCACACGCTCGATATGCTGAACATGCTTAAGGCGTGGGAGAAAAAGCTGACCGAGCTTTGCCCGGATATTGAAATAATAGCGCCATATTACACAAATCTACAGCTTGGAGAGGAAAACGATCAGACCGAATTTATGGAAGAATTTACTGATCTCTGGTGTCCGAAGCTTTGGTTCTGGAATGACGAAATATCGTACGGTAAATTTCTCGATTACACGCCCGAAAAGACCTTTCAACAAAGAATGCTGGAAAGGCAAGCCGAGGGCGACCGTGTCTGGACGTATGTCGCAAACAATCCCGACGATCCGTACGCACAGATGTTTCTTGATACTGAAGGCGTAAATCAGCGACTAATGTTCTGGCAGATGTATCAGAGAGATATAGAGGGCTTCCTTTATTGGGGAACCAACTATTACGGATACGAGGACGGAAAAATGCGCAATCCTTGGAACAACGTTAATACCGGCGTCACGAGCGGGGGAAGAACGATATACGGCTGCGGCTTCCTTTTCTATCCCGGATATTATGTTGGCGTGCCCGGATGCGTTCCGTCAATAAGAGCGAAAATAGTCCGTGACGGCATTGACGATATCGAAATGTTTTACTTGGCCGAGAAGGTTCTCGGCAAGGAATGGCTTGTCGCCAAAACATATGAGGGAACGGCGTCGCTTACAGAATTTACCGATGGCGATGGCTTCATAAAGCTGCGTATAGAAATCGGAAATGCTTTGGAAGAAAAGTTAAAAGGATAAACGTAAGCCCCGACGGAAAACCGTCGGGGTTATTTACGTATTACTGTCTCTTTCTTCTCCTACAAACAATAGATGGTTTGTCATACCAAGCAGTTCCGGCTTTTCGCAGATGTAGAAGTGATAACGGAGATATTGTTTATAGTCCTCGTCGCTCATTTCATTTATTCTAGCCGCCAAAAGCTCGGAGGCGCCGTCGGATGCTACCTCATGCAGTACCTTTATACCGCCATCCGAAAGAAGCTTTCTTGCGGCAGAAACCGTGTGGAATACAAAGGGAAAGTCATTAAGCTTGAAGCTCTCTTTATCGTAATCACCGTTTGAAAAATAATTAACGTCGTATCCGAACTCAGTAAGGAAAACAAAGTCATTCGAAATAAATGCGAAGAAGATCTTACCGCCGTCCTTCAGGACACGCTTCGCCTCGCTGATACATCTCTGCTTGTCCGAATTATTTTTTAGATGATAAAGCGGACCGAACAGAAGGACAATATCAAATGACTTGTCTGCATAGCGAGAGAGGTCGAGGGCGTTGCCTTGAACGAGGTCGATCTTATCCTCGGGCGTCAGCTTCTTTTTGAAAGCGGCAATATTGGCATCGGCAAGCTCAAGCGCCGACACCTCATAACCCTTACGGGCAAAGTAAAGACTGTATTCACCCGCACCTGCGCCGATGTCGAGTATCTTGTCGCCATTTTTCAAATATTTTTCTATGTAGTGAACGGTAGTTAAAAATTCAACTCTCGCAGCTTTTGAATGATTGAGCCGCGCGTCCTCGTTGAATATATCGTAGGTCCTGTTTACGCGTTCGCTTTCGTCTTGTATTTTTGCAAGTTGTTCAAAGTCCATAGTTTACTCCTTATATACGAAGTACACGATCTCATTGGGGATATTAACGATGTATTCCTTTGCCTGCGGTGGATAGATATTCTTGCTCGGCACATCTTCAAGCGGTATCCAGCACATATTCAGTTCAATTCGCTTGTTGCCCAAATCGTCAAGCGCCTTGAAATCTCTATCAAGGGGAATTTGCGTTTCATCCTTTAAGGAGATCAGATAGTACAAATTGATCTGCTGACAAGGACGATCGCCCCAAGTGAAGAAATTTTCATTTACCATAAGCAATCTTTCGATCTTTATATCTGCCCCGATTTCTTCCTTGAACTCTCGCACAAGAGTTTCGTCTGTTGTTTCGCCAAATGCAACGTGACCGCCGACAAAGGCATATCCATCGTCGCCCTCTGCATTTTGCATAAGCACCTTTCCGTTATGTATCAATACACCGCCGACACGGTACGAAAAGATGTAATCGTCGGTTTTGAAAAGTATATCTGACATGTTTTTTCTCCTTAAAGCGTTATCCAAAATCGTTTCAGATCCACGTTATCATTTGGCTCGTGTACTGTTGATTCGTAAACTCCGTCGTTAAATAGAATCGTCTTTTCGCTTCCGATATTGCCGTCAATACAAGTAATAAGTACCTTGTAAAGCCCGATCTCGCGGCAAAAGGGAAGTGCTGCCTTCAGCATTTCCTTTGCATATCCCTTTCGCCGTTCACTCGGTCTTACTGAGTATCCGATATGACCTGCATATTTTTCAAGATAGCCGTTGAAGCAGTGCCGCACCTGAAGCATTCCGAGAAGACGGTTATCATCTTTGCGGATAAACAGGAACTGCGTCGCAGGGACGCGGTCTGCGGGAACGTTTTTCGGATCCTCACGTTCTATGCTCGTTCTGATGAATTCATAAGGATCCGGCGTTCTTCGGAGCGCTCCAGTGCCGTCCATCGAGTCGCCTGCGTCAAGGAACTCTTGACGATATTCTTTGATCTGACACGCATACTCGACTGACGGGCGGATCAAAATTAGTTTTTTCATAAAGATTCTCCAAATATTAAAAACAAGCGATACCCGGCATTATACCGAGTATCGCTTTATCAGTTATCAGAATTCGATCTTCTTTTCGATGTAAGCACGAAGCTCTGTAATCGGGATACGGACCTGCTCCATAGTGTCGCGGTCGCGGACGGTAACGCAGTTGTCGCCTTCCTTTTCCGCGTCACCGACTGTCTCAAAGTCAACGGTAATACAGAGAGGTGTTCCGATCTCGTCCTCACGGCGGTATCTCTTACCGATAGAGCCGGCGTCGTCGTAGTCAACGCTGAAGTACTTTGAAAGCTCCTCGTAGATCTCGGTTGCTTTCTCGGAGAGCTTCTTCGAGAGGGGGAGAACTGCCGCCTTGAAGGGCGCAAGGAACGGATGGAGACGGAGAATGGTTCTTACGTCGTTCTTTGCCTCGTCAACGACTTCCTCGTCGTAAGCGTCGCAGAGAACCGAAAGAACGGTTCTTTCAACGCCGAGAGACGGCTCGACAACGTAAGGAATATAATGCTCGTTTGATTCCTGATCGAAATAGGTAAGGTCCTTACCCGATACGTTCTGATGCTGTGTAAGGTCGTAATCGGTACGGTCAGCAACGCCCCAAAGCTCGCCCCAGCCAAACGGGAAGAGGAACTCGAAGTCGGTCGTTGCCTTAGAGTAGAAGCAAAGCTCCTCGGGATCGTGGTCACGAAGGCGAATATTCTCGTCCTTAAGACCGATAGCAAGAAGCCAATTGTGGCAGAAGCTTCTCCAGTAGTTGAACCATTCAAGGTCGGTTCCGGGCTTGCAGAAGAACTCAAGCTCCATCTGCTCGAACTCACGAACGCGGAAAATGAAGTTTCCGGGAGTGATCTCGTTACGGAAGGACTTACCGATCTGTCCGATACCGAAGGGGAGCTTCTTTCTCGTCGTTCTCTGAACGTTTACGAAGTTTGTGAAGATACCCTGTGCGGTCTCGGGACGGAGATAAACGGTGTTCTTTGCGTCCTCGGTTACGCCCTGGAAGGTCTTGAACATAAGGTTGAACTGACGGATGTCGGTAAAGTTATGCTTGCCGCAGGTCGGGCAGGGGATATTGTTATCCTCAACGAACGCCTTCATTTCCTCCTGTGAGAACGCGTCGATGGGCTTCGGAAGCGTGTAGCCGGTTTCAGCGCACCAGTCCTCGATGAGCTTGTCAGCGCGGAAGCGCTCCTTACATTCCTTACAGTCCATAAGGGGATCGGAAAATCCCGCAAGGTGTCCCGATGCTACCCAAGTCTGGGGGTTCATAAGAATAGCGGCGTCAAGACCGACGTTATACTTATTCTCCTGAACGAACTTTTTCCACCAAGCGCGCTTAATGTTATTTTTAAGCTCAACTCCGAGAGGGCCGTAGTCCCATGTATTCGCAAGACCGCCGTAAATTTCGGAGCCGGCGAATATGAAACCTCTGCCCTTGCATAGAGCTACTATTTTGTCCATTGTTTTTTCTGTGTTAAGCATTTTTGTGTCCTTTCTGTGCTAATGTATCTTAACCCTTGAATTTATATGCGTCAAAGAATTCTGTTGCCTTCGAGATATTAGGCGTGAATACCGCGTCAAGCCCTGTTCCGGATGTCGTTCCGGGGTAGGTGTAATCTCTTATCGTCAGCTTCGGATAAGCAAAGATAAGATCGGCGTTTTCGTTCAATGCGTTGAGAGTAAGGTCTGTGCTGATGTAGTCGTGATACTTAAGATATGCTGCTGCGGCGTTATTCATCGGAATGTCGTTCATGACTTTTTTGATGATCGCCTTTAGAAAATTACAGCCAACGCGTCTGCGGCTTACGTCCTCGTCTTTGTACGACCAATAGCGCAGCATATCGGTTGCATTCTTACCGTCAAGGAGCTGAGTACCCGACTTGATATCGATCTCGATCTGCTGCTCAAGGTCAACGTAATTCATATCCTGCGGAACGTGAAATTCGATTCCGCCGAGCTCGTCGATGATATGAGAAAGACCGTCGAGAGTAACTATCGCGTGATAATCTATCGGAAGTCCCGTCAGCGCTGTGACCTGCTCACGAAGTGCGCTGATGCCCTTACGGAAATAGAGCTTTTCAAGCGTTGTTGAGTGACCGTTTATCGTTATTTGGGTGATTGCGGGGATCGGGCAGAATATTGCTTCACCTGTCTCCTTATTGATCCTTGCGAGAATGATCGTATCGGTCTCGATCTCTCTTATCTCGCCGTCAAAGCCGTCGGGACGCTTGTCGGCGTAATCGTAATCGTAATATACGTCGGGAAGATAGTCGGTACCTATAAAGAGGACCGTCATACTCTTTCCTTTGATCGCGTCAAAGCCTTCGGGAGGGGGAGGGAGATCGGGAGTTGTCGTCGTTACTTCGCCGCCGTTACTTCCGCCGCCGCCGTTATTTTTGCCGCCTATACCGAACGCGGAATCTGCAAATTCAAGTATACCGAACGCCACAAGCCCGAATATCAGAAGCGATATGAGGAGTGTTATTACAAAGTTTCTTACTGCGCTCAATTATCAGCACTGCCTTTCATTAGTGTTCGGCCATGTCAGACCATATTACATTATACTATAAATTTCATTTGTTTTCAAGTAGTAAATCGAAGAAAAAATAAAAAAGAATGAAGTGTCAAAATAACCTTGACTTTTAATAAACGAGAGTTATAATTAAACTAAAGTATCACTTTCTCGGAGGCAGTATGAAAAGCGGAAGATTTATATCAAAAAAAGGTCATGTAGCTACATTTACCGAAAGGATCACAAACAGAAACAACCGCTCATTAACACTTGATTACGGCGACGGGATCCTTAACGTTAAAAAGAATTTCTTGATTGAAAAAGAATTTGAACGCGTCGTTTTGCGTGCAACAGCCCTCGGAGTTTTCCGCCTGTACGTTAACGGTAAGCGCGTCGGGAACGAAGAAATGCTCCCCGGATGGACCGATTACAGATTCAGGGTATTTGAGGTTGAATACGATATTACCGATCTGTGCGGTGAAAATAACGTGTTCGTGTGTGACGTTGCATCGGGATGGTGGAACGGACGAATAAGCGGCGGTGTGTACGGCTCGAAGCCAAATGCCTTTGCAGGAGAGATAGAGATCAACTATCGTGACGGTAAAAGTGAGATCATTTCTTCCGATGAGAGCTGGGAGGTCATGATTGGCGGACAGGTGCGCCGCGCTGATATATGGGACGGACAGTATACCGATTTGACGCTTCCGCATTCGTCGGTAGACCCCGATCAATATACTTGGGAAAATGCTGTTCTTTTTGACGGATTTGAAGGCGAGATCGTGCCTTTTGAGGGCGAGAGTGTTTGTGTAAGAGACGGACTGACGTTACCTTACGCTACAGCGTATATTTATGACGGTACCGTTGATAACGGAAGCGAAATGGGCGCCGTGAAAAAGATATCCGAATATGCTGACGGCGGAAAAGACATTTTTCTACCTGCAGGACAGCATCTCGTTATCGACTTCGGTCAGAATATGGTCGGTTGGCCAAAATATGAGATTACCGCTAAGCACGGAACCAGAATAGAAACCCTTTTCGCCGAAATGCTGAATGACAGCGGAGAACGCTCCCGCGGAAACGACGGCCCCGAGGGCTCCCTCTATATCGAAAATTACCGCTCCGCATTGGCTCGTTATATATGTATAGCCTCGGGTGAGAAAAATGAAATTTGTGTTCCGTCTCACGTATTCTACGGCTTCAGATATATTGAGATATTTGCCGACAGCGACATTACGCTTCATAACGTGATAGGCGAGGTCGTCGGCTCTGATGTTACCGAAACGGGAAGCTTTGTGTGTGATAACGATGAGGTTATGCGACTTTATTCAAACATTGTTTGGGGAATGAGAGGAAATTATCTGTCCATTCCAACCGACTGTCCTCAACGCGATGAACGCTGGGGCTGGACAGGGGATACACAGATATTTTGCGGTGCCGCATCCTACATTGGCGATATCGAAAGGTTTATGAGAAAATGGCTCGGTGACGCAAGAGATTCGCAGACGACGATAGACGGAGCGTATTCCTGCGTTATACCGTTCCTCGGTTGGACCGACAGTGCGGATGCCGCGTGGGGTGATGCGGGAATCATTGTGCCTTACCGCCTGTGGCTTATGTACGGTAGTAAAGAGATAATTTCCGAGCATTACGATTCGATGGAAAGCTATATGAAGCACCTCGAAAGATACGGTCTTGACGGTCCTAAGCCGACATTTGGCGACTGGCTCAATTATGACGTGACTGACGCAAAATATATCAGCGTTTGTTACTATGCTTATGATGCACTTCTTATGAGCCGTTTTTCAAAGATTATCGGCAAAATTGACCGCGTCAAATATTATGACGACCTGCGCGAACGTATTATTGCTCATTGGAAAGAGAGATATGTGCTTGACGGTGTATTGACCGTCAGAACTCAGACGTCGTATCTTCTTCCGCTTGCATTTGATATGATTGACGGCGAAATGAAGGATTCGTTTGTGTCCGAGCTTCGTAAACTCATTGTCGCTAACGACTATACCCTAAGCACCGGTTTTGTCGGAACAGGAATACTTAATCAGACTCTTTCAAAGGTCGGTTTACATGATCTTTGCTACTCGCTTCTGCTTCAGACCAAGGATCCGAGCTGGCTTTATTCCGTCAAGCAGGGCGCAACGACAATATGGGAAAGATGGAACTCCTATACCAAGGAAAAGGGCTTTGGCGACGTCTCTATGAACTCATTTAACCACTATTCATACGGAGCGGTAGCAGAGTGGTTTTACAGTGGAATCTGCGGAATACAGCCCGATCCCGAAAACCCGGCTTTCGAAAAGTTCATTCTCAAACCGACACCCGACCTGAGAGGTGATTTGCCAAACGGGCAGCAAAGAATAAGATCTGCCAATGCCACCTATAATTCCCGCGCGGGAAAAATCGAAAGCGGCTGGCGAATTGAAGGCGATGGTTGCGTCTACGATTTTGTTATTCCTCATGGAAGCGTGGCGAAGGTTAGTTTGATTTCTTCTTCCAACACTCTGATTGCAAATGAACGCATAATCACGTGTGCACGTGACGGTGAACGCGTGACCTTTGAATTGACTGGAGGAAGATATACGGTTAAGGCGAAGAATTAAAATTTTGCGGTTACATACTTGTAAATAACAGAAGTATATGTTATAATGATTCTTGTATTATTTTAAAAGAAGGCGATCCCCATGAAATATCTCGTGCTTATTCCCGACGGAGCGGCAGATTATCCTGTATCCGAGCTTGATAACAAAACCCCATTTGAATGTGCAAATAAGCCTACGCTTGATGCGCTTGCGAGGGTGTCGACTGTCGGTACGGTTTCAAACGTACCGTCAAACATGGTTCCGGAGAGCGATACCGCGAATCTCGCTATCCTTTCTTATGATCCTTCGATTTACTCTAAGGGACGCTCTCCGCTTGAAGCGATGTCTATGCGTCTGACGATGAATGAGGGCGATATAGCATTCAGATGCAATATCGTAACCGTTTCCGAGCAAGAAGAAAACTACGACGATAAGATCATGCTCGACCATTCTGCCGACGAGATAACAACCGAGGAAGCGACCGAGCTTATAAAGGCACTTCAAAAGGCGTTTGGAACCGAAGACAGAGCCTTCTATCCCGGTGTCAGCTACCGTCATTGCATGATATGGAACGATCCTCCGGAGTACGTTGACTTTAACCGTCCGCACGATCACCTCGGAAAGGGCGTAAAGAACATAATGCCTCCTGAGCCTTATGCATCCCTGACGCGCGAAAGCTACAATGTGCTGAAGGATCATCCGGTAAACCTCGCCCGTAAGGCACGCGGACTGAAGCCTGCTAACTCGATCTGGCTCTGGAGCCCCGGCGCTAAGCCCGCGCTTTCCTCGTTTAAGGAGAAGTGGGGACTTGACGCAACCGTTATATCAGCCGTTGACTTGATAAAAGGAATCGGAATATGTGCGGAGATGGAATCGGTTGACGTCGAGGGCGCGACGGGTAACTATAAGACAAATTACGAGGGTAAGGCAAACGCCGCAATCGATGCTTTCAAGCGCGGAAAAGACCTCGTTTATCTCCATGTTGAAGGCCCTGACGAGTGCGGACACCGTGCGGAGATCGAAAACAAGGTCACCTGCATCGGAAATATCAGCGAAAGAATCCTTAAGCCAATATACGAATATCTTAAGACAACAGGTGATGAGTTCTCGATAATGATCCTTCCCGATCACCCTACGCCGATCGAAAAAAGAACACACACTCTTGATCCCGTTCCGTTTATGATATACCGATCGGGAGAAGATGCCGACGGCGTTGAATGCTTCTCCGAAAAGAGCGCTAATGAAAAGAATTACTATATCCCCCGTGGGCATGATCTTATGTCCTTATTTGTAAAATAAATTTAAGGCGGAATTAATTTTGATAAATCACGAACCCAATGAAATCAAGCATGAACAAAGAAAGCTTTCGGAATCCGTTTTCGAGTGGCTTGAAATATTTATAATTTCGGTTGCTGCTGTATTTATACTTTTCTCGTTTGTTGCACGAATTGCCGTTGTCGACGGAAGCTCGATGTATCCGACGCTCTCGAATAACGACAAGCTTCTCGTTCGTCAGATCTTTTATACTCCCAAGCAGGGCGATATAATCGTCTGTCAGTCGGAAAATTACGGTCTTGATAAGCCGCTTGTAAAGAGAATTATCGCAACCGAGGGGCAGAAGGTTCGCCTCGACCGCGAAAATTGGAAAATATACGTTAACGGCTTTGCCATCGATGAGCCGTATCTCGTTCAGGGCAGCGGATTGATGATAAACTGGGAATATGAAACCGATGAGATAGTTGTGCCTCAAGGACACGTATTCGTTCTAGGAGATAACCGAAACAATTCGCTCGACAGCCGCTTCTACGGTGTTGGCTTTATTGATGAAAGATATATTATAGGTCAAGTTATTTACCGCTTCTTGCCGTTTGACGGTTTCGGACCTGTTAAATAACGGAGATATGATATGCCGTCAGAATTGATACAATGGTTCCCCGGGCATATGGCGAAAACGCGTCGAATGATGAAGGAGATGCTTCCGCAGGTTGATGCGGTCATCGAAATTCTTGACGCGCGTATTCCCGTTAGCTCAAAGAACCCTGAGTTGCATAAAATAGTTGGAAACAAGCCCGTTCTTACGCTGTTCAGCAAATCCGCCCTTGCCGATCCCGAATCGATCGTCAGATGGAAGCGTTACTATGAAAAAGAGGGTAGATCATGCCTCTTTATCGACAGCGCAAGTGGCGCGGGAATAAACGAAATACCCGAAAAGATCCGAGGTCTTCTCAGCGAGAAGCTTGCTCGTTATGAAAATAAGGGAATGACGGGAAAGACCTTGCGAGTAATGATAGCGGGAATACCGAACGTCGGTAAATCCTCGCTTATAAACCGCCTTGCGGGCGGAAGACGTGCAAAGGTCGAGGACCGTCCGGGTGTAACACGCGATAAGCAGTGGATAACGACGAAGTACGGAATCGAGCTTCTCGATACCCCCGGCGTACTTTGGCCGAAGTTTGAAGATCAGACCGTCGGTGAAAACCTTGCCGTCACGGGCGCGATAAGAGACGAAATTCTCGATCAGGAGAGAATCGCAGTTATTCTTTGTTCTCGCCTACGAAAAAAATATCCCGAGCTTCTTTCAGCTCGGTATAAGCTCGGCAATATGTCGCAATACGATGATATGATCGACTACGATCTGTTTGAAACGATCGGTAGAAAACGCGGATTTCTTATAAGCGGCGGTGAAGTAAACACCGAAAGAACTGCCGTTATGCTTCTTGACGAGTTCAGAGGCGGCAAGATCGGCAGAATGACTCTTGAAGAACCATAAGGCGATTCGGTTGCCAACCCTAATGAGAGAGGAGTACGGGGAATGATTTTTTATTCCCCGTATTTTATATTATGGATTACTTTTTTGAAAACGAAGCGACGGAGCAAGGATATGCAGTAGTCTGCGGAACCGACGAGGCGGGACGCGGACCGCTTGCGGGAAGCGTATATGCGGCGGCGGTCATCTTACCGCAGGGACTCGTTATCGAGGGGCTGAACGACTCTAAAAAGCTTACCGAGAAGAAGAGAGAAGTCCTTTACGATAAGATCAGGGAGGAAGCGATAAGCTACGGTATTGCCTACGCAACTGCGGCTGAAATTGACGAGCTTAACATACTCAACGCCGCGCTGCTTGCAATGCGCCGAGCCATCGATATGCTTGATCCGAAGCCCGATTTCGTCCTCGTCGACGGAAACCAGACGCGCGGATTTACGATTCCCGCAAAGGCGATAGTCAAGGGAGACGCGAAAAGCCCTTCTATCGCTGCGGCGTCGATTCTTGCCAAGGTAGAGCGTGACCGCTCCTGCCTTGAGCTTGATAAAAAGTACCCCGAATACGGCTTTGCAAAACACAAGGGCTATCCAACGAAGGAACACTACGAGGCAATCAAAAAATACGGAATAACACCCGAGCACAGACGCTCGTTCAGATTGGAGTAAAACTATGAAAAACACACTTAAAAACAAAAAGCTTTTCGTCTTCGATCAGGACGGAACCATCTATCTCGGCGCAAAGGTTTTTGATTACGCTATCGAGTTCATTAAGAACCTTCGCAAAAACGGATATAAGGTGCTTTTCTTCACAAATAACGCATCGCATAACCCCGATTTTTACTATGAAAAGCTCACCCGTATGGGCTTTGAGCCGAGCAGAAACGAGATTCTTACCGCGGGTGACGTAACGATTCAGTTTTTGAAGAGAAACCGCGTAGGGAAGAGCTGTTACCTCGTTGGCACCCCCGAGCTTGAAACGCAGTTTGTAAATTCGGGAATCGAGCTTTCGGAGGAAGCACCGATAGTCGTAACGAGCTTCGACACGACCCTTACATACGCAAAGCTCGATACCGCTTGCCGTCTCGTGCGTAACGGCGCAGAGTATATCTCAACTCACCCCGACTTTAACTGTCCGACAGAGGACGGATTCATTCCCGATAGCGGCGCGATCTCCGCATTCGTTACCGCATCGACGGGCGTAACCCCAACATACTTCGGAAAGCCCTATAAATCGGCGCTTGATATGATGTGCCAGATAACGGAAACTGATCCTGAGGATATGGTCATATTCGGCGACCGACTCTATACCGATATCGCGCTCGGTAAGCGCAACGGCGTAACGAGCGTCCTTGTCCTCTCCGGCGAAACAAAGCAAGCGGACGTCGATAACGCAGATGAAGCAGATAAGCCCGATTTCATAGCCCCCTCGCTTCTTGAAGTAAACGAAACAATGTTTAAGTAAAACAAAAACGCCTTTCTTAGAAAGGCGTTTTTGTTACGGTAGGGGAGTGACTTGCTTCTCCCACTCTTCCACGAAAAAACTGCTCCGAGCATTTGCTCGGAGCAGTTATGTTTTAATCAGTCGCAGCAAGGGTCCGTCTTCGGCTTTTTAGGTTCCTCGGGCGCGGGTTCGGTAACATCTCCAAGACCGGAGATTTCGGAGAACATTACATTAGACTTAGTCATATTTACGACGTCAGTCGGGACGATGATCTTCGATGCACGGCCGTTGGACATAGCAACGAGCGCCTCGTACTTTTTAAGCTCGATAACGGCACTGTCAGCGCCTGCTTCCTTGAGAGCAGCAAGACCGTCTGCCTCTGCCTTTTTAGCAAGGTAAATGGCTTTTGCCTCACCCTCTGCGCGAGCGATGCGTGCGTCTCTTTCGCCCTCTGCGGCAAGGATCATCGCTTGCTTGTCACCCTCTGCACGGGTGATAACTGCAGCTCTGTGTCCCTCTGCTTCGAGAAGAGTCTCACGGCGGTCACGCTCTGCCTTCATCTGCTTTTCCATCGCGTTCTGAATCTCAGCAGGGGGAATGATGTTCTTAAGCTCAACGCGATGAACCTTGATGCCCCACTTGTCGGTAGCTTCGTCAAGAATATTTGTCATCTTGCCGTTGATGGTATCACGCGAGGTGAGGGTGTCGTCAAGCTCAAGCTCTCCGACGAGGTTACGGAGCGTCGTTGCCGCAAGGTTTGCAAGCGCGGAGATAGGATTGACCGCACCGTAGCAGTAAAGCTTCGAATCGTAGATAGCGTAGAAAATAACGGTATCTATCTGCATGGTAACGTTATCCTTGGTGATAACGGGCTGAGGAGGCGAGTCAAGCACCTGCTCCTTGAGCGTTACCTTTTTGGCAACGACCTGAATGATCGGCCATTTCCAGTGGATACCTGCGGACCAGGTCTTCTGGTATTTGCCGAGAAATTCAACGACGTATTCGGTTGCCTGAGGAACGATCTTGATGCATGCAATGAGAAGAATTATAACTATAACTGCTGCAATAATAAGAGGGATCATGGTAAATACTCCTTTTTTCTTTGGTATATATATTATACCATACAAAAGCGCAGTTGTAAAGAAAAATCGTATCAGACACGCATTTTTTTCATAATAGACCTTCTTTTAGCGGCGCCGCTCTTTCCGCGGTCCTTTGAAAGAAGCGAACCGATGAAGGATGCGGTCAGAACTGTTAACATGCTTACAAGGGTATAATAAATCTCAAAGCCTGAGCCGATCAAAGAGCCGACGGCAATAAACAAGCTGAAAATCAGCCCGGAGACAATTGCGGAAAGATATCCGCGTTCCTTTGAAAACTTGCCTGCAAAATATCCTCCGATAATTGCCGAGATAACCTGAAATACCTTTGGAAGAATTGCCGTCATTATCTCAAGGCTTTTGCTTTCACTAAGAAAAGCCGCTGATACAAGAATTGAAACGATCGAGGTTATCAGTGCTGCAGCCGCACCGATGAGTGCGGGAATGATTGGTGAAGCATTTACGGTTTTAATCATTTCGTCTCCTTCGGGGAAAACAAAAATCCCCTTCAAAAATATCCTTTACTAAAGGATATTCCTAAAGGGGATCTTTTATTCCGAAAAATTACTGCGGCTTTTCGCCTGTGTCAGCGGCGGGCTCATCGTCACGAAGAACGGTTCTTACTGCGCTCTTAAGAATTGTGAGTTTCGAGCGGTCGTTTCCGGTCTCAATCATCATTTTATCGTCCTTGATAATAATGACGGTACCGATTATACCGCCTATTGTAATTATCTCGTCACCGACAGTGATGCTGTTACGCATATCTGCAGCTTCCTTTTCCTGCTTTTTCTGGGGACGGATAGCGAAGAAGTAGAATACGACTACCGTAAGCACGAGCATTAATATTGTTCCTAACATTTGTAATTCCTCCAAATTTTAACGTACGTGGTAATTATACCTTATTTTTCCATAGAATACAAGAGATAAAGTAAATTTAATTATTCGTTTACAATTACAAGCTCAATCTCGTGACCGTTAAGATGCGCGCTGATCTTATCCGGAATTTGCTTGTCGGAGACGAAATAAGCGCTTATCTTGCCGATGCTCGTTTGATAGTTCTCGACGCAGTATTTTACTCCCGCGCTATTTATGACAGAGGCATCCGTGTAGTTCTTATGGGATAGAGTGAAAAAGTGGCGTATCAGAAACAGTCCATTTTCAGATGAATATCCGCCGTCATTTATGGGGAGAGAAATACCGAGAACATAAAGATAACACTGACCGTTTTTCATTTCAAGAACGGTATCTTTCATGCTTTCGGGGGAACAGAACCCGATCCTTATGTCGTTTTCATCTGTTACGTAAATATCCGCCTCATAGTCTCTGCCGTCGAATTTTATATATGCGTGAAGCTCAAGCGGATAATCAAGATCAAACCTCTTAACGCTTTTTCCTCCGCATGATGTGAGTAAAATAAGAAGAACGGCACAAAGTGCCGTGAATACAAATATTTTTTTCATAAAAATCACCCCGCAGACAATTATTATGCTGCGGGGTCGATACTTATTCATTCGGGTAATCGGTTATTGCACGGCGGTTATAAAGCTTTATAAGCTTCAGCATTTTTTCTGAGGCGTTAAAAAGATAAATTGCTTTTGTCTTGTTTTCTTCGTCGATCTCAATTGCATAATAAACGTAGGGATCGCTTGGTGACGATGAATAATCGTATATCTTATCGTAGCTATCCTTTTCCGCTTCGTCAAGATACTTGCCGCAATATGGGGCGAATTTATCAAGTCTTGAAACGTCAAGCATCCCAAGCTCCTTGCGCTTTTTTCGGTTATACACGACTGAAAAATGCAGCTCGCTGCCGATTATTCTGTAATCGTAATCGACTCGGCGAAAGTATATAGCGGAATAACCGAGCGAAAATGCAAGAAGGACGATAAGTGAAATCACGCCTATGATAAGACCGTAAGCGCCGACCAAAAGATCGGATATGTAAACGGAAAGAAGCGTTGAAATTATCGGAACGGCGATCCTGCAAACGTTGAATAATACGCTTCGTGATTTCTTGACCGAGTATTCGGCGATGCTTGAAAAATCGTTCATTATTTTCTCCTGAGAGGTACTTAATATATTATATCATTATGGAAGATGGCTGTCAAGGGATTGATTTTTGATAACAAATGTGGTAAAATATTGGTATGATACTTATTATAGCCGAAAAGCCGAGCCTGGCGCGTAATATCTGCGCGGGCATAGGGCAAATGCAAAAGAAAAACGGATATTTCGAGGGGTGCGGATACCTGGTAAGCTGGGCATTCGGACACCTTTTCGGACTTTGCGATATCGAGAGCTATCAGCCCTTGCCGGAAGGTCAAAGATTCTGGTCGATGGACAACCTTCCTTGCTTCCCGAGCGAGTTTCGTTACGAGCTGCGCCGAGGAGATAACGGTGACCGCGACGACGGAGTTATCCGTCAATTCAGAATAATAGAAGATCTTTGCAACCGTGACGACGTTGAAAAGATAGTAAACGCAGGAGACGCCGACCGCGAGGGCGAGATCATCGTCCGTACCTGTGTAAATAAGGCGCTTAAAAGCCCGAAGCCGCTTTTTCGCCTGTGGCTTCCCGACCAGACGCCCGAAACGGTTGCCGCCGCGCTTCGCGATATGAAGAGCGAGGATGAATACGATAATCTCGCAAACGAGGGCTATGCAAGAACCTTCATCGACTGGCTCTATGGCGTGAATCTTACGCGCTACGCGACTCTGAAAAGCGGCAAGCTTCTCCGCGTCGGACGCGTTATTGTTCCCATTGTGCTTGCAATCTACGAGCGTGACATGGCGATAAGAAACTTCGTTCCCGATATATATTACGCGCTAGTCAGCAAAGCCGAAACCAACGGCGAGGTGATCGAGCTTCAGTCGAAAACAAGATTCGATAAGACCGAGTTCGTCAAAGCAAAAAATCTATGCGATCAGTATAATGCGATGGGTGCGACCGTCACTGAGGTCAAAAAGAAAAAGGACACCCTTTCTCCCGGAAAGCTCTATTCGCTTTCAAAGCTTCAGAACGTGCTCGGTAAGAAGTATAAGATGTCAATGGCGGAAAGCCTTGAGATCGTGCAGAAGCTATATGAGGAGGGATATCTTACCTATCCGCGTACAAACTCAGAGTATCTTGCGACGGCAGAGAAGGACAAGATAAGAAAAATTATCGAAAACTGCAAAAAGCTCGGTTATCCGCTTGCCTTCAAGGATAAAAAGACGATCTTCGACGACAGTAAGATAGAATCCCATTCCGCGCTTACTCCGACCTATAAGATCCCGGATAAATCGCGCTTGAGCGAGAAGGAAATGCAGGTATATTCAACTGTCTTCCGCCGCTTCGTTGCGGTGTTCTGCGCTGAGGACTGCGTCGTAAACAAGAGCGAGATCAAGATTGCCGTCGGCGATCTTGAGGAATTTTCGCTTAAGGGAACGGTCATCGTTGAGCGCGGCTGGACGAAGTACGACGATTACACAACGAAGGACAAGGTTCTCCCTCAGCTGAATAAAGGCGACGCGGTGAATATCAATTTTGAACCCGTCGAAAAAGAGACTACTCCTCCGAGACACTATACGATAGAAACGCTCAATAACTATCTCAAAAATCCATTTAAGGCGGAAAAGGCGCAGGAAAACGCCGATCCCGAAAAATCCGACGATACAGAGGAGTACAAGGCAATCTTCGAAGGACTTGAGCTTGGAACCGAGGCAACGAGAACGGGAATTATAGACAACGCACGTAAGAGCGGGTACATAAAGCTGAATAAGGACGTTTATACGATCCTGCCCGACGGTGAATATCTTATCGAGTCTCTAAAATCAATGCAGATAAGTATGGATAAATACAAGACCGCCGAGCTTGGTAAATCGCTTAAGCGCGTTTTCAGAGGCGAATGCACCGTCAGTGACAGCGTTGAGCTTGCAAAGACGGAAATATCAGAGGTCTTTGACCGCAAGGGTGATAGCTTCGCAAATGATACCGATATCGGCTTCTTTATGCAGCCCGTCGGTAAGTGTCCGCTTTGCGGTGGCGAGGTCAGACGAACGAACTTTGGCTACGGCTGCGGATCGTACCGTGATAACGGCTGTAAATTTACCGTCAATATGCGAATCTGTTCGCGCGTAATTCCGCTTTCTGCTGTAAAACAGCTCCTTACGAACGGAAAAACTGAAAAGCTTTCAGGCTTTGTTTCAAAGAAGTCGGGTAAGAGCTTCGATGCTTGCCTCAAGCTCGAGGACGGACGCGCGGTGTTTGACTTTAATTAGAAAAGAGACCGTTAACGGTCTCTTTTTTAATTCATCTTGTTTTCCGTCGAATACTTTTCAAGAACTGATCTGCGAACCGAATTATAGAGTATCGACGCGCAAACCGCTACCGCAACGCCCAAAACGAGCGCGTAGGTATTAAGCATCGGTTCCTTGTAAAGATTTCCGTAGGTGTACGCGTTGAACACCGATAACAGACAGCATCCTCCCGTGAGCAACACCGAAAGACGCTGACGGCGGAGTTTTTCGTTTGCCGCCCTCGAATTGTGCGTTATATAGGCGCTCTCCCAGAAAAGTCCGGTATGCTCGGTTATTACCTTGTATAGTGCGATTCCGACGCAGACCGACGAAAGGATCATAAAGAACGAATAGGCAATATTCATATAATATGGGAGTGCAAACTTGCTCTCAACCTCGGAGAAGGCAAAAGACGCCATTTCGTGATACTGCGTTGCAAAAAACTCGGTAAACAACATAAGGGGAAGTGAAAGGATGACGGCGACGATCGAAAAGGCGCGCGTTATCCTCTTTTTATTGTCATCAAGGATCCTGCGCAGACTTGTTAATACCGCTATGTGAAGCGCGGGAGCAAAGAATGGCGGTATTACTGCTTTTCCGTCGATATAAAAGGCGATAGCACAGAAGCAGGAAAGGATAAAGCAGGTGACGGCAGGTCTTACTGCCGACATTATTCGCTTCTTTTCGCTTCTGACAAAGGACGAAATATCAAGGATGATTCCTCTGTTAAACGCCGCCTTTCTGCGAAGGGCGGAGAGGTACATGCATACCGAGATATACCAGATGATAGCGATTATCAGAACGATCAATGCACAAAGGACAATGATGCCGAGCCTGAAGGGTGCAAGCGGATATATTTCCTCGACGCTGTCCGTCATTCCCGAATCGTTTACCTTGAAATAAACTATCTCGGGTAATGAAGAGAGGACTGCGTGAAGGATAATATATATCTGAATCACTGTTCTCATCACCTTCAGCTTTGCAGTCGATACGGTCTGACCGGGTTCGGCGTGTCGTTCCGCAAAATAAGTAAAGCCGTTAAAGAGCTCGTGAAAAGCGGGGATGAGGATTATTATGCGCAGAATATTGAAGCAGAAGGAGAATACCATATTAAACGTAGGATCGGAATTGACCATTGTTATCATAGGTATAATGAGACCTAACTGCGCAACAGAGAGCGCCGCCGCCTTCTTGAAACCGCTTGATGCCGCTTCCATTGACGGCGATATCTCCGTCATAGGGCGTATTGCCTTTGCCATTATAAGCAGACCGATAAAATCGGGAAGGATGTCAAACACCCAAAAATACGGGTTAGTAAGGAAGAACAGGCCGAAGAGAAATAAACCGTATTTCATAGTTTATTCGTCGTCTCCTTCGTTTCTTCCGCAGCACTTCTTGTATTTTTTACCGCTTCCGCAGGGGCAGGGATCGTTTCGACCGACCTTTTCGTTCTTCTTATGAACAACGGGCTTTTTCTTGACAGGCTCTCCCGAGCCAACAAATCCCTCGTTCTTGACCTTTGCGACCTCGACTCTCTTGATCTCGCGTCGCGGCTGAACCGAAAGGATCATTCTGACTGTGTCCTCCTTGATCTCGGAGTTCATCATGTCGAACATATCTGCACTTTCAATGCGGTATTCGCTGATCGGGTTTCTTTGAGCATAAGCGTTAAGACCGATACTACCCTTAAGATCGTCCATCGCGTCAAGATGCTCCATCCACTTTCTGTCGACGTTCTGAAGGAGAACAACACGCTCGATCTCACGCATATCGCTACCGAACATAGCTTCCTTTTCGGTGTAAAGCTTTTCGGCTCGATCAATCAGAAGCTGCTCGATATCGGAAGGAACAACGTTTTCAAGGTCGCTATCGCTGTAACGGAAATCGTCATTGCCGGTAAGAGTACCGAGAAAATACGCGCGGAGCGCGTCGAAATTCCACTCGGAGGGATTTTCGGGGTTGACGTATTCGTCGACCTTCGACTCGATGACCTCCTCGATCATTGCGAGGATCTTGTCCTTTACGTCTGCGCCGTCAAGCACCTCGCGGCGCTGGGCGTAGATTATCGTTCTCTGCTGATTCATTACGTCGTCGTAGCTGAGAACGTGCTTACGGCGAGCAAAGTTGTTACCCTCAAGACGCTTCTGCGCGTCCTCTATCGAATGAGAAAGAATGCCTGCCGATATCGGCTGAGTTTCCTCAAGACCGAGACGGTCGACCATGCCAATTATTCTTTCGCTGCCGAACAGACGCATAAGATCGTCCTCAAGAGAGAGGAAGAATCGGGATTCACCGGGGTCACCCTGACGACCCGAACGTCCGCGGAGCTGGTTATCGATGCGTCGGCTTTCGTGACGCTCGGTACCGATAATAAACAGACCTCCCGCCGCCTTGATCTTTTCTGCCTCGGGCTCGATCTGCTTCTTGTACTTTTCAAAGAGCTCGCGGTATACCTTGCGCGCTTCAAGAACCTCATCTGAAACCGAAAGTGAGGAGCCGATAGCAAGACCGACGACGTCCTCGTCATAGCCGTTCTTTATCATTTCCTGCTTAGCAAGGAACTCGGGGTTACCTCCGAGCATAATGTCGGTGCCTCGTCCTGCCATGTTCGTGGAAATCGTTACAGTGCCGTATTTACCCGCATTAGCAACGATCTCGGCTTCCTTTTCGTGATACTTTGCGTTAAGAACGGTATGCTTTATGCCTTCCTTTTTAAGAAGCTTCGAAAGCTCCTCGGACTTCTCAATTGAAACCGTACCTACGAGTACGGGCTGTCCCTTTTCGTGACACTCGATTACCTGATCGACGATAGCGCGGTACTTACCTCTTACGTTCTTGTAAACGACGTCGGGATGGTCCTTTCTTATCATCGGCTTGTTCGTCGGAACCTCTACAACGTCGAGATAGTAGATCTCCCTGAATTCGGCGTCCTCGGTAAGCGCTGTTCCGGTCATACCCGAGAGCTTCTTATACATACGGAAGTAGTTCTGGAAGGTAATCGTCGCAAGCGTCTTGTTTTCCTTCTCGATCTTGACCTTTTCCTTCGCCTCGATTGCCTGATGCAGACCGTCGGAATAACGGCGTCCGGGCATAAGACGTCCCGTGAAGCTGTCGACGATAATGATTTGTCCGTCCTTGTTGACGTAGTCAACGTCGCGTACCATTGTTCCGTGAGCCTTGATTGCCTGATTTATGTGATGTGAAAGCGTCGTATTTTCGGAATCGGAAAGGTTCTCTACGTTAAAGAATTTCTCAGCCTTGAGAACGCCGCTTTCGGTAAGAGTAGCACTCTTTGCCTTTTCGTCAACAATGTAGTCTGCGTTTATTGTATCGGTCGAGACCTTGTCGTCCATTTCCTTGATTTTGTACTGCTTGAGAGTACGAACAAAAGCGTCTGCGCGGTCGTAAAGATCGGTCGACTTGTCGCCCTCGCCCGAAATGATAAGGGGGGTTCTTGCCTCATCGATAAGTATAGAGTCGACCTCGTCGACGATTGCGAATGCGTGACCGCGCTGGCAAAGACGGTCGCGGTAAATGACCATGTTGTCACGAAGATAGTCGAAGCCGAACTCGTTGTTCGTTCCGTAGGTTATATCGGCATCATAGGCAGCCTTCTTTTCATCCTTCGTCTGATCGCGGATGATAAGTCCCGTGCTGAGTCCGAGGAAGCTGTATACTCGTCCCATTTCCTCAGCGCCGAGAGCCGCGAGATATTCGTTTACCGTAACGATATGAACACCGTTACCGGCAAGCGCGTTAAGATATGCGGGAAGGGTAGCTACGAGTGTCTTACCTTCACCCGTTTTCATTTCTGCAATTCTTCCCTGATGGAGAATAATACCACCCATAAGCTGAACGCGGAAGGGACGCTTTCCGAGAACGCGGTCGTCAGCCTCCCGGATTACAGCAAACGCGTCGGGTAGAATATCGTCAAGCGTTTCGCCGCCGTTAAGACGCGCCTTGAGAATATCCGTCATCGAGCGAAGCTCGGCGTCGGTCATTGCCTTGTACTTGTCGGCAAGCGCCTCGATCTTATTTACGATTGGAGTTATCTTCTTTATCTGTCTCTGCGAATAGGTTCCGAAGATAGAATTAAAAAGTCCCATATTTATACCCTTTCGATAGGAAATTCAAATATAATTAAATTCATTGTACCATATTTTTCGCAGGATTAAAAGGGGTAATTGTAAATATTTATAAATACTTGAAATATATAGAGAAATATAGTATAATCAAGGTATCAAAAAACGGAGAAACCATGAAAATGAAACTTCATATTTGCCTGATCGAGCCCGAGATACCGCAGAACACGGGAAACATTGCCAGAACATGTGCGGTTACGGGTGCATCGCTTCACCTTGTCCGTCCGTTCGGGTTCGAAATAACGAGCGCGAAGCTCAAAAGAGCGGGACTTGACTATTGGGACAAGCTCGATATAACCTACTACGATTCCTTCGACGAATTTCTGAGCAAGCATAAAAATGACACCCTCTTTTTCTTTTCTCAGAAGGGAAAAAACTGTTATACCGATATAACCTACCCCGAGGAAGCATATCTCGTTTTCGGCAAGGAATCCTGCGGACTTCCTGAGGATTACCTACGCACACGTCCCGACGACACGGTCCGTATTCCGATGAGAGCATCGCTTCGATCGCTTAATCTCGGAAACTGTGTTGCGATCGCTGCCTACGAGGTGCTTCGCCAGGATGGCTTCGAAATGCTGAAAACTGCAGGTATTCTTTCAGAATTATAAAAAATACGCCTGAATTTTTTGTTTATTTACAAGGACGGGCAAAAAAATCAACAAAGAGGTCACGAAAAGTTTAAAATTTTCTGATATCATATCATTAAACAATAAACTTTTGGGAGAACTCCTTTGGCTTCTGATAATAACAATGTGGAAAAAGCTACCTCCGATTCGTCTTATGGCGGCTCGACGTATCGTCTTTCCTATGACCATGAAGAGAATAAAAAAACCAGAAATAAGCCGAATGCAGTAAGGGCTTTCGTTGCTGTGACTGTTTCTTTAATACTTCTTTTTGTGTTTGCATACCTTGCGCTTCGTCACTACGATGACGCTATCCAGAAGCTTTATGCGTCGGAAACTACACCTGACGACGGAAAAACTGCTGCAGGCATTCAGTCAAGCGTAGTAATAATAAGAGATTAAAAACCGAGCCTACCGCTCGGTTTTCTTTATGCAAAAAAGAAGGACAGCATCTTTAGTAGTTTGACCTTGTGATAATCTCAAAATACAATGAAATTAATTTGCTTTGCAAATTAGTGATTTACGACTCGTGTTATATGAAATAGGCTTCGCCTATGAAATACTTTCTTCGAAAAAGCTAATGAACAAAATGATCCGCTGCAAAAAGCAACGGATCATTTTTATATGAGCAATATTTATTAGCCGAGTCTCTTTTCGAGTGCTTCAAGCTCATCGTACATGGTAGCGGGAACGTGATCGCCGATGAGGGCGTAGAACTCCTTGATGTTCTCGACGTCTTCCTTCCAGGAAGCGGTATCAACTGAGAGAAGCTCCTTGATGGTGTCGAGAGTAACGTCATTAAGACCCTCAATGTTGATGTCTTCAGCATTCGGAACGTAACCGATAGCAGTCTCGACAGCGTCAACCTTGCCCTCGCAACGGTCGAGGATCCAGAGAAGGACACGGAGATTGTCGCCGAATCCGGGCCAAATGAAGTGACCTTCGTCATCTGTACGGAACCAGTTGACGTGGAAGATTGCGGGAGGATTGGGGATATTCTTGCCCATATCAAGCCAATGCTGGAAGTAGTCGCCCATATTGTATCCGACGAAGGGACGCATAGCCATCGGGTCGCGGCGAACTACGCCGACTGCGCCGGAAGCAGCTGCGGTAGTCTCGGAAGCCATAATGGAGCCGACGAAGGAGCCGTGCTGCCAGTTAAAGGACTGATATACGAGGGGAGCGGTCTTCGCACGGCGTCCGCCGAATACTATAGCGGAAACGGGAACACCCTTGAGAGAGTTGAACTCGCTCGAGATGCAAGGACAGTTCTGAGCAAGAGCGGTGAAGCGTGAGTTGGGATGAGCGCCGCAGGTTGACTTATCCTTCTTGTCGTACTTGGTGCAGTCCCAAGGATTGCCCTTCCAGTCAATAGCATCACCGGGTGCGGGAGGATTGTCGTTAAGACCTTCCCACCAAACGGTGTTGTTCTTGGTGTCGTGAACTACGTTCGTGAAGATGGTATCTCTCATGCAGGTAGCGAGAGCATTGGGGTTAGACTTATTGTTAGTTCCGGGAGCAACACCGAAGAAGCCGTTCTCAGGGTTAACAGCATAAAGGCGACCGTCTTCCTTATTGACGCGAAGCCAAGCGATATCATCGCCTACGCACCATACCTTGTAGCCCTTATCTGCGAGCATCTTGGGGGGAATGAGCATTGCGAGGTTGGTCTTACCGCAAGCAGAGGGGAAAGCAGCGGTGACGTACTTGATCTCGCCGTTAGGATACTCAACTCCGAGGATGAGCATGTGCTCAGCCATCCAGCCTTCTTTACGTCCGAGGTAGGAAGCGATACGAAGAGCGAAGCACTTCTTTCCGAGAAGAACGTTTCCGCCGTAGCCGGAGTTAACGGACATGATGGTATTATCCTGAGGGAAGTGAGTGATATAACGGTTTTCCTCGTCGATATCAGCTCTTGCGTGGAGTCCCTTGATATAGTCAGCGCTGTCGCCGAGAGCTTCAAGAACGTTAACACCAACGCGAGTCATTATAAGCATATTGAGAACAACGTAGATAGAGTCGGTAAGCTCGATACCGTATTTTGCAAAGTCAGAACCGACAACGCCCATGGAGTAAGGAATAACGTACATGGTACGTCCGTTCATGGAACCGATGTAAAGCTTGTAGAGCTTAGCGTACATCTCGGATGGCTCCATCCAGTTATTGATGTTGCCTGCCTCTTCCTTGGTGGGAGTGCAGATGAAGGTGCGGCCTTCAACGCGGGCAACGTCGTTTACTGCGGTGCGGTGGAGGTAGCAGTTGGGAAGAAGCTCGGGGTTGAGCTTGGTGAGCTCACCGGTAGAGCATGCCTCAGCGCGAAGCGCCTCTGCCTGTTCCTCTGTGCCGTCGATCCAGACTATCTTGTCGGGCTGAGTCATAGCGGCCATTTCGTCGATCCAACTTAAAACGTGAACATTCTTAGTCATTTGAGTTGTCTCCTTTATGGTATTGATAAATTTTTTTCTAATTTGTTTGGCGTGGGAAAGGATGGATTTACCATCGTCCCCCATCCTAATTATACACTTATTTCGGCTTAAATGGTTAATGAATTGTTAATTTAATGGAATTAATTACATTAATTCATTAAAAAAATTCAATTCCTTTGACAATATCGGTTATTGATGGTATAATGTATTCACGATCAATCGGAGGTTTATATGCTTAAGAAATTTTTATCGGTACTTTTCGTATCGCTTTTAATTATATCGGTGCTTCCAAATTCTGTTTTTGCAAATGGCAATAAGACTGTTTCCGGGACGGTCGCTCCGGGAGGGACGGTAACAACGCACGAGGAGCTTCTTACCGCGCTCGGCGAAAACTCCGCTTCCTATGATGACGGAGTGATTACTCTTGTGCGCGACATCGTTCTTGAATCAAGTGTAAAAATCACGGCGGGAAGCTACGTTATCGTCGGTGAAGGAGCGAGCATCAAGGGAAGCTTTGACGGCGACCTATTTATTCTTAGCGGAGAAGGAACAGCTCTCACTCTTGGTGATCAGACTGAAATCGAAAACGATCAGGATCTTATCGTAGACGGCGGTAACACTGTACGCAACGGAAGTATTATCAAGATCGAAAAAGGCGCAAAGCTCGAAACCTATAATTCCGTTATAATCAAGAACGCCGCGACCTCTCGGTCGGGCGCGGCGGTATACAACGAGGGCGAATTTATAATGTACGGCGGCGAGATAGAAGGCTGCCGCGCTTCTTCGTCGGGCGGCGCAATATACAGCACAGGAACCCTTACGCTCGGAGCGGGAGAAATAAGAAGCTGCTCGGCAAACGATGGCGGAGCAGTCTTTGCGGAAGGAAAAACAAACGTCATTGCGGCGATAATAACAGCGTGCAAGGCAACGAACGGCGGCGCGATCTATAATATGGGCGAGCTGAAGTATCTTTCAGCGTCGATAACCGAATGCTCGGCAATTAAGGGTGGCGCGATATACAATAGCGGCAAAGCTGTGATAAGCGGCGGTACAATAAACAAAAACGTCTCCGAAAACGGTGATGGCGGCGGAGTGTACAATTCTTCCGAGCTTGAGCTTTCGGGCTCCGTTCTTCGTGAAAACTCCGCAAAAAACGGAGGCAACATCTATAACTGCGGTAACACCGTGACGGGTGAGAATTTTATTCTCACGAGTGGAACTGCAACCGAAAAGGGCGGCAACGTTTATAATGACGGACTTGGTATCTTTACGCAGAAATCGGGTGCGATCAACCTTGGTAAAGCAGTTTACGGTGGCGGAGTTTATAATCTCGGAACCTATAATCTCAGTATCGGCGGTCTTTATTCAAACAAGGCGACGGCGGGTCAGGGCGTTCTTAATCACGGAAAGCTTATCCTTTCCAATCTCGGATACTGCGAGAAGGGAGACGATATTTTCGTTGTTCTTACAGAGGATGATAAGCACGTGATAATAGTAGCGGAAAATTGGAGCTACAAGCAAAAGCCCGTTTCGGTCTCCTGCGGAATATATGATAACGGCGCATACTCATATTCACATTCTCTCGGCGACAAGCTTCTTGATATTAAGGGAAATATAAACGCGGGTAAGCGCTTCATGCTTCACGTGTCCGATACGGGACTCGTTATAGGTAATGATGGTTCGCTCGTTAAGGCTCCGACCCCCATATCAAAAACACTTGCGACTGTTATCTGTGCCATTCTTGCGTATCCGCTTGTGACTGCGGGAATCGTGATCGTGATAAGGCATTTCGATAAAAAGAAGCTTGCATAAGCAAGCTTCAGACTCTGGTATTTGTAACAACCGTATTTTTGTTGTAATAGTTAAAAAGGCGTACGGTCTTTGATATTCCCTCAATGAAAACGAGGGTGCCGTTTACCGATATCGCGTAAACGTCGGATGCCGACATGCTCGAAACAGCTTCAATTCTTGAAGCAGGAGAAAGACTGTCGATCTTTTCCTTGTATTCACCGTCATACGGCAGGATCAATGAAGCTTCGGATAGCTTAAAGCGAATAAGCTCCTTTTTGTACCTGTCGCTGTTGATTTGTGTCAGAACAAAGGTGCCGCCTGCAATACTGTAATTATATTCGGTATTGAAATAGCGGTCGTAAACGCCCTTTTTGACAAGGAACATCGCTGTCGGCGAAAGCGGTACGTACCAGATGACCGCGCCCGCTCCGATGATAAGGAGCATTATAACGAGGACAAGTATGAAAAAAGCGACAAAGCCGATTATTGCAAAAAATCGGTTTCGTCTGTATTTGCCCTCACGCTTTTTAGTCACCGTATGCTCGGCGAAGTGTACTGTATCATTCATTTTCTGACCTCGTCACATTTTTAAATCATTATAGCATTGTAAAACGTAACTGTCAAGGCGGACAACCAATGAAGAAGGAATATTCAAGATTCAGTGAAAGTAATTTATTTGAGGGAATAGTGTCGCTCAGAACGCTTATTTCCGCGTCGGGAGGCTCAAACGACCGACTGATAAAGACTGTATATTATTCGACCGACCGCGCAAAAAAAGAAAAGAAGGAGCTTTCCTGGCTTTCTCACAGAGCAGAAGAGCTTGGCTTTGATATCAGGATTACCGAGCCTGCCCTGATCGACGAAATGGCAACGGGCAACACTCATGGCGGTATTATCGCTGAATGTACCGACAGAACGCTGCTTACGACCGATCCCGAAAACGTCAAGGATAACGGCTTTTACGTTATGATCGAGGGGATCGAGGATCCATATAATTTCGGTTACGCCCTTCGTTCGCTTTATGCGGCGGGAGCTGACGGCGTTATCCTCGGCAAGCGGAATTGGATGAGCGCCGCGGGTGTAGTCTGCCGTGCTTCGGCAGGCGCATCGGAGCTTATCGAAGTATATTCCGACGAATCCTTTGAAAACGCTGTCGATGTCTTCAAAGGCAAGGGGTACAAGGTCGTTTGCGCGGATATTGAGGATTCCGTGCCGATTCACGAAGCGGATCTAACCAGACCGATACTTCTTGTCATCGGTGGTGAAAAGCGCGGTATTTCGCGCTCGATACTCGAAAAAGCCGACAGTATCGTCCGCATTGACTACGGACGCGATTTTGACGCGTCGCTTTCGGCCGCATCGGCAGCAACAGTTATCGGCTTTGAGGTTTTACGTCAGAAAAACTATTGATTTTTTACTCCAAACGGAGTATGATATATTTATCAAAATTTCGGAGGAAGATATGAAAGCAGTAATTTCCGTAACGGGACGCGACAGTATGGGCATTATCGCAAAGGTAAGTGCCTCCTGCGCTGAGTACAAGGCGAATATAGTAGATATTTCGCAGTCGGTTTTGAGCGAGTATTTCGCGATGATAATGATCGTCGATATCAGCACGCTGACTATTCCTTTTTCATCTTTTATCGATACGATGACGGCGCTCGGTAACGACAACGGTCTCGTAATACATACGATGCATGAGGACATCTTTAACTCAATGCACAGTATCTGAGGTGGGCTCAATGATAGATATGAAAAATATCCTCGAAACGATCAATATGATCCGCGAGGAAAACCTTGATATAAGAACTGTTACGATGGGAATATCGCTTTACGACTGCGTAAGCGAGGATGAAGACAAGCTCTGCGCAAAGGTCTACGATAAGATAACAAAGACCGCAGAAAAGCTCGTTCCTACAGCCTGCGATATTGAAAAGCAGTACGGCATTCCAATCATAAATAAGCGTATTTCCATAACGCCTATCTCTCTTGTCGGCGGAGACATCTCGGAGGACGGCTACCTCAAGCTTGCAAAAACGCTTGACCGCGCCGCGGCTGACCTCGGCGTAAACTTTATAGGCGGATATTCCGCGCTCGTTCAGAAGGGAATGACAAATGGTGCAGACAGGCTGCTCAACGTTATTCCGTATGCGCTTAACGAGACTGAGCGTGTCTGCTCGTCGGTCAACGTAGCCTCGACCAAGGCGGGAATCAACATGGATGCCGTCGCACGAATGGGACATATAATCAAAAAGACTGCAGCGCTCACCGCAGACAGAGAGTCGATCGGCTGCGCGAAATTCGTCGTATTTGCAAACGCTCCCGAGGATAACCCATTCATGGCAGGTGCCTTCCACGGCGTAGGTGAGCCCGAAACCGTTATAAACGTCGGAGTATCGGGTCCCGGTGTAGTTTCAAGTGCGATCAAGCGTGCGGGTGATTGCTCCTTCTCTGAGCTTGCAGATCTCATTAAAAAGACTGCGTTCAAGATCACAAGAATGGGTCAGCTCGTCGCTTGCGAGGCGTCAAACCGCCTCGGTGTGCCTTTCGGAATCGTTGACCTCTCGCTTGCACCGACGCCCGCTATCGGCGACTCGGTCGCACATATTCTCGAGGGAATGGGACTCGAAAGCGTTGGTGCTCCCGGAACAACAGCCGCGCTTGCCCTTCTCAACGACGCAGTCAAAAAGGGTGGCGTAATGGCGTCGAGCTTCGTTGGCGGACTTTCGGGCGCGTTTATCCCCGTTTCCGAGGACGCAGGAATGATCGAAGCCGTCGCAAAGGGCGCACTTACGATCGAAAAGCTTGAAGCGATGACGGCAGTATGCTCGGTTGGACTTGATATGATAGCAGTATCGGGAGATACGACAGCAGATACGATAAGCGGTATAATTGCTGACGAAATTTCGATCGGCGTTGCAAACACCAAGACGACCGCTGTCAGAATCATCCCCGTTGAGGGCAAGGGAATCGGTGAAACGGTCAATTTCGGAGGACTTCTCGGCTATGCGCCGATAATCAACGTTAACCCCTATTCCTGCGTGAAATTCATTGCACGCGGCGGCAGAATACCCGCGCCGATACACAGCCTGAAGAACTGACAATTTATTCCTGAGGCTAAAAACTGCATAACGAAAACCCCGCCGCGTCAATACTTAAAACAGTATTTTTCGGAGGGGTTTTATGTTTTACAGTAAGGTTGAAATATGCGGAGTGAACACGGCTGATCTGCCGTCATTAAACGACGAGGAGAAAAGGGAATTGCTGCATAAAAGCAAGGCAGGTGACTGCATCGCGCGTCAGCGCCTGATAGACGGAAACCTCCGTCTTGTGTTAAGTATCGTGCAGCGTTTCACAAACCGAAAGGAGAACGTAGACGATCTGTTTCAGGTTGGCTGCGTAGGTCTTATTAAGGCTGTCGATAACTTCAATACCGATCTTGATGTCAAGTTTTCCACCTATGCCGTGCCGATAAACGTGCCGAGGTGAAAAGGAAGCTCCAACTAAGACGGTGCGTAGCACCTATCAATTTTTGACATCTACTATCAAAAAGCACCTGCATGAGCAGGTGCTTTTCCATTTTGTTATTACTCTCCGAAGGGATTGAAGCCCGGGAAGGAGAAGTCGCCGAGGTTGAAGTCAAAACCGGAGCTGGTAATAACGTCTTCGTTTTCAAATACTACTACAATCGCAGTAGGCATTTCAAATATGTTTTCCATTATTTTGCTCCTTTCATTACTGGTAATTGAAGTTCAGCACGCGGCACTTGTAGAAGCGTCCCTGATTGGAATCGATCTGAACAACGTTGCCGTCTGCATCCATGCGCTTGATATAAGTGGTGTTCCAAGCTTCCGAACCTACAGTCAGACCATCCCAATACATATAGATGATGTCACCGTTAGGAAGAACGCCTACGCCCTTGACGTGAGACTCCTCTATGATTGATTCGAAGGTCTTGTTTGCGATATCGTAGATGTAAACGTTATGAGCGGTAGATATTATCAGGCAATTGTCTCTTCCAAAATAGGGCTGCAGATCGTGAAGTCCTGATTCGGGAGTTACTACGCTGAGATTCTCATCCTTTACAGCGGTGATAGAGCCATCCTCTTCAAGAGTTACCTTGTAGGCGGTAAGCTTATCAACGCCGACAACCCAAACTACCTCGTACGTGGGATCCCAAAGAACACCGTGTGCATCCGGGAAGGAAAACTCGAGGAGGCACTTTGCGTTCTTTCCGTCCGCGCTGTTGAAGAAGGTGAGGGTATTGTCAGAGGTACCACCGGAGACGATAACGCCGTTCGGGAGGATATCAATGGAGTGCGAGTTGTTGGAGGATTCATTGGTCGACCAAACGACTTCCTTGGTATCCATTGCAACCATTTCCGCCTGAGTTCCGACACATACGAGTACTACGTTACCGTAAGGAGCTACGTTGCGGAACTTGAATCCGCTGATGCTCGAAAGGGGAGTATCGTAGGTCCAGACGGGAGTATTCATGTTGCCTGTGGAAATGTCGTAAACGTCGATCCAAGCGCCTGTTCTGCCGCTTTCTCCTGCGCCTGCATTCTGGTTAGCCATAGCAACGAGAGTCTGTTCCTCGGGCTTAGCGAGCTCATTAAGGTCATAAAGAGCCTTGAGAAGATCGATCTGAGCGAGAGAAAGGGTATTCTCGGTATCAGCGAGTGCAACCTTGATGTAGGAGTAGAGAGAAACAGTATATGCGACGGAAGCATCTCCGAGAACAACCTTGATCTCGTCTGCAACGTCGTATTTTCCAAGAACGGGAGTAATGTCGAAGAAGTAGTAGTTGTTACCCTCAGCGGTGAGCGCCTGCTCGGTGCCGTTAACGTAGATCTTAACGCCGCTTTCCTCAATGAGGAAGTGGTGACGGAGGACAACGTTTCCGTTATTGTCGTGGTGGATATTGAACATCGTATAGGTGACGCCGTCGATCTCGGTGCCGATTACCTTGGCAGCGTAATCGATCAGACCGTCGGTCGGACCGACAACGGTAACGTTGTTGGTTCCGCCGTTGAACGCATTGTTGAACGCATTGTTCTTGTTGATCGTAGCGTTGCCGAGAATCGTGTTGTCATATCCGCACTTGTCACAGATATCATCGGTGCCGTAAACGCACTTTTCTTCAGCTACGTCTGCATAGTCGCAGCAGATATGATTGTATCTGTGAGTTCCCTTACCGGTGTTTACGTAAACGCCGTTAGGCTTAACGTGATTTGTTCTGTCAATGGGCGCAAGCTCCTTTGCACAGATCGGACATACAGATGCATTCTGACAGTCTGCAACGTTTGCGCCCTCGTGCTGACAGGTGGTGTCACAGTCTGCACAGTAGCCGTCGTTCCAGTCGTGACCGTCGTCAGTGATCTCTTCAGCCGCGTCGGCATCCTTATAGTACGCGCCGCAGTAGCATGTGTAGTAGCCGTTAATGTTGGGTGCGCAGAAGGGAGGCTGACCCTCGGTGTATCCGCCGAGAGTAGCGGCGGAGCAAGAGTGGGTGAGCTCGGTGACTACAATGTTTGCGGAGCCGTTACAGGATATATTGTACTCCGTTGTGGAGCTCGACTGATTCGGGAGCTTAAGTATGAGCACCTGTTCGTTTGCTTTAAGTGCAGCAGTAGCGGTAATATTTGTGACATATTTGTCGCCCTTACCGATATTGTCAACTGAGACGAGCACGGTGCCGTCACCCTTCATAATTATATAGTCATGGAAACGCTTGCTTATCGACCAATAAGTTCCGAGCGAAGCTTCAAATTTGTATATACCGTCCTGAGGAGCGGTGAATACGAATGCAGAACCCGTATATCTGGTTTTCTGAGCTCCGCCGACAGTAACGATTTTGCCGGTAGTCTTGTCAATGGTCCAAAGCTGGTTGTAGTATCCGGTTCCCTGAGAAGAGTCGCTGTTGGTTCCTGCGGGGTCAACAACGATCCACTTGTTCTCCTGAGGTGATGTTCCGGAAATGATCTCGACCGCCTTGTCGTTGTAATTCGTGTAGAGCTTATCAGCGCCTACGCCTTCCTTCTGGATATCATATCCCATAAGAGTTACGTTACCGAGCTTGTCGGTAAGAGACGTGCCGTCGAATATAACGGGAATCTCAACGTTGCCCTTGTAGTTGGGACCTTCTTCAACAGATGCCACAAGCGCAACGTCTATAGCATAGATACGGATGAAGTCGGTGTGGTCCTTGGTTACGGCAGTCTGCTGATCGAGAACGAAGACGAACATAAGGAAGTCGCCCGCTTCGAGAGCAACGGTTCCGCCGTTTGACGCGTAAGGAGCGTCTGAGCTGATCGTAACGGTGTCTATGATCTCGCCGTTCTTTCTGACGGTAGCGGTAACCGTAACAGCTGTACCGTATACGTCGGTCATCGTAACGCCCTGCATGATCTCGCTGTAAGCGTATTCACCGCTTACCGGAGCAGTAAACAGGACGGTAGGGTTGGATTTTTTAGAGAGAGCAGCGGTTTTGATAACGCCGTCGGTGGTTTTGTCATATCTGTGCGTTCCGTAGGGAATAGCGAGGAGATATTCACCTTCTACGCCGGTGTTGAAAATAGTGCCGTTTGCCCATCTGCCACCGTTATTAAGGTAGAAGCTGGTTCTGCCGGAAACGTTTTGCAGGTTGTTCATCCACGGTGTGGGAGCACCTGATGCATTAGTGTTAAACGCGCCGGTTGAGTTCGACCAAGTAATCGTCGAAATATCGCTCGGATTGTTAAAGGAAGTAAGACGCCAAGCGCCCTGCTTCGCTATTGCCCAACCATTAGAATCCTTTTCGCATTCGTTATTCCATTTAAGGGGCATGGAGTAGTTGGTAGTGGTGTTGTCGCTGATTTTCTTAACTACAAGATCTGTGATCTTTATACAATTAGGGTCATTGCTTTTGTGCTCCTGGTTGTTGGAGAAGGTAACGCTGGTTGTCTGCTGGAAGGCAAACATAAGCTTATCGCCTGCTTCAAGGTAAACCTCTCCCGCAAGAGTTGCGCTCTTGTTTTCCTCGCTTGACGAGAATTTAGTAAGGATCAAGCCGTTCTTTCTTACCGTTACGTCAAACGTAAGATTGATCGAGTTGGCAAGGAACAGTACCTGCTCAACGGTTTCGGTGTAGGAATAAAGACCGTTTGAGGGAGCAGTAAAGGTTATAGCACCCGGCTTGCCTGCATGAGCTATAGCATAAATTCCGTTACCATTGGTGGTAGCCATGCCACCGAAGACCTTTCCGCTCCAGCGCTGATTCCAGTTGACGTACCATCCGTCGGAGTCGTAAATTGACTGGTTGGTGGTCTGAATCGCTGTTTCGTTAGCATTGGTTGCAAGATAAGGTCCCGGGAGCTTACCGTGTCCGTTGCTCTTTAGTCCCTGAGACTTGTAATCTTCAGCAGACAAGGTTGACGCAGTAAGCTTGGGGGAAGCGGTATCAAGGTTAGTGTAACCGAGAAGCTTCCACACGCCGTTATAGGGCATATCCCAGCCATTGGAGTCTTTCTCTATGCCGGTTGTCCAGTCGGTAGGCAAATTCCAAGTTTCATAAGCTACGTTTTCAACCGCATGTACGTCTACAAGCGGACGAGAAATGATAAACGTGGACGCGACCATGAAGCACGCTAAGAGAAATGAGAGTACGCGTTTTTTCATAAAATGTTTTTCCTCCTTTTAGATTTTTAATTTTTCATGAAAAATTCTATATTCACCCGAGGTCGAATCAGAGTACCCCTGTTCCGATTCTGTGCCCGGAAGCTTATAGCAAGCACAAAAAAGACGGACCTTGGCCCGTTTTTTAATGAAATTGCTCAAATGACAACATTATTATCTCACGTTTTGTACAAAAAGTCAAGTAAAACATATATGATATAGATAAATAATTGTAAAAAAACAGCCGCGATTGCGGCTGTTTTATTATATTCGGATCATTCTTCGGTCTGAGGAGCCTCGGATTCCTCAGCGGGAGCCTCAATTGCTGCTTCCTTCTTTCCCTTGATTGCTCCGACGATCATATCGGCAAGATCGATTGCAGCCTCAACGATAAGCGCAACTCCGATGAATACCCATATTGCCTTGTCGGGAATTACAAATATGATGAGAACCGCGAAAACGATAGTAACAAGAGCGCTGATGAGAGAAACGAGGAAGTACTGCTTGTTTCTCATCTTTTCAACAGCCTTTTCAAGCTTCTGATATCCCGTGTAGAGGATAGCGGCACCGAAAATTATCGTAATGATCGTTATCCAAGCGGTTGCGATATTGTTCTTGACCATAAGGAATGCACCAATCGAAAGAGAAACGAGAGCGCCTGTAAGACCGCCTTTTTCCGCCTCGGCGGGCTTGGCAACAAAGTACTTAATGAGCGAGATAATGCCCGTAACCGCGATAAATGCGCCTGCTATTATGAGAATATACGAGATAAAGGAATGCGGATCAACAAGCAGAAGCACACCTACGATTATTTCGATAAGGCAGATAATTCCGCTGTTTGCGTTTTTTAGAAACTTTTTCATTTTGTTTCCTCCTGACTTTTTAGTGATTTCATTATACAACAAGGATATTCATTTTTCAATGGTTTTTCGCTTATTTTCGATAATTTTATATCCGAAAAGGAAAAAAATATACGAAATAGAGAGATAAACGACGCTGTTTCCAATATAAGAATACACGGTTCTATGAGAATAAGTGTTAGCATTCGCGCTTACAAAGCCATTTTTGAGCGGGCCGAGAAGGGAAATGATCTTGCCTTTGTCGGTGATTACGGACGAAACTCCGGTGTTAGCCGAACGTATGATATATCTGCCGCTTTCGATTGCGCGCAGAACTGCGTGACCGTTATGCTGATAAACGGCGGCGGAGTCCTTGTACCATGAATCGTTCGTTCCAAGAATAATGATCTCGGCGCCATTTCTGACAGTCGACAGCGTCAGCCCCTCGTATATAGAATCGAAGCAAATGAGTGAACCGATTCTTCCAAGCTCGGTCTCAAATATTACGGGACCGTTTCCCGGAGTGAGCGGATCCTCAAACATATTCATTCCTGTAAGATGTGGAAGGAGCGCATTCATTAACGTCGGCATCGGCAGGTATTCTCCGAAGGGCACGAGATGGCATTTTGAATACACTGTGTCGAGCATCGTTCCTTCGGGGGTGAACAGGTATATCGAATTATAGGTTTTATCATTTTCTGAGTAAAATGCTCCGACGGCGATATATGCCTTAAGGTCACTTGAAAGTGTTTTCAGTCTCTCGATAATAGATCTGTCGTAGGTAATGTCGCAAATAAGCACGGTCTCGGGGAAAACTATTAGCTTTGCGCCGCTATTTTCAGCGGCTTCTCTTGCCAGCTTCTCGTAAATTGAGAGGGAACTGTACACGGAATCGTCTGCCCATTTATCCGTTGAGCTTATATTTCCTTGAATCGCGGCTACGGGAAAGGTACTCTTCGGCTCGTTCTTGATATTCAAAAGCACAACGCCGAGAAGGAAATTGCATACGAATATCAGCGAGGCAATCAGAGCATAAACACGAAGTTTTTTGATCTCGTCCTTATACAAAATGCAAAGCGCGATAAATCCGCTGATGAGCACGATTATAAAGCTGACGCCAAGCGAGCCGAATAAAGAGGCACTTTCAACGATCGGGAGTATCATGTGCTGACCGACGGCAAGGCGCGCCCACGGCACTCCGAACCAGAAGAAATTCTGTCCCCATTCGGCAATGATCCAGAGTGAAGCCGCAGCGAACGGCGCGAAAAGCGGATGCCTGTCTTTGAGCGCGTGACGGAATATCATCGGCACAAACGCCGTTCCAACTCCTTGAAGAAGCGAAAGACCGAAAATCGCCGTGATTATTACGGCGATGCTTCCAAGACCGTTCAACCCCGCGAAATCCATCGGATAAAGATAGCAGAACCAATGGTAAACGACAGTGAAATATCCGAGCGAAAATACAAGCCCGTGTCGATATGCACTTTTCTTTTTAAGCGCAATTACGAACAGTGGAGCAAGTGTAAAATAAGGCAGAAAAAACAGAAAATCCAATATATACGGCATCGCGGTAAGCATGCCGCAAATAAGCATTATAAGATAGCTCATTTTTTACCCCCCGAAAATTGGGAGCTTGATTCCGTTGAAAAGGGAAAGGAAGTAAATGCTCTCCTGTTTGACGGTAAAGGAGCGACCGTTAAGATACGAGAAAAATCCGTCGGTATCAAATTCGAGATAATAGGAGCAAAGCGCCTGATATTTGTACCCGCTGTGTCGTGCGTCGCGGTTGACGCCGTACTTTCCGTCGCCGAGAAGCGGATGACCGATAGAGGAAAGGTGCGCCCTTATCTGGTGCGTTCTTCCGGTAAGAAGCTCCACTTCAAGGAGCGATAAATTATCCTTGCTTGCAATAAGCTTATATCTCGTCACGATCTCCTTTGAGCCTTTACGATAGTTTGAAAAGACGTTAACGGTGTTGGTGCTTGAATTTTTAATCAGATAACCCTTTAAGGTTTCGTTTTCCTTTTTCGGAATGCCGTTAACGGCGCAAAGATACTTCTTTATCAGCTTGCGTTCCTTGATAACTGCGTTCATTTCACGAAGCGCCTCGGCGTTTTTCGCTGCAATAACGATTCCTGCCGTATTGCGGTCAATACGGTTGCAGAGCGCAGGCGCAAACGACTGCTCGGCTCTCGGATCGTATTCGCCTTTTTTGTATAAATAAGCCTGAATCTGAGTTATCAGATTGTTCGTATCGTTATCCTCGTCGGAATGAACCGAAAGTCCTGCCGGCTTGTCGCATAGAATTATATTATCGTCTTCGTAAACGATGCCGAAGATGGGAGTTATATGCGAAAGCGTGCTTTCAATGTTGCTTTCGGTGCTGAACAGCTCGTCAGGCAGAAAAAGCTGAACGGTATCTCCCTCGTTCAGCATTTGGCTTATCTCGGCACGCTTGCGGTTGACCTTGATCTTTTTCGTCCTTATAGATTTGTACATCAGCGACGGCGGCATATTTTTTATAGCCTTGGAAAGAAACTTGTCAAGGCGCTGACCTGCGTCGTTTTTTCCGATCTCGAGAATTTTCATATAAATCTCCAAAAAGCCGTATCACCGTAAAACGGCGATACGGCATCGTTTTTAACCTCTATCCTTGAATATCGGCTCGGGAAGCTCTTCTTCCTCGTCTTCGCCGTCATTTGTGCGCTCCTTGGCGCCGACGTCATCGCTGACGTAATAGGGATCGATCATAATTTCCTTTATCTTCGGATATGCCGCATAGATGCCCATAAAGGTCGTAAGCGACACAAGGAAAATAACGGGAAGAACAAGTCCGACAGGGAAGATGACCGTCATCAGCATATAGTCAAGCACCCATACGAGCGCTCCGCCGATGAAGGCAACGATGTTTCGCTTGAATCCGAGAAGTGCGAAAATGAAGGAATTTTTGAGGATCTTTCTGATCGGAAGATCGAAGGTGACGAGAAGAACGTACATATAATTTCTCATCATAATATAGAGCATCGCAACGACTATCATCGCGCCGAAAAGGAAGCTCGCAACTCCGCCTGATGCTCCGAGGAAAAAGAACAGAACGTCATAGACGATGACAGCGATCATAATAAGGTCGATGATTCCGAGAAGAAGCGCCTGCTTCCAGTTGCGCTTGATGCAGTATTTGATGTCGGAAATGAGAGTAGTAGAATCGCCCTTTACAATGTTTCTCATAACGTAGGCAATGCAGGCGTTAACGATTCCGAAGGTGAAGATGACAAGCAGAGTAAGAGCAAAGAATACCTTCGTCGCAGTCGTCATCATCGAGACCTCTGCCTGAACTCCGTGAACTCCCATCAGAGCCGCGGATACAGGATCGTTACCTCCCCCTGCCGTCACAGCACCGTATATCGGTCCGAAAAGAGAGGAGGCAGGAGCGGTCGTATCGATATTCATATTGCCCGTCAGTGCATAAAGCCCAAAAAGAATTGGGAAGTTTCCGAGGAACATAAATATGTTCAGGGCAAACATCATATTGAAGTTGGTAGAGTAGTAGCGGAAAAACCTGCCGATCGTCTTTGGTTTTGCCGCTTCCTCCTTCGATATTCCTTTACCGTTGCCGCGAGGGTTGAACATCTCGTAAAGAAGATGCTTTTTCGGCTTGTTTGTATTGTTGAGTGCCACTTTTTAACGTCCTTTTGAAATTAGATTTTAAAGTACAGTAATAGTAAATACGTGCCGATCGAAACGGCTATTGCCGTAAGACCGGTCGAAAGATAAGTTTTGAACATGCTTATGCACGCCGGGTTCTTTATCAGCTTCTCGGGCTCGGGGGAAACCGTTTTCATCCCACCTCGTAAAATCGTCGCTTCCTTCGACATTATAACGAAGATCGCCCCGACGAACAGCGTTATGATAAGCACCGCTCCGTGTGTAAACGGAACGTGCTCCGACATACAGTACCGTATCGTCAGCCGACCGAAAACCGCGCCGATATAGAGCGTCGTTATGCCGCCTACGGCACATGCGTAAAGCGTGTATGCCGACAAAAATAGAAGCGTCAGAGGCTTGAGAAGCGCCGAAGCAAGTCCGATCAGGGTGCGAAATGAAAAACTGCCCGAAATATTCATTTCGTCGCAAGGGAAGAGCTCGGCTCCGTAGGCAAAAAACAAACCCGCTGAAATTGATGCGCCGATTAAAAAAATTCCGGCGTAAAAGAGATAATATTTTAAATTTGCTTTCATTTTCATCACCGCTAACATTATATGACGGTACATAAAGCAAAATTACAATATTGATTTTAGCATATTATTGCATATAAATCAATATCATATAAAAATTTTACATTTTGTCACATTTCCTTCATCATCATATACTGTGGTGAATAACAAAGGAGGGTAATATGATAATACACACAGTAAAAAAAGGCGACACGCTCTATAAGCTGTCGCGAGTCTATAATGTACCGATAAGCCGTATAGAAGCCGATAACGGGATAAAAAAGGGAAGATACCTCGTTATCGGCGAGGATCTCGTGATAAATAACGGCGGCAGAGCATACACGGTAAAGGAGGGAGACACGCTTTATTCAATCGCCGAGGATAACGGCATAACGGTAAACGGACTTTTCCGCAGTAATCCGTCGCTTATGGGAAACCCGCTGATATTCCCGGATCAAACGCTTTACATAGTGGATACACCCGAAAAGGAGCTCGTAGTAAACGGCTATGCGTACCCGTTCATAACTGAGAGCGAGCTTCGGAAGGCGTTGCCGTTTTTGAGTTACCTGACGGTGTTTACCTACGGCTTCCGTGATGACGGTACTCTTATTGAGCCCGACGACGAACGAATCATCGAGATAGCAAAAAGCTACGGAGTATCGCCGATAATGCTGCTTTCGACCTTAACGGACGAAGGAGTGTTCAACAATACGCTTTCGGGAAAGCTATTTGATGATACCGAGCTGCAGGACGTACTTATCGAGGAGCTGATAAACACCGCGCAAAGCAAAGGCTTTGATGGAATTGAAATTGATTTCGAGTTTATTCCGCGCGAGGACAGAGAGGGGTACGTTAACTTCCTTTCACGTCTTAAATCGGCAATGAACGAGGTCGGTCTGCCGCTCTTCGTCGCGCTTGCACCGAAAATCTCCGACACTCAACCGGGGCTTCTTTATGAAGGACACGATTACGCAGGGATAGGCGAGGTCGCCGATTACGTAATACTAATGACCTACGAATGGGGCTATCAGTTCGGGCCGCCTCTCGCAGTCGCACCTATAAGAAACGTCGAAGAAGTCGTTCGGTACGCTGTCAGCGAGATACCGCCCGAGAAAATACTGCTCGGTGTACCTAATTACGGCTACGATTGGCCGCTACCTTATATTAAAGGCGATACCGAAGCGAAGGGACTGTCTACAACAGCCGCATTTGATCTCGCATATCAGAAGGGCGCGACAATAATGTTCGACGAGGAGTCGCAAGCTCCGTATTTCAACTATTACGATGAAAACGGCGTCGAGCACGTTGTCTGGTTCGAAAATGCAAGAAGTGTTCAGGCACGGCTCGACCTCGTCGATAAATATTCACTCGGCGGAATATCCATTTGGCAGATAATGCGCTATTTCCCACAGCTCTATTCACTCCTCGGAAGTCAGTTCGAAAGCTTGTGATCCACTTAATGAAGACGCATTGCTTCGTAGGGCGGGGGCTTGCTCCCGCCGCAACAAAAAAGACAGAGGCGCAAACCTCTGTCTTTTATAATTACTGAATCTTGAATCCGTCCTTAAGAGTAACGGTTCTGATAAACGTTCCGGGATTCTTCGAATCGGGCGTAAAGTAACCGGTACGAACGAACTGGAAGCTCGTTCCCGCCTTCGCGTCCATAAGACACGGCTCAACCTTTGCGCCCTCAACTTTAACCGCAGAATCGCGGTTGAGATAATCGTCGTACGTCTTGTCCTCGGGTATATCACCCGTGTTTGCGATCGTGAAGAGCTTGTCGTAAAGCATAACGGTCGCGTCTGACGCATAAGAGGTCGAGAGCCAATGGATCGTGCCCTTGATCTTTCTGCCGTCGACGGGATTTCCGTTTCCGCTTTCAAGATCGGCGGTGCAGCGAAGCTCTGCTACGTTACCGTTTTCGTCCTTTACGATCTCATTAAGCTTAATGATGTAAGCGCCCATAAGACGAACCTCTCCGTCGGGCTTGAGACGGAAGAATTTGGGAGGCGGAACCTCAGCAAAGTCGCTGCGGTCAACGTAAAGCTCTCTTGTAAAGGGAACCTTTCTCGTGCCTGCATTTTCATCGTTCGGGTTGTTCGATACCTCAAAGTATTCGGTTTTGTCCTCGGGGTAGTTGGTAATAACGACCTTGATAGGATCAAGAACTGCGATTCTTCTTTCCGCCGTTCTGTTAAGCTCGTCGCGGATGCAGTAATCGAGAAGCTCGATATCAACAATGCTGTAAGATTTAGCAACACCTGCACGGCGAACGAAATCGAAGATTGCAGACGGAGTAAATCCGCGTCTGCGCAGACCGCAGATGGTAGGCATACGGGGATCGTCCCAACCGTCAACGAGCTTTTCCTCAACGAGCTTACGGAGGTATCTCTTGCTCATTACGGTGTAGGTTACGTTAAGACGTGCGAACTCTCTCTGCTTAGGCTTGGGAGTGAAAACATCTACGTTATCGACCACCCACTCGTAAAGCGGACGGTGATTTTCAAACTCTATCGAGCAAAGGGAGTAGGTGATTCCCTCAAGCGCGTCCTGAATAGGATGAGCGAAATCGTAAAGGGGATAGATGCACCACTTATCGCCCTGACGGTGATGGCTCGTGTGAACGATACGGTAGATAGCAGGGTCGCGCATATTCATATTGGGCGACGCCATATCGATTTTCGCACGGAGAGTGCGCGAGCCGTCGGGGAACTCCCCGTTCTTCATTCTCTCAAAAAGCTCAAGGTTTTCCTCGACCGAACGGTCACGGTAAGGGCTGTTTTTGCCCGGCTCGGTAAGTGTTCCGCGGTATTCTCTCATCTCGTCGGCAGAAAGGTCACAAACGTACGCCTTGCCGTCCTTAATGAGCTTAACTGCATATTCGTAGCACTTGTCGAAGTAATCGGAGCCGTAGAAAACGCCGCCGTCAGGATTAGCACCGAGCCAGGTAAGATCCTCGTAGATCGAGTCGACGTACTCGGTGTCCTCCTTCGCAGGGTTCGTGTCGTCGTAACGGAGGTTGAATTTACCGCCGTACTTCTTTGCAGTCGAATAGTTGATGTATATCGCCTTCGCGGAGCCGATATGAAGATATCCGTTCGGCTCGGGCGGAAAACGCGTGTGAACCGTGTCGTTTACGCCTTCGGCGAGATCGGCATCAATTATTTCGTGTATAAAATTGCCTTCTGTCTTGAAATTTTCGTCCATTTTATTATCCTCTTTAGAGTTTGCTTATCATACTGCTGATTCTGTCAAGTGTCTTATCTTTGCCGATTATCTGCATAACGGTGTAAAGGTCGGGAGAATTCATCTTGCCCGTGACCGCAACGCGGATGAACATGCTGATATCGGCAACGCTTCCCTTAAAGGAAGCAGGATCCGCCTTGTACGCCTTCATGTCCGACGCAAATCCGAGCGAATCGGCGATCGCCTTGACCTTGTCAAACCAAGTGTTCATATCGTCGGCGTAATCGTATGTCTCGATAAACTTAACGAGCGTGTTTTTAATATCGGCTTTGTCAAAATTATCTGGATATTCGTCGATAACTGTGAAATACTTATCGTAGAAGAAGCCCATATACGGCTTGGCATCGCGCCAAGTAGTGAGATCCTTTCTCGGCTTCTTACCGCCACGACCGATGGCAAGAATGCTCTTCGACATTTCGGGAGCATTTTCAAGTTCGATAGCGAACTCGGGGTCAAATTTCTTCGACCAGTTAAGCACCTTCTCGTAAACGTCATCTGCCGACATACGCGAGATTATGTTCTTCGAAACGTCGTTGAGTTTTTCAAAGTCGAAAAGGCAACCCGAAACCGACATCTTCTTGATGTTGAAGGGGAAATCGGTATAGGGCTTGTCGGGATTCTGCATGTGCCACTCCTCGTAATTTGAGTTAAGGAGCGTCATAACGTACTCGCAGACTGCCTCGGGGCAGTAGCCCATTTCGGTGTAATCATCCATATTCGCGCCCATATCGCGCTTGGAAAGCTTTTTCTTGTTGCCGTTCTCGTCAAGACGCATTATCTGCGAGATGTGCATATATTTCGGAAGCTTAAATCCGAGATAATTAAAGAGCTGAATATGTTTAGGCAGAGAGGGAAGCCACTCTTCACCGCGGATTATGTGCGTCGTTCCCATAAGATGGTCGTCGACCGCGTGAGCGAAGTGGTAGGTAGGAATACCGTCGCTCTTGAGAAGAACAAAATCCTCGTCGTTTTCAGGCACGTCGATGGTACCCTTAACGAGGTCGGTGAACTTCATTCTCTTATCGGGATCGCCGTTAGATAGGATTCTGATAACAAACGGATGATTCGCCGCAAGATGCTCTTTTACCTCTTCGATCGTGAAATTTCGACGCGCGAGCATTTCAGCGCGGCGGCTTTCGGCCTCTGCCTGCCAGTCGGTGTTCTTAATTTCTTCCTTCTTGTTTACCGATTGAAGCTCGTCAAGCTCCTCCTCGGTGGTAAAGCAGGGATACGCCTTGCCCTCGGATATAAGCTTCTTTGCGAAAACTCTGTAAAGCGGACCTCTCTGGCTCTGCTTGTAGGGGCCGTAGTTACCCTTGTCGGCGATCTTGCCGTTTTCATCAAGGATAGCGCCCTCGTCGAAATGAACACCGTAGGTCGCGAGAGTCTTTATAAGTCCCTCAGCAGCACCCTCGACCTCGCGCTTTGCGTCGGTATCCTCGATGCGGAGATAGAACACACCGCCCGACTGATGAGCAAGACGCTCTGCAACCGTCGACGGGAAAAGACCGCCAAAGTGTACGAATCCCGTTGGGCTGGGAGCAAAACGCGTTACCTTTGCTCCCTCAGGAAGAGAGCGGTGGGGATATTTTGCCTCGATATCCTCGGGCGTTTCTGTAATTTCGGGATAGAGAAGGTCTGCCAAAAGCTGATAATCCATTTATATATTTCCTTTCTTAAATGAGGTAAGTATTATAGTTTAGCTCGTGTTCAAGAGTCGTTGACATTCCGTGACCCGGATATATCTTGCCTTTGATATCAAGCGCTTTTATCTTTTGTAATGAAGCCATTATAACTTCGTAATCACCGCCGGGAAAATCGTAGCGTCCTATGCTCTCGCGGAAAAGCGTGTCGCCGCTTATAAGATCGTTATCGACCGTTAAGCATATAGATCCTTGCGTGTGACCAGGTGTGTGAATTACCTTGATCTCGCTTTTTCCGAGCCTGATCGCGTCGCCGTCGTTGAGGAGTCGGTCGGGGCAAGGGAAGACCATGTCTCTTACCGAAAACCTCGAAAGAAGATTAAGGGAATTGTCGGCAAGCATAGGGGCATCGTACTTGTGGACGAGCAGGGAAGCGCCCGTTTTATTCTTCAGCTCCGGAAGAGCGAGAATATGGTCAAAATGTGCGTGCGTAAGTATAATATATGAGAGTGACGCGTTCTTCGAGGCTATTGCGTAAAGAAGTTTTTCAGGCTCGTCACCGGGATCGACAAGCGCGGCTTGCATCGTTTCCTCATCGATAATAATATAAGCGTTCGTCCCCATAACGCCTACAGAATACTTAAATATCTTCATAGCGTTTCCTCTCGGAATAATTAACTTAACCATTATATCACATAAAAGTGGATTTGTCCATAGATAAAAATAAAGAATTAACGAAAAACAAAGTAATTATAAATAAATCTTTAAGTTTAAATTTATGCTTGACTATTTGATAAAAGTGTGGTAAAATAAGCCTTGTATGTCGGGAGAACCCGACAAATGCGCATAAGCGCATCGAAGTTTGTAACACGAGAGGATGCCCAATCCCCTCGGAGTCCAAGCGGATTTCGTTTCGTCTGAACCGACGATAAAAGGCGAAACGGGTGAAAAAATATTTTTTTGCGTCGGAGAACGGAGTTTAACAATGGGCAAGGGCAGCCGCGTAAGAGACGAGAGAGCGCAGAACGGTAACGAAAATACCGTAAGACTCTCGAAAAGGCAGATAATTCAGCTGCAGGAAAAGAAAAAGCGCAACAAGAAGATTCTCACATGGGGTATTACGGCGGTAGTTGCAATAGCAGTAGTTGTTGCTATCATACTTACCTCTATTCCCAAGGTACCGAACCTCGAAAAGCATCTCGTTGCCAGCAACGAGCTTATCGAGATCGACGGAGCTATGTTCGCATACGTTGTTTACGACTATGTAGGACAGTACGGCTCCTATATGTCACAGCAGGGCTACAATCCTAATCTCGGACTTCTCAATCAGACGACCAATTATTCGAGTGGCGGAACTTCCATGACCTGGTACAAGTACTTCTGCGGACTTGCTGAGAGCAAGCTTGCCGAGTACGTGTCCTTCGCTTCCGCACAGCTTGCCAAGGTAGCTGAGGAAAAGGGAAGCGCTGTTACAATCGACGAGGCTCTTACCAAGGAAGATAAGGACCAGATCAACGATTATATGAAGGAGCTCAAGGACCACGCGCTTTCGAGCGGTTACGGCGGCATCGATAAGTTCCTCAGCGCAGTTTACACTCCCGGTGTTACCGAGGGCGCACTCAGAAGATACCTCAAGATCGAGGCTCTCGCTTATGCATACGTTGAGGACTTCCTTGATTCCCTCAAATATACCGACGAGCAGCTCGACGAGTTCCGTGAGGACAACCCCGATTCCTTCAAGAAGATAGACTACGTTTACTACACCTTCTCCGAAACCTACGTTAAGGATGCTACTCCCGAGCAGAAGAACGAGGCATACGCTAAGGCAAAGGCTGCAGCTGAGAAGTTCGTAGCAGAGCACAAGACCGTTGAAGAGTTCAAGAACGGTATCTATGAGCTCGAGAAGGCTAAGAAGGACGCAGCTACCACTACAACCGCTACTACTACCGCAGGTGCTACCACCAAGGCTACAGTTGACGCAGAGAAGGAAAAGGAAGAGCTTATCAGCAAGTTCCTTACCTCCGGTTCTCTCTACAATTCTGCCAAGGCAGAAGCAGCTGATACCAAGGCATATTACGAGTGGGCATACAGCACCGACCGTGTTGCTAACGACACCTATATTCAGGAAGTTAAGGCGTCTAACGGCGACCTTTCCTACACCGTTTACATCATTGAGAAGGGCGTATACATTGATGAATATGACTCTCAGGATGTAAGACATATCCTCTTTGACATCGATACCTCCCTCAAGGGCACCGCTCTCGAGAAGGCATACGACGAGGCAAAGAAGGAAGCCGAAAAGGTACTCGAAGAGTACAATAAGGGCGATAAGACCGCTGAGAAGTTCGGCGAGCTCGCAAAGGAACACACCGCTGACTCCAACGGCGAAGAGGGTGGTCTCTACGAGAACGTTCTCAAGGGACAGATGGTTACCGAGTTTGAAGACTGGATCTACGACGAAGCACGTAAGGAAGGCGACGTAGAGCTTGTTAAGACTAACTACGGCTGGCACATCATGTACTATGTCGGCAAGGGCAAGACCGCTTGGAAGGTAACTGCTGAAAACGGTCTCAAGAACGAGGACTATGAAAAGCACCTCGAAGAGCTCAATGAAAAGTACGAGCTCGATTACGACTACGAGGCAATGTTCATCTCCCTCGGCGGCGAAATGTAATAATCGAAAACTCCCGAGCATAATCGCTCGGGAGTTTTAATATCAGAATAAAAAACGGCTCGAAAGAGCCTTTTTTCTTATACTTTAAGAGTTTCCTCAATATAGTCAGCCGCCGCCTCGATAGCGTCGCATTCCATAAGCTCAAGAGCGCCCTTGTCGCAGAGGTTTGCAAGGGAAGGATCGATCGGAACTCTTGCAAGCACCTTGAGACCGTATTCTGCGGCAACCTCGTCGACGTGGCTTTCACCGAATACCTTGATCTGCTTGCCGCAGTCGGGGCAGGATAGATAGCTCATGTTTTCAACGATGCCGAGAACGGGAACGTTCATAAGCTTTGCCATTCTGACAGCCTTTGCAACGATCATCGAAACAAGCTCCTGAGGGCTCGTTACGATCACGATTCCGTCAAGCGGGAGGGACTGGAAAACGGTAAGCGGAACGTCGCCTGTTCCGGGAGGCATATCGACAAACATATAGTCAACATCGTCCCAGAAAACGTCGGTCCAGAACTGCTTAACGGTTCCTGCAATAACGGGACCTCTCCAGACGACGGGAGTAGTGTCCTCGTCGAGAAGAAGGTTAAGGCTCATGATCTTGGTGCCCATCTTAGAAACGACGGGGAAAATGCCGCGTTCATCGCCCTTGACGGGACCGTGAACGCCAAAAATTTTGGGGATCGACGGACCGGTAATATCTGCGTCGAGTATTCCCGTCATAAGCTCTCTGCGGTTCATTGTTATAGCGAGCATAGAGGTGACGAGAGACTTTCCTACGCCGCCCTTGCCGCTGACAATACCAATTACTCTTTTGATCTTGCTGTGTGCATTTGCGGGAGCGAGCAAGCTTTCCTTCTGAGAGGAGCAGCTGCCGTTGCTTGCGCAAGTGCTACAGTCATGTGTACATTCTGACATTATATTCGCCTCCTGAATAATTATCTACAATATAGTATTATAACCCCGTTTGGCAAAAAAATCAATAGGAAAACGAATAAAAAACGGATTGTAATTCTTTTGTGAATTTTGTTAAAAAAAGTAAAAACGGGAATAATCTGTGTTATAATTGATATAACGAAGTGAAAGGAGAGCCGCGATGGATATTTTCGTTAACACAGCCTTGTTCAGATACGTAATGCATTTTCTTGACAGGTCATCACCGATGAGAGCGCATATCAATTATACGATGCCAAAGCCTCTTTGTCCTGTTGGAGTGAAAAACACAAAGCCACTCCAAAGAGTGATGCCCGAAAGCGTCGGGCTCCCATCAAGTGTCCTTTCCGCGTTTCTTGACGAAGCGATAAACGGCTGCGGTCTCGATCTGCACGGTGTTACTGTGCTTAAGGACGGTAAGGTAGTGTGTGAGGCGCAAGTCGGCGCATACCGCCCTGAGTTTTACCACGTTTGCCATTCACTCAGTAAATCCGTCACCGCAATGGCGATAGGAATGCTTATCGACGAGGGCAAGTTGACTCTTGACAGCAAGGCAACAAAGCTTCTCGAAAAGCGTGTTCCTGCGCTTTCGATGCTTGGCTACCGCTCCCTTACGATTCGTCATCTGCTGACGATGACCTCGGGCGCTTCATTTGCCGAAACGGGTGTCACGGTTGAAAAGAATTGGTTGAAGTCGTTCTTTGAATCGGGTGTGACTTCAGCTCCCGGCAAGAAGTTCAATTATAACAGCCTCAATACCTACGTTCTATCCTGCATAGTAAAGGAAGTGAGCGGTGAAGGTCTGTGCAAATATCTCAAAAAGCGCCTTTTTGAACCGCTCGGAATTACGAATTACCATTGGGAACTTTCTCCCGAGGGTATTGAATGCGGTGGCTGGGGACTGTACCTTACGCGCGAGGACATGGCAAAGCTCGGTCAGCTTTACCTTGATGAAGGCGTCTGGTGCGGGAAACGCATTATTTCTGACACGTGGATAAAGATGTCGACTATGCCATGGATAAAGACGCCCGAGGAATACGGCGCGTTTGAGTATGGCTATCACGTCTGGGCAGACAAATACGGAAAGAGCTTCCTCTTTAACGGAATGTTTTGTCAGGACGTTCTTGTTCTCCGAGAGCAGAGAATAGTCATTGCGACAAACGGCGGTCTTGAGCAGCTCTTCCAGCAAAGCGAATACTATAACCTTATATTTAAATACTTTGACCTCCCGTCCTTCCGCCCGATACCGAAGGCGAGAAATCTCAGCAAGCTCCTTAAAGATCTGAAGAGCGGAGGCAGATATCACCTCTTCACGCCAAGTATTCCGAAGGATATTAGGAAGAACATCGGTGTGATCTACCGCGCCGACGATTTTTCGAAAAAGCCGCTTAAGGGTGTGCAAAAGAAGGGAAATCCGCTCGCATACGGTGTTCTTCCGATGACCGAGCAAATGCTCAGAAATTCCTACGCTACAGGAATCCGCTCAATGACCTTGAATAAGGAGGGGAGGGCACTGTTCCTCGATATCGAGGAAACTGAGGGCATCAAGCGCATACCGATCACGATCGACAAATGGACGGACACCGTTCTGCACTTCGGGAAGACAGATTACCGAGCCTCTGCTTATTCTACGTTATCAAGAAACGAGGACGGCTTCCGCCTGCTCAAGATCAAGCTTACTTTCCCCGAGGTCGCAAGCACAAGGATCATAAAGGTGTATTTCAAAAACGGCTCTGTGCTTGTAACAATGTCGGAAAGCCCGGGAATGGAGCTTGTGAGAATATTTGCCGACGTGCTCGAATCGACGATCAAGAACAATAAGCTACTGACTGATGTGGTCTCGCTTGTTAATGCAGATTCGATATTCTTAAAGCTTGAAAAACGCTTCGAGCCGACATTTACTCTTGAAAAGGATAACTAAAAAACCGTAGTCGGTCATCCGACTACGGTTTTATCATATTCAGTTCCAAGATACTCCGTTTGAATCGAGTGTCAGCGAGGTTGACGATTCTGTCCCGATCGACGGCGAAGTGTCGCCGAGGACTATTACCTTTGCCGAGATCGACGCGGGCATCTTTATCGTCGCAATGTTGCCGCCGACGCTTACTATAAGGAACTCGCCGCTGCTAAGCGAAACATCCTTGTATTTTCCGACGCTCGAAAAATTCTGACAATTAGTTGCCTCGTTTGTCATTCCGCGGCTCTGCATTATGGCGATAACCGATCCGCCCTCATACTTGTAGCCCTGCTCCGAGTCGATAGCGGAGTTTCCGCCGGAATTGGTAATAACGACCGTGTTTCCGCCCGAGAATACGATTCCCTGATAGGATGTACGGCTGTTTGAATCAATGCCGTCCCCCGAGCAGTAAACGTACAGAGTGCCGCCGCTTATGGAAACCGCGGTTCCCGATACTGCCGTCGCATTTATTCCGTCGTCCTTCGATATCACCGAAACGTAACCGCCCGAGATGTTTACGGTAGTTCCCTCAATGCCTTCATAGGCGTTCGACACCGTCACTGTTCCGCCGCTGACAGAAAGAGATCCGTCGGCGTGAATACCGTCATCATTTGAATAAACGGTAACGATTCCGCCCTTTATGGTAACGTTACCGAGGGGCGTATTTCCGTTTTCAATAGAATCGTCGTTGTTCGCATGTATTGCATCGTCATAAGCCTTGATATTGACAGTGCCATTATTGATAATTATCTCGTTTGCGGCCTTTATTCCCTTGGTGGAGTGATCGCCCTTATCGGCATTGCCGTCGCCCATTCCACCGGGACCGCCGCCACCGGGACCACCAGGTCTGCCACCACCGAAGCCGCCTTCTTGTATCGTGGTCGTGTAATTCGTCCACTCATAATACAGTCCGTCATAGGACGGCAGAAGTGCGAAGGTATCACATCCGCTGTTAGGCGTAAGATACTCGGAAGAAACCAAGCAGGTCTCCTCCTGCCCGCGCTGATCGGCGCTTTCATAAATGAAGAACTGCTGCTTCGCATAATCGGGCATTTTAGGGTACGAATAGTAATGGTAATCGTATCTGCTACCCGATGCCTTGGAATGATATTCTGCATTTACCCAAACGTAATCCGTTTCGGAATTATAGTATTTCACTGAATAGTAGTAATCGTCACCGGGAAATCTGATATAATTTGTATCCGACGAGGTTGCGGTTACTTCCTTTGAATAGCTTGAATATTTGTCTGTATAAATGCTGAGAACAGTCGTTGCATCGTCAACTGTTACGTTGTACGCTGCATCAATTCCGTCGCAAGCCGCGTAAAGGGTGTGAGTACCGCCGAGGATCGATACGGTTCCTCGCTGATTGCCCTTGTTTGAAACGTCGCTGTTTGAGGTCTTGATCGCGTCACCGCAGGATGCGATGAGCGTCGTGCTTCCGCCCTCGATCTCGACGCCGTCATTTCCCTTGAGCGCATTGTCGATGCAGGCAACGAACAGGGTAAGGTTTTTAACCTGAAGATCGTCCTTCGACTGAATACCGTTGTTGTTTTCCGAAACAACTGTAAGCTCGCCCTTACCGCCGATCTCAAGGTCGACCTCCGAATAGATCGCGCCCGGATGAAGCGCGTCGTTTTCGGGATCGATAGCTTCTCTTTTATCGTAAATATAATTTTTAGTATCCTTCTTTGCCTTGATGGCAACCTCGTCGCCGCTCAGTACAGTAATCGGATTTGTCGATGAACTTACAAGGGAAAGACCGTGAAGCTCAAGGTCAAATTTGTTGTCATCACCGGTATCTATCACGATATTACCGTTGAAGGTTCCCGAGATAGAGTAAACTGATCTCTCAGTTACAGTAGTAAAGGTAAGAGTTGTTCCTTCAAGCTTGTAGGCGTTAGGAGTGCCTGAAACGAACTGAACGACGATGTCAGCTGATTCGCCCTCGAAATATCCGTCGTAGGCGCCGGTATTGTCAATGCTTTCTCCAAAGGCCTTGTTATCATCTCCAAGGTCAGAAACGTTGCCTTGCGTTTCGTTTCCTGAGCTACCGGGCAAACGTTTTCCGGCATTATCTCCGCATCCCGTCAGAATAAGAACGAGACACAGCAGGATCATTATAGACCTTTTCATATTATTCTCCTGTTTATTAAAGCTCCGCTATGCGGTTTTCCTGTTTGGAAACCATAATTTCAAGATTGCCGTTACGCTCGCGAATACGGTCGATCATTTCCTTTTCTTTTGTGGCGTCGCGCAGGGTTACGTTGTATGTAAGACGGAACATGCTTCCCATATTTGTGGTCTTTACCTTGATAAGCTCGTTTTTCTTTGTATACTGTGTGAAGATATCGTCGAAGGCGCCTGTATAGTCAAGATCCTCGGGGATTGTAATGTTGATCGTTTTGTTTGCAGCAGCCTTCTTGGCATATCCGCCCGAAAGGAGATTGTAAATAACGAACATCGCGCACATTACGAGGGTAAAGAGCCCTGCAAATCCGAGATAGCCCATTCCGCAGATAAGTCCCGTTCCCATAGCAAGGAATATCGCGACGATCTCCTTAGCAGATCCGGGAGCCGAGCGGAAGCGAACGAGGCTGAATGCACCTGCGACCGCAACGCCTGCACCGATATTTCCGTTCACCATCATAATAACTACGCAAACAACGGCGGGCAGAAGCGCAAGAGTTACGATAAAGCTGTTAGAATGCTCATTTTTTATCATGTAAGCGATTGCCATAATAAGACCGAGAACAAGAGCAACGCCAAGACAGAGAAGGAAGTCGCTGACGCTTATCATCTGTGTAAGTCCATTGTCAAAAATACCCTTAAAAATCTTGTCCATTTGAAATAAGCTCCTTTTTTTCGACGGATTTGTTTAAGTAAAGGTCAGGGAATATAAGCGTGCTGTACGCCGTACCGTATTTTGAAAACGACGTCTTGTATATTTTCTCGCGAGACAGGATCTCTACCATCCATAAGGGAATGGCACCCGCGCATTTCAGCTCCATAAGAACCTTTCCACTTTCGAGTATCTGTCTGCCGTATGGCGGGGAACAAAGTGTCAGATCATCGGTTCTTGCGAGTATGTTTTCGTCAAACGTGATACGGAAATCACCACCCTCACGGTCGAAGAATGCTTCACGTTCATAAGAAAGGAAGACCTTTGGCTTGAGATTTCCGTAGAAGTCAATGAAGTAATCGATCTCGCGCGAGATCTGGGTGCTTTCAAGAGGTACCTCCTGCCGTCCGACCCATTTCATCGCATCGCTCTCGGGAAGGGCAAGGCGTCGCTTGTAAACTACCTTTTGGTACTTTTTCTTCAGCTCAACGAATACCGTGCTGTCGGGCTTGGCAAGATCATAACTGCGGACTCGCAGCTTTTCCTTATATGCGGGACGCTCGATCGAACGCCTTATAAGTCGGTAGCTGTCGTCGTCGAAATAGATGTTTCTGATTGTGCTCCGCCCGTACTTGTCGGGAAACATATACGGCTCCATTGCACTCATGATCATTTCCTTTTGTTCAAGAGTGAGCATATATTTCAGCTCATATCTCTTGAACACCGTCTGAAATGCCATCAGCTTTTCTCCTTTACGTTGTCGGTGATATGAAGTAGAAAAGAAGATTATTCTCTGTTGTGCTCGTTCTTCGGGGGAGGGAGTATGCGAAAGCCCTTGACACCGGCAATATAGGCGATCGTGCAGGTGATAAGTGAGGGAACGATGATGAGAAGGTATGCAAAGGGGTTAAACTTGAAAACAACGTTAATGATACCGATATACATTCCTTCAAGAATAGCCGCGGCACCGCTTCCGATTGCCATTACTCCCGCAGCACCGGGAACGTATCTGCCGATAATTATGAGTATTGCGATGATGAAATTAGGGATATTCGCGATAAGCGACATATAAAGTCCCTTATATTTGATGAAATCAAGCCGTTTTGCTTCGATGCGGATTTTTTCCTCGTAGCCGATATCCCACGTCATTGTGTAAAGAAGCACCATGTAGAAGCAAGCGGCGAAGATGCTCGAAAGCAAGAAAAGAGTTTTGCTCGGAGTCGCAAAGGAAAGTGCAATTCCGAATATCGTCATACCGATCTGGTTTATGAACATTTTGAAGATAGTGTAAGAATTGTCCTTAAAAAAGAACTTCATAGTAGCGTATTTGTCCTTTCGACTTTGTTGTTTACGACGTTTATTTTACTATATTTTTGTGATAGATTTGTGAATAAGAACAAAATAACGAGAAAGTTTACATTTTATTAATGAATATAATATACGATTAGTATATTATATACTTACAATTGTACTAAATCAGGAGGACCTATGACACAGCTTCCCGAATTTGTAAGCGAGTTTTCGCAATATATGCTCGTCGTGCGCGGACGGCTTCCGAGAACGGTTGAGCAGTACGAGATCGATCTTATGCTTTTCTTCAAATTTCTCCGCGCGAAAAGGGAAGGACTTCCGCTTTCGGGCGAGGAGTTTGATAATATGACGATCTTCGACCTCGATTACAGCTTTGCCGCTTCTGTAAAGAAAAGCGAGGTAATGGAGTTTCTGTCGTTCGTCGCGATCGACCGGGATAATCACGCGAGAACGAGAGCAAGAAAGCTTTCATCACTAAAATCGTTTTACCGCTATTACTGCGGCGTAGCAATGCGCTTCAAGGATAATCCGACGGCAAATATCGATACGCTGAAGATCCCGAAAACCCTGCCGAAGCATCTTACTGCCGACGAAAGCATCGAGCTTCTTCGCGCTGTAAACAGCGACGATGAGAGCCGCTTCAAGGAAAGAAACTTCTGCATTATTACGCTCTTTCTTAACTGCGGAATGCGTTTATCCGAGCTTGTCGGGCTTAATCTCGGCGACCTCGACCGTGACCTTCGTTCGCTTCGTGTAATGGGTAAGGGCGCAAAGGAGAGAGTGATATACTTAAACGACGCATGCCGTTCAGCGCTTGAAAATTACATAAAGGTTCGTGACAAGAATCCGCAGGGCGGTCATCGTAACGCCTTATTCTTAAGCTCGCGCCGTACCCGTATAAGTAAGCAGATGGTTCAGACAGTCGTTTATAAGTATCTTGACGCAGCGGGCTTCGATAACAGGGGATTATCGGTTCATAAGCTACGCCATACTGCCGCGACTCTGATGTATCAGACAGGAAAGGTCGATATACGAGTTCTCAAGGACATATTGGGACACGAGCAGCTCAATACTACGCAGATATATACACACGTGTCAAACAGCGAGATGGAGAGGGCAATGAGTCAGAATCCGCTTGCTTCCCTTACCGAAAAGAAGGTAGGAAAAAACGAGAGTTGACATATTGCCTTATTTGTGGTATCATATACTTTACGAAATAATGCCCTTATGGGCTTAACGGAGGATAGAATAATGACTGATTATCAGGGTAACGGAATTAACGGTGAGTTCCTCGTTTATAAGGATAAGCCGCTTGTAAGAAGAGATAATATGTATTGCTACGGCGATATGAAGGACGATTACGTTCTTTTCCTTATGGTCGTAACTACGAAGAAGACCGAGAATGGTATTGAGATCCCCGATCTCGTTATCGTTCAGGTAATGAGCACCGATGAGAGCAAAAGCCCCGCTGACCGTCTTGCAAAGCAGTTCGAGAAGAACGGTCTTTACGATGCTATCGACATCGGACTTATCTGGCTCGAGAAGCTTAACCGCAAATAATATGGGAAAGCTCGTTCGTTCGATCTCGTCTGACGGCACCGTCATAATGATGGCGTCGGACACGACTGATATAGTAGAGACTGCCGCGAGAATACACGGTACGTCGAAGGTGTGCTCGGCGGCGCTTGGTAGACTCCTTACAGGTACGTCCTTTATGGGGCAGATGATGAAGGAGGAGAAGGGTACGATAACCCTCCGTATTAACGGCGGAGGTCCCTGCGGCTCGATAATATGCGTTTCCGATTATCTCGGTAACGTAAAGGGATACGTAATGAATCCAGACGTTGACCTTCCTCTTAAGGAAAACGGTAAGCTCGACGTTGGAGGAGCCGTCGGTACCGACGGATATCTTTCGGTAATGAAGGACTTCGGTACTGGCGATCCATATACGGGACAGATCCCGATAGCGACGGGCGAAATTGCTGAGGATATAACATCATATTACGCGATAAGCGAGCAGATCCCGACGGTTTGCGCCCTCGGTGTGCTTGTCAATCCCGATAATTCTATCGCGGTTGCAGGCGGATTTATAATTCAGCTTCTCCCCGCCGCAGGAGATGATACAATTGAAGCTGTCGAAAGATGCTTAAACGGTCTTAAGCCCGTAACAACAATGCTCGCAAGCGGTATGCAGCCCGAGGATATATGCGTAAACGTTCTTAACGAGTTTGAAATGGAAATTCTCGATGAGTTCGATATTTCCTTTAAGTGCGACTGCAGTAGAAGTGAGGTTGAAAAGGCGCTTATTTCTGCAGGTGTTAAGGAGCTCGAGGATATGGCAAAGGACGAGGTGACCTCGGTCAGCTGTCAGTTCTGCCGTGAAAAGTACGACTTCACTTCTGCTGACATATCGCGTATACTTATAAAAGCATCAAAATAAAAACAAGGGAAAGGCGTATCGTCTTTCCCTTAAATTGTATAGGTGTTTATGAAAGAAAAAAACAAAAACCGTAAGAAAAAGTTAATAATAATCCTTTCCGTTTTTTCTTTTCTTCTCGTTTCATTTTTGATCTATTCACATTTCGAAAATACGGTTATTGAGGTAACGAAATATACAGTTAAGTCGGAACGGTTACCGAATAGTTTTGACGGGTATAAAATAGTGCAGGTGAGTGATCTGCACAGTGCAGATTTTGGTAACGGTCATAATGGACTTATAAACAAAATCAGGGCGTGCAAGCCCGATATTATTGTAGTTACAGGAGACCTTTGCGCAACCGATAAACAGAGGAATATAGATTCAGCCGTTTTGTTTATGAAAAAGGCGATAAACGTTGCGCCGGTATATTATATAACAGGCAATCATGAAGCGGCGCTTGAAAAATATATGATACTTGTGACGAGAATAGAGGAGCTGGGTGTTACCATTTTGAATGATGATGAGGTAACCATAACGGTAGGCGGTGATAGCATAAAGCTGCTCGGCGTTTGCGACCCGAGCTTCGAAGGCGGGTCAATAGAAAAAGAGAAGTCGGTAATGCGCAAGAAGCTGGATCGACTTGCGCCTGACGGATACGTATATACGATACTTCTTTCGCACCGCCCCGAGTTTCTGTCGGTTTATTCGGAGTATAATATAGATCTCGTGTTCTCGGGTCACGCTCATGGCGGACAGATAAGGTTACCGTTCATCGGCGGTCTGTACGCACCGAATCAAGGCGTTTTCCCAAAATATACGTCGGGTGTTCACGAGAAAAACGGCACGACGCTTGTCATAAGCCGAGGCATCGGAAACTCATCTTTCCCGTTCAGGATAAATAATAATCCCGAGCTTATCTGTGTCACGCTCAAAAAAGCATAAAAGCCCGCATTTGCGGGCTTTTTTCATATTCTCATACGGTTTTTGATATTCGCGTATGTGAGATCGAGAAGCAAAGAATCGGGATCTGAAATAAGCGAGATAGCTTGATAGGATTCGCCTCTGCTTGAAATGAGCGATGCGACCGATACGGTGTCTGTAACCCCGTTCTGATATTCGATAGCAAGACCTATCGGGAATACTCTTGCAAGCTTGTTCAAACACGGACATACCGGAATTATCGAAGGCAGACCGTATTCGTTACGGTTTGAAAACTCCAGTGCGATAGGAAGTACGTCATCTGGATCATTCGCGTATATCAGCATGCTTGACGGAAGGTTCTTATTCAGCCTGAGATAATTCAGAAGCTTTGAAAGTTCGTCAGCCGAACATGGAAAATCTGTGATAATATTGCAATTAAGTGTTTTGAAAGTGCCAAAAAGTGACGCTAAAACGTATGTTTTAAGCCCGTTTTGTGCTGAAATCGGCACGGTTTTTCCGCTTCTGAGCGTGGTGTATATCTCATATACCTCGTGCTTGCGGCTCATTCGTTCAAACTCGTAATCATTACCAAGTGTGAGGAAAACGCCAAACGAACCACTCTCCGCGCGTTCTGTAATTGCTGATGAGATTCTGCTTATAAAGCTTTCGCAATCGTTTTCGTCGTTGTTGTCAGCAGTAACAAGCGAGATAACATCCGAAAGATCCGTAACGGAATATAGGTCAATATCCTCTGAGCAAACATCAAAATTATCAAAAGGGGAAACGCGGACGGAGAGGCTTTCAACCCCAAGCAGGGAAAGCAGGGAAGTCGGCGTAATTCCATTATCGTCTATAAAGCTGTTTAAAACTTCCCATAGCTCGTCGCAGTTGAAGGGCGACAACTGCTCATAAATGTTGAAAATGTCGCTCAAAATGCGTTTTACACCGTTATAGACCTTGTGCCCGACAAGGAGTTCCATTGACGAGCAGATCGCCGCAAAGCATTCGTAATCCGACGCCGATCCGTCAAGAATACGTTCTTCCGCACCGCAAAGGTGCAGAGCGTCGCGAACGCTTTTTGCGCTCATAAGCAGCTGTCCGATATTGCGGTAAGGCTTATTTTTGCGCAGAGCATTTATATCAAATTCGCTGTCGTATATAAGCACCGACGGGATAAATAGTTCTTCCATTCCGTTCTCCAAATTACATTTTTCTTATTCTAACACATATAACAGCTTATTTCAATTATTTTTTCAAGTAAATTTTGAAAAAATACTGTTCAAACGACTGACTGTGTGTTATAATAAACTAAATTATTTAATGCGAGGGATCTATTATGAATGAGATACTCAAACTACTTGAAAACGATTGTCGTCTTACGCCCGAGCAGATCGCACAGACCTGCAATATGGACGTCGACGAGGTTAAGGGGATAATCAGACAGCTTGAAAAGGACGGCGTTATACTCGGATATAAGGCGCTTATCGACTGGGATAAGACCGACCGCGAGTACGTTAGTGCCGTAATTGAACTCAAAATCGCTCCCCAGCGCGACCGCGGCTTCGACCGCTTCGCCGAGAAACTTATAAATTATCCCGAGGTACAGAGCGTTCATCTTATGTCGGGCGGCTTCGATATCATGCTTATTATCGAAGGAAAGACAATGAAGGAGGTCGCTTACTTCGTTGCTTATAAGCTTGCACCGCTTGAATCCGTCGTTTCAACTGCCACGCACTTTGTTCTCAAGAAATACAAGGATAAGGGTGTAATATACAAGTCCGATCTTAAGGACGAAAGAGAGAATATCCTGTAATGAAAGATTACTCACAGCTATTATCAAGAAAAGCTCAGGAGCTCAAGCCGTCGGGAATACGTAAGTTTTTCGATATGCTTGATTCAATGACTGACGTTGTCGCACTTACTGTCGGTCAGCCTGATTTCGTTACCCCATGGCACATTCGCGAAGCAGGAATTGCCAGTTTGGAGCAGGGTAAGACCTATTATACCTCCAACGCGGGGCTTGCCGAAATGCGCAAGGAGATATGCAGATACCTCACGCGCCGATTTGATCTTACTTATAATGAAAACGAGATAATCGTTACTGTCGGTGGCTCGGAGGCAATTGACATTGCGTTTCGCGCGATACTCGATGACGGAGATGAAGTCATTATCCCTACGCCTTGCTTTGTTTGTTATGATCCGCTCGTTAAGATGGCGGGTGGCGTGCCTGTTTCTCTTGTTACCGAGGAAAAGGATAATTTCAAGCTCACCCCCGAAAAGCTGAGGGCGGCAATTACAAAGAAAACAAAGCTTCTCGTTATGCCGTTCCCGAATAACCCTACGGGCGCAATTATGACCAAAGACGAGCTATGTGAAATTGCCGCAATTCTTCGCGATACCGACATTATGGTTCTGTCCGACGAGATATATGCTGAGATGACATACGGAGGCAAGAAGCACGTTTCTATTGCATCGCTTCCCGGTATGAGGGAGCGAACGGTCGTCGTAAACGGCTTTTCCAAGGCATACGCTATGACGGGCTGGCGAATGGGCTATACCGCCGCACCTCTGCCGATAACAAAGCAGATGCTTAAGCTTCATCAGTTTGCGATCATGTCATCACCTACGACAAGCCAGTTCGCCGCTATCGAGGCACTTAAAAACGGCGATTCCGACATAGAATATATGGTCGGCGAGTACGATATGAGAAGACGTTTCTTGGTTGACGGACTTCGTGCGCTCGGTATACCTTGCTTTGAGCCTGAGGGAGCCTTCTACGTTTTCCCGAACGTAGGCGCATTCGGTATGTCGAGTGAGGAGTTTTGTGAGCGTCTTCTTTACGAGGGCAGGGTAGCGATCGTTCCCGGAACTGCATTCGGTGAATGCGGAGAGGGATTTGCAAGAATATCCTACGCATATTCGCTTGACCACATTAAGGAAGCACTCGAAAGAATAGAAAAGTTTATTAAGACACTTTAAAAACGTAAGGAGAATGAGCATGGAAAGATTCGTTTCTATTCCGGATGATGTGAAAAAATACGCACGAAAAAAGCGTTTCATCAGATACGGAATAAGAATACTCGCTTTTCTTGCTCTTATGGCGTTTGCTGTCTGGCAGGTTTTTATCGTCGGTGACGAAACCTTCGAGCGAGTCAAGCCGCTCGGGCGAATAATTGCGTCGATCGTCATTTTGGCTGCACCGTTTCTGATTATGGGTATACCGTGGAAGCTTCGCGACCGATCGTATATCGGTATTGTTAAGACACCCATCGTAAAGACCTTTTGGGGACATCCCGGCAATACGAAGGAACACAATAAAGACTTCAATTCGCTCTATCTGGTGATCGATACCCCCTTTTCAAAGAAGGATACGATGAAAAAGATATCGACTGCCGAGGCGAAATACCTCCAGCATCTTGACGTTTACAATAAGGGTGATGTTATTTTTCGTCTTGACGGCGCAAATTATGCCTTTCGTTTCCCGACAGAGGAGGACGGACGCCGCGTTTGCGTGATCTGCGGTCTGCAAGGTCACGAGGGCTGGAAGACCTGTAACGTATGTGGGTATAATTATATTACAGGTAACGAGGCTGAGCTCAAAAGGAAGCTTATCGAATATGAATACGGTGATGGTCCCGTTCCGAAGGAGAAATAATGGAAGAAAATAAACCGCTAATTCCCGAATTTAATTATAAGCCCGATTACCTGCTTGCAAAGCTGAGTCTTATCTGTTTTCTGACTCCGCTTATGTACAGCACGTTCATCGGATATCTGCCGCCGTTTTTGCACGTTCCTATGATACCGGGATTCATTGTCATTACGGCGATTCTTTACACGCTCGGCAGGCTTCTTTCGAAGCTTGTCGCTAAGAAGCGTGTCGAGTACGATCCTGAAAAGACGATAAGGCAGTACATCGTGTTAAAAAAGAGCTGGCTTGCTTTTCTCGGTGCTGTTGCAATAGGTGTCGCATTCTTCTTTATTGCTCTGGCAGTGAAGAATTGGTACTGGGCAAAGTTTGACGATGGCACAGAGCCGCATTCCAAGGGCTACGTTTATGAGATCCTTTGCGGAGCCTTCGCTTTATTCGTTACCTATTTTTCGTCGATCACGTGGTTCCTCTACGATGGAATGTTCATGCCGGCGGAAAATTATCTGACCTTCGGTATCGCTGCACCGTTTACGGTGTGGTTTATTATGCCGATGTTTGCGGGTTTGCCGAAAAATGCCGCGGCTGTTTATACCGCAATTCTTCTGATCCTGTTCTTTATACGACATATAAGGATCCATTCATATGATAAGATGATCGATAAGATCGAAAAGAAGCAGAAATATTCGGGCTACCGTTCAAAATATGACGAATAAAAACACCCGCTTGACTTGCCGTCAAGCGGGTGTTAATTATTACTTCAATACCTTTTTGCACCATGTGCGTTTTCCGCATTCGGGGCATTTAAGGTAACGGGTGGTTCCCATGTGCATTGCGTTAAGCGCCTGCGTATAGGTTGGCACGATCTCGTGACCGCAGTTTTTGCACTTGTAAGCGCCTACGCTTACTTCAAGCTTGAGCGCGTAGAAGCACGGGATCATAAATACGACGGCGATTGCAAGAATCGCGACGATCTGCCAAGGTCCCTCGGGTATTAAGAACGCGCAAGCCGTCAGGCCGCCAAGAAGCGCAATCACACTTACGCTCATAATTACCCACATCGTAGTCCATATCGTTTTGTTCTTTTGTTCAACCTCTTTTGCCATATCGAGCAAAAGCTGTTCATTTTTTTCGTTGTTCTTTTCCATACTGATTTCCTCCCCGCTCAGTAGTTCGTTTACGCTGATCTCCAAAATGCCGCATAGCTCAAGCATAATAGAAACGTCGGGCATCGCCTTGCCACGTTCCCATTTGGAAATTGCCTTGTCAGTGATGTTCAGCTTTTCAGCGAGCTGTGCTTGTGTTAAGTTTACCATTTTTCTTCTTTCGGCGATAAACCTTCCGATCTTAACCTGATCCATAAGCGACCTCCTTTCGAGAATATTGTAGCAGGTTTGGGGTGAAAAGTACACCTACCGTTGGTTTAGTTGGGGAATTTGGTGGGAGTGTGGTAAGTTAATTACGATTTTGGTTTGTAGGAGACATTGACGTTACTACATAATAAACGGTCTTGCCATCTACATTAAAGGAGGATAGATGGTGGTAATTGCTTGGTAAAGCTGCTTCATCGGTGCAGAAACGACCTGTTACCTTGGTTTTTGACGTTACTGCAGAATATGTGTGGTACAGATCTTTTTCGCTTGCAGTCCACAGTATGTATTTGGGGATTCTTTCTAATACCTCATAACGGTCTATATCTTCTCCACTGTAATAAAATGAAGCACATACCAGAATGTCGTTATCAGTTTCGCAGATGAACATTGAGTCGACAACTGTGTTATTGCATTTTAATATGAACGTATCAAGCACGGTGACTCCGTCATAATCCTTTTCTACCATAATTCGAAGCTCTTCTTCGTAGCTACGATAATTAATAGAAGACCATATACTCAAGGCTAAACTGGCGATGAGGATAAGTGTTCCAATCGTAAATAAAACGTTCGAAATTATTCTGTTTGTGCGGTAATAGGATCGAAAAACAGGGACATCTTCATCATTGATGACTTTCGGAAGAATATCCGTAAGATCTGCTGCGGACTTCAAGGATTCGCCATGATTCAGCTTTTCAAGGGTGAGGATGGCTAATTTGCCGTAATTTAATTGCGGAACGGTTTTTGCAAGATACTCATAACGTTCTCGCGCTTGTTCTTCATTTCCATCGACAATATCTAAACGTGCTTGTAAAAAGATACGGCCTATCTTTTGGAGTTCTGTTGTTGGGGGTTTGTTAAAGCAGGACAGGGCTTCTTCTGTGTTTGAGTGTAAGTAGGAGTCAAAAAAATTGAATATTGTGTAATTCTTTTTTAATACTGCTTGCTCTTTTGGTTTGAGTGTTGTTAAGTAAGTCTTGTATTGATCCAATACTTGTTGAAGCTTTTCATCATCTCCAAGGTCGAAGTACACGTTTGCAAGATGTAGTAAATAGAAACGACTGTACTTATGTGTCTTGTGGTCGGACAGTTTTTTGTTGCAAATGCTGACAACATTTTGATAGTTCCCGCAGTAATATTCTCCAAAAAGACGCATGTGTGCGGACGGCGAGTCCGCTTTTTCAAGATAAACCATTTCTAGATAAGCATCAGCATCGAGATTTTTATACAATACTGATAAATAGAGTTTAATTCTTGATATGTCGGTCAAGCGATTCGAAAAGAAAACAAAAATGCAAATATAGATGACGGCTGGAATTAAACCTAAATTATAAAGGATAAGAAGATTGAGCGATACACCGCATATCATTATCAAAACAATGCTGAAACGGAATCGTCTTAAATATTTTTTTGCCTTTGCGGTTACGTTAGGATCATGATGCATAATTGTGACCTTTCTCATAAATAACAAAGATATATTAATATTATATCATACTATCGGAAGAATGTAAATGATTGTTTAAAAAAACAAAGAGCTTCGCATTTGCGAAGCTCTTTTGAAGTTGATAATAAATTATCGCTTGGAGAACTGCGGAGCACGACGAGCGCCCTTGAGTCCGTACTTCTTTCTTTCCTTCATACGAGGGTCACGAGTGAGAAGTCCTGCCTTCTTGAGTGCAGGTCTGTAAGCAGCGTCTGCAAGAAGAAGAGCCTTTGCAACTCCGTGGCGGATCGCGCCTGCCTGACCGGAGAAGCCGCCGCCGTTTACGCGGCAGATGATGTCAAACTTGCCCATAGTGTCGGTAACAGTGAAGGGCTGGTTGATGATGAGCTTAAGGGTTTCGAGGCCAAAGTATTCGTCGATATCCTGACCGTTGATATTGATAACGCCGGTTCCGGGCATGATGCGAACACGGGCAACCGACTTCTTTCTTCTACCGGTTCCGTAGAAATAAGGCTTTGCACTTGTATACATATTTCTTAGCATCCTTTCCGTAAATTAAGCGTTGAACTCGACGGGCTTCTGAGCCTCGTGGTTGTGGTTTGCGCCCTTGTAGATCTTAAGTCTGGACATAGACTTACGACCGATAGAGTTAGCGGGAAGCATACGCTTAACAGCGAGCTCCATTGCCTTCTCGGGCTTGGTAGCCATAAGGGTCTTGTACTGGATAGCCTTGAGACCGCCTACGTAACCGGAATGGTGGTAGTAGTACTTCTGCTCAAGCTTCTTACCGGTAAGAACAGCCTTGTCAGCGTTTATGATGATTACGAACTCACCGCAGTCAACGTGGGGAGTGAACTCGGGGCGATGCTTGCCTCTGAGAATGTTAGCGGCAGCAACAGCGGTTTTACCAAGAGGCTTACCTGCAGCGTCGATGATGTACCATCTGCGCTCAAGAGTCTCTTTTTTTGCCATAAAAGTGGACATTTGATTTCTCCTTAATATTGTTATTCATTTTTTACCTTGCAAATTATACCACGCTGAAATCCCTTTGTCAACCCTTTTTTGAAACTTTTTTTGAAAATTTTGATTTATAATTCTCAATCTCTTGTTTTCTCGCTCAAACACCCATTTTGCTCCGTTTTTCTCGATCTCGAAATTTAAAAATATCAAATAAATTTTTACCGCATAGACTGAAAATAAAAGAAAAGGCGGTAAAAATAATGACGTGTCTTATCACAATGCGCTCTGAAACTTATGCGCTTCGCGCAGAACGAGTGCTCAAAAGCCGCGGAATAGCGGCTAAGAAGATCAAGCTTGACGGGGAATATTCCTTACGTGGATGCTCTTATGGAATACAGCTTGACTGCCGTAATCGTGCAGCTGCATTATCGGTTTTGAACGAAATAAATCTCCCGTATTCCGATATCAGAAGCTTATGATATATCTTGACAACGCTGCGACGACGTTCCCTAAACCGAGAAGCGTAATAGCTGCATTTAACGATGCAGTTAGACTGTATGGCGGAAACCCCGGAAGATCCTCGCATTATCTTTCGCGTCAGGCTGCAAGGATCGTTTATGAGTGCAGAGAGGAGATTGCATCTCTTTTTGAGGGCTCTCCCGAGAATGTGGTTTTCACTCTTAATGCGACTTATGCGCTGAATATTGCGATAAACGCGCTCCGTCCGGAAGGAGGGCTTGCGCTCATTTCGAGCTTTGAGCATAACGCGGTTCTGCGTCCTGTTGCTTATGGTGGAGAATATGAAATTTTTGATGCGTCCGGCAATGATGATGAGGTTATTACGGCGTTCAGGAATGCGCTTGCCTTCAAGCCATCGATTGTAGTTTGCAATCATATTTCTAATTTGTGCGGAAAGGTGCTTCCCGTTGAGAGGATCGGACGGATTTGTTATGAAAACGGCATACCCTTTATTATTGATGCCTCGCAAAGCGCGGGACGCAGAAGCTTGTCGCTTAAAGATACGTTTGCTGATGCTGTCTGCGCGCCCGGTCACAAGGGGCTTTACGGTACGCAGGGAAGCGGTTTTGTGATTTTTGCGGATAAGTACCGCGACAAGAGCTCGCACCTTTCTCCGTTCGTTTACGGCGGTAACGGCGTAAATTCTCGTGACGCCTTTATGCCCGATTTTCTTCCCGAGCGCTTTGAGGGAGGGACGCTTCCGACACCCGCCATTGCCGCTCTTTGCGCAGGTATCAGAGAGGTTAAGAGAATTAACGTTCAGAACATCGAAAGGATCGAGAACGCGTTAGGTCAGAGACTCATTGAAGGGCTTTCGTTAATAAAGGGAATAACTGTTTACGGCAATTACGGCGGTGGAACCGTGCTGTTCAACGTTGATGCATTTAGCTCAGAGGAGATAGCAAGACGGCTTGATGAAAACGGGATCTGTGTTCGCTCGGGCTATCATTGTTGCCCGCTCGGGCACTCGACTCTCGGTACACCGCAGGGCGGGGCAGTACGCGCTTCCTTTTCGACTTTTAATACACCGTATGACGTTGATAGACTTCTTTGCGTTTTGAACAAAAAATAAAAGCCCCAAGATCGGGGCTTTCATTTATTTAAAATTACTGTGGCTCTTGATCGCAGCAAGCGCTTCGTTTACTTCTTTTCCCGTCAGGAAACGATTCTTGTTGATATCGTTAATCGTCTCGATCAGGTTATCTGCCGTAACGAGTTTTTCTGAACGAATCCTGAAAGCCGTTCTCCTTTGTGAAAAGACAACAACGTTATGCTTCGGAACGTTATAGAGCTTTTCTCGCTTAAGGATTCCGTCGATAGCGCTGAGCGCGTATCTGTTTTGCTCGAAAGGGTTTGGAAATTCACCGACGCCTTTTGAGTTTTCAACTGTCCACGTCGCTCTGCTTGAATTGTCGATCTTTCCGGGGAAGCTCTTCACACGAATGACGAACACACCTCCGTTGTCGACGAGGATCAGGTCTGCCATAGCTCTCTGACCGTTTTCAAGCGGAAGAACCGCGGATCTAAGGATTCTTGAAGCGGGATATGAGGTTCTGAGAAGACGGTATACGAAGTCTCCGCCTCGTTCGTTTGACGAGAGCAACTTGTTTATATTGGCTTTAACGCGCTTTGAATTTATCCAAAGTGCGAGAATCGTCAATATTACAAGGGCAAAACATACCAGCGTCAAGCCGATAAGGAATTGCGCTAACTTCTCCATACCGTTCCTCCATCCAGATTTTTAAGTAAATTACTTGTTCTCTTCGAGATATGCTACAACGTCACCAACAGTGATGAACTTATGAATATCGTCGTCCTTGATCTCGATGCCGTATTTTTCTTCGCAGAGAAGAATAAGGTCAGCAAGTTCAAGAGAGTTGATACCAAGGTCGTTTACGAGCTCAGCCTCAGGCTTGATATCGTCGGGGTTGATCTGAAGATCGTTAACGAGAAGTTCTTTGATTTTGTCAAACATTGGTTGTTTCCTCCATATTATGTTTTGGCAAGAAGAATACTTCCTGCAATTCGTTTTTATCGGCCATAAGTAAAAGCCGTATAGACATACTGTGTCTATTATATATTAAATAAACCGTTTTGTCAACTGTAAATATTTGATTTGGGATATCAAGAAGAAAAACACCGCAGGCAAATGCCTGCGGTGCTGAAGGATCATATTAGTGAAGGATGCACATTTCGGTATCTTTATCGAAGATGTGGATTCTCGAAACGTCGATCGCGAGCTTGATATCGTCGCCGGTTCTTGCAACTGCACGGGGAGATACGCGGGCGATGAGGTTCTGAGGAGTCTGAGGATCGGTACCGTCGGTAGAAACGTAGAGGTAGATCTCTGCGCCCATAAGCTCTGTAACGTCAACGTGAGCGTCGATAACGGAGTCAGCCATTGTGCTGAGAGCAAGAGGCTCATCCTTGAGACACTCGGGACGAACGCCAACGATTACTTCCTTATCGATATAATCTGCAAGCGCAGGATCCTGAGCCTTCTCAGCGGGAAGCTTGATCTGGTTCTTGCCGAATACAACGTAAACGTCAGAGCCGTCCTTCTTGAGAGTAGCGTCGATGAAGTTCATCTGAGGAGTTCCGATGAAGCCTGCAACGAAGGTGTTAGCAGGGTAATCGTAAAGGTTCTGAGGAGTATCTACCTGCTGGATAAGACCGTCCTTCATAACGACGATACGGGTTGCCATCGTCATAGCCTCTACCTGGTCGTGAGTAACGTATACGAAGGTAGTACCAAGGCGCTGATGGATCTTGGTAAGCTCGGTTCTCATCGCTGCACGAAGCTTAGCATCGAGGTTGGAGAGCGGCTCGTCGAGAAGGAAGACCTTAGGCTCACGGACGATTGCACGTCCGAGCGCAACTCTCTGCTTCTGACCACCGGAAAGAGCCTTAGGACGTCTGTCGAGAAGGTGTGCGATATCGAGGATTCTTGCAGCCTCTTCAACCTTTCTCTTGATGGTTTCCTTCGGAACCTTGCGGAGCTTAAGTCCGAATGCCATATTATCGAAAACTGTCATGTGAGGATAAAGAGCGTAGTTCTGGAAAACCATCGCGATATCTCTGTCCTTAGGAGCAACGTCGTTTATAAGACGGTCGCCGATGAAAAGCTCACCCTCGGTGATCTCTTCAAGACCTGCGATCATACGAAGAGTAGTAGACTTACCGCAACCGGAAGGACCGACGAAGATTATAAATTCCTTATCCTTGACTTCAAGGCAGAAATCGGAAACCGCGGTAACGCCGCCGGGATACTTTTTGTAAATGTGCTTGAAAGATAGACTTGCCATGATTTTCCTCCTGAAAATTGCGTCCATGACGGACGACTTGATTACATAATTATTGACGATAATATTCTATCAAAAATGAGTTCGAAATGGAAGAGTTTATTTCTCCAAATTTTAATGCTCCCTTTTGTGCAACTTGTCATATAAATAGAACAAAAGGGAGCAATTTAACACTTCGACCGGTGTTTAAACTCTAATAAATTAGAACTTACAGCTTCATTGTGAGAGCGATGCGCTGTTTTTTGACATCGACCGACAAAACCTTTACCGTGACCCTGTCGCCGACCGAAAGCACCTCCGAGGGATGCTTTATGAACTTATTAGATATCTGGGAGATATGAACGAGCCCGTCCTGATGAACACCGATGTCAACGAATGCTCCAAAGTCGATAACGTTACGGACGGTACCGGTCAGTACCATTCCTTCCTTGAGATCCGACATATCGAGAATGTCGTCGCGGAACTCTTGCTCGGGTGCTTCGTCCCTGACGTCGCGTCCCGGTTTTTCAAGCTCGCCGATGATATCGTTAAGAGTTGGTACACCAATTCCAAGCTCCTCGGCAAGCTTCTTTTCGCCGTAATCCTTGACGGATGAACGAAGTGTCGTAAGCCTTCCGTTCTTTATATCGTCGTTTCTGTATCCGAAGGTCGAAACGAGCTTTCTTGCGGCGTCGTAGGATTCCGGATGAACACCCGTACAATCAAGTATTTCGCTCGATCCCGAAACGCGCAAGAATCCTGCACACTGCTCGTAAGCCTTGGCACCGATCCTCGGCACCTTAAGCACCTCTGCACGTGAACGGAACTCACCGTTTTCCTCGCGGTATTTTACGATGTTCTTGGCGGATGTCGCATTGATTCCCGCAACGTAGGAAAGCAGGGAGTGGGAAGCGGTATTAAGGTCGACACCGACAGTATTAACACAGTTTTCAACAACACCCTCAAGCGCCTCGGAAAGACGCGCGGGCTTCATATCGTGCTGATACTGACCGACGCCTATCGACTTTGGGTCGATCTTAACAAGCTCTGCAAGAGCATCCTGCAGACGGCGAGCAATGGAAACAGCGCTTCTCTGGGTGACGTCGAAATCGGGAAACTCGTCGGCAGCGAGCTTTGATGCGGAATAAACCGATGCTCCCGCCTCGCTGACCATTGCATAATGAAATTTTTCGGGAAGCTTCTTTATTAGATTAGCTATGAATATTTCGCTTTCCTTTGAAGCCGTACCGTTACCGATAGCAACGACGTCAACACCGTATTTCTTTATGAGTCCGCCCGTGATCCTCTCGGCGTCAGCTATTCTTTCATGAGGCTTTGTCGGGTAGATGACTGCGGTGTCAAGCACCTTACCCGTTTTGTCAACGACAGCGAGCTTACAGCCCGTACGATAGCCGGGGTCAAGGCCAAGCACGGTCTTTCCCTTGAGAGGGGGAGTCATAAGCAGATTCTTAAGGTTTTCGGAGAACAGCTTTATCGCGCCCTCGCAGGCGTTATCGAATGCATCGGAGCGAAGCTCACGCTCGATTGAAGGAGCTATAAGGCGGTCGTAGCCGTCAATAACTGCGCGTGCAACGTATTTGAACGCAGGGCTTTTCGGGTTTTCAATTACCCTCGCGAAAAGATCGTTAAGTATAAGATCTGAGGGAACCGAGAAGGTGACCTTTATTACCTCTTCCTTTTCTGCGCGGTTGATAGCGAGTATTCTGTGACCGGGAATATCAGACAATTTTTCCGAATATTCGTAGTACATTGTATAGGTTCCGTTTTCGTCCTCTCCGACTTTTTCGGTCTTAAGAGTTCCGAAAGAATGAGAAAGCTCTCTTATACGGCGGCGGTAATCGGCATTATCGGAGATGTCTTCTGCGATTATGTCGCATGCACCGTTGAGAGCCTCTTCTGCGGTGTTTACGCCAAGTTCTTCATTTATATATTCCTCTGCTATTTCGAAAATGGACTTATCATAGAAATTTTTCTGAGCAATCAGCTCGGATGCAAGTCCTTCGAGCCCTCTTTCTCGCGCGAGGTCTGCTCTTGTCTTTCTTCTTGGCTTGAAGGGGCGATATATGTCTTCGATCTCGGCGAGGATCTCTGCCTTGTCAAGAGCTTCGCTTATTTCGGGTGTGAGCTTGTCCTGCTCAAGTATTGACGCGCGTACCTCCTCGCGGCGCTTGTCAAGGTTACGCAGATAAGTCAAGCGGTCGTTAAGCGTACGGAGTACGGTATCGTCAAGAGATCCGGTTACCTCCTTGCGGTAACGCGCGATAAAGGGAATCGTGTTTCCCTCGTCGATCAGCTTGACTGCGGCGTCGATCTGCTTTTGCGGGAGCTTCAGCTCGTCGGATAGCTTAAGTAAAATGTCCATAGTTTCATTTCCGTTTCTGAAAAATTGCTATATTATTTTATCACATTGCGTCTTGAAAATCAAGACTATTCGTTCTCCTTATACGCAAAAGTGATAATTTTTTTATTTTTTATCATTTGGGTTGACTTTGTCGGAATTTTGTTGCATAATGTAAGTAAGAATAATATCAGGAGTTTCATATTTATGGATTTTATATATAAGGTCGCATTCCGACTTGCGCTTACCGTTTTGATCGGTGTCGTTATCGGAAGCGAAAGAGCTAAGCACGGCAGAGCCGCAGGTATCCGCACACACGTGCTTGTTTGTATGGGAGCTGCGCTCACGTCTCTGATCGGCGTATATGCTCAGGAGTATCTCGGAAACAACGGCGATATGATGCGTATAGCCGCTCAGGTAATTTCCGGCATAGGTTTCCTTGGTGCCGGAATGATTATTCTTAAGGATAATAACGTTATAATGGGATTGACGACCGCAGCGGGTGTGTGGACGACTGCTATTATCGGTATCGCTGTCGGTTGCGGTTTTTATGCGGGTGCAATTATCGCGACAGTTCTTCTCGTTCTTTCCCTTATCATCTTCGCCCGTCTTGAAAGAAGACGCAAGAGTGTCGAGGTCATTTACGTTGAGATCGACGATATGTATAAGGCGAACGATATTATCGAAAAGATCAGCTCGTTTATTGATAAGGAATTTACTCATAAGGTAGTTCCTCCAAAGAGCGGTCTTCAGGGAAATCTTGGAATAAATTTCGTTATTGCAAGGCGTCTTTATAAGGATATAACGGTTGACATAAGAAGTATTGAGAACGTTGTATATACCGAAATAGAGCAGTAACGATTCTGCTTTTGCTTTTTGGGTATTGACAAAGCAGTTTTAAGGTAGTATAATAACGCTTGAGATTTTGAGAAAGCAAAAGTACACCCCTTTAAGGGGTACTTTTGCTTTTTGTTTTTCGGAGGTAATATGAAGGAAATACTTACAATTCTTGAGGATTTTCCCGTTATTGCGGCGGCGAAGGATAAGAACATTTCCGATGCGGTTTTATCGCCCGCATCGATAATATTTGACCTTGGTGCGAATATTAATACCGTGAAGAGCAGCATCGATACCGTTCATGAAAACGGGAAGATGATTTTCGTTCACATCGATCTTGCGGAGGGAATAGGTAAAGATAAATACGGAATTGATTACCTTTACTCGCTCGGTGTCGACGGTATAATCAGCACGAGAGGCAATCTTGTAAAGGCAGCAAAGGAAAGATCGCTTATTACCGTTAAGAGAGTTTTTACTCTCGACAGTCAGGGAGTGGTCAGCGCTATGGCCGATATCGACGATCCTTCGGCTGATATTATTGAAATAATGCCCGGTGTGATCCCGAAGATAATTGAGCGCTTTTCTAAAAGCGGAAAGCCTATAATCGCGGGCGGTCTTATCGAAACGAAGTCGGAGATAACAGCTGCGCTGTCGCACGGTGCCGTGGCAGTTTCAACGGGCAAAAAGGAGCTTTGGTATTTATGAGTAATAAGAAATATACTGTTGCAGTCATCGGCGGTGGCGTGATTGGCGGAATGATAAGCCGTGAGCTTACGCGCTACGGCGTAAAGACTGTCATTCTTGAAAAGGGGAACGACGTTGCGCTCGGCGCAAGCAAGGCGAACAGCGGAATCGTTCACGGCGGTTATGACCCCGAGCCCGGTACCTTGAAGGCGAAGCTTAATACGTTGGGTGTTGAGAAGCTGTTTTCGGCGGCGTCGGAGCTTAACGTTCCGATAAAGCGTAACGGCTCGCTCGTTTGCGCTTTTTCTGAGGAAGAAAAGGCGCATCTTGAAATGCTGTATAAAAGGGGACACGAAAACGGAATCTTCTCCCTTGAAATAATTGACGGCGACAAGGCAAGAGAACTTGAAGAAAACCTCTCAAAGAGAGTTGTTGCAGCTCTTTGGGTGAAAAATGCCGGAATCGTTTGCCCTTATGAATTGACGGTTGCTGCTATCGGAAACGCAATGGATAACGGCGCGGAGCTTTTGACTAATTTTGAAGTTGTCTATATAGGTAAAAAAGCCGCATTTGAGATCGTATCCGGTGACGGAAAGACCGTCTATGCAGACTACGTTATTAACTGCGCAGGTGCATATTCGGGTAAGGTCGCATCGCTTGTCGGAGATAATTCCATTGAGATAATTCCGCGTGCGGGTGAATATATGCTCCTCGATAAGACGGAGGGCGGCAGAGTCAGCCACACGATCTTCCAAGTTCCGACGAAGGACGGAAAGGGAATACTTGTTTCACCGACGGTCGACGGAAATCTTCTTACGGGCCCGACCGCGATCGCGGTTGATTCGCCCGAGAATAAGGAAACGACGGTAGAAGGCTTGAATAAGGTAGGCTCTCTTGCTCTCAAAAGCGTGCCGACGGTCAATTTCAGAAACGTTATTACTTCTTTTACGGGCGTTCGTGCTTCAAGCAAGTGCGGAGATTTCATCATAAGAGAAAGTGCGGCTTGTCAGCGCTTCATCAACGTTGCCGCAATTGATTCTCCCGGACTTACCTGCTGTGTAAGTATCGCAGAATACGTGATGGGAGTTCTTGAAAGCGTTGGTTTGAAGCTTGAGCTCAACGCTGACTTCGACGGCAAGCGTAATGATTCTCATTTCTTCCGCAAGATGAATGATGATGAAAAGAATGAGTTTATAAAGTCAAATCCCACGTACGGAAGAATAGTTTGCCGTTGCGAGGGTATCAGTGAGGGCGAGATGCGTTACGCAGTAACGACTAATCCTCCCGCATCAGATCTTGACGGCGTTAAGCGCCGTACCCGCGCTGGAATGGGAAGATGTCAGGGCGGATTTTGTTCGCCGACAGTAATGAAGCTGATCGCCGAGGAGCGAGGCATCGGAAAGGAGCAGGTAACGAAAAACGGCGGCGGCTCGTATATAGTTACCTAGAAGCTTTGATATGGACAATCACGACATAGTAATAATCGGCGGCGGCCCTGCGGGAATGGCAGCGGCTGTAGCAGCATTTGACAGCGGCATTACCGACGTTGTAATAATTGACCGTGAAAAAGAGGTCGGCGGAATACTTCGTCAATGTATTCACAACGGCTTCGGTCTGCATAAGCTCGGACGTGAGTTGACAGGGCCGGAATATGCTCATCACTATCAGCTTGAGGTCGAAAAGCGCGGAATAACCGTTTATGCCGATACGACCGTTCTTTCGATAACTCCCGATAAGATCGTTACTGCGACAAATACAAGCGGCATTCTCAAGATTCAGGCAAAGGCGGTCATACTGGCTATGGGCTGCCGCGAAAGAAGCCGCGGTGCGCTTAACATTCCGGGAACGCGTCCGTCGGGCGTGTTCAGCGCGGGCTGTGCGCAGAAGCTCATCAACTGCGAGGGATATTCGGTCGGTAAGAAGGTCGTTATTCTCGGCTCGGGCGACATCGGTCTTATTATGGCAAGAAGAATGTCACTTGAAGGAGCAAAGGTTGAGGCGGTATGCGAGATTATGCCGTATTCGGGCGGGCTTACGAGAAACATCGTCCAATGTCTTGAGGACTACGGTATTCCGCTTTATCTTAACACAACTGTTGCCGAGATACACGGAAATGAGCGTCTTATCGGCGTTACGATCGCAGAGGTGGACGAAAAACGCCGGGTCAAGCCTGAAACCAAGAGATACATTCCTTGCGATACGCTCCTTCTTTCCGTCGGTCTTATTCCCGAAAACGAGCTGACACGAGGCGCGGGAATCGGAATTGATCCGATTACGGGCGGTGCAGCTGTTGATGAAAACCGAATGACTGACGTAAGCGGTATATTTGCCTGCGGAAACGTTCTTCAGGTACATGATCTTGTAGACTATGTTTCCGATGAAGCAGAGATAGCAGGTAAGGGCGCGGCAAATTACGTTAAGGGACTTGTCGAGTTTGAAAAAAGAGTTAAGACCGTTGCGGGTAACGGTGTTCGCTATGTTCTTCCGCAAAGGTTAAATCCTCACGCAGGGGACACCGATATTTTCCTGCGTGTGACGGCTCCTTTTGGAAAAGTCAAGTTTACCGTCAAGAGCGGAGACACCGTAGTTGCGACTGCTATCAAGCTTCGCGCGACACCCGGCGAAATGGAAAAGATAACGCTTAAGGCGGCAAAGCTTCGCGACGTTGACGGCGATATAAGAGTCGATCTGGAGGAAATGTAATGGAAAGAACTTTAACCTGTATACTTTGTCCGAGAGGTTGTACGCTTAGCGTTACCGTTGATGGCGACAACGTTTACGTTACGGGAAACGCTTGTCCGAGAGGGCATTATTACGGTGAGGAGGAGGTCATAGCGCCGAAGCGAACAGTTACTTCTATCGTTCGCGTTTCCAACCGCGTGGATACGATGGTAAGCGTCAAGACCGAGAAACCTGTTGCAAAGAGTGACATCTTCACCGTTATGGAGATGATAAGAAATGCGACGGTTAGTGCGCCCGTTAAGGTCGGAGATGTGATTCTTACCGACGTTTGCGGAAGTAACGTTATAGCGACAAAGAATATTGATTAAGGGAGCAAGTGAAGTGAACCCCATTTAGTTCACAAAAAAGAAAAAAGACACACGAAAAGCAGGGAGAGGAAATCACCTCTTCCTGTTTTTCAATCTGGAAGAATTATAAAAAACCAACCAATCTTCGACGAGTAGTAGATATTCCTCGA
>JAZQGR010000059.1:0-21142 GCA_045540115.1 Eubacteriales bacterium
TTACATAGACCTCGTTTGCAATCATGGCGTTGCACCCCGGAAGATAGCGGCGGGGTGCACCGCCCATCATCACCAAGGGATAAGTCTACCCACCGACCGAAAAACACAGATCGATTTCGAAAAAACTTGCGGTATGGATCTATTTTGTACGTGTCTGCCAAAAAAACGCATTCGAAAGAATGCGTTTTTTTATCCAAACCGCAGGCTTGGAATATCATCAGCCCCTGCGGGGCTGGATATCATCACGGCAACGCCGTGTATCCCATCACGCGCCAGCGTGTATCTCCCCGCGGCATGATGATATACAATGCTTCGCATTGATGATATACTGCAACAAATTGCGGACAATATACATGGCATACGCCTTGATTTAATAGAAATATTATGTTATAATTCAATAACTAACATACTCGGAGGAAAGATATGCATAACGTGCCTAAGCTTATGACGTCCCTAAGTGGCGTAGAAGTAACAACGAAAGAGCAATGGGAGGCGTTCAGACGCGACGAAGTGCTTGATCTCTGCACAAATTACGTTTACGGGGTTCGTGACATCGAAAGACCTGAAGATCTTTACTTTAAGGTAGATGACGTTTCGGAAGTATTCGGAATGATATGCAAGAAAATCCGTTGCGGGTTTGGTGACTTCAGTTTTCCTTTCTCACTGTATTTGCCAAAAGGCTGCAAAATTCCTGTACCTGCGTTTATCTACGTAGCTCATGAGAACATCGAGAACGGGCTTAAATATGATGAAAAGGGAAATATGTCGGCTGACGAGATCTCGTCAGAACTCCCTCTCAAATATATAACCGACTGCGGTTACGCCGTTGCCATCATGCCGACGAGAGATATTTACAGAGAATGGACGACTCATTCTGAATACAAAGTTGGAGTATTTGCTGAGGTTAAAAGAAAAAGAAGGAGAAACTCGTGGGCATCTATTTCCGCGTGGGCATGGGGGGTCAGCCGTGTTCTTGATTACCTTGAAACTGATACCGATATTGACGCAACACGCGTGGCTTCTATCGGTCATTCAAGAAGCGGAAAGGCTGCTCTTTGGGCAGCGGCAACTGACCAACGCATATATTTTACTGTTCCAAATAATACAGGTTGCATGGGAGCCGCACTCCTTCGCGGTAAGCGCGGTGAACACGTAAAGGACATTAACATTTCCGATTGGTTTTGCGAAAAGTTCCGTGATTATAACGACAACGAGGAATATCTGCCAATCGATCAGCACATGGTTTTGTCACTCGTTGCGCCGAGATATATGTATATTACCTGTTCGTTTCTCGACGAATGGGCTGATCCCGAGGCTGAGGTGCGCGCAGCAACGCTTGCAAGCCCCGTATGGGAGCTTTACTGTAAGAAGGGTATAGTTATAGATGACGATGCCCCTATCGTCAATAAGGTGTATCAGAATGGCTCAATAGCGTATCACGTAAAGGACGGCGATCACAGTCAGACACAGTTTGACTGGGAAAACGTTATCGATTATTTTAATAAAATTAAATAGGCTTAGATCCCGACGTTTTGTCGGGATCTTTTATAATTATGCTCATGAATGTTAATAATAAAAGAAAAAAGGAGTTACGAATGAAGCTTTATATTAAGATATGTATAATTTCTTCTGCAATAATGCTGTGTGTCATTGGGACATATTCATTCTTGTTTTCTCAAACGCGTGAGCAGTCGCAGAGAGTTAATGCGTCGGAGGACGAAATTGATATAAAAACGGTAATAGAATCAGAAAGGCGCAGATTTATCGCTCTTACCTGTGATGCTGTTTGTCCATCTGCGCCGTATCTTTGTAAGGTCGCGTTTTGCTCTGTCATTTTGAATCGTTGTTCCGATCCGTCCTTTCCGGATACACCGGCTGAAATTGTATGCGCGGATCCTATATTGTCAGACGCTTTTGCCATTGATTTCGAAAAGAAGCCGTCAAAGCTGTCCCTAATGGCGTATGACGACGCGCTCAGCGGCTTTTCACCGTGTCCTGAGGCTTTGTATTATTCGACCTCGGAAATTACGGATATCGGCTTTAAAAAGCGTCAGACGCTGTTCAGGATAGGCAAGTATATATTTTCATAAATAAAAGCCGAGAAATATCTCGGCTTTTACTTATATAACTTCAATTTTTTCTATTATAACAGGCGTTACGGGTACGTCCTGAAAATATCCGTAGGAGCCTGTTCTGACAGCGGCGATCTTATCGACAACCTCAATGCCTTCAATTACCTTGCCGAATGCGGCATACTGTCTGTCGAGGTGAGGCGCGTCTTTGTGCATAATGAAAAACTGCGAGGATGCAGAGTTGGGCACCATTGTGCGGGCCATGGAGAGAACACCGCGAGTATGCTTGATGTCGTTGGTTGTACAGCCGTTAGACGCAAATTCGCCCTTAATACTGTCAGCATCTGTTTCAGTGAAATCAGGCTTGTATCCGCCGCCTTGGATCATAAATCCCGGAATTACACGGTGAAATATAAGACCTGAGAAGAAGCCTTCTTTAATAAGCTTGAGAAAGTTTTCAACAGTGATTGGGGCCTTATCGGGATAGAGCTCTGCTGTCATAACGCCGTAATCTGTTACTGTTATCTTGATTTTGGGATTGTTCATTATATCTTCCTTCTTCTGCGTTTTTTTATATTTTAACACAGTTTCGGAATAAAATCAAGAGTTCACTCTTATTATTTATGCTCTCTCTCGTTTTCTGAGGGATGGAATAAGAAGAACCTTCCTGCCACTGATGTCCTCATTTTCAAGATTATTTGATGCAACGATGCCTGCTGTTGTTACTCGGTAATATTTTGCAATATCCCAAATTGACTCGGCGCCGCAAGGATAACAAAGTGTTATCGGAGCATACTGTTCCGAAACAGGGACGTTTTTATCAATAACGATCTCTTTGACGTAACTGTGAGGGAGCTTCTCACAAACCGAAACCTTAATATTATTCTCAAAATCGCAATAAATTTTATTCTGATCGCATCTGAAGCGTATGTCTGACACAGTAACAGATAAATTATATACCGTATCCAAATTATGCTCGCCTACGTCTATTTCACATTTAAATGGATATTCAAATGTTATGCTTGAAAACTTAGGATCATCGTCGGAGGTAATATTGTTCTCGCAAATACCCGTAACTGTAGTATTTGCCTCGACAACAAGGCGTTTCTTGTCATCGCAATATTCTCCGCTCACGTTTTCAATAACAACATCTCCTATGAGTACCGAGCGAACGTTTTCTGCTGATATTTCTTTTCTTTCTGCAAACGCGTTAACTGAAAGGGAAGAGCCATATGTTCTCTTATATACAACGCTTTCACCGCACATTTCTTCGGTTATGCACTCATATACGGTAGAATATGCATCTAAAACGGTCTGGGTTGTAACGTTTCTTATGCCGTTTAAAAGGATGTCGTAGGTAAAATCAACTTCAATAAGCTTCGCTTCACCATAGCTATCTATCGAAACTTCAGCCGTCAGGTCATTTATAACTGCTTCTGCAAACCAATCATAAGAATCAGCATTATCCGTTTCAACGCTTTTTTCAAGCACGAATGGCTTTTGGTATGCAAAAATATTTCCTTCCTCGCTCCTATAGATTGAGGAAAACATTACCTTCGTTTTTACCGTTATTTTATTTCCCGTAACCGCAATTTCCGATGGCATAGCCTTAACGGTTGAATAAATAATCTCCGACATAGGTGGAAGGTTTCCGTCAAGGAAAACGTCAAGACTTGCAGGAATATCGTTTTCGGTAAGAGAATTGATCTCAGCACTTGTAACAGAGCCGTACTTTTTGTTTAGTGAAAGCTCATCTTCTATCGACTCTGCACCTTTTACATCGGGCGCAGAATTTTGCTCATTCATTGCAAATACGCATACTGTTATTTCCGACGAAAGATTAAGCTTTCTCGGATTTATTAGCCGCGAACTGCAGCTGCTTTCACATCCGCCGTAGACTATTATAGAGCTGTTGTCAATTCCTTCAATGAAGTCCTTTAATTCAAATTCTTCGCGTGTTTTTACTGATGCGAGTGTTCCGTCCTCGCCAAGAAGAACGACTGTATAATCTGACGTTCCCGTAACCGTTACTGAATTGTTTCCCGACTGAATATCTGAGATTTTAATCTCACAGTCGGATCTTAAAATTGCCGAGCTGTCCGAAACGTTCTCCGGAATGATCAAATCTGTTCCGACAGAACCGCTGAGCTTAATTTTACCTTGAGATTTTGTTATGACTGATGTGCCAAGGTCAAGGCCGTTCAGACCGAAGTTATTAAGTGACATATATTATACCGCCTTCGCTTTTTTGTAAATAGATATGTCATGTTAAGTTTATTTATTACTCATAATCGCCGAATCCGCATCTTTTGAATTCAGCGCGGATCTTATCTATGCCCGCCTTTTCGATTCTGCTTACGTATGATCTTGAAATATTCAGCGCCTCTGCTATCTGTCTTTGAGTTTGCGGGGCGCGGTTATTCAAACCGTAGCGGAGAACAATGATTCGTCGTTCGCGCGGCGTGAGAGACGTCTTTATTATCTCAATTGCTTTCTTTGAATATATCTTTGATTCAATATCGTCGACGATCGTGTCCTCTGAGCAGATAATATCTGAGAACGTCAGAGGATTACCGTCTTTATCCGTATCGATCGTTTCATTAATCGATACCTCGCATGAAAGCTTTTTCTGCGCCCTGAAGTACATCAGAATCTCGTTCTGAACACATTTTGATGCATACGTTGCAAACTTAGTTCCGTTCTCGGATTTAAACGAGTCAATTGCTTTAATCAACCCGACGCTTCCGATCGAAACGAGATCGTCTTGGTTTTTTGATGAGGAAAAATATTTTTTTACAATATGCGCGACCAAACGAAGATTGTGCTCGATTAGCAGCTCACGCGCCTCATTATCACCATCCTTAAGTGACGCAAATAGCCGTTCCTCCTCATCGGACGGTAATGGCGGTGGAAAGGAGTTTCCTGATGAAACACGCAAGAATAGGCAAAACACTTTTGAAATTAGATCAAATATCATAATTTTCTCCTGAAGTATTGATATTCAAGTATATTTTACCTCTCACTTGTCCTATAACGAAAAAAAATCCCCGACCGATCGGTCGGGGAATAATGTTAGTTATTTTCGATGTATTTACAAGCACTCAGGGCGGCAGATGCGCCGTCTGCAATTGCAGTTGCGATCTGTCTTACTCCCTTTGTTCGGCAGTCTCCTGCGGCAAATACGCCTTCTACGTTTGTTACGGTATCTTCACATGAAATTATATATCCTCGATCGTCGAGGTTAATAAGACCGTTAGCAACCGAGGTGTCAGGAACGAGACCGATTGCAACGAACATACCGTCGATGGAAAGGTTTGTTTCTTTATTTGTATCTGTATTCTTAAGCTTTATTGCCTTAAGCTCCCCATCTGATAAAAGGTCTGTTACTACTGTGTTGTATATAATTTCAACGTTATCCTTTGCTTCAAGTATCTCTACAAGCTTACTTTCTCCCGTCAGAAAGCTGAGATTCTGAATTACGGTGACTTTACTGCAACTTTGTGAGAGAAGAACCGCCTCTTGAAGAGCGCTATTGCCACCGCCAATGACTGCAACCTGCTTGTCCTTATAGAAGGCTCCGTCGCAGAGTGCGCAAAAGGAGATTCCGTTTCCGATAAGATCCTCCTCGCCGTCAAGACCGAGAAGTCGATGCTTTGCTCCGCAAGCGATTATAAGAGCTTTACATTCAAAGTCCCCGCTATCGGTATGGACTGTCTTAATTCCGTTGCCTACAGTTATGGATATAGCCTCTGCGGGTTCAAGCTCAGCTCCTTGATATAGAACCTGATCTACAAGCTTGTCCGAAAATTCAATTCCGCTCATCTCGGTAAAACCGGGGTAGTTTTCAATTTTCGGAGAATAAACTGTCTGACCGCCGAAAGAATTTTTTTCGAGGACAAGAACGGTCTTGTTCTGTCTGCGACCGTAAATTGCGGCGGTAAGACCTGCCGGTCCTCCGCCAATAACGATTATATCGTACATAATAACTCCTAAATGAGTCAAGGGTCTGAACAGACCCTTGACACCTGATTATTTGATTGACTCGAGGTATTTCTTAATTGCGGGAACGCCTGCAAATTTTGCGGTGCTATCACCGTTCATGATTACAAGTGTGGGAGCCTGACGAAGCTCAAGCTTCTTTGCCATTTCTTCGTTCTCGTTTACGTAGAGCTTTTCGTAGGAAACGCCTGCCTTCTCAAGAAGTGAAATGGCAACCTTACAGTTAGGGCATGTCTGCGTAGCGAAAAGATAGATCTTATCAGCGAAATTTGCTTCAACAGCTTCTGCTTCGCAAGAGCACTCTTCTCTTACACCGTCTCTTTTCATTACAGAAGTAGCGATGTTGTATTCCTTTCTGTCCTTGTATTCCTGAGCCTTACCGTCGTTGAAGTTCTGTACAGGGCGGTAGTAACCGGTTATACGGCTGTATACTTCTGTGGTAGCGCCGCATTCGGGACAGCTGTAATGCTCACCGACAATGTAGCCGTGCTTTGTACATACGGAATACGTGGGAGAAAGTGTATAGTAGGGAAGTTTATAGTTTTCAGCGATCTTGCGAACGATAGACGCCGCCGCCTTCCAGTCGGGAAGCTTTTCGCCGAGGAATGCGTGGAATACAGTTCCTGAGGTGTAAAGGGTTTGAAGCTCGTCCTGAACGTCAAGAGCGGTGAAGATATCCTCCGTGTAGCCAACGGGAAGATGCGAGGAGTTGGTATAGTAAGGAGTATCTCCGTCCTTAGCGGCGGTGATGATATCGGGATAATGCTTTCTGTCGTGCTTAGCAAGTCGGAAAGTAGTAGACTCTGCAGGTGTGGCCTCAAGGTTGTAGAGGTCGCCATATTCCTCTTGATAGTCGGAGAGACGCTCTCTCATGTGGTTAAGGACCTTCTTTGCAAATTCCTGAGTTTCAGGTTGAGTGAGATCCTTGCGGAGCCAATTTGCATTAAGACCGACCTCGTTCATACCGATCATACCGATAGTCGAGAAGTGGTTATCAAAAGTTCCAAGGTAACGCTTGGTGTAAGGATATAGTCCCTCATTCAGGAGCTTGGTAATAACGGTTCTCTTGATCTTGAGAGAACGTGCGGAGATGTCCATCATCTTGTTAAGACGCGCGAAGAAATCGGCCTCATCCTTTGCAAGGTAAGCAATTCTCGGAAGGTTAATGGTTACTACGCCGACAGAACCCGTGCTTTCGCCCGATCCGAAGAATCCACCGGATTTCTTGCGAAGCTCACGGAGGTCAAGGCGGAGGCGGCAGCACATCGAACGAACGTCTGACGGCTCCATATCGGAGTTAACGTAGTTAGAGAAATAGGGCGTGCCGTACTTGGAGGTCATCTCAAAGAGAAGCTTGTTGTTCTCAGTCTCCGACCAGTCGAAATCGGACGTAATAGAATATGTAGGAATAGGATACTGGAAGCCGCGACCGTTTGCGTCACCCTCGATCATGATCTCAATGAATGCCTTGTTGACCATGTCCATTTCCTTCTTACAGTCCTTATACTTGAAGTCAACTTCTTTTCCGCCGATAATGCAGTTCTGTTCCGCAAGGTCAGCGGGAACTACCCAGTCAAGAGTAATGTTAGAGAAGGGCGCCTGAGTGCCCCAGCGAGAAGGCGTGTTAACACCGTAAACAAAGGACTCAATGCATTTCTTGACCTGTTCGTAAGTGAGGTTATCCTTCTTTACAAATGGAGCAAGATAAGTGTCGAAGGACGAGAACGCCTGCGCGCCTGCCCACTCGTTCTGCATTATACCGAGGAAGTTAACCATCTGGTTGCAGAGCGTTGCGAGGTGAGAAGCGGGGGCAGAGGTAATCTTACCGGGAACGCCACCAAGACCTTCCTTGATAAGTTGCTTAAGGGACCAGCCTGCGCAGTATCCGGTAAGCATAGAGAGGTCGTGAAGATGAATATCTCCATTACGGTGAGCGTTGGCGATCTCGTCGTCATATATCTCGGAGAGCCAGTAGTTTGCTGTGATCGCGCCGGAGTTTGAGAGAATAAGACCACCGACCGAGTAGGTAACAGTAGAGTTTTCCTTTACTCTCCAGTCGCCCATTCCAAGGTACTGGTCAACTATATCCTTATAGTCAACTATGGTACTCTTCATATTTCGAATCTTCTCGTGCTGACGGCGATAGAGAATATATGCCTTAGCTACGTCGGAATATCCTGCCTGGATGAGAACGTTTTCTACACAGTCCTGAATGTCCTCTACCGAGATAAGATCATTCTTTATTTTCGGCTCGAACGCTGCCGTAACCTTAAGCGCAAGGAAATCTATAATGTCCTGATTGTACTGCTTTTCAAGTGCATCAAATGCGAGCTTGATAGCGTCTGAGATCTTAGAAAGATCAAAGGGAATAACTTTGCCGGTTCTTTTCTTTACGTTATACATATATACATCCTTTCATTTAAAATGAATAATTTGACACAAAATAAAGGGTTGGCTTTTATAATAGCACAATATTTAGTGCCAGTCAATAGGCAAGATGACAAATTGTGCTGAGTTTTTTTGTGCATTTTAATTTCAGATTCCGCGAATATCGGCATTAGGTACAAATTCTTTTAGCTCAGATAGCATTTCCTTCATCTCACTTGGCGAAAAACCCGATACACCTCCGCCGATCAGTCGTCCGGAATCGACAAAGCTCTGAAGATAATATTTCTCGTTTTCACCGAGCATCTGTCCGATTTCAAGAATATCGCTATTGGCATGGAACGGTCTGCACACAGTTGTTCTGAATTCGTGAGGAATACCCGACGACTTCAGAAAATCTATGCTTTCAACGAACGGAGCAATATCGATATCCGGAATACCGACAGTCACCGGATATTTACTCAATGTGTTCTTGATATCCATAGCGACGTAGTCACAGAGCTCGCTTCTAACAATATATTTGAGTTGTGAAGGGAAGGAACCGTTAGTGTCGATCTTGATTGCGACACCGGTATTTTTGATTTTTTCGCAAAAAGAAGGAAGATCCTTCATAAGCATAGGTTCGCCGCCCGTTATGCAGATACCGTCAATAAGACCTTTACGCTTCTTCAAATACGAAAGTATTTCTTCTTCAGAAAAAATTTCAATCCTTGAAGGGGAAAGCACAAGATCAGCGTTATGACAAAATGGGCATCTCAAGTTGCATCCCGGAGTGAAAACGGTACAGGCGGTCTTTCCCGGGAAATCGAGCAGGGTTAATTTTTGAAATCCCGCGATCGTCATACTATCACCTCCATGCACGAGCAAAACTATATTAACACAAAATATTGATGATGTCAATACGTAAACACAATATATTGTGTAGAAACGATGTACAAATTTAAGTTGATTTTTTGTTGAAATTGCGGTATAATATATACGTAATCAATCTAATGGAGTTAATCAAATGAAGAGAACCATAACAAAAAATGTCTTTGATTGGGTAACGATGCTTGTTGCCTGTGCAATATATTCGCTCGGAATTGCTTTGTTTCTCTCGCCTAACGCACTTGCGCCCGGCGGTATGAGTGGCGTCGCAATTATTATAAACAAGCTCTCGGGGCTTCCGACCGGTATGATGATAGTCATTCTCAATATTCCGCTTCTTATCGCCGGCTTTTTTGTTGTTGGAAGATGGTTTCTCATTAAGACGATCTGTTCGATCGCAGTTTCTTCGGCGCTTATAGATCTCTGGCCGAAGATCATACCTAAATACATTCCCGTCACAAACGACAAGCTTCTTGCAGGCATAGCCGGAGCTGTTCTTTGCGGAATTGGAATTGGCTTAATTCTAAGGTGTGGTGGATCGACAGGCGGAACCGATATTATTACTAAGTTGGCCAGAAAATTTGTCCCGAGCATTAAAACCGGAACGATTTTCCTGATCGTAGACTCAATAATCGTTTTCGCATCAGTGTTCGCTACAAAGCATATCGAGAACGCTTTGTATGCCGGCATATCGCTTGTTATTACAACATTGTTAATTGATAAGGTACTATACGGAAACGACGAAGCAAAGCTTCTTATTATTATGAGCTCTGATCCCGATAAGGTTGCTCATGCACTTTTGACGGATATAGACGCAGGTGTTACCTTTGCAAACGGCTCGGGCGCATATACGGGACGAGAAACAAAAATCATTTTCTGTGTCGTAAAGAAGCAATTGTTTCATCGAGCTAAGAGGCTTGTATGCGAGGTCGATCCCGCTTCTTTCATCATTGTTTCAAATGCATCTGAAATATTTGGCGAGGGCTATAAAGCACATAACGGCGAGGAGCTTTGATTTATGTCGCTGAAAATCAAAAATGTAAACCTGAAACACGGTTTGATACTTGCACCAATGGCGGGTGTTACCGATCGAGCATACAGAAATATCTGTCGCCGACACGGTGCAGAACTTGTTGTTACGGAAATGGTATCCGCAAAGGCAATTCATTACAATGATGCAGGCTCGTATGAACTCGCATCCCTTTTGCCATACGAAGAAAACAGCTTCGTTCAGCTTTTCGGACATGAGCCTGATATCCTTTCAGAGGCTGTAAACAAAATTACCCAAAAAAGAGAAGGGTACATCCCTCCTCTCGGAATAGATATTAATATGGGCTGCCCGATGAAGAAGATCGTCAACAACGGCGAGGGGTCTGCACTAATGAAGGATCCTGCGCTTGTCGGTCGGATCGTTCGTCGTCTGCGCGACACCACTGAACTTCCGCTTACAGTTAAGATACGCCTCGGCTGGGATTCACATAGTATTAATGCAGTTCGAGTTGCGCAAATCGCTGCTGAAAACGGTGCTGATGCCATTACAGTGCACGGAAGGACACGTGAGCAGATGTACTGCCCTGAGGTCAATTTTCTCGCCATAGGCGAAGTTAAAGCTGCTGTCGAAGTTCCCGTCATTGCAAACGGAGGTATTAACACAGCTGACGACGCCATCGCTATGCTCGAAATGACAAAATGCGACGGCTTGATGCTTGCACGCGGAACGATGGGCAATCCCTGGTTGTTTGAGGAAATTATTGCTCGAATTAACGGTGAACAGTACCGATTGCCCGATATAGATGTCCGTCTTAGAGAAGCAATGGTACAGGTTGAGGAAATGATCGCCGACAAAGGTGAGCGCACGGGAGTACTTGAGGCACGCAGACATCTTTCGTATTACATAAAAAATATAAAAGGCGCGTCAAACGCGCGCCATCGTCTTAACTTTGCGAGCAGCAAAGAAGAGTTATACTGTATAGTTAACGAATTTATAAAAGGATAAGAGGCGGAGAATACTCCGCCTCTTATTTAATATCCGATTTTTTCGTAAGGAACCGTAAAATTGCGAATCCCCATTACGCTTGGCGTAATGATTTCGGGATTGAAATAGAGAACAACACCATTTTCGGTCAGATAAAATGCATTAAGATCTATTATATCCGAAAGAGTTTCGAGAGCGTCGTTGTAATACTGATTAGGATTAATTTTAATGTGCTGAGCAAATACGTCGTATACAAATTGTTCCGCAACGCCGCTTTCGACGTTCATAAATACCGAGATATCTACCTCGTCTCCGTTCAAGAGGTCAAAGCAGAGCGTTGTAACAGTTTCGCTCGGCTCACTGATACTTACCGTCCTTACGCGCTTGAACATTATAGACAGATATCCGTTCTTTACGTAAACCGATTCAGTTCTTGTCAAAAACTCAAACTCAATAAAGCCCATAGCGTCACTTTCGGCCCTGTTATATGCTTCCTCTGCGTTGGTCTTTTCGTAATCCTCGATCATAACACGATCAAATGCAAACTGTGCGATCGCATTGTTGATTTTTGCGGTTGCGTCAGTATTTCCGCCCTCTATATGCGGGTATGAAATGAAGGAATATATGTATTCAATGCCGTTCTTTTCATACGTGTCTTCGCTTGTCAGTTCTGAATATGTAACCATTATATCCTCGCGCACAGGAACGTCAGAAACATCCGGGAAGCTAAGCTCGGGGGGCTTGGTCGTAACCTTTTGATTTCCATTATTATCAGCCGAGGTAATAACAGCAGCAATTATGGTTATCAGTAGGATAGCGGCAGACAGTATGATAACCGCTATGGTCATGGGGTCAAATACTTTTTTCTTCATCTTATCACAGAGAGCGCCGCGCCGATGACGGTCGAGAAGTTCGACATTTCGGGAACGATGTAATTTACGTCGAATATACTTGTGAGAGAACTAAAAATCGGCTTAGCCTGATGCAGAGTTGTCAGATTTCCTGTCATTACAATGTTATCAATGCCGCTTGCGCGGGACGCAAAGAGAGAGAGCATTGCAACACTTTCGAATATCATATTGATAAGTCCGAGCGCGAGATCACCTTTTGTCGCAAGATCTGAAAGCTTTCCGAAGTTTGCGGCCGTGAGATTGCTCGACATTCCCGGGAGGTCTTTTCTTGTAATATCCGAAACCATCAGATCAACGTTCGCAAGGTTTCCGTCTTTTGCAAGCTCTACAATTGCATCAATATCGCTTACGCCGAGAAGCTGCTTTGAAAGCCCAATGAGTGTTCCTCCTCCAACGCCCGTTCCGCCAAGATACTTTGGCTCTGTACCGTTTTTCGCGTGAACTATTGCAGTTCCTGTTCCCATGCTGACAACAATAGCGCGGTCGAGGCCCGACAGATAAAGACCGCCAAGACCTATGCATTCAAATTCGGAAATGTGCTGACATTCAACTCCGTATAGCGGCTTGTTTATAAAGCTCGATCCTACTCCGGTAACCGTAATCTTTTCTATATCGGATAGGGAAATACCGTTTGTATCGGTAAATTTTCCAAATGCACCGTAAAGTGATGTAAGAGGATCGTTTGCTTTGACAAACATTGGTGATATGAGATTTTTATTATGGTCGAAGCCGACGATCTTCGTTGTGCTTCCGCCTACGTCAATACCTAAAATTACGCTCATAGCATTCTCCTTCTTTTTTAACAGTATAACACATATCATATACTAAATCAAGAAAAAAACGTTAAGAAATTTTTGAAAAAATTCGAAAAACGAGTTGACAAATCAAAAGCTTTGTGTTATAATGCTTGAGTACGATAAATGCGGGTGTTGTTCAATGGTAGAATTCCAGCCTTCCAAGCTGGCTGCGTGGGTTCGATTCCCATCACCCGCTCCAGAAATCGACAGACTTGGTCTGTCGATTTTTTCTTTCATTTTTATTTAAAAAACGCAGGGATCAAATCCCTGCGTTTTTACTTTCAGTTCTTCCATTCCTTATTAAGGAGCTCGTATCTGTTAGTAAGATAATCCTTAAGGAATTTGATGTTTTTGCTTACTATTTCCTTATCGAGCTTTCCGTACCATAATTCAGCATTCTTTTCCATTGAAACAGTCATGCTATCAACAAGGGCATCGTATTCTTCAAGATAGGCTTTTAAAGCAGGCTTTGCATACTTGTTGTAACGTTGCTTGAGAAGCTTATAAAACTCGTCTACCTCGAACATAACGTTATAAAACGGTCCAAAGTATTTAATGTCATCATTCAGCTTGTACGCTTCGTTGGGTTTTCCGGTCCAAGGAGTGTTGAGACACCAGTCGTAGTCCCAGATCGGGCCAAAGTTTATCTTATTGTTTTCCTCCGGATTCTTAGAAGTAGAGGTGTAATATATATTGAATGATTTATGCCACTCGTCGTGATCCTCCTGACCGGTTATCTCATCAATTATAACGTAATCAATAAGGGAATTTACGTTCGTTGTCTTTTTAATGTTCTTTACGTTCTTTGAATCAAAGTCATCAAGAAGATTTTCAAGACAATCTCGCAACTCCTCAACAAACCATTTGAACTGCTCCTCACTCGGGAAATCTTGCTTTTCCGGATATTTAATCTCAAAATACATCGTGTCGAAATGAACGTTTCCATGACCGTCAATTGCTATATATTGCTCGTTCTCGACAAGACCAGAAGTACGGCAATTCAGGTCAAGAGATACAAACCAGTTGTAATCCTTGAAGTCGTTCATGTCTTCCGTTATAGCGGGCATTTCGATATTCATTCTGCCTTCGTTTTCCTGAACCTGCTCGCATAAGGTGTATATTCCTTGGTACACGCCGTTAAGGTATACGTTAACCTTGATAGGTGTCGTGGTGAATGAAAGCCCGGGCATCTGCTTAGCAATCGTCATTGCCGCGTGATTATGAAGTGAAGAAGGATCGATATAATCAGCAAGAAGCACCCAGCTCTTTGCTTTCTCGAGCCCGAAGAGGGACTGTTTCTTTTCAAATTTGATTCTGTAAGCTTTTTTGGGGAAGCTCAGCGTAGAATTACCGCGCAGGCGGATTCCGCCGTCAATGTTCTTAAGCTCACCGTCGCAGTTTTCAAGGTCGAAGGTCATCGTTGTATATGTTTCTTTGCTCTTGATGCCTGCGCCGTTAGTATCGATAGAAATAATCGGAAGCTCATCGAGCTCATGACGGGCATATACAACTATAGTCATATCTGCGTTAATGTTGCTTAAGGTTATATTGACCTTGTTGTACTTTATGCCGTCGATTTCATAATAATCGATCTTATATCCGTCGGCTGGCTTTATCTTTACGGTTTTAAATCTCGGATTTTTTGAGTCTATTGTTTGATCGGTTTCACCCTCGAAGGATATCGCAAATGGATCGTCTGCAATCACCTTTATCTTGAAGCTCTCAGCGTAAACGGCATTGATCCGTATATCTTTATCCTTCAAAGTAAAATTCTCCCATCCGCCGACAAGACCGTTCTTTTTCGGTACGATCGGAAGACCGTTAAGCGTCGTATCGCCTTTTTTAAATTCGATTTTTTCAACAAGTTTTCCGTCAGCATAAAACGATGCGGTATATATGCCGTCATCCTTTTCTAATTCGCAGGATGAGATAAGCATAGCTGATGCGGTAAGCAGGATCACACAAAAAATAAGAAGTATTATTCGTTTTGACTTTTTCATAAAATTCTCCGATCATTAATGATGGTTATAGCTATTATATCATAGGTCAAAGAGATACGCAATAAATTATTTTACTTTTGATTCACGGTGCCTGAACATCGCTATCAGGATAGAACCTATTGTTAGCAAGTCGCCAACCGATGAGCCGTAGGCGTGACTGCAGAAGTTGTATACAAACCAGAATGGCGAGCCGAGAAGGGAAACGCGCCTTATTATCCTTTCATCATCTATCAAGAATGCGCATGTGTGGAATAGAACACCGGCAAGCGAGAATAGATCAAGCCAGCTTTTATTAACAACAGCAATTGTAACTCCCGCAATTACGGTTACGGCATTCACGGAAACTATTACAGCTATCTTGTGCCTTTTAACGAACTCCGTGTGCTTTTTACCGGCAACAACAGAGGAAATCGCGCCAAGAACATCGAGAATTGCCCCCGAAAAAGCACCAAGTAAAAGATATTGTATGATATAAAGCACTCGTGACGTAACGTTGAATAGTATAATGTTCGCACGCTTCTTCTGCTGATAGCTGAGCAGAAAAATTACTACGGCAACAAATCCGAGTATTTGTGCAAGCGGCTTCATATGATTAGTCTCCGTTCGTAATTTTCGAGTTCATTGACTCAGGTAGCTTAACTACGTATTCGGCATGCGAACTGTCTTTTTCACAGTCAATCCCGCTTCTCCAATACCACGAGTCGTTATAGAAGAACAGATCGGTTTTTGCGCATAAAAAACCGTCCTCAAATGTTTTACTAAGCGTTCCGAACACCTGTACGTCATCGAAGCTGATTGTATCGATTAGTTGAATCTCGGAAATCTGTTGCAAGAAGCTGATTTCATCCTCATTCAAATTGAGGTTAATCACTGCTACTTCATCAGAATCGGCAACGTCAACGTATACTGACCATGTGTAATTTGCTGAATCCAGATAATAAGAAATGATTGCTTCGTGCTCGGCTATCGGCGCATAGACCTCTCCATTGAAGCAGATAAAGCTCCACTTGCCGTGATCGATAGGAATAATTTCATCTGTTTCACCATCGAAGTCGGCATTAAATTCGTAGGTGAAAACACTATCATTGAATCTAAGTATATAATATTCCTTTCCGAGGTAGTTGATTATTTCATTTTTCTCTGATTCCGCATCAGGAATAAAAGTGCGTTCATCGCCGTTAAAGTCAAGAACAAGCTCCGATTCGGTGTATTTAATTACCTTGATACGTGTGACTACGTCGACTGTCGAATCGATGTATTTAAGCGTTACCGTTCTGTTAGCGGAATTATATGAATATCCGGTACATAAATCTGAATCATTAACAGGATTACCGCAGGCGCAGTAATAGCTGAACTCGCCACTTGATGAAAAACGTATATATTCAGTATCAGAGTCGGTAGTCCGTGTCCACCTTATATCAGCAAACGGGCAACCTTGCGCTGTCGACTTCTCACAACTCGCGAAAAAACAAAAAACAAAAGAAAATACAATTAAAATGCAAATTGCCTTTTTCATGGTTTGCCTCATTTAAACGTTACTGCTGAACTATTACCGATATTCCGTCAGGGATTGCAACTATACTCGGATTAGTGCTTCCAAGAATGGACTTTGCTTTTTCAAGAGCATCGGAAATATTCTTGGCGGGTATCATGTGCATTTTTGATATAGTATCTTCATCCATCTCGGAAACGTAAATTACCTTCGCTCTCTTGAGAACTCTGAGCATCACCTGTGTTTGCCATTGATCCGGGACGGTTTCGTTCTTTGCTCTTGACATAAAGAGAGCCATTGTCTTATCGATATCGGGCTCGTCTGCAAGCTGATGGTAGAAATGGTCGCCACCTATACCGTCGTTTGAACGAGCAAGCATTATTATAACGCCACCGTTCTTAACTGTAGCCTCAGCCGCTGTCATTCCCTTGACAGCCTGATAAACGTTCTGGTCAAGCGGGTATCCGTCGTTTGTGGATATGACGATATCGGCAGGGATAGCTTTTACTCTGCAAAGATCGTTTAAAAATGTAGTTCCAGCCTTGTGTGCCTCGTCTACATCACCCGCAACGGCATATATTACCTCTTTTTCAGCATTAAGAACAACGTTTACGATGAATGCAAGCTTTGCCTTTTTTGCTGCCCAAAGCATATCCCTATGGAGCGGGTTATTATCAAGAATGCCGGTTCTTGCATTTTCATCAGCGATAAACTCGCTGCAATGGTTGCCTAAAACCGTGCTTCTTCCTGCAACACCGGGAAGAACACTCTTTCTGCCTCCGGAGAATCCTGCAAAGAAATGGGGCTCAATGAATCCTTCAGCCAAAAGAAGATCAGCTTCAATTGCAATTTTGTTTATCTCGCAGGGGCTTCCGGACGGAAGCGTTCCGATATTTACAAGATTATCGCGTTCGTCGCAATCGTGAATATATATTTTTTCTTTATTTACGATATCCTCACCGAACTTTGAAATAAGCTCGTCCTTCGTTGTTCCTCTGTGACAACCCGTCGCGATAAGGATCGTAACGTCTGCGTCAGGATTTCCTTTTCTGATCTCGCGGAGCATTGGGGGAATAATTACTTTGCTCGGAACGGGGCGAGTGTGATCGCTCGCGATTATTACGATGTTTTTCTTTCCTTTTGACAGCTCGCAAAGCGGAAGAGAGCCTATCGGGCAAGCAATTGCGTTTTCAACAAGATCCGCTTCTACGAATTTCGGAACGTATTCGCTAATTGATGATTCGAGAACGCCTATAAGCTCGTTCTCGTTAAATTCGTGTGTAATTCTTCCTTTACCGTAATGAAAAGCAACTTCCTTCATGTCGATCTCCTATTATCAGCCTGAAAACCTGATATGCAGTAGCTTTCAGATTATTATATGCATTATTTGTGTCAAGAGCCTCTTCAAGCGTTGTTACTCCACGCAAAACAGGGAAGAATGCATCAATTCCGTGCTCGTTGCATACCTCTGCATCATCGGTTACACATCCTGAGAACGCAATGACCTTCTTTCCGTATTTCTTGGCAAGCTTTGCAACTCCAATAGGCGCCTTGCCCATAGCGGTTTGTGAGTCAAGACGACCCTCGCCTGTCACAACGATATCGGCATCTCTCATTTCATCTTCAAGCTTAGTCTCCTGAATAATTATGTTGATTCCGGATTCGAGCCTTGCGTTTGTAAATGAAATAAACGCGAAACCAAGTCCGCCCGCAGCACCTGCGCCGGGGTAGTTCTTATCGGCTTTATCCGATACTGTTTTTGATATTTCGGCGTAACGAGACAGCCAAAGATCCATATCAGCGATAATTTCAGGGGTTGCGCCCTTTTGCGGTCCGTATACTGCGCTACAGCCGGTTTCTCCGCAAAGCGGATTTGTAACGTCACAGGCAACTCTGAAATAACAATCGTTCAGTTCGGGAACGACTTTGGAGGTGTTTATGGAAGAAAGCTCAGAGAGACCTTTACCGTCAAGTGAAATCGGTTTGCCTTCAGAATCAAGGAACTCATAACCAAGCGCGGTCAGCATTCCTGTTCCGCCATCATTTGTTGCGCTTCCGCCGATTCCGACAATGAATCTGCGGACACCGCGCGATATCGCGTCTTTTATAAGCTCGCCGACTCCGTAAGTCGTCGTATTGAGCGGATTACGTTCTTCAGTTGTTATCAGAGTGATTCCCGATGCGGCTGCCATTTCAATAATCGCGGTATTTGTGTCCTTGAGAATACAGTATTTTGCTGAAACGGGATTGAGAAGCGGTCCTTTGACTGTCAATTCAATGATTTCTGAATCAAAACCGGAGGAAAGTGCGTCGACAGTGCCTTCGCCACCGTCGGCAAGAGGCTTTACAGACACCACAGCGTCGGTTTGCAATCTCAGGATAGCTTCCTTTACAGCGTTTCCTGCTTGTAAGGAAGAAAGACTTCCTTTAAATGAATCAATAGCAATTACAGTTTTCATTGTTTTACCTTTAACATTACGTTGTACTCGTTTGGGGCATTATTAGAGTAGCAGTATTAAGACCTGTGCGATCGCGATTGGCAAAGTAAATGACCTTTTCAAAATTACTTTGCCTTAACGTATAATTAATTACATTATATCACTTCTGATCTCAAAAATCAATATTGACATATAAATATGATAAAAATCCCCGCCGAGAAAACGGCGGGGGTTTGTTCGAATCTGATTACTTAGACTTGATAGCAGCCTGAGCAGCAGCAAGACGTGCGATCGGTACTCTGAAGGGAGAGCAGGATACATAGTCAAGGCCGATAGAGTGGCAGAACTCAACGGATGTGGGGTCACCACCGTGCTCGCCGCAGATACCAACGTGGAGGTTGGGGTTAACGGGACGGCCGAGGGTAACAGCCATGTTCATGAGCTTGCCAACACCGGTGGTGTCAAGCTTTGCGAAGGGATCGTTCTCGAAGATCTTTGCGTCGTAGTAAGCGTTGAGGAACTTACCTGCATCGTCACGGGAGAAGCCGTAGGTCATCTGAGTAAGGTCGTTAGTACCGAAGCAGAAGAAGTCTGCGTTAGCAGCGATCTCATCAGCGGTGAGGCATGCTCTCGGGATCTCGATCATGGTACCAACTTCGTAATCGAGCTCTACGCCCGCAGCCTTGATCTCAGCATCAGCAGTAGCAACGACAACGTTCTTAACGTACTTAAGCTCCTTAACGTCGCCAACAAGCGGAATCATAATCTCAGGCTTAACGTTCCAGTCAGCGTGTGCCTTCTTAACGTTGATAGCAGCACGGATAACTGCAGAGGTCTGCATCTTTGCGATCTCGGGATAGGTAACTGCGAGACGGCATCCGCGGTGACCCATCATGGGGTTGAACTCATGGAGAGATGCGATGATCGCCTTGATCTCATCAACGGTCTTGTTCTGTGCCTTAGCAAGAAGAGCGATGTCTTCCTCGGTAGTAGGAACGAACTCGTGGAGAGGGGGATCAAGGAATCTGATACAAACGGGGTTGCCTTCAAGAGCTTCGTAGAGCTTCTCGAAGTCGGACTGCTGGTAGGGAAGGATCTTTGCAAGAGCAACTTCTCTTTCTTCAGCAGTGTCGGAGCAGATCATCTCGCGGAATGCTGCGATTCTGTCTGCCTCGAAGAACATGTGCTCGGTACGGCAAAGACCGATACCCTCAGCACCAAGCTCACGAGCCTTCTTTGCATCAACGGGAGTATCTGCGTTAGTTCTTACCTTGAGAGTACGGAACTCGTCAGCCCAGCCCATAATGGTGCCAAAGTTGCCGGAGATCTCTGCATCAACGGTCGGGATGATGCCATCGTAGATAGCGCCGGTAGAACCGTCGATGGAGATATAGTCGCCTTCAACGAAGGTCTTACCTGCGAGGGTGAACTTCTTGTTTTCCTCGTCCATAGCGATGTCGCCGCATCCGGAAACGCAGCACTTACCCATGCCTCTTGCAACAACTGCTGCATGAGATGTCATACCGCCGCGGACAGTAAGGATACCCTGAGCTGCCTTCATACCGGTAATATCCTCGGGAGAGGTCTCAAGACGAACGAGAACTACCTTCTTGCCTGCGTTCTTCCAAGCCTCAGCGTCCTCTGCGGAGAATACGATCTGACCGCAAGCAGCGCCGGGGGAAGCGCCAAGACCGCGTCCCATGGGAGTAGCAGCCTTAAGAGCCTTAGCGTCGAACTGGGGGTGGAGAAGAGTGTCAAGGTTTCTTGGGTCGATCATAAGAACGGCCTCTTCCTTGGTCTTGTGTCCTTCTGCTACGAGGTCAACTGCGATCTGGAGAGCAGCAGGAGCAGTTCTCTTACCGTTACGAGTCTGGAGCATATAGAGCTTCTCATTCTCGATGGTGAACTCCATATCCTGCATATCGTGATAGTGATTTTCAAGGATCTCGCAAACTTCCTTAAACTGCTTGAATGCAGCGGGGAACTTGTTAGCCATCTCAGCGATCGGCATAGGAGTACGAACGCCTGCAACGACGTCCTCACCCTGTGCGTTGGTGAGGAACTCACCCATAAGCTTCTTTTCACCGGTAGCAGGGTCACGAGTGAACGCAACACCGGTACCGCAGTTATCGACCATGTTACCGAACGCCTTTGCCTGTACGTTTACAGCGGTACCCCAAGAGTAAGGAATATCGTTGTCACGACG
>JAZQGR010000060.1:0-7124 GCA_045540115.1 Eubacteriales bacterium
TTTATGAGGTGTCATACAATGGCTGCAAGCTATAAGAAACTCTTTAAACTTCTGATCGACCGCGATATGAAAAAGAAAGAACTCGCCGAAAAAGCCGGCATCAGCATCGCCACCATCACCAAAATGGGCAAGGACGGCGCCGTGGTGAGCAGCGATGTGCTCGTGAAGATCTGTACTGCTCTTGAGTGCACCATGGATGATATCGTTGAGATCGTACCAGAAGGTAAATAAGTTATGACCAATCAATTCCTAACTAACTACACAGAGGTAACATTTCTCGATAAAATAAAAGACAACTTGCGCAGATGCAAGTCGTTTGCATTCTCGGTCAGCTTTATCAAGAAGGCTGGTCTTGTTCTGCTGTTCAAGGACATTGAGGCGGCGGTTGAACGCGGTGCGCAGGGGCGCATTATTACCTCTACATATCAGAACTTTACCGATATTGAATCGATAAAGAGCTTCTTTGCGCTTCAGTGCAAGCACAGCAACTTTGAGTGTCACCTCGATTATGAGTGCTTTCATGATAATCACTATTCAACCCTTGGCTATCATTCAAAGGGATATCTTTTCGAGTTTGATGATTGCTATGAAGTAATTATCGGCTCGTCCAATATTACGCGCTATGCTCTTCTCAAAAATATCGAGTGGGATGTAGTTGTCAACGAATACACGCCCGACGTTTATAGCCAGGCCATGACCGAGTTCGAAGATAAATGGTCTGCTACGCATCTCTTGAATAATGAAATTATCAATCTTTATTCCAATAAGCTCAATTTCGCAATTGAACGCTGGGACATGGACTATGATCTTTCTGCAAGTAATATCAAACCGAATTTCATGCAACGCAAAGCCCTGAAAGAGCTGAACCGTTATAGAGCAGTTGGTACAAGTCGAGCCCTTGTGGTGGCTGCAGCTGGAAGTGGTAAGACATACCTTGCCGCATTCGATGCACTTAACTTCAATCCTAAGCGACTCCTTTATATTGTTCATGAAGGCTCGATTTTGAAGAAGTCTCTTGAAACCTTTGCAGATGTATTCGGAAACAGCGTCACTTACGGAATTTTTAGCGGCGAAAGCAAAGAAATGGATGCAGATTTTGTATTTGCAACCAACATTACGATGTGTAAGTCTCTTGAACTGTTTGCAAAAGATGAGTTTGATTACATCATTATTGACGAATGCCATCATGCTACTGCAGAGACATATAAGAGAATTATCTCCTATTTTGAGCCCGAATTTCTACTTGGTTTGACAGCTACACCCGAGCGTTTGGATAACCAGGACGTGTTTGGCTTGTTCGATCAAAACGTTCCATACGAGCTCCGTTTGCGTGATGCGATTATCAATGAACTTGTCGTTCCGTTCAAGTATTACGGTATTCGAGATCAACTCGTTGATTATGGTCTTTCCAAGAGCGAAGAACGCAAAATGATCGCACAGCTTGCAAATGACGAGTACATAGAGTTTATCTCCGCACAAATTGAATCTCATAGAGGTCAAGGAAAATTAAAAGCGCTTGCGTTTTGTCGTAATGTCACGCACGCAAGAATGATGTGCGAAGCAATGGGCGAACGCTATAAAACGGCTTATCTAACTGGTCGAAACGATGTCGGCGAGAGAATTCGCGCATACAACGACTTGCAGAGCGATGAAGCTGAGCTTGAAATCTTGTTTACTGTCGATATCCTCAACGAAGGCGTAGATATCCCCGGCGTAAACATGGTATTGTTCCTCCGCCCGACAGAGTCTTCGACCATCTTCATTCAGCAGCTTGGTCGTGGCCTGCGTAAATACGATAACAAGCCTTATGTAACCGTTCTTGACTTCATAGGCAACAGCTATAAGAGAAGCGTTCAAATCGCGTTTGCACTTGGTAGCCTTTCGCGAAATCTGATCCTTGAAAAGAAGCTGATGCAACAACTTGTTCGTGATGATTTCGAAGCTCTTGGGCTTCGTGAATATGGTGTAGAAATCAATGTTGATGACCTCAGTAAAGAGGAAATTATCAACTACATTGAAAACGAAAACTTCAATAGCCTTTCCTATATGAAGCAGGACTATTTCAACTTCAAGAAATACATCAATTCGGAGTTTTATCCGAAACACATGGACTTCTTGAATAATGATTGCGCTCCTGATCTTCTCAGATTTATGAGCATCAAAATCGGCGGCAAGAAGAATGTATCTTACTATAATTTCCTCCGTGGAATTGAGGAAGAAGACCTTCCTGCCTTCTCGGAAAGACAAATAATGTTTGCAAATTACCTCTCTGCACAGCTACCACTTGTCAGAAAACACGAGTATCTGATTTTCGATTGCTTGGTAAAGGGAATCACCGATCTTGATGATATTAACCAGATTTTGAATCGTAATATCGTTGGTTGCAGAGCAGAGGAAATAAAGCATGCTTTCGATTATATTTACGAGAATGGATACGCGCAGAACGATGCGGACAAGTTGAAGCTTACTGTAGAAATGGATGAGGAGTTCAAGGAATATCTTCTTGATTTGCTGTCTTACGGCTTGACTCGTTACTTCATCGATTTTGGTGACGAAACAGATTTCAAGTTGTGGCAGAGTTATCGTATGGATCAGGTGCAGATGAAGTTCTTGAAGAATCCTCAGCACAACCAAGTCGGTACGTATTATTACGGCAAAGAAGTCGTTATTTTCGCATCTCTCAAAAAGGACTTGGCAGAAGAAGATAGGCTGAATTACAACGATAAATTTCTCGAATCCGCACTCTTTCAATGGGAGAGCATGGCGAACGTTTCGGCATCCGATTTGGAAAAGCAGCAGAACAGCGATCACGCATATCTGTTTATCAGAAAGGTATCCGACGAGAATGGTATCGTATTGCCGTTTATTTATGTAGGTAAAGGTAAGATGACTAACCCTCGTAAGCAGGTGAAGTTTGATAAATCCAAAGGTAAGGATGTTGTAACTTATCTTTACGATATTGTGATGGAGAACGAGTTACCGGATTATTTGCAGTATGATTTTGGATTGACGAAATGAGGGAAAAGCTGTGATAAAAACGATAATAATTAGGAGGGGATAAAAATGGAAGGGATAATTTTTGTTGCTGGCGTTTATGGCGTTGGGAATAGCACTTTGTGTGAAAAATTATCAAAAGAATTGAGAATTCCGTTTTATTCGTCCGGTGATTTGATTAGCAGAGTTAACGGTGAATTATATGGAGCAAATAAAGTTGTAAAAGATAAAAATAAAAATCAAAATATCTTAGCTGTGGCTGTTAGCCAAATATCATTGACGTATCCTTCGATATTGTTGGCAGGACATTTCTGTATTTTTAATAAAAATACAGAAGTAGATATTTTACCCAAAGAAGTCTTTTCACAATTGAATATTCAGAAAATAATTTTGTTGGAAGCATCTGAAGAAATAATCATTAAACATTTATCTATGAGAGATGACAAAACTTATTCTGTAGAGCAAATTGCTGCAATAAAGGAAGCTGAGCGCACTCAGGCAGTTAAGATTGCCTCTGAGTTGAATAAACCTTTATTAATACATCAGATGAGTTTTTGTGATCGCGATATTGACGAAATAATAACAAAAATCAAGGGGTGTTAAAATGCGAGCACTGTTGGATACCAACATAATCATACATAGAGAAAACACAATAGTTACAAGCCAAACGATTGGTCAGCTGTTCTATTGGTTGGACAAATTACATTATGAAAAATTAATCCATCCTCTCTCTATGAATGAATTACGCAAACTTCATAATCCACAAATGCAAGCATTATATGATGCAAAATTGTCGGCTTATACGCAAATGCATACAGTAGCGCGTCAGACCGATGAGTATACAACAAAACTGAACGATATACCGAAAACAGACAACGATAGAATTGATAATCAATTGTTGTTTGAAGTTTATTGCGGTAGAGCAGATATATTGATTACTGAAGACCGTAGATTAAGAAACAAGGCTTGCCGCGTCGGTTTGAGTTCTAAAGTGTTTTCAATCGATGCATTTATATCCAAATGTACTGCAGAAAATCCGGATCTTCTTGATTATAAGGCTTTATCTGTTAAAAAGGTTAGATTTGGGGAAGTGGATATTTTAGACCACTTCTTCGACACATTTCGAAATGCATACCTCGGATTTGATAATTGGTTCGCGCGCAAATGCGACGAAGAGGCATATATTTGTAGAAATGACAAAAGCGAAATTCTTGGCTTCTTATATTTGAAAACGGAGGATGAAACTGAAAATTATGCTGATATTACACCTTTGTTTTCTGCCAAACGTCGATTGAAAATAGGTACTTTCAAAGTAGAGTCCACTGGTTTTAGGCTCGGGGAACGATTTGTTAAAATAATATTTGATAATGCAATAGAACGTGGATTAGATGAAATATATGTTACATTGTTCTTGGATCGTCCAGAACTTGTAGCATTATATGACCTCTTGACCAAATGGGGCTTTTACGAATACGGGACAAAAACAAGCAATGGAAGTACTGAGACCGTATTGGTTAAAAAACTCGGAATATTTGATCCAAACAAAACTGTTATTGAGAATTATCCTAATCTCAATTTGGATACAAACAAGTATATTTTGCCAATCTTACCGCAATACCATACAAGTCTTTTCCCGGATTCGGCTCTATATAGAGAAAGAGAAATTAATATTGTTGGTGATGTTGCTCACAGATATGCATTACAAAAAGCTTATATTACTTGGGCGGATTGTTCTGCTAAACCAGGGGACATTATTTTGTTCTATAGAATGGGGGACTCCTCTCCCAAGAAATATAGTTCTGTATTGACCACAGTAGGCGTTGTGGATTGCATCGTTCGTAACTTCAGAACAGAAGATGAGTTTTTATCATACTGCAATAATCGTACTGTCTTTCCAAAGGAATCTTTACAAGATTTTTGGCGTGGACACCGATACAATTTGTCTGTTGTTAAATTCGTTTTTGTAAAAAGTTTTTCCAAAAAAGTCAATTTGGAGTTTTTATGGAATAACGGTATAATTGCGGCACCTAATGGTCCACGTCCGTTCACAAAGATAACTAATGAAGAATTTGAAATGATAATGAAAGAATCTAATACTGAAATACATACGATAGGTGAATAAGGTGAGCGTAATATTATTATCAATAAAACCAGAATATTGTAAAAAAATATTTGATGGAACTAAGAAATACGAATTTAGAAAGCATTTAGCGCAAAACAATGTGAGCAAAATCATTGTGTATTCAACATTTCCCGAAATGAAAGTGATTGGAGAGGTTGAGGTAAAAGGAACTCTTTCTATGAAAAAAACACCTTTATGGGAACACACGAAGAACTTTGCAGGAATTAGTAGAGAAAAATACAGGTTGTATTTTAAGGATTGTGTTAAAGCACATGCCTATATTCTTGGGGAAACAACACTTTACGATAAACCTGTAAGCCTCGAAACATTTGGTATAAAACAAGCCCCACAATCGTTTGTTTACGTAAAAGAAAAAGACAATTGACCTATGGTAGAAGTAGTAGCAGCCCTGATATGGGACAAAGATAAATTCATGATATGCCAACGCCCGGCGCACAAGGCGAGAGGACTCCTATGGGAGTTCGTTGGCGGCAAGGTAGAACCGGGCGAGACGAAGGAACAGGCGCTCATTCGTGAGTGTCAGGAAGAGCTTGCCGTGACGCTGTCGGTTGGTGATGTGTTTATGGATGTCGTTCACGAATATCCCGACCTGACGGTACATTTGACGCTATTCAATGCAACCATCGCAGAAGGTGTTCCGCAGATGATAGAGCATAACGACATCAAATGGATTACACCGAGCGAGATCCCGAACTACGACTTTTGCCCAGCGGATGAAGAAATACTTGCAAAGATTTGCGAGGTATATAAATGATAAACTACGAAACCGAAGTTCGTTCTCGTTGGGGCAATACCGATGCCTACCGCGAGCACGAGCAAAAGACGAAGAATTACACAAAAGAAAAGTGGACAGAGGCAAACGATGGCTTAATGGCGATCTTTGCCGAGTTTGCTGCGCTCAAAAACAGCGGAGCAACTGCCGATTCCTCCGAAGCACAGGCGCTTGTTGCTAAGCTTCAGGCGCATATCACCGCCAACTACTACACCTGTACCGACGAGATCCTCGCAGGCCTTGGCAAGATGTACGTCGCCGACGAGCGATTCAAAAAGAATATCGACAAGTGCGGTGAGGGAACTGCTGAGTATGCCTCGGAAGCGATAGAAAAAGCGTTAGCCAAAGCGGATTCGGAGAATATGCTATCATGTTCCTATTTAGGCCGAACCATCGATGAAGGACTTTGTTGTGACATTCAAATGATAGCAAATGGCTACATATTGCCCTCTGCCCTGCCAGATATCGAAATGGACAAATCAATGGCGCTAAAGGCATGCGAAACATGCGAACACAAACTGCGTGAGGTCGAAAAATGATTAAAGAACTAATACATGATCCAATATTTCTTGCAGGAAAATCGGAGGCCGCGACAAAAGAAGATCTACTGGTCGCACAAGATTTGATGGAGCGGAATTTGTGTCAGAAGGGATAAGAATATATGTTGAAAAGAAATAAACGATTTTTCCTCATGCTTCTCACTCTCGCGTTGCCGTTTGGATGCGTCGGGTGCGTATCGGATGGTGGCTCTGCAACCTATGAGCAGATCAGCGGAGCGGAAGCCAAGGCGTTAATGGATAGCGAGAGCGGATATATCATCATTGATGCGAGAACGCAAGAAGAATACGACGAGGGGCATATCCCCGGAGCGATCTTGATTCCCGAATATGAAATTGCCAACCGCGCCGAAAAGGAGCTTCCCGATAAGAAGCAGTTGATCCTCGTCTATTGCCGAAGCGGCAGAAGAAGCAAAATTGCAGCCGAGGAGCTTGTAAAGCTCGGTTACACCAACGTCAAGGAATTCGGCGGCATCATTGATTGGGAATATGAGATTGTAAAATAAAAAGGCTAATCAACCTTTGATAGCAACTGATTTATGAAAAAACACATCGCAAACATCATCACGGGCTCGCGCATTGTATTGAGTCTGCCTCTCCTAATGATACCGCTGACATCGGCGTGGTTTTACGCGCTCTATCTGCTTTGCGGACTCAG
>JAZQGR010000061.1:0-41031 GCA_045540115.1 Eubacteriales bacterium
TTCAAAATACCTCTTTAAAATTTCTTCTTTGATTTCTTTTGAGTAGTTCTTAAACTTTTGTCCTTTTCTAGCCATAACTAAAACCTCCTATGGTACTATTATACCATAAGAGGTTTTGTCTTTTTTCTTTTTTGTGAACTAAATGGGGTTCACTTCAAAGCGCTCCCTTTTCTTTTTTGAGTAAATACTTGATTTTTCTTCTAAAGTGTTATAAAATGTTATTATCAAATAACGGGGAATTACTATGGAATTAAAAGGAAAGCTTATAAAGGGAATAGGGGGACTGTATTTCATTCGTCTCAGTAGCGGTGAAACTATCTCCTGTAAGGCGAAGGGCGCATTCCGTCACGAGAGCGTCAAGCCGTGTATAGGTGATGATGTTACGGTTCTTGACGATGGCGGTTACGTTCTTCACGGAATTGACGAGCGAAAAAACTGTCTTATCCGTCCTCCGATATCAAACGTCGGAGTCATTTTCATAACCTTTGCAGCCGCAGAGCCCGAGCCTGCGCTTCTCTCTATTGATAAGCTGACCTGTATAGCCGAGCATTGCGGTATCCGTCCTGTTATTACCGTTACAAAGGCAGATATCGCGCCCGAAAAGGCACGCGAGCTTGCCGACATCTACGAGCGCTCGGGATTCAAGACCTTTATTTCGGGCAAGGACAACAGCGCTGTGCCGGAAATAAGACAGTATATTCACGATGAATGTAAAGGATTTATCTCCTGCTTCGCGGGAGCATCGGGCGTTGGTAAATCAACGCTTATGACCGCGCTTTTTCCTGAGCTTGAGCTTGAAACGGGCGAGATAAGCGCAAAGATCGCGCGCGGTAAGCACACGACGCGACACGTTGAGCTTTATCCGCTATCCGAGCTTTTCGGTGACGGTACAGATGGCTACGTTGCTGATACCCCCGGATTTTCGCTTCTTGACTTCGTACGTTTTGATTTCTTCGATAAGGAAGACCTCTTATATACCTTTCCCGAGTTTGATAAGTACATAGGCGGATGCCGTTATACCCGTTGTACTCATCTTTGCGAGGACGGCTGTGCTATTTACGACGCGGTCAAGCGAGGTGAGATTGTAAAAAGCCGCCACGACAGCTTCGTTTCAATTTACAATGACCTTAAGGGTAAGAATAAGTGGGACAAATAATCGTACTATATTCCGACAAATTTTGTCATTTTGTATATTGATTTAGAATTATCAAAGTAATATAATAAATACAAAATTTTAGGAGGCTGAAAAATGGTTAAAAAGATTCTTAAGCGTTATTTCATTGACGCAATGGGTGCAATGGCTCAGGGACTGTTCGCATCGCTCCTTATAGGAACGATCTTCAAGGCACTCGGTATGATACCGAAGCTTGAATTTCTCGTAGAGATTGGCGGATATGCACAGGCTATGGCGGGTCCCGCTATGGCGGCGGCTATCGCTTACTCGCTCAAGGCTCATCCTCTCGTTATCTTCTCTGCAGCGGCTGTCGGCTATGCTGCAAACTCTCTCGGAGCAGCGGGCGGACCTCTTGCCGTATTCTTCATCGCTATCGTCGCCGTTGAGATTGGTATGCTCGTTTCGAAGAAGACTAAGGTCGATATAATCGTTACGCCTTTTATTACGATACTTGTCGGTTGCGGGCTCTCTATCCTTGTCGCTCCTTACATAGGTGACGCCGTTGGTTACATAAGCGACTTTATCGGCTGGGCATCGCTTCAGGCACCGTTCGTTGCTTCTATTATTATCTCTGTCGTTGTCGGTGTTGTTCTAACTCTCCCGATCTCCAGTGCGGCTATTTGCGCAGGACTTCTTCTTACCGGAAGTTACGCTGTTCACGCGAACGGCAACGAAGGACTTGCAATTGCTGGCGCGGCGGCTGTCGCTGGTTGTTGCGCGCAGATGGTCGGCTTTGCAGTTATTAGCTTCAGAGAAAACAAATGGGGCGGACTTCTTTCGCAAGGTATCGGTACAAGTATGCTTCAGATGCCGAACATTATCCGCCATCCGCAGATCTGGATCGCGCCTACAGTTGCTTCTGCAATTACGGGACCTCTTGCCGTCTGCGTTTTCGGACTTCGTATGTACGGCGCGGCGATCAATTCAGGTATGGGCACGTGCGGTCTGCTCGGACCTATCGGCATGATCCTCGGTTGGTTTGATAAGGCAAACGGATATACCGCTGACGTTACCGTTCTCAACTGGATAGGACTTATACTCGTGTGCTTCATTCTTCCCGCGGTTCTTTCGTTTATTATAAACGAGATCCTGCGCAAGATCGGACTTGTTAAAGACGGATATATGAAGCTTGAGGATTAAACAGTAAATATAAAATAAGCACCCGAAAGGGTGCTTATTTTATAAATCAATCTCTATCCAGAAAATACTGCCGTTGCCGTTTGATGAGAGAACTCCGCAACGTCCGCCGATGAGTGTCATCAACTTATTCACTATTGACAGCCCAAGACCACTACCTTGCGCGGAGCGCTTATGGGGACTGTCGACCTTATAGTATCTGTCCCAGATCATCGGTAGCTTATCCTCAGGGATACCTTCGCCCGAATCAATGACAGAGTAGCGCAGAACGTTTTTCTCTCCTGTGAAATAGACGTCTTGTCGGACAATTACGGTCTTATCATGCCCTGTATAGGTCAAGGCGTTATTCACGAGATTCAAAAGTGCGCGTATTATTTTTGTGCGGTCAGTATTTACTACAATGCTGTCGTCGGCTTCAAAGCGCAGGACGTATCCGTCATTGCGGCAAAATTCCTGATATTTTTCGATCTCGGAGGTAACTGCTTCGGTTATATTGAACTGTTCAAAATTTGCCTTTGTGACTCCGTTTTCGAGCTTTGATATTTCAAGCATGTCGTTAACGAGCGACGTCATTCGTTTCGCTTCGTCTGCAATAATGGCGGCGTTTTCGGGCGTGTTTTCCCCTTCAAGATCTCGCATAAGCTCGGCGTAGCCTGTTATCATCGTAAGCGGCGTTCTCAGATCGTGAGTCGTGTTCGCAATCAGCTCTGAGCGTAGCTTTTCGACGCGAGACATCTCGGATGCGGCGTAAGTCAGCGTTTCCGAGAGTTCTTCAGCCTCGCGGTATGATCCGCCCTCAAAGCCGATATCATAATTGCCCTTTGCAAGCTCCTTTGCCGATGCATTTATCCTTGTAATAGGCTTGGTTATCGAATGTGAAAGCACAAGTGTCAATACGACAGAGAGAATTATCATCGTAACGCTTATGATTAAAAGCAGATAATTAAGAGTTCTTACCGTCGATGCGACGGGAGCAACGTAGGCGTTTATAATGAAGAGCATATCGTCGCCTCGCGCGTCCTTGACGACAAATGAATAGACTATTGACTGTCCGTCGCTGAGCTCGTCAACGAGCTCATATCTGTCTTTATCGGTGTCGTATGAATAGTAACTAAGGAGCTTTCCGCCGTTCGATTTTGATCGGTCGCGCAGAGAAATCAACTCGCTCTTATCGATTGAGTGAATAACGCAGTTTTCATTTACGTCACACGAGAACATTTCGGTGGCGCGGTTTCTGTCGAAGCGGTAGGCGATTATACAAACCGATTTGTTCCTTGCAAGCTTTTCTGCTTTGCTTTCAAGATTTATCGGCGTATCGGTGTATGAAGCAAGCTTCTTGCCGATATCCCTGATCTCGTTAACTCTTACGTTTCTATGTATTGTTCCGAGAAAAACCACCTGAAGAAGCCACAAAAGAAGGATCACGATGCCCGTAAAGCCTGCCATGCAGGCAAATAGCTTCAGGCGTATCTTCGGCTTGCGGGTGTTATTCGGTGTCAAAGCGGTATCCCACCCCTCGTAAGGTCACTATCATATTGCTATAATCGCGAAGGCTCTTTCGGAGCAGCTTTACGTGAGTATCAAGAGTTCTGTCATCGCCGTAAAAATCGTAACCCCATACCTCGGTAATAAGCCGCTCACGTGATAGAGCAACGTTTTTATTTTTACACATATAGCAGAGGAGGTCGTATTCCTTTGGCGACATATTCGCGCGCTCACCGTTGATTGAGACTGTTCGCGCGGAAAAATCGATTTCAAGTCCGCCGTGTCTGAAAACGTTTTTATTCACTTCTTTTTTGGGGGAATTGACTCGCTTCATTATCGCGTCGATGCGGAGCATAAGCTCCTTGCCCGAAAATGGCTTGACCACATAATCGTCAGCGCCGTATCTGAAGCCGCTTATCTTGTCGTATTCCTCACCGCGGGCAGACAGAATCAAAATCGGCGTATCGGTAAAGCTTCGGATTATTTTGCTTGCAGAAAAGCCGTCGAGCTCGGGCATCATTACGTCCATAATAATGATGTCGTATCGATTTCTTTCGCAAAGGCGTACAGCCTGTGCGCCGTTTTCAGCCTCGGTTACGTCATGTCCTTCGTATTCGGCGTACTTTTTAATCAGCTTTCTGATTTGATTTTCATCGTCTACAACGAGAATATTGTACATAAACGATCCGTCCTTGTAAGAATAGGGGAACGGTAACGCTACCGTTCCCCTTGATTATACATTAAAGTCTGCGTGATTGCAATAATTATGCGTTCTTTTCGGTCAAGGTAAGCTTATAATCGAATATTTTGACCTTATTTCCAATGATTCTCGACACGGTAACTGTGACGGTCTGACCAACCTCGAACTCCTGAAGAAGTGCCTTTACGTCGGCAAGAGTTGTGATCTTGACACCGTCAATTGCGACAAGAAGGTCGCCCTCCTGGAAGTCGGAGCTTTCAGCAGAAGCAATATACACGCCATAGTCGGAGAAGTATCTGTAATACTTGAACCAATATCTGATATCCTCCTCGTCCTGAATCTCGAAGAGCTCGAAGCCGAGCTTGACTCTGCCCGATACATAGCCCTTTTCGATCAGGTCGGTCATGATATCAACAGCGTCAGAGACCGGGATAGCGAATCCGAGTCCTTCAACGTTTTCGCCGACGGACTTTGCGTTGACTATACCTATAAGCTCGCCCTTCGCATTGAAGAGACCGCCGCCCGAGTTACCGGGGTTTATCTCGGCATTTGTCTGAAGAAGGTGATAGGTCGTTCCGTCGATGATGATGTCGCGGTCAAGTGCGCTTACGATTCCGTTTGTTACAGAACCGCCGAGGGTTCCGAGCGGGTTGCCGATAGCTACGACGGTTTCACCGACAACTACTTCTTCAAAGTTTCCGACAGTAGCGACGGGAAGTCCTTTGACGTTGAGCTTGATAACTCCAACATCGCTTTCAGCGTCGCAGATATAAGAATCAGCGTCGTAAATGGTTCCGTCCTTGAGCTTGATGGTGATCTTTGCCGCGCCTTCAATTACGTGTGCGCAGGTGAGAATGTAGCTTCCGTCCTCGGTCGAGGAAATGATAACGCCGCTTCCCGCGCCTTCTGTGATGTACTGACCGTAATACACATCGGTCTCAACTGTTTCTGTCGTAACCTCAACAACAGCGTTGGCGGCAATGGAGGCAACGTAAGCGGATACGCCCTTATCGGTTATGGGAGTTGTGTTTTCGTTCTTCGGCGCATACTGAATTATTACGTCGCCGGGCGTAAAATGTGTGAGATCTCCGTAACCTAAATCAAGATGCATAATGGCACAGAGCAAAACGTTTCCAATAAAGGATACAACAAGCGCAATCGCAAGGATTCCGATCACAAAGCCCTTTGAAGCGGGCTTCTTTTCGGGCTTGGGAATGGGCTGTCTGCCGTAAGGTGAATAGGTCGGTGCCTGAGGGGCCTGCTGTCCGTAGTAGCCGGGATTACCGTAGTAGGGGTTATACTGAGGACGCTGATAGCCGTAAGGGCCGTTCTGAGAGTATGGATTGTTTTGTCCGTTCTGTGTATTCTGTCTGTATTCGCCGTATTTCGGGGCGTACTGCTGATTATATGAATTATTAGTTGTCTGCTGAGAGTTGGCAGTATAACCGTTGCTCGCTTCCTGAGAAGACTCGGTTTTGGGAGGCTCGGGCTGAGTACTCGGTTCTTCATTTACAGGAGCTTGCTCGCTCTTATATTCATTATTGTCAGGATTCTGATCGTAAGGATTGTTCATGATATTCTCCTTTTTTATCGTTATGATTTGATTATAAACTTCAAATGTGACAGTAATGTGATTATTTGAAGAAATTTTATTGAAAATTGTGCTTTACTGTGTTATAATGTTCTAAAGATCGTAGCAGTAATAAGGAGTGACTATGAAAACTGCGATAATTACGGGCGCGTCGCGAGGTATAGGCAGAGCAACCGCGATACTTTTTGCCAAGCGCGGATATAATACCGTTATTTGCTATAACAATTCAAAAAGCGAGGCTGAGGCGCTGAGTCTTGAGCTGAACGGGGAAGGGCTGTATGCCGTTGCTTACAAGGTAGACGTTTCTCGATCCGACGAAGTTTATAAGCTCTTTTCATTTGTTTTTGAACAATTCGGAAGCATTGACGTGCTTGTCAATAATGCCGGTGTCTGTTCCTTCGGGCTTTTGACTGATATTACTGATAACGAATTTGAACGAGTAAACGCTATAAACTATAATGGTACGTTTTACTGCTCCCGTGAGGCAGCAAAATATATGCTGAAAAATCACAAGGGAAGTATCGTAAACGTATCATCTATGTGGGGTATTTGCGGTTCGTCCTGCGAAAGCGTATATTCGGCGTCAAAGGCGGCTGTTATTGGTCTTACAAAAGCACTTGCCAAGGAGCTTGGACCGTCAAATATCAGAGTTAACTGTGTTGCTCCCGGAGTGGTTGATACCGAAATGAACTCAAATCTCACTGAGGAGACTATCTCCGAGCTTTCCGAGTCTACGCCGCTTTGCAGAATAGGACGGCCGGAAGAGGTTGCGGAGGCGATTTTCTTCCTTGCTTCCGATAGATCTTCCTTTGTCACGGGACAGGTGCTTTCGGCTGATGGCGGATTTGCTCTTTGAGGATATCGGATGAAGACGTTATTTGAACGATTCTTTGCTTTGCCTTTGCAATCCATTTTTCTATGCGAACGTGAGCTGCTTTAATATTAAGAAATGATCCCCTCTTCATTATGCAATGAAGAGGGGATCAATGTTTGAAAATCCTCTATTACGATTGAAGACAGTTCGGTAATTGGAAAAAGCTTTAATCAGTTTTTACTATGATATACGCCTCGGTAATTCCAATTTTTGATAGACCTGACCAGTCAATAACACCGTATTCATCAATATATTCAGAAAGATCAGTATCTCCCTTTTTGAATACGAAGGAATGAGTAGTGTTATTTCCAAGCGTGTTATATGCTACCTGAATACGGTCGGAAACAATACGCTTGTTAATAATGTTGGCACCCTCCGTTGTTTCACCATCAGCATTGGTTCTGAGAACGACCTTGCCACCTTTGGCAGAAACCCTGACTCCGCTGTATTTGTTTGCACTATCACTGAGACCGAGTACAGAATAGAGATTATCTGCCATTTCCTTACCCATTTTGTTGAAGGTTTTTTGAGAATAGTGTACGTTGCCATCCGCCATCATATCAGGCGAATTAACGTCACAGGTTTCACTGATGGTAGATAGCATATAAAGATTATCGATTTCATTAACAGCCATATACTGACCGGCACGTGCTCGAGTATATGCGTTACTCTGATAAACGGCAGAGCCGGTATAATGTGAACGAAGCATTGAAATGCCGCCAAAGTCAAGGTCAAGATCCTTCATGAGATCCTCGTGCATGCTCTTGAAAGCAGCAAAATATGTCTTTTCGTCAACGATAGGACATCCGTTCTTCACTTGCTCGTCTTGTTCGCCTTGGTTCCAAATGTAACCGGAATAAACGATATTATAGGAGTCTTTAAGTGAATCATAAACGGTTTTGAAGGATTTAACGGCATCTGCATAGAGAGGAAGCTTTCTGCCAAGATGCTGACTGTAGAAGTGGCTATTACAAGCAAAGCTTTCATCCTTTACCCATTCACACATACCGGTTCCTTCAACTGCAGCCTGAACGAATACGACCTTGGTTCCCGTAAGCTCGTGCCATCTGGTTCCGAATGACGGGGTAACTCCGCCCAGAGTTGAGGTTGTGCGTACCGAATTACTTAAGATGTTCATGTCGTGTGCCTTAGTCAGACCCGCAAAGCTGACTTCGGAATTTTTGACAATAGTATCTGCACCTGCAAGTGCCGAGAATACAGTGTCGGGTTTGGGAAGCGTTGGAGCTTCGGGAATTCTGTTCACCGGTCTTCCGGAGCTTACCCAGCTACCGTATTCCCACTTGTAACCGGACATATAGGTGAAATTGGACTGACCGAGAACGAGAATAATGGATATATCTTCCTTATTCTCATCGTGAGGACGGTCAGAGCTGAAGGTGTTTACCTTACCGAGATTAACTTTAATTTCAAGTACAGCGCCATCATAATCTTCCGGAATGGTCTGCTGATTATTAGTCGTTTCCGCAGGGGGAGTGTTTTTCGTCGAGGGTTTCGAGCATGCAACTGCACTCACTATCAGAAATGCAGGCATAACAGAAGTTACGACTCTTTTAATTATTTTCATTTCGTTTCTCCTTAAAATACGGATTAAATGTGAAATAAAAAGTTATATAACATTATTGTTATTATAAGTGAAATGCTTGCGCTTGTCAATGGATCAAATAAAAAATTTTGTAATTTTTAGACAAATTTAACTGATTTAATATATGATGGAATATTAAGAATCAGATACGATTCCGCGAGTACGAGGTAGCTTTTAGGATGAAATCCTCACTTCGTGTTTATGAGATCGGCGTTGCACTCGGATGAAATTTAATATACCCATCCGTCGTTGAGGCACGAAGAATATTTCATCCACACGAAGTGTTGATTTAAGTGAAAAAGGACTTCCATTCGGAAGTCCTTTTTATGGTGCTCCTGCGGAGAGTCGAACTCCGGACAACTTGATTAAAAGTCAAGTGCTCTACCAACTGAGCTACAGGGGCGTTTTTAACACGAGAGATATTATACCACAGTATTTGCCCAATGTCAAGAGAAATTACGAAAATTTAAAGAAAAACGCGGCTCAAAGAGCCGCGTTTTAATTACAAAAATCAGTTTCCTGCGTTTCTCTTCTTCTGAACGATGTCCCAGAGAGCAAGGAAATCATCATCGGGAACGGAGGGATCAGCAGCCTCGCCGCTTTCCTCGGTTGCTTCCTCGGTCTTTTCTGCCTTTGCAGCGAATGCAGCCTTGGCAGTAGTCTTGGTCTCCTTCTTGGGAGCGTCGAAGCCGGTAGCAACAACGGTGATGGTCATAGTGTCCTCAAGGCTGTCGTCGAATGCAACACCCCAGATGATCTCTGCATCGGGATGAGCCTCGTCGGAGATGAGCTGAGATGCAGTCTCAATCTCTTCGAGTCCGATGTCAGGAGAAGCGGTGATGCTGATGAGGATGCCCTTAGCGCCTGCGATAGTGGTCTCGAGAAGGGGAGAGGAGATTGCAAGACGGGGAGCCTCGGTAGCCTTGTCCTTACCGGATGCGGTACCGATACCCATGTGAGCGGGTCCGCCGTCCTTCATAACGGTAGTAACGTCAGCGAAATCAAGGTTGATGAAGCCGTCAACGTTAATAAGCTCGGAAATGCTCTGAACACCGTGACGAAGAATGTTATCTGCCTCAGAGAAAGCATTTGCGAGAGTGATTCTGGTTTCGGAAATCTGCTTAAGACGCTCGTTAGGAATGATGATAAGAGAGTCAACGCACTCGCGGAGGCTCTCTATTCCGCTTTCAGCAGCTTCCATTCTCTTTCTGCCTTCGAATGCAAAGGGCTTGGTTACGATACCGACGGTAAGAATGCCCATATCGCGAGCGATCTTAGCAACAACGGGAGCGGCACCGGTTCCGGTTCCGCCACCCATACCGGAGGTGATAAATACCATGTCAGCGCCCTTGATAGCGTTAGTGATCTCTTCCTGGCTCTCTTCAGCAGCTCTTGCACCGATCTCAGGGTTAGCGCCTGCGCCGTGACCCTTGGTGATCTTGTCGCCGATAGTGATCTTCTTGCCTGCAGTAGAACGACCGAGAGCCTGCTTATCGGTATTAACAGCGATAAACTCAACGCCGCGAACGTTGCTCGAGATCATGCGGTTAACAGCATTGTTTCCACCGCCGCCGACGCCGATTACCTTTATATTTACTAAGTTTTCATTTTCTGCGTAGTTTTCGAATTCCATGGTATGTATCCTCCAAATAAATCTTTATAATACTATTATTTTTCACTTTGCGACATTATTTCCGAAAAAACAGGTCACACAACAATATGATACTTCTTTTTGGACTTTGATGCAAGGGGTTTTCATAAAGTTTACTTTTTGTTCATAAATTTATTGCTTTGCAGACAGCTTATCTGTACTCAAATGCCGCCTCTACGACCCTCGCAACAATCTGATTGACCTTTTCAACGTTGATTGAAACATAAGCGTTTTCGTTATAGGTCTCTATAACCTTCTTTACAAACTTGATCTTTGTATCGAGGTTGTCCACCGTTCCGAGGTCGACCTTATATTTGCATTCGTCCGTGTAAAGAACAAGGTGATATCTGTCTGACGCGTCGATACAGTCGGTCTTCTTATAGATATCCTGATCCTTAAGCAGGGTAAGAAATTCTATCAGGTGATCGTAATTTGAGTCCTTGTCAAATACGATCCTTTCGCCCTGCACTGCGCGCTCGACCTGCGGCAACTTCAGGTATATAACGGGCATATCGAGTACCATAATGTCCTCGTATATATCGTGCTTCGATATGATTCTCAAATCCTCAGAGAGAAGGAAGTAATCGCCGTATATTTCAGCGCAGTAGCTTGGCGCATCTTCTTTCACCTTGATTACAAGGGTAGAAGGAAGTACTCGCTTGAAGGTTACTTTGCTGATATAAGGATACTTCTTTATTATGTTCTTTTCAGCCGTTTTCAGGTCGACTCCGAACAGGTTGTCCGACGGTGAAAAACCGCAGGCATCAAGTATCTGCTTTTCAGTATAACGGCTGTTACCCGTTATCTCGACTTTTTTGAGACCGAAGAATACGACGATACAAACAAGTGCAATAAGTGCGGTAAGAGTCGCACCGATAAATACGTAGAATATCTTTCTTCCTATCTCTTTGCGCTTGTTTTTGGAACGAAGTTTCAAAAAAGAGTCGTTATTTACAAGCTCAGCGTTACTTAGTTCCTCATCGAATAAGTATTCGTTTTCGTTGCTATTCAATTTTACGGCTCCTTTCTGAAAAAATGAGGGTGAATGCTATTATATCACAGCTTTCTTGAATTTACAAGTGCCAATATTTTGTCGTAAATAAGCTCGTTCGCGTTGCTGATTGCGAATTTTCCAAAGTTTTCACCCATATTATGACGCTTTTCGCGGTTATTCAGCAGCTCGTCGACTGTTTTAGAGAGCATACCGTCAGTTAGTGCGCTTTCCTCGATCAGACATACTGCGTCCGCATCGGAAAGAACCTTTGCGTTTTTATACTGATGATTGTCGGTAACGTTCGGCGACGGGATAAGTATAGACGGCTTCTTAAGATGTGCAAGCTCCGATATCGTCATAGCGCCTGCACGGTTAATGACAAGATCTGCTGCTGCAAGTCGATCGGGCATATCGTATATGTAATCGACGAGAACGAGATTTTCGCATTTATCAAGACCGAGACGCTCAAATTCCGCCTTGGTTTTTTCGTAATTGATAACGCCCGCCTGATGGAGATGATGTATTTCGGGATGCTTGCTTGTATATTCTGCCATAAGCTTTATGGCTTCTGAATTGATCTTACCTGCGCCGTTGCTTCCGCCGCAGGTAAGAAGGGAATAGCGGTATCGGTTTTCAAAGCCAAGCTTTTTTCTTGCTTCTTCCTTTGTGATATCGGAGAAGCCCGATTTGAGCGGGTTACCGACGTGCATTATTTTTTTGCATTTTTTGATCTGGGATGCTGTCGCTTCAAAATTTGTAAAAAGTACGTCGATGTGTGGCGCGAGCATTTTTACTGCAACACCCGCAAGAGCATTTGATTCGTGCATTGCTGTTGGTATTTTCATGCTTGAAGCCGCCTTTATAAGGGGCCATGAAACGTATCCGCCGGTACCTATGCAGATATCAGGCTTAAATTCCTTTATCAGCTTTTTCGCTTTGCCGACTGAGGTGGCGGTAAGATACAGCGTTTTGAAATTTGATAGACAGAGCTTGCGTCTGAGCCCCTGCATTTCAATGTGGTAGAGCTTGAAGCCTTCCTTTGGAACAAGGCGATTTTCCATTCCCTTGCTCGTACCGACGAATGCGATCTCTGCATCGGGCTGATGCTTTAAAATTGTCCTTGCGATGGCAATTGCGGGATTAATATGACCTCCCGTGCCTCCGCCTGTCAGCATAACTTTCATATTTGGTCAAGAGCGTCCTTTTTCTGATATGAATATTTTGATATTGATAGAATTACGCCCATCTCAGCGAGCTGAACGATAAGTGCTGTTCCGCCGTAGCTGAAGAACGGCAGTGATATACCCGTGTTCGGTATCATGTTAGTTACGACGGCTATGTTAAGAAGTGCCTGAATTGCGACCTTACTGATAAGACCGATAACAACGAGAGAAGAGAACGTATCAGGCGCCTTCAGCGCGATTACGAAGCCGCGCCAGATCAGGAGCATAAAGAGAATGATGACAAGTGCTGCGCCTGCAAACCCGAGCTCCTCTGCTATTATGGAGAAAACGAAGTCGTTTTGCGGCTGCGAAACGTACATGTGCTTCTGTCTGCTGTTTCCGAGCCCGACGCCAAACAGTCCTCCGGAGCCTATCGCGTACAGACCTTGTAGAGTCTGCCAGATCTTGCCCGTGGGATCGTAGCTCTCGGGATGGAGAAGCATATTGATTCTGTCTTGTGCATAGGGGAACACAGCAATTGCTACTCCGATAAGCGAGCATGCGGAGATGACTGCTGCCATAAACCATTTCATACTCGCACCCGCCGCAAATATTACGACGGCTCCGATTGCAAACACGATTATTGTTCCCGAAATATGTCTTTCAAGTGCAATAAGTAAGCAGACGACACCGACTATAAGGAACGGAACGAGCATTCCGTAGAGGAAGGATTGCTTTTTATTTCGGTAATTCGTTATTCTATCTTGATTTCGCGCAACGTAAAGGGCAAGCATAAATACGAGGGCGGGCTTCATGACCTCGGAGGGCTGGAAGGTATACGAGCCGATCATTATCCATCGCTGTGCGACACCGCTTGCGATACCGTACATAAGCACGGCAAGAAGCAGTATTATCGCTACAATGAATATCGGCACCGTTACCTTACGGAGCCAGCGGTAATCGAAGTTCATCGCGACGATAAGCGGTATCATACCGATACAGGCGAACAGTATCTGCCTTTTAACGAAATAGAAACTGTCTCCGTATCTGCTGAACGCATAAGCGTAGCTCGCGGAGAAGTCCATTATGATACCGAAAAGTGTTAGAATAATTACGAGAATGAGGAAAAGCTTATCGTAGCTTCCCTTGATTCTTACAACGTCCGTCGGCTTGATGAAGTCGTTCTTGCGTGAGCGTGCTATCGGCTTCTTCTGAACGGGGGCGGGAATTTTGGCTTCCTTGCTTTTTATCGGCTTTTGCTTTCTTTCCTTTGGCTCCGCTTTTTTTGTGGGATTCAGCTTTGTTGTCTTTGCGGGAGGTGTTTTTGTATAAGCCTGATTTGCGCGTGCGCTCGTAGATTTTTCCTGCGGTCTTTGCGCCTGCGCAGGTTGACGTGTAACGGGATTCTGGTTTTGTATCTGATTGGGACGACGAGTGTGCTCGCCTTGTGCAGGACGTCGAACAGAATTGCCCGACGCGTTATATGACGGCTTAACACCGTTTTTTTCTTTATCGTTTGGGATTCTGTTCATAGTTAATCCTTTATTAATATATTCCGAAGAAGTAGGAGATAACGCAGAGGACGAGCGTTGTCAACGAGAATACTGTTACGACCTTGATCTCGCTCCATCCGCATTTTTCAAAGTGATGATGAATCGGCGCCATCTTGAAGAAGCGCTTGCCATGAGTCAGCTTGAAGTATCCAACCTGAATTATGTCGGAAATGGCTTCCATTATATATACGAAGCCGCAGATCAAAATGATGAGCGGATTGAATATAAGGAATGCCATTGATGTGACAAGACCTCCGAGAAAGAGCGAGCCTGTGTCGCCCATAAAGACTCTTGCGGGGTAGAAGTTATACACAAGGAAACCGAGGCATCCGCCGAGGGTCGATCCCGAGATGATCCCGAGAGCCTTATGTTCGTACTTATATGCGACCGCAGAGAAGAATGCGGCAACAACCGCTGTTTCGGATGCGGCAAGACCGTCGATTCCGTCGGCAAGATTAACGCTGTTAACAACTCCCGTGATAAGTATAACGACGATAACGTAATAGAAGAAGCCGAGATCGACAATCTTATCAAAGAATGGGATATACATATAAGAGTTTATGTATCCGAAATGGTGTGAAACCGCGATGAATAACACGGCGACGATGAACTGAAGAAGATATTTCTGCCAGGAAAGGAGTCCTTCATTTTTGTTCTTTGTGAACTTTGTTCTGTCGTCGATCATGCCTATGACTGCATTGAGAATTGCGAAGATCAGGCAGATAGCGGGGAAAAGCAGAGCTCTGTTGTCCGTTTTCGCATAGAGAACCGTGAAGAGCGTAGCACATACGAGCGATATCGCAATAAGAAACGAAAGTCCTCCCATTGTCGGAGTTCCTTCCTTTGACTTGTGCCAACGCGGACCGATATCAAGGATCTTCTGTCCCATTTTCTTGCTCTTAAGGTAGGGTATAAGAAAACGGAGAATAACTGCGGTTATTACGAATGTAGAAAGCAGTGCGATTATGTAATACAGTGTCATTATCTTTTTTCGGCTTATGCCGCTCCTTTTATTTTTCGAGAAGGATCCGGGCGATTCTTCCCATATCAATGCCGTGGCTTGCTTTGATAAGAACGCAATCGTTTTCTCTGATTTTTTCCTTGACGGAAGCCGATATCTGCTTTTCATCGGTTATATCGGTGAAAACAAAGACGTTTTCTTTCGAAAAGCCGTTCTTTATAGCTTCATCGGCGATGAAAGCGGCATCCTGACCGAAGGTAAAGAGAAGATCAACTCCGATATCGCGTACGAATTTTCCGACTGAGCGATGAAGCTCCTCGCTTCGTTCCCCAAGCTCCATAACGTTTCCGATGACTGCGACTGTTCTGCCGCACGTTTCTGCGGAAAGACCTTTCGTTACCGAAAGGGAAGCTTTTATTGACTCAGGGCTTGCGTTATAGTAGTCGTTTATAAATGTTATGCCGTCATGCTTTACGATATTCTGTCTCATTCCGACGCCGACAAAGGAAGATAGACCTGACCTTATCTCGCTGTCGGTAAGACCTGCGAGCTTTCCGACCGTTACGGCATACATAGCGTCAAGGACGGTATGCTCGCCAAGAGTCGGGATGCGGCAGTCGGTAATAATTCCTTCCGGAGTAACAGCATTGAATATCATTCCGTCACCGTCGTTTCGGATGCTCTCGGCGCGGTAGGGGCATTCTTTATTGCGTAATGAAACGTAAACTGCGTTTTCAATATTTGAAAGAAGCGGCTCGTCTCCGTTTAATACGAGTATCCCGTCCTCTGTCATTCCGTCCCTGATCTCAAGCTTCGCGTCACGTATACCTTCGCGCGAGCCGAGATGCTCGATGTGTGACGATCCTATGACTGTAATAACTCCGATATTGGGGCGCGTAAGCTTTGTGAGGAATGATATTTCTCCCTTTGCGCTCATTCCCATTTCAATAACTGCCGCCTTGTGCTCCTTCCTGATTCCAAGGAGAGTGAGGGGCAAACCGAGAGCGTTGTTGAAATTGCCTTCGGTTTTATGAGTCGGGAACTTTGCGCTCAAGACGGCGGCAATAAACTGTCTTGTTGTGGTCTTGCCGACGCTTCCCGTTACGCCTACCGTAAGTAGGTCACATTCCTTCTTATGCTGAGCGGATAGATAAGCAAGTGAAAGGGAGGTGTTTTTGCATAAAATTACCGAACAGCCGTTGCTTTCAAACGGAGTCAGATCCTCCGGGATCCTTTCGGTAAGAACAGCCGCCGCACCTTTTTCGGCGGCAGATGCAAGGTAGAGATGACCGTCGGTTCTTTCGCCTGCGATTGCGACGAAGAGATCAGAGTCAGATACCTTGCGCGAATCGATCACGGCGTTTTTTATCTTCTTTTCGCCTTCATATATCAGTTTTCCCTTACACGCCTCGGCGACCGCCGAGCCGCTTGCGCCGTGAAAAATATCGAGCATTACCGTTTTCCTTTCAATTAATACAGACCGTGATCCTTCAGATACTGCTTTGAAGCCTCAAGAGCGATATTTCGCTCCGAGAAGGGATGGGTACCGTCGGGCATAATTTCATATTCCTCGTGTCCCTTACCCGCAAGGAGGATCACGTCGCCTAACTGTGCTGTCTTTACGGCATATTCGATAGCCTCCTTGCGGCTTTCGATTACTGTGTGAGGACAGCTTTCATCGAAGCCCTCAAGAATGTTGTTAATTATATCTCTTGTATTCTCGCTTCGGCTGTTATCTGCCGTTACGATTACGAAGTCCGCCATTTTAGAGGCGATTCCACCCATTACGGGGCGCTTTGTTCGGTCACGGTCGCCTCCGCAACCGAACAGGAGCACAAGACGTTGTTCTTCCTTCATAAAGCGGCGAACTGTTCTCAGAACGTTTTCAAGTGCATCGGGTGTGTGCGCGAAATCTATGTATAGCGAGAAATCGTTTGTCGGCAGAGCAATGCGCTCCATTCTGCCCTTGACGCCCGTGAAGCGGCTCAGCGCCGCCATTATCGTTCTGTGGGGAACGCCGTCGGTGTACGCAGCCGTTGCTGCTTCAAGCGTGTTCATAACGGTGAATGACCCCGGAATTGGGGAGGTGATTCTGAAAACGAGGTCCTTTGTGAAGATATCGTAGTCAATTCCCTGACTCTTGTTGTCCGATATGTTTTTGGCGCAGAAGTCAACAGCGGTACCCTTTGCAGAGCAGAGAATAGGCTTATTTGATGCGTTTATCATAACAGAAGAATAGCTGTCGTCTGCGTTTATAATTGCGCGTCTGACCATTGGAAACAGCTTGGCTTTTGCTTTGGCGTATTCATCGAGCGTTTTGTGAAAATCAAGGTGCTCCGGAGTGAGGTTGGTAAACACTCCGCAGTCAAATTCTATTGGCTCAAGCTTTCCGAGAGCAAGCGCGTGAGAGGACGCTTCCATAATAACGTGAGTATAACCTTCGTCGCGGTAAGAGGCAAGAAGCGGATAAAGCACGGAGGGATCGGGCGTTGTCATCTTGCCTGTAATTGTGCCGATCGTTGCTGCCTTAACTCCTGCGGCGCGGTATATCTCGGTCAGCATTGTGACCGTGCTGGTCTTACCGTTTGTTCCGGTTACGGCGGTGATCTTCAGGTCCTTCCAAGGATCACCGCAGAAGCGTGAGGTAAGATATGCTTCACCGACACGCGTGCTGTCAAATACCGCATACGGAAGAGATAGCTTATTCAGCTTATCCTCGATTTCGGGACGCCCTTCGTCGATCGCAAAAGCAACAGCGCCGTTTTCGATCGCCTTGTCAATTACAAGGTGTCCATCACGCGTGAAGCCCTTGATACAGACGAATAGATAACCGTTCTTACACAAGGTAGGATCGGGGGTTACTCCTGATATTTCAATATCTTGAATACCTGCCGATAGTCGGCACGGTATGCTTTCGAGCATTTTTGTAAGTAACATAAATTTGCTCCATTCACTAAGATTTAAGCAGTCTCGTCAAGGTAGCGGACGGTTATAGTTACAACCGTTCCTTCGGTAACAAGCGTTCCGGGTGTTATCGATTGCGAGATTACGTATGCTTCGGCTGAGGTGGTGTTTGCCGCGCCGTTAATTATTACGTTGAAGCCTCGATTGCTGAGGGTTCTGTTCGCAGCAGTAGCAGTTTGACCGACGACGTCGGGGACGGTCTTGTTCGCGACAGGAGTTGCGCTTCCCGTGTAGAAGATGACCTTACCTGCGTTCTTCATGATCTCCTGTCCCTTTGCAGGAACCTGATAGGTTATCACGTCACCGTTTCCACGGATCTCATATTCGATTCCGCGGTTGACAACTGCGGATATCGTGTCGGCCTTTGACCAGCCGACGTAGTTACTGAGCGTCGTCTTGATCTTCTTGAGCTCGGCTTCGGAATAGTTACGCTCGATGCCGATATAGGGAAGGATCTCGTCGAGAAGTCCGGCTATATAGGGCGCGGCAACGGTACTTCCGTATTTGACCTGCGAGGTAGGAGTATCGACTACGAATATGACCGATATTTGCGGATCGTCTGCAGGCGCATAAGCGGCACAGGAGCCTATACGGTAAGAGAAGTTACCGTCGGGATCGGCAAGGTCGCGGATCTCGGAGGTGCCTGTTTTAGCTGCGATCTTATATCCTGCTACGTATGCGTTCTTTGCGCCTCCGTTCTTGCTTGAAACACCGCCTTCAAGAATGACGGCGAGTGTGTCGCAGGTACTCTTGCTTACAACCTGACGCTTTACGATCGTTTCGTGCTGCATAAGAATGTTTCCGTCGTCATCTATGATCTTGTCAACGATGTACGGCGTTAGAAGATTACCGCCGTTTGCTACGGTGTTGATCGCTGTAAGCTGAGTGAGGGGCGTGACCTTAAACGTCTGTCCAAAGGAATAGACCGCAAGTGAGACGTCATTGAAGTCTGAAGTTGAAGAGTAGATACCGCCTGCTTCACCGGGAAGGTCGATGCCTGTTTTGGACGTTATTCCAAAGGATTCGAAATACTTGTAGAAGGTGCTCTGACCGAGTCTGAGGGAAAGCGTTATCATAACAGGGTTGCAAGATGCTTGTAGACCTGTTGTAAAGGTGACTGAACGGTGTCCCTTTGTCCTGTGGCAATGTATCGGATTCGGATAGCCCGCAATCTTATACGAGCCGCTGCAGTAGAAGCCCTCGTTGGGGGTGACGACGCCCTCTTCAAGCGCCATTGCGCTCGTTATGACCTTGAAGGTCGATCCCGGCTCGTAGAGCTCTGAGACCGCCTTGTTTCTCCAAAGAGAATAAAGAAGCTCGGTTCGATACTTGGAGTATTCTGCCGATTCGGTATCAAGACCGCTGTTTTCAAGTTTACTTTGTGAGGTAGAATCAAGCTGATACGGAGAATTGAGGTCGAAGGACGGATATGTTGCCATTCCGAGGATCGCGCCTGTATCGCAGTCCATGACGATGCCTGTCACTCTGTTCAGCGGTTTGGAATCAAGATAAGCCTGCTTGACCTGATTTTCAAGAGCGCGCTGGATCGTTACGTCGATAGTCGTTACGAGGTTTGCGCCGTTTGACGCGTCGATGTAGGTATCGTATTTACCGGGCATCTGTCCGCCTTGCGCGTCCTTCGAGGTTATGTATTTGCCCGATTCGCCCTTGAGGAATGAATTGTATTCAAGCTCAAGACCGCTAAGTCCCTGATCGGTTCCGACAACTCCAATAACGTTTGATGCAAGGTTAGAGAATGGATAATATCTTGCTGAACCTGCCTCAAGATGAACCTGAAGCTTAAGATCGTTAGCAAGAATGAACGCACGAACGGCTTTTGCCTGCTCCTCTGTTGCCTTTTTGAGAACAGTTTCGTCGGCGCGGTGTGTCTTTTTTGTCAGCGCGATTATCTTGTCGTATTCGACGTCGAGGATCTCTGAAAGCCCTTTTGCGATCAGCTCTGCCTTGCCGCTCTTTTCAATATCGCGGGGGGAAATAAATACGCGGTAGACCGTGTAATTGGACGCGAGCTTTGTCATGTTCGCGTCGTATATCTCGCCGCGCTCAGCCTTAAGAGTAGTGTAGCGCTGAATATTGTTTATAACCTTATTTTGATATTTATCATAGTCAATTATCTGAAGCTGGAAAAGTCTGAATATCAGAACGCACCAAAAAGCCATGAAACACATGAGTATTATCATGGATCGACCGGGTATCATTCTTTTGCGTGTGTGGTTTGTTGCTTTACTTATCGGCACCTTGTTTGGCTCCTTTGCGGTATGTAGATACAGTTATATATATTATACTACTAAATATATGAATTTACAATACGAAATAGAAAGAAAAAGAGGAACAACGGTAAATTTTTTTGCCGTTGTTCCTTGATGATCGGAATAATGCTTCTTTTGTGTTTACTTATTACTCGGATTTATCGTGTCACCGGGATCCATAGTGATGTATTTTTTGGTTACTTCATCAACCGTAACCATTCCGAGCTTTTCCTTTGCGATCTTCTCAATTAACGTAAGATCGTTTTTCATATCGAGCTTTGCGGTAAGGTCTTCTTCCTCGAAGGAGAGAGTTGCGATCTCGCTCTTGAGATCAGAGACTGTCGAGGTGTGCTCGTTGATCTGAACGTAATTGAAGATCATATAGAAGAAAAGAAGCGAGCAGAGAAGGGCGAGGAATACGACGGAATAGGGGAACGCTACCTTGGTCGTATCGGTTACTGTTCTGACGGTTGGTTCGGTTCTGACCGAAGCAACAGGAACCGCTAAATTCCTTGCGGGCGCCTTGACGGGAATAGAACCAACTGAAACGTCTGCCTTTACCGCCTTGGCATTTGGGTTTGACATATTAGGTGAACGTGTAACGCCTCTTCTTTTGTGCTCACCGCTCTTAATTCTGCTGTAACCATTAACGCGTCTGTCTGAAACGCTGCTGGGGCGCGACTGTGAAACGGGCTTGCGGCCGTTTGTGCTTGCGTTATTTGCGCTTGCTCTTGCGACGTCGTTTGTCATTACGTTGTCCTTCTTTCTTAAAGCTTTTCTGCCACTCGTAGCTTTGCGCTGTGGCTTCTCTTGTTTTCTTCAAGCTCTTTATTGCTTGGCAGGATCGGTTTTCGTGTTATTTGCCGTACCGCCGGCTTCTTTCCGCATACACAAACGGGGAAGCTCGGTGGGCAGGTGCAGCCCTTGCTGAGGTCGTTTATCGTTTGCTTGACGAGTCTGTCTTCAAGTGAGTGGAAGGTGATTATTGCCATTCTTCCGCCCTCATTAAGACATTCAGCGATGTCCCTGACCGTCGGAGGGATTATATCAAGCTCGCCGTTTACTTCGATTCGGATCGCCTGAAAGGTTCGCTTTGCAGGATTCGAGCCTTTTTCGCGGAACTTCGGTGGAATTGAATCGGTAATTATTGAAACAAGCTCAAGCGTTGTGTTTATAGGCTTGGCTTTTCGAGCTTCAATTATTCTCGAAGCGATTCTTCTTGAAAATTTTTCTTCGCCGTATTGGAAGATGACGTTTGCAAGTCTTTCTTCGGAATAGGTATTTACAATATCGTATGCGGATATCGGATCATCGCGGTTCATTCTCATATCGAGAGGAGCGTCGGCGTTGTAGGAGAAGCCTCGCTCGGCTACGTCGATCTGATGAGAGGAAATGCCGAGGTCGATAAGGACTCCGTCGGGCTTTCGTCCGTTCAGAATTTCCTTAAGGTTAGAGAAGTTGTTTTTTACAATCTCGACTCTATCGGAGAAGGGAGCAAGTCGTTCGGTTACTGCTTCTATAGCATCGATATCTCTGTCAATTGCGATAAGCCTTCCGCTTTTGCTCAAGCGACTCGCGATTGCGTAGCTGTGACCGCCGCCTCCTGCCGTACAGTCCACGTATAGACCGTCTGGTTTTATGTTCAGTCCGTCGATGCATTCATCAAGCATCACGGAATAATGTTCGAAATTACCTGCCATGTCAGAAACCAAGCTTTATGAGCAGATCGGTTATATCTGCAGTATTTTCGGAATTGCTTTCGCTTATCCAGCTTTCCTCGTCCCATATCTCGATATGGTCGCCGACGCCAATGATCTTTACCGAACGAGTAAGTCCTGCATATTCGCAGAGGTTAGGAGAGATAAGCACGCGCCCCTGTCCGTCAACGTTTGTTTCAAATGCTGCGGAGAAGAGGAATCTCTTTATCATTCTCGTTTCGGTCTGAGGAAGCGTTTCGAGCTTTGCCGTGAAGTCCTCCCAGCGATCCATGGGGTAAAGTGAGATGCACTTATCAACGTTCTTCGTCATAACGACGGTTTCGCCAAGCTCCTCGCGAAGTCTTGAAGGAAGGCTGACGCGCTTCTTGCTATCTAAATTGTGGCTGTATTCTCCGCAGAACATTCGCGTTTCCTCCTTGCTTGACGGTTTTGTGGGAAGATGAGGTCAAACTGTGGTCTTTTGATCCACTTTGTACCACTTCTCACCACTTATGCTTAAATTATATACCCTGAGTTACACTTTTGCAATAGAAAAAACCACTATTTCGGCGACATTTTATGTAATTTTTCAATCAAAAGAACAAATTTTCGACAATATTCGTTTTAAAATAGAACAAAAAACGAACGCTCGATTTCCGAGCGTTCGGGTTCGATATTTAACTATAAAATATGTGTTTAAAATTGCCGAAATTGATTGACAAAAGCGAGTAATTGTGTTATATTTGTGTTGTAATTTGCTATTTTAAAGGAGGAAACAAAGTGCAGCAAAACGGTGCCGGTCGCGTTCATCAGGAAGCAACCCTTGAAACACACATGCTCTCTCACCGCACGCTTCCATTTGTTTTTCATACAGATTGCGTTATAAATTCGCCTCAGCATCATGCGAATAAGCATAAGGAGCTTGAAATACTTATGTGCATTTCCGGCTCAGGCACCGTGTATTCTGACATGAAGCCGATTCATCTTGTTCCCGGTGAAATGGCGGTAATAAATACGAACAGGATACACTACACAACGACGGAAAGTGAATTTCGTTATCATTGTCTTATCGTTGATAACGAGTTTCTTTATTCTATGGGGATAGATACCGATGAGGTCTGCTTTGTCGATAAGATCGTATCTCCCTACTTTCCGCCGCTGTTTGATAAGATATGTACAGAGTGGGGTCGTGACGATAAATTCAGAAGCGTTATTATCAAGTCGATAGTTGCTGAGCTTTTTGTTCGCATGTGCCGCGACTATACCGTCAAGGATACTACAAATGAGAAGGAAAGCAAGACTCTGAAAAAAATAAAGTACTCAATAAATTATATTAAGCAGAATTTTAAGCGGGATCTCTCTCTCGACGAGGTCTCGGAGGCGGCAGGCCTTTCGCGTTATCACTTCTGCCGTGAATTTCGCAAGGCGACGGGGCTTACACCCGTGGAGTTTATTAACAGGACACGTTGTGAATTTGCAAAGGAGCTTCTTGAATCAAAAAAATTCACGATATCCGAGATAAGCGATATAAGCGGCTTTATGACGCCTGCGCATTTTTCTAAGACCTTCAAGGGAATATTCGGGGTCCATCCATCCGAGCTGATTAAAAAAGGTAAGCGTAATAAAGATGATGGATGCTCTGATTACAGGTTTATAAATAATACGTCCACCGATCCAAACTACAACCTCGCTCTTGAGGAGTGGTTGATGAAAAATTGTGATGATGACGTCTTTATCCTCTGGCAAAACAGTCCGACAGTCGTAATCGGTCGCTATCAGAACGCTTATGCTGAGGTCAATATACCTTTTGCAGAAAAAAACGGAATTTCAGTTGTCAGAAGAATAAGCGGCGGAGGGGCAGTCTATCACGATCTCGGAAACCTGAATTTTACCTTTATTATAAAGGATGAAGGAGACGGCATTGATTTTGTTCGCTTTCTCACGCCGATAAAGGAAGCGCTCGCCTCACTTGGAATCGAGACTGAGATCTCCGGCAGAAACGATCTGCTTATGAACGGCAAGAAGATATCGGGAAGTGCGCAATGCCGCAAATTCGGCAAGGTGCTTCACCACGGAACGCTCCTTATCGACGTTGACGCCGATATGCTGTCGAACGTTCTTAACGTTAGTGCTGAAAAGCTGTCGAGTAAAGGTATCAGCAGCGTCAGAAGCCGAATTACGAATATTAAGGATGTATATCCCGAAATTGAAATCAATGCCATTAAAGAAGCACTTACAGAAAGGCTCTGCGGCGTGCGTCTTGAGCTGACTGAAAGCGAAATAGCTGAGGTCATGGTGCTTGCTGACGAAAAATATTCCTCTTGGGAATACGTTTTCGGAAATTCAAAGGCACTTTCAAAAACCGTAACCAAGCGTTTTGACGGCGGAAGCATTGAGATTTCATTCGACGCCGAAAACGGTATAATAAAGGATATAAATATTCGCGGAGATTTCTTTGCTGACGGGGAGATCTCAATGCTTGAGGAATCGCTTATCGGTTGCCGCTTGTTCTTGGGCGATCTGATATCGGCTCTTGAAAAGGCTGATTGCAGTATTCACGGTATCGCACCGAAGCAAATTGCGGAAGCATTATTAGAATAAAAATGACAGGCAATTGCCTGTCATTTTTATATTTTCAGAATTGCGCTCGCGACCCCGAAGTACACAAGTAGCGAAAGAGCATCGACGATCGTCGTTATAAAGGGACTTGCCATAACTGCGGGATCAAGACCGAGCTTGCCCGCCAAAAGCGGCAGAGAGCATCCGATGATCTTTGCTATAAAAATCGTAAACGCCATAGTAAGGGCAACGACGAGAGCTACCGTCAAAGAAATGCCGCTTCCGAGAAGCAGATTATCTATAAGAATAATTTTAAGGAAAGTAGCTGCTGCCACCGCGCTTCCGCAGAGTAGGGAAATGCGCAGTTCCTTGAACAGTATCCTGAATACGTCAGAATATCCGAGCTCGCCGAGCGAAAGACCTCTAATGACTGTTACGGACGCCTGACTTCCCGCGTTACCTCCGGTACCCATTATCATCGGTATAAAGGCTGTAAGAGCTACCTGCGCGGCAAGAGCGTTTTCAAAGGACGATATGATTATTCCCGTAAAGGTTGCCGACAGCATAAGGATCATCAGCCACGGAACGCGTGTGAGGAATATCTTGAACGGAGACGTTTTGATATACGGACGGTCTGTCGGTGTGATTGCCGACATCTTAGCAATATCCTCTTCGTCCTCCTCGCTGATGACGTCAACAGCGTCGTCGATCGTAATGATACCGACAAGGCGGTTTTCGTTGTCGACGACGGGAAGGGCAAGGAAGTCGTATTTCATCAGAAGTGCAGCGGCACTCTCTCTGTCCTCCGAGGTGTTTACCGATATAACGTTAGGGTTCATTATATCTGAGATCTTTGCGTCTTTATTGGAAAGAATGAGGGTGTAGACCGATACGAAGCCGAGAAGCTTTTTATTTTCGGTTACGTAGCAGGTGTAGATGGTCTCACTTTCCGTTCCTGTTTTGCGGAGATGCGCAAATGCCTCCTCGACAGTCATACTCGGGCGCAGGCTGACGAACTCGATCGTCATAATGCTTCCCGCTGTATCGCCTGAATAGGAGAGAAGCTGATTTATTGCCTTTCGACTCTCGACGTTTGAGTTTTTGAGAATACGTGTTACGACGTTTGCGGGCATTTCCTCGACGATATCGACTGTATCGTCGAGATAAAGCTCGTCGAGGATCGACTGAAGCTCCTTATCGGTAAACGCGTTTATAAGCGCTTCTTGCGTGTCGGGATCCATCTCGACGAAAACCTCTGCCGCAAGCTCCTTTGGAAGAAGTCGGAATATGAGGCGGTGCTGCTCCTCATCGATCATATCGAATAGCGATGCAATATCGGCAGGTAATGCGGTTTTAAGCATTCTGCCGAGCTCACCGAGCTTTCTTTCCTCAATCAAAGTGAGGGCAAGCTCGAGATCAAGAATGTAGTTTTCCATTTCGGTACGTTCCTTTCTTTTGGATATAGTGTAGTGCTTAAGGTAGTACCGACAAAAATAAAAAGTGCGCAGGCGATTCTGCGCACAAAAGAATGTCAGGCAGTCTTTAAGTGAGCAAAAAAGCGGCTGATTTTACACTGTTTACAATCGTCGGGATTACTGCTTGTGTCCATTAATGCTCACCTCTTTTTTTATTTCTTGTTTTATTATAACACCATTTCTTTTATTCGTAAAGATGGAAAATTAAAAATATTGTTCGATTTTGTTACTTTTTTATTTCCTTATTGAAATAGTTTATCGCATATGTTATACTTTATCATGTAAAAAACAATTGGGAGATTGCTGTGTTTTCAAAAGTTAAAAATTGGTTTAAAAATTATTGGTATTATTATAAATGGGGCGTATTTATCGTTGGTGCAATTATTCTTATCCTCGCAGTATGTCTTATTCAGTGCGCGACGAAGGAAAAATATGACGTCAATATCATGTATACAGGTCCTCATATCTTCGGGGTGAATGAAAAGGATTCGCTGTCAAACGCTTTCGAACAGATAATGGAGGATTATAACGGAGACGGAAAGACCGTTGCCGATATAATGGACATTACAGCGTTTACCGACGAACAAATTCGCGATGCCATCGGCGAGAATCCCGATGAGGAAATGCTGATTAAATATGCGCCTTATACAGTTGACCGCGTACGGCAGAACTTTACGAGCGCAATTTCGGGAGACGGATACGTTTGCCTTGTTGATAAGCATTGGTACGATATCCTGAAAAACAATAGTGCAGTTGTTCCGTTGGCAGACGTGCTCGGCTACACGCCTGAAAACTGTATAGATGAGTATTCTGTGTATCTGAGCGATCTTGAATTTTATAAGTTCTTTACAGATTCAGTCGGTAAGCTTCCCGAGGATACGATCGTCTGCTTCCGAGTTATGCCAACTACGTCCTCAATTATAGGACGTAAGGAAGCGAAAAAGATGTACAGCTATTCAATGGAGCTGTTCAGAGCAATGTTCGCATTCGATCCCGAGGGTTAATTTAAACCGTAGTAGTTTAGTATTCCGTCATACATTCCCTGCGCGAACAGGTCGGGACGCTCGCTCATGAGCGCCGCATCGTCCGGATTTGTTATAAATCCAAGCTCTATAAGCACCGCCGGCATTCTCGTTTTTCTTAGAACGTAAAGCGACGGACGAACGAACATTCCGCGGCTGCTCAGCCCTGTTGATGCGGTAAGTCCTTCTAAAATCGCCTCTCCGAGGGCATATCCCAGAGATGTACGCGAATAAGCGTAGCCCTCGTTTCCGCTTGCGCTTTCTATGTTTGACGCGTTCGCGTGAATGCTGATAAAGGCGTCGGCACCCCAATTATTCGCCGCGTCTGTGCGCGCCTTTAAGCTTGTTCCGATGCTCGTTCCGAGTATCTCATCGGGTGAATTTCGCGAAAGACGAACCTCAAAATTCGGGTTTTCGCGGAGAAGATCGCCCAGAAGAACACCAACCTCGTAGGTTATATCCTGCTCAAATAAACCGTTACCTTCTGCTCCCGCATTTGGGTTGCGTGGATTGTGTCCCTGATCGATAAAAATTTTAATTGCCATTACGTTCCTCCGATTGAGTTTTATCACAGTATATGCGGCAAAATTCGGAGTGACAAAGAAAGGCTCATAATGGAATTTAATAAGATAAGACATATTTTAAGCTGTACGCGCCGTGCAGTCGAAAAATATAATATGATAGAAGACGGCGACCGAATTGCAGTAGGGCTTTCGGGAGGTAAGGATTCGCTCGCGCTTTTCTGCGCTATGAAGAACCTTCAGATGTTCTACCCGAAGAAGTTTGAGCTTGTCGGAATATCGCTGAATATGGGCTTTGAGGGCATGGACTTTTCACCGCTTGAAAAGTTCGTATGTGACTGCGATTGTGAGTTCAAGCTCGTCGATACACAGCTTGCGAACGTAATTTTCAATTACCGCAACGAGAGCAATCCCTGCTCGCTTTGCGCAAAAATGCGACGCGGTATCCTTCACGACGCGGCAAAGGAGCTTGGCTGTAATAAGCTTGCACTCGGTCATCATTACGATGACGTTGTCGAGACCTTTATGCTTAATCTTCTGCACGAGGGACGACTCGGTGCGTTTCTGCCCGTAACCTACCTTTCACGCAAGGATCTGACGCTGATTCGTCCGATGATATACGTTGAGGAAAAGGACGTCCGCTATTTTACGGGCAAGAACGATCTGCCTCTCGTAAAAAACCTTTGCCCTGAGGACGGTCACACCGAAAGGGAAAAGGTTAAGACAATGATAGCAGGGCTTGATAAGGAATATAAAGGACTTAAGCACCGCCTTTTTACCGCTGTTGAGCGAGGTGGATTGTTTGAACAAACCGAAGAAAGATGAATTTGAGTTAGGGGTAGAGATTGATGAAGTATAAAGCACGAATAATTCTGATTTCATCTGTTGTTGCAATTTTGCTTATCTGTATAGTGTTGCATTATTTCATAATGGTTGCTCCCACTAACGAGCTGTTTGACTATGCAAAGTGCGTTATGAGTGGTGAGATCCAACCCGAAAAAGATGATCCTTTGTATAGGTATAGTATGGAGGCATACGGAAGTGATGCCGTATCTGTAAAATCTACTGTACATCGAAAATGGGTCTGGCACGATGAAGTGTTTGGGTACATACATATTAGATATTCTCAGAGGTTTTATGACGAAAACGGAAAAGATACCGCTCGAAGTTTGTCGATAGACGCTATTTGGATAATTAACAAAATAAATGGAAAATGGGAAGTTGTTGAAGTGATTGAGCATCCGTGAAACTTATTGTTGTATAGCAGCCGCGCCTTCGGGTGCGGCTGTTTCTATATAGGTACTTGCAAAATCTACCCAAACGTGTTATACTTATGGTAAGAACGGCAGATAAATCATTGCAGGGAAAAAGCTCCGCTTGAGCGGGGCATCCGGCGGCGGCCTAGGATGTTATAGACTGGCGAACGTATCTTTGGGTATGAAAGAATATATCAGTATTTTTTGATGTGATAACAGCCATAAAACAGTTGGATTTGGAGGTAGTCAGTAGGGATTATGTATTTAGATAACGTAACTAAACATGTCGTAGGCGGATCAATATATTGCGACGGCAAAACCGCTGCAAGAATTAGTAGCTTTGTACCTTCCGTGACCATTTTAGCAGGATGCATTATTGGCGGAAGATTACAAGGAGTTTGGTCATATTTACTTCCCGCAATGTTCTTTATTTCGCTGGCGTGTGTGGTTATTGTATTTAAAGTTTCAAAATACGGCTTGTATTTGCACGAAGAATTATGGCTAGATGTTGTCATATCCATTACGTGGGTTCTTGATATGTCCATTCTTGAACTTATGTGTTTTGTGGCTGCAACAAAGTTCACCCCTTGCTTTTTCTTGATTTATTTACCAAACGTAATAGTGCCGACAGCATTTGGGATCATAATATACCGGAGGCTGAAAAGAGGGAATAGTAAAAAAAGGAATTTGGCGGCCCCGATTGCGGGCGGAATTGGCTCTGGACTGTTTTATAGGTCTTTTGCAAGAGGGCTTCTCAAGGGAGCCGAGCAAAGTCAAGTGTTAATGATCATGCTTATGTGTTTGTGTTTCTTGAACTGTCTTTTGTCGTCATTTGGGGCGGCGTCTCTGCAAAAGCTATATTTTATCAAAAAATACAGAATATCTATGTAAAATCTTGTGCTTCAGCCGCGCCTTCTGGTGCGGCTGTTTTCGCAGTATAAATGGAACAGTCATAGACGATTTAGCTTTGTACTTAGAATGAGAACAGGACAGAGAAAACTCTCTGTCCTGTTATTTTTATAATTCTTCAAGCTCCTTCATAAAGAAGGCAAACGATGCATCTGACGGCATCGAGAATGAGCCGCGGGGCGAAAGGGAAACGTCCGTTACACGCGGTCCGTCAGGAACGCAGGAACGCTTGAACTGCGAGATAAAGAAACGGCGTATAAAGGTTTTAAGCCATTTCAAAATCGTTTCGGGTTTGTATTCGTTACTGAATATTTTGACGGCGAGTGAATAAATCTGTCTCGGAGAACGGTGTTCCTTTATAAAATGATAAAGGAAGAAATCGTGAAGCTCGTACGGGCCGACAAGATCCTCTGTCATTTGCGCGATCTTACCGTCATTGTCTGCGGGAAGAAGCTCGGGGGAGACGGGGGTTCCGATTACATCAATGAGTATGTCTGCAATCGCTCCGCCAAGGCGTCTCGCCTCGTAGTCAACGAGCGCGCGGACGAGCGTTTTTGTTATAGATGCGTTAAGACCGTACATCGACATATGGTCGCCGTTGTAGGTCGCCCAGCCGAGAGCAAGCTCGGACATATCGCCTGTGCCGATAACGAGACCGTTATATCTGTTTGAAAGATCCATAAGTATCTGCGTGCGCTCTCTTGCCTGAGAGTTTTCGTAGGTCACGTCGGTGACGGACGGATCGTGTCCGATATCCTCGAAATGCTGAAGAACGGCTTTACCGATATTGATCTCGCGGATATCTACGCCGAGCTCTTCGCACATTTTTATCGCATTGCTCTTTGTACGCTTGGTAGTACCGAAGCAGGGCATTGTGACACAGATGATGTCTTTTCTGTCCTTGCCCATAAGATCAAAGGTACGAACTGTCGCAAGGAGAGCAAGCGTACTGTCAAGACCGCCCGAAATTCCGAGCACCGCAGTTTTTGCGTGTGCTGCGGTCATACGCTTCATGAGTCCGTATGACTGGATTTTCAGGCAGTTTTCAAAATAATCGTCGCTTATGCCATCGGGTATGAATGGGTTTTTATCGACATTCTCTAACGATGACGGCTTCTCTATATTTTTGCCCTTGGTTACAGTCGGCTCAAAATCGGCATAGCAGATACCGCCGTTTGTGAGCGCTTTTTGCTCTGCGATTATCTCGCCGTTTTTTGCGGCAACCGAGTAGTCGGCAAATACGGTATCAGTCGTTGATTCCGTAGGTGAAGCACCGACGGAAAGTACGGTAAGACCGAGTAGCTCGGAAATATATTTTACCTGTGAGTTTTTCTCGTTTTCAAAGGTCGCCGTCATTGCCGAAGCGTACGGGTTGATTATAACCGTAGCACCTGCTTTTTTCAGCTCACGGCAGTAGTCGGTATCGAGAATATCGTCACCTACCGCTACGCCGTAAACCGTGTCGTCGGTTTCAAAGACGATAGCCGGATCGTTATCGGATACGAATATCCGCTTTTCAGCGTAAGACAGATTTCTTTTCGGCGCAAAGCCGAGAAGTTCGCCCTTATTTACTACCGCGACACAGTCGTAAAGCGAGCCGTCTATATTTATCGGCAGACCGACAAACGCGGTTACCGATGTGTCGAACGTCGCCTCTGCTATCTCGTTAAGAGCGTCTGCCCAAATGTCTGTCAGCTTACTATTAAGAAAGAGGTCGCCGCAGGAATATCCTGTTACCGATAGCTCAGGGAAAACGACGGCGTTTGCACCGTTTTCTGCACTTTCCTCGATCATATCGGTTATCGCTTTGAGGTTTGCGCTTATATCGGCAACCGAAATTTCATTTGCCGCAAGCGCGATCTTGATCGTGTTTTTCATTGTTTCTCCTTATCAGCGCACGCTGAAAAGAATATCACCGTACGTCGGGAAGGGCCAGTAGCTTTCTGCAGTCAAGGTCTCTGCTTCATCACAAATACGGCGAAGTTCCGTCATTTTCGGGATCACGGAGTTTAGATAAAAATCTGCGCATTCTGCGTGGTCGGAAACGGCGTTTGCCTTTGCGGTAAGTGTTTCAAGCTCCTTGACGGCGTTGTTTGCCTTTGAAACGAGCGAGGAAAGGGAAGCTACTATCTCTTCCTCCGCGTCGGTCAAAGCGTTCGGTACAGCTGTTTTAACGTTAATTATCGTCTTTGAAACGTCCTTGATATAGGAAATGACAGCGGGGATTATTTCCTTGCGTGCCATGTCGATCATCGTAAGCGCTTCAATATTGATAAGCTTGCAGTAGTTTTCAAGCATTATTTCCTTGCGCGAACGAAGCTCGGTTTCGGAGAAGATCTTATTCTCGGAGAAGAGCGTTACGTTCTTTTCGTCAAGAAAATGCGAGAGCGCCTCGGGGGTATTTCGGAGGTTAGAAAGACCTCTGCTCTCAGCCTCCTTTACCCACGATTCATCGTAGCCGTTACCGTTAAAGAGGATTCTCTTATGTGCGCGGACGGTGTCACGAATAAGATCGTGAAGCGCTTCCTCGAAGCATTCAGCACTTTCAAGACGGTCCGCAAAGCCCTTAAGGGTTTCTGCGACAGCTGTGTTGATAACGGTATTTACATCCGAAACGGATGCTGCTGATCCGAGCATACGGAACTCGAATTTATTACCGGTGAATGCAAAGGGAGAAGTACGGTTTCTGTCCGTCGTATCTTTAGTGAATTTAGGAAGAATATGTACGCCGACTCGGAGAAGCTCTTTTTCCTTACCGCCGTAGGAGGTTTCGCTTTCGATGGCGTTAAGTATTTCTGTTAGCTCATCTCCGAGGAAGAAGGAAACGATTGCGGGAGGTGCTTCGCCTGCACCGAGACGGTGGTCGTTACCGGCGGTCGCTACTGAGATGCGAAGAAGCTCCTGATAATCATCAACAGCTTTTATTATTGCGCTCAGGAACAGTAGGAACTGCGCGTTTTCGTAAGGCGTCTCACCGGGCTCGAGAAGATTGACTCCCGTGTCGGTAGAGATCGACCAGTTATTATGCTTACCGCTTCCGTTCACGCCGGCAAAGGGCTTTTCGTGAAGTAGGCAAACAAGGCCGTGACGCTTGGCGACGGTCTGGAGCATTTCCATCGTGAGCTGATTGTGGTCAGCTGCGATATTTGCCGTCGTGAATATCGGGGCAAGCTCGTGCTGCGCGGGAGCTGCCTCGTTATGCTCGGTCTTTGCAAGCACACCGAGCTTCCAGAGCTCGACGTCAACGTCGTGCATAAATTCGGATACCTTGTCCTTGATCGAGCCGAAATAGTGGTCGTCAAGCTCCTGCCCCTTTGGTGCTTTAGCACCAAAGAGAGTTCTGCCTGTGTAGAAAAGGTCCTTGCGCTTTTCGTAAACTTCCTTGGTTATGAGGAAGTATTCCTGCTCGACGCCGACTGTCGTTTTAACTGAGGTTACGTTTTCATTTCCGAAAAGCTTCAGAACGCGAAGCGCCTGCTTATTGATCTTCTCCATTGAGCGGAGAAGGGGAGTTTTCTTATCCAGTGCCTCGCCGCCGTATGAGCAGAAGGCTGTCGGAATGCAGAGAGTTCTGTCCTTGATAAATGCGTATGACGACGGGTCCCAAGCGGTGTATCCGCGAGCCTCAAAGGTCGCGCGAAGTCCGCCTGATGGGAAAGACGACGCGTCCGTTTCACCCTTAACAAGCTCCTTGCCCGAGAACTCCAAGATGACCTTTCCGTCCTTCGTGGGGTTTATAAAGCTGTCGTGTTTCTCGGCAGTAATTCCGGTCATCGGCTGGAACCAATGGGTATAGTGAGTTGCACCCTTTTCGATAGCCCAATCCTTCATCGCTGCGGCGACAACATTTGCAAGCTCGATATCAAGACGCTTGCCGTCTTTAATTGTTCTTCGCATTGCGTCGTAGGTCTCCTTGGGGAGCTTTTTGCGCATTGCGGTGTCGTCAAATACCATCGTGCCGAAGCAGTCGGTTATAATGTTCATAATTTTTCTCCGTTGGTCTTTTTGCTGATTTATTCGTTCTCTGGCGGATCGGTTTCGGGTGCAGGTCCAAGGCTGATTACGAAATTTATCACAGTATCCTTAAGGTGCATACCGGGCTCAAGGCTTTGCGACATAATTCTGCCTTCTCGGATTGTGTCACTGTATTCGTAGGTCGTCGTACCAATAATGAGGTCACCTGAAATAAGGGTGTTTGCTTGAGCCGGAGTCTTATCGGTATAATCGTCGACCTTAACGTATTCGTATTCGGGACCCACGCTGTAATATATGGTTATCGTTGATCCGTACTGAACCGCGGTTCCCGCTGCGGGCTCGGTTTTGACAACGAGACCGTACTTGAATGCTTCGCTTGTGATTTCAACAAACTTTACCTTGAAGTCAAACTTCATCTGATCCTTCGCCATAAGCTCTGCGGACTTATAGTGATAGTTTACAAGATCGGGTACGGTTACGAGGTTTGCTCCAAGGCTTACCGTTATTCTGACCGTACAGTATTGAGCATTCTTGATTACCTTACGCGATGAGTTCGGCGCGGGATCCTGACTTATGATCGTTCCTGCGGGAGCGTCGTCTGACTTGTATTTCAGCTCTACCTTATAGATCGACGGATCAAGCAGCTCACCTATAGTCTGCTGAGAATAGATTTCTCCGATTACGCTCGGCACCTTTATCTGCTCCGACGCGTTCGCGTTTTCACTCTTGAGTACCATGTCAAGTACTGTTACCGCGCCTGTTATGAGTACAAGGGCGAAAGCTACCGCAACTCCGAGTATTATCGGGAACATCGATGAGCTTTCCTTGCGGCGCTTTGAGGTTTTCTTTTTGGTCTGCTGTTTTTTCATATCATTTGCGGCGTGAAGAGCGGCGCTGTCCTGAGCTACCGCGCCTCTCGTTTTGAAAACGTATTCTGGGTTAAGATGAATTTTCTCAACGTATTTCAGCATCTGAGTTGCGGTCTGGAAGCGGCGTTCGGGGCTCTTTTCCATCGCGCCGAGGATAATCTGCTCAAGACCTCTCGTAATATCGGGGCGAATCTCCGACGGCGGCTTCGGCTGCTCGCGAACCTGCATCAATGCAACAGATACGGGAGTATCCGCATTAAAGGGAAGTGTGCCCGTTGCCATCTCGTACATAAGAATACCGAGAGAATAAAGGTCGCTTCGTGTATCGGTCTCCTTGCCGCTTGCCTGCTCGGGGCTGATATAGTAAACAGTTCCGATAGCCTTGCCCTCGGGATTTCTGTCAGAGGATGGAAGAACGGCGATACCAAAGTCTGTTACCTTAACGCGGCCGTTTTTGAGCAGCATAATATTCTGCGGCTTGATATCTCGGTGAACGATGCCCTTTGAATGAGCGTGCTCAAGTGCGCGAAGCACCTGCTCTGAGTAGCTTATTACCTCTTCACGTGAAAGCGCACCCTTTTTCTGCATATAACTCTTAAGGGTGATTCCTTCGACGCGCTCCATGACAATATATTTAAGGCGTGCCTTTACCGAGACATCAAATATTTTTACAATATTCGGATGCGAAAGCATTGAAACAGCTTTTGATTCGTTTATGAATCGCTTTACTGCTTCTTCGTCATCAGACAGGTCTTCCTTAAGCATCTTAACGGCGACTGTGCGGTTCATAACGATATCGTTTGCTTCAAATACCACCGCCATACCGCCGATGCCTATTATTCTTTTTATCTCATATCTTCGGTCAAGAATCTTGCCTACGTATCTGTTAGCTGTATCCATTAAGAATTTCCTTTGTCTTAATTTTCAGATTAAAGCTTTGCAATAAGTACCGTTATGTTGTCGTTTCCTCCGCCCTCGTTTGCAAGGTCGATAAGCTTATCGGCACAAGCCTGAAGCTCGGCTTCGCTTTCCGCAACGACATTTTCTGCGATAACGTCGTTCGGAACGCAGTTGGTAAGACCGTCGGTACAGAGAAGTAAATATCCGTCTGTTTCGTGATCGAGGTGGAACACGTCGGGATTCGTTTTAACTTCATTACCGATTGAGCGGATGATTATGTTTCGGATTGATGCGCTCTTTGCGTCATTAACCGTGATCTGTCCCATATCTACGAGGTACTGAACGTATGAGTGATCGCGGGTTATCTGGCGGATCTGTCCGCCGCTTACTGAATACAGACGGCTGTCACCGACGTTTATGACAGTTGCCTTACCGTTTTCGCGGATCAAGGCGGAGACCAGAGTCGTTCCCATTCCCTTGAGCGCAGGATCTGCCTGCGCGGCTTCATAGACCGCAGTATTTGCGCGTGTTACCGCCGTCTTCATAAGGTCGGCGTCATTGCCGGCGATGGGCGAGAAGTTATCTTTTATGAAGTCGGTATAGACACGGCATGCTATCTCGCTTGCTATGTTACCTCCGTTGGCTCCTCCCATTCCGTCACAGACCGTGCAGAGAAATGCACCGCCCGGAAGGGGAGTGACGTTAAAGCAGTCCTGATTGTTTACGCGACGCTTTCCGACGTCGCTCTTTCCGCAGATAAACATGTTGTACCTCGTTAAATAGTATGTTCCTGAATTAAAACGAAATTCCTTCGTTTGGGTTATTGTTCCTGTGCGTTCAAGCGAAGCTGACCGCACGATGCGTTTATGTCGGGACCCAGACGGCGACGAACCGTTGCATTTATCCCGAGCGAGTTCAATCGGTTTTTGAACATCTCGACATTTTTCTGAGAACTCTTTTTGTATGAGCGCTCGCTCACGTCGTTGAGCGGAATGAGGTTTACGTGTATGGGCATTCCCGGTAAGAAGCGTTTAAGCCCCTTCGCAAGCTCCTCTGCCTGAGGAATACTGTCGTTTTCGTCGGCGATGAGGGTATATTCAAACGAGATCCTTCTGCCTGTTGCCTTGAAATAATCGGCACAGGCGGAAAGTAATTCTTCAACGCTCCATTTGTTTGTTATCGGCATTATCGATTTTCTCTGCTCGGTATCAATATTGTGGAGAGAGATCGAGAGCGTTATCGGGAGCATTTCCTTTTCGAGCTTTCTGATTCCATCGACAACGCCGCAGGTCGAAAGGGAAATGTGACGGTATCCGATATTAAGGCCCTCCTCACGGTTTACGGTGTGGAGAAATTTTATAACGTTATCGTAATTGTCAAGCGGCTCTCCGATTCCCATCATAACGACGTTTGAAATTCTCTCACCGATAGATTTCTCCGCCATAAATATCTGTCCGATTATCTCGGAGGCAGTGAGGTTTCTTGATAGCCCACGTAAAGTCGATGCACAGAATTTACAACCCATGCGGCAACCTGCCTGACATGACACGCATATAGTATTTCCGTGCTCGTATGGGATTACTACGCTTTCGATAAGCTGACCGTCGTGCATCTCAAAAAGATATTTTACTGTCCCGTCAAGCGACGACTGCTGTTTTCTTACTATCTGAGGATAGTAAAGAAGACCGATCTCTCTGTCCGACAGCTTTTCACGAAGCGATTTCGGAATATTTGTCATCTCTTCGGGCATAGCGCAGAGGCAAAACCATTTTAAAAGCTGGTCTGCACGAAACGGAGCCTCTCCGAGCTCTTTTAATTTTTCCTTCAGCTCGGCTGACGTGAGCGATAACCACTCAAAACCGTGTGGCATATTATGTACACATATTTCCGAAATCGAAGATAAAATGTCGAAAATCGGAATTTTACTCCTATTTTATAATTAGACAACATATTATATCATATAGCCGTAAAAAAAGCAATAAAAAGGAATGAACTTTTTGTTTCGTTAAGAAACTTTTTGAAAAAAGTGTCTTAACAATCTTCAAAAACTTTACTAAAAGGGAATATGCTTAAATAAAAAAATACATAATTTACAATTGATACATAAAAAAATTGATCAAAAGTATTTATTTTTGAAAAAAGATATGATATACTAATCACAGCCTGAATTTTCGGGAATACCGAGCGGTAGGATTACCGACAGCATATCCGCCGTTTCGATAAAATAATAGGGTGTCGGAGAAAAGGAGTTAAATATGAACAAGGAAAAGAGTGTTCTCTGCGTAGCGCTTAAGATAATCGGTGCTCTCGCTATTGTTGCTGCTGTTGCTGCTGTTGTTGCTCTTATCATTAAGAAGCTTTCTGATAAGAAGAACGAAGAGTGCTGCTGCTGCGAATGCGACTGCGACGAACTCTGCGAATGCGAAGAGTGCGAATGTGACTGCGCTTGCGAGTGCGAAGAAGCTTGCGAAGAGGCAGCTGCTGAAGAAGCTACAGACGCTGAATAAGCATTATCAAAATCTCCCCGATCAAGATTTATCCCTTGATTGGGGAATTTTGTTTTTGATGAAAAAACAAAATGCTCTTGAATAAAGGTAAAAAATATGTTATCATAGAGTATAACTTATTTTAGGAGTAAAGATATGAATTTTGCCGTTATAGGGACCTTTTGGCTTTCCGAAAACTTTATAAATGCTATAAAAATAACCGAAGGAGCAAATTATTACGCTCAGTTTTCGCGCAGTATGGAGAAGGCAGAGGATTTTTCTGCCAAAAACGGAGGAGCAAAATGCTTTGATGATCTTCATAAAATGGCAAGCGACCCCGAAATAGATGCGGTATATATCGCATCGCCGAATATGACGCATTATGCTTATACAAAGCTCTTTCTTGAGGCGGGAAAGAACGTTTTCTGCGAGAAGCCGATAACCGTGACACCCGAAGAGCACAGAGAACTTTGCACTCTTGCCGATAAAAAGGGTCTGATATATGCGGAGGCGATGATGAACTATCATCTCCCGCAGTTTGAAGCGATAAAAGCAAAGCTTCAGCAGGCGGGCGACGTTGTTTCTGCACGTATAGACTTTTCTCAGCGTTCATCCAAGCTTGAAAGAGTGAAAAAGGGCGAAAAAATATCGACCTTTGATAAAGCTTCCTGCGGAGGTGCCTTGATGGACCTCGGAGTTTACTGCGTCTATCTTGCGGCGGCGCTTTTCGGAAGACCGAATAAGATAAGCGCATCCGCGCATTTCTGGGAAAGCGGAGCAGATATCGCAGACAGCGTCATACTGACTTACGACAAATTTGACGCAGTGCTCACCTTCACAAAGCTCGCGGAAAGCAGCGCAAGAAGCGAGATAATATGCCGCGAGGGTACTATTTCGATAGAGCAGCCCGCACAGCTTCGCGGAGTGGGATTCAGAGATGCGGAGGGCAATTTTGATTATATCAGCAAGACACTCACTCCGGTCGAGTGTATGGCATGCGAGCTTGCCGACTTTATTTCGTACGGGCATAAAGAAAACGCGGACAAGTATCTTAAGGCAAGAAATGTCGCATCGCTTGTGTCGGAGATAATGGCAGAGGTAAGAGATATCATAGGCTATGATATCAGCTCGTGCAGCTTTGAATAATCGGAAACTATCGTTATAATTCGCTAAAAAACAGCTTTTTTTTCGATAAAATGGTGCGAGTATACAAAAATGATCTGCCAGTATTGACAAATCGAAAAAAATGAGTAAAATAATACGATGTAGAATAATGATTAAAATAGATTTGCTGTGTCTGTGCTTGACACGGCAAATTGAGCGTTATAACCTTTTTGTGAGTAGTGTGTGATTGGGGGAGATATCTATTTTGTTTACTGCTATATTTAAGCCGCGCAAGGAAGCGAATTGGCTTACTGTAAATATAACAGCATTGTTTTGGGCGTTTATAATATTCTGGCTTATGCAGCTTGCCGTAAGCGCGTCCATATCGTCGATTTTTAAATGTAATATCGCCGGAGTGATGGCGGGAAATATCATAATAAGAATGCTTAGCGGCATCGTGCGTATCGTAATGAACACCTTGATCATCTATGCACTTATTATGACCGTATCTTTGATATTCAAGTCAATGAAGGTCGGAATAATTTCTATACTTGTAGTGTCTGTCATTCTCGGAATTGCAAATAACTTCGTTGTTCAGACAAGAGGAAGAGAAATTTCCTTCAACGATATAAAATCCATAGGCACGGCGCTTTCGGTCGTCGGAGACTATTCCTTCTCGCTGATGATAGGAACTGTTATCTCGATAATACTTTCGGCAGTAGCAATAGTATATCTTGTAAGATCGGATTATCCCAAATTTTCCGGACTCAAGAAGTCGGTAAAGCATTTGCTTACCGCGGCACTTACCTTCGTTCTCTGTCTTACTACGGTGTTCAGCGGGATCTCTATAGGATACGCTTCGAGAAACTACCGCTCGCAGGGAACAGAATATAACGGATATTATCTCAATTTCATATATTCAATAAAGAATTCAAGGATAAAAGCACCGCTCACGTATTCTCCGGGAGCGATACTCAACGCTATTGAAAAGAATGATTTTTCAGACCTCGGTGCAATGTCAAACGACGTTAACGTTATCGTTATAATGAACGAATCGTTTGCGAACCTCAAGGAGGTTTGCGATAATTCGGGCTCTGAAAATAAGCTCGTTACAGATGCGCCCCTGCTTCCTTATTGGAATTCGATAGAAAGCGGCGTGTTTGAGGATGAAGGCGGAGTAAAGCAGACCTTCATAAAGGGAAATGCACTTTCTTCAGTTTACGGAGGAAATACTGCGAATTCCGAGTACGAATTCCTTTCTGGTATCTCGATGGCGTTTATTCCCGAGGGTTCGGTAGTATATAACGGTAAGATCAAAGAGGATAACGCGTATACACTCGTTAACTTCTTTAATGATGCGGGATATAAGACGGTAGGTATGCATCCCGAGCAGCCCGAAAACTGGAGCCGTAACTCGATATATAAGTATTTCGGATTTGACGAAATATACTTCAAGCCCGATTTCACAGGTCTTGTGGAAGAGGATTATTATCGCGGACACGTAAGCGATAAGGCTATTTACGATAAGATAATCGACGTCTACGAAACGAAGGAAGAAGGCGAAAAGCTGTTCACCTTTGCCGTTACGATGATGAATCACGGCGGATATAACCACTCAAGCTTTGAGCCTACGGTAAACGTTGAGGGCGATAGCATCGCAAGCGAGTATCTGTCAAGCGCAAATGAATCGGATAAGTCGCTCGAATATCTTATAGACTATTTCAGCAAAGCCGAGGAAGAAACACTTATCGTTGTTTTCGGTGACCATCAGCCTACGATGTCAGGCTCGTTTACCTCGCTTTATATGGGAATAAACGGCTCGTCGAGCGTAGAAGATATGCAGAGAATGTACACGATTCCTTATCTTTTCTGGTCGAATTTCGAAATGCAGTCGGATATCAACAGCAGACTTACAAGTATCAACTATCTTTCGACAGCGATGCTTGATATCTGCGGAGTAAAGAGAAGTGCATTCTTTGAAACGGTAGCAGATATACGCGAGGTAATTCCCGCGATAAACGCTTTCGGATGGTATGACGCAGACGGAAATTTCCATGACTTCAAGGATACGGAAGACACCGATATTACAGATGAAGAGGAGGAACTGCTCGAGCTTTATGAGCATCTTATCTTCAATC
>JAZQGR010000062.1:0-2829 GCA_045540115.1 Eubacteriales bacterium
TGTTGAGACCGGTATCGGACGAGGTGGACGCTGCGAATACGAGGATTGATAATATTATCGCCGGAGGGGCTGCTCCGTCAGAGGCGGAGATCATAGACGCGAGAAAAGGCGCGGACAATGTAATTTACTCCTCGCTCGGAACAGCGATCAGAAATCAGATTCAAACTATTCAAAATCAAATAGGCGTCGAATATACTGAGATCGATAGCGTAAGCAGAAACGAAACGACATACTCGAACAATTATATAGCTCTAACGACTCCGATGAAGTCCGGGCGCTTGTATCGGGTTGGTGCCAAATTGTCAGGGTTTACCGCTGAGCTGCTGAATAGATATAGTGATCAGTTAGGATTATATTCATCACAGGGGTCTATTGGTCTTGTGGAAAACCTGACTATAGAAATAGACGCAAACGACGTTTTCGTATATGCTCTTTGTGTTCCTAATGGTGACGTTAATTACGTTAAGTTAACATTTAACTCTGCTTTTGTAGGAACGTCAGGAACATATTCATATGTTACGGTCGAAGAAATTACAAACACCGTAGAGGAAAATAAAAAAGCTCTCGACGAGAACGCGCTTCAGATCCAGGACAACACATACATTGTCGACTTAAACAAGCCATATAATTTATTTGATCCTAATCAGGAGCTTACTCTCAATTCGGTTATATTGCCGTCAGACGGCTCAATTATAACTAATCCGTCGTGGGATAATGCGGTCACCGATTATATTGAAATCGATCCCGATGAGGGCTATATATGCAACAGCGTTTTGATGATTGTCCGCTATTATGACAAGAGTTCCGGAACATATAAAACAAGCAATATAGCACCTTATTCCGTGGGCAATTTTGCCTTCTTCGATGAGAATAAGGAAGTTATACCGTTTACGGGTACGCCGACCGCGGTTTCGAAGCCTATCCCCGAAAACGCTAAATATATTCGGCTCTGTCTCTTGCTTGCAAGCTCCGCGAAATATGCGAGGCTTATATATGGGAATTATTCGACGAGACCAATCCTCCGACAGGTTGCTTACAATACGAGACAAAATAAATACTATAAGGAGCCAAATACCGGATACGAAGATTTCAAAATGGTCATGTTTGGCGACAGTCTAACTCATGGGGATTTAGGCGCGGGAGATCAGGGCATTTCATACGTCGATTATATGGGCGATTATCTTCACGCCGATATTGTTAATGTCGGTTTCGGCGGGACCAGGATGACATACACCTTAAACGGCGCGGGGCTATTTTGCTTCTATCATTTATGTGAATGTATAGTTTCAGACAATGCCTCAATATGGGATCCTTTGGATGATTACGCTGAAAATACTGAGGCTACTTATCAGCCTCACCTTGAAACACTTAAAGCTATCGATTGGGAATCGGTTGACGCTATCGGTTTAATGTATGGGGCGAACGATTTCACTTCAAACACTCCTGTCGGATCGGCATACAATGAAGATGTTTCTAATTACGACGGCGCGTGTGCTTATGGGCTTAGCGTTCTGTTGAACAAATATCCGCACTTACAGGTTATAGTTTTCGCTCCGTTTTATAGAGAAATGACGCTCGGAGATCCTACAACGGGAACCGACACGACACCGAATGGAATCGGGCTATATATGCGAGATTATGGCGAAGCGTTGAAAAATATACAGCCGAAACTTCATGTCCCGGTTATTCAGAGCGATAGCCTGTTTAATGTAAACAGATATAATATAAAATTATTGTCCTGGGATGGCACTCATCCGAGAACAGATCTCGCAAATAAGAGACTCGGGCATTTGTTCGCCAATATGGTAAAAACATATATCAGCCCGGTATAAAATGCAGCCCGTCAGATCGGCGGGCTTTTATAGTTAGGAGGTTATATCATGAAATTATCAAATCTTAATTATGATCGTATGAAATGGTTCGCGCTGGTATTTATTCCGGCGTTCGAGGTCCTGATCCTGACGCTCGGGAAAATATGGGGGATCCCGTACTATTCCGAGATCGGTGCGAGTGTTGCGGCTCTCGGTGTATTCCTGGCGGGGATCCTGGGCGTATCAAGTAGAGCCTATTACAAAGAAATCGGAGAGGCTGTCGCAACGGATCCGGAGGAGGACGACTCTGAGGAGGTGATCTAATGGCTACAGAGAAGCAGCTTCGAAAGCAGCTCGTCAAAACGGCTGAGTCTTATCTCGGAGCAAGGCGAGGGAGTGCGAAGCATAAGGAAATTATTAACATCTTCAACGAGGTCAAGCCGGACGGGTGGGCGATGACTTACTCAGCTCCGTGGTGTGCTGCGTTTGCGTCCGGGTGTGCGATCGAGACATTCGGAGCCAGCAAAGCGAAGAAATATTTTCCGCTCTCGGCTAATTGTGGAACGATCATCACCAGGGCGAAGAATCTCGGAATATGGGTCGAGTCTGATTCATATAAGCCGGGCGGCGGTGATTGGATCCTGTACGATTGGGACGACTCCGGAAGGGGAGACAACGTCGGCGGTCCGGATCATGTCGGAATCGTAAAGAAGGCGACAAAGACAAAGATCACCGTAATCGAAGGAAATAAGGGGAGTAAAAGCGAGGTCGCTATCAGAGAGATCCCTGTTAATGGTCGTTATATTCGCGGGTTCGTCACTCCGAAATATTCAGCTATGGCAAAGGGCAAGACGACGATCACCTACACCGTGAAGAGGGGAGACACGCTCTCCGCAATTGCTAAGAAGTACGGAACGACCGTCAAGGCGATAGCAGCCGAAAACGGGATCAAGAACGTAAATCTAATTTATGTAGGTCAGAAATTAAAAATCACGAAATGAGGCGAGGGGAATGACAG
>JAZQGR010000063.1:0-1542 GCA_045540115.1 Eubacteriales bacterium
GACGGAGCAGGCGCATATTTCAAGAACGCCGAGACTCCTCGCCTCGATGAAATATTTGCAAACGGCGCCATTACCTATAATATGATTACCTCGACGCCCTCCATCAGCGGACAGTGCTGGGGAAGTCTTCTGCACGGCGTAACGCCGGAATATCATAAGCTCACGAACGCTATCGCGGAATCTCAGCCTTATCCCTCTGACTCGCTGTTCCCCTCCGTGTTCCGCGTTATCCGCGAGAAAATGCCCGACGCTTCGCTTGCGTCCTTCTGTCATTGGGCGCCTATCAACGTGGGAATTATTGAGGACAGTATAAACGTTCATAAGAAGTCGTACGATTCCGACTCGGTAGTAATTTCGGAAGCCCGCAGCTACGTAAAGGCTCAGGTTGATGAGGGCAAGGGTGCTCCCACTCTTCTGTTCATTCACCTTGACGAAGCGGATGGCACAGGTCATACCGCAGGCTACGGAAGCGAAACTCAGCTCAAAAAGATAAACCGTCAGGACCATTGGATCGGTCAGATCTATGATACGTATAAGGAGCTTGGACTTCTTGACGACACTCTCTTTATCGTAACCTCGGACCACGGCGGCATCGGCAAGAGCCACGGCGGTTCCTCCTATACCGAGATGAACGTTATGTTCGCCGCAGCGGGTAAGACCGTTGAAAAGGGCAGTATCGGAGAAATGGCTATCCGCGACGTTGCGGCAGTTGTGCTCCACGCTCTCGATATAGACCAGCCTACGACTTGGTCCGCACGCGTTCCCTCGGGACTCTTCAAGGGTGTAACCGCAGGTGAGCGCCCCGTGTTCATACTTCCCGGAAATGAGTTCAGAGATCACGAAAGCGTTCCCACTCCCGAAAAGGGAAGTGAAGGCTATATTACGAACTTCATTACCGATAAGAACCTCATTCACTATCTGCCCTTTGACGGCGATATCAGCGATAAGTGCGGAGGAACGACCACAGAGACCAATAAGCTCTATTTCATTGACGGATACTTCGGAAAGGGCGTGTCGCTTGACGACGGATACGTTACGATCTTGAATTACGCTCCGGGAACGAGCAGCTTCACGGTCAGCCTCTGGGTTAAGACCTTTGGCATTACTTCTGACCCGCCCCTGTTCTCCAATAAGAACTGGAATGACGGTCTCAACGACGGCTTCGTGCTGGCTATACGCGACAAGAACGACGCAAGATTCAACTTCGGACATAACAGAAACCGCATAGACCTCGAAAAGCCGCTTCCGATGGACTATAATTCGGGTTGGATGCACGTTATGCTGATAGTTGACCGCACGGAAGAAAAGGTTACAATAGTGACCGACTTCAATGACAGTAAGTCGGTATCCATTCCCGACGCCCTGAAGGGCAAGCCGCTTGACGGATATAACAGACTTAATATCGGTCAGGACGGAACGGGCGCATATAAGGCATCCCTATCCGCAACACTTGACGAGTTCATGATATTCGACGGAGCATTTACTCAGGACGATATAGAAAAGCTCGCAAAGTATTACGGCAGAGACTAATTAACAGCAAAC
>JAZQGR010000064.1:0-2930 GCA_045540115.1 Eubacteriales bacterium
CGGGAACTTTGTCCTTACTTTCAAGCGGATGCGAGCTGTCGGCACATACGCCGCTGCCCGTGCCGTCTTCGTTTTCAACATACCAAGAGTGTGTTCCGCGCCAGGCTTTGATTTGAGTTTTGCCGTCGTGAACGTAAAGAAACGGCGGTTTGCTGGGGAAGCTTGATGCTTGCGCGGGCAGGCTTTCGCGGTCGGTATACATTCTCGTTTCCTCGCAAATTGAGCATTTATCGACCGCGGTGTGCTGATCGAAATTGGCGGTTCGTTGCCAATTATGGTCGCATTCCTCGGCACACCCCGAAAAAGCGGGGAGGCAGAGGGAGATCATGAGGATAATTAATAGGATTCGTTTCATTATATACCTCTTTTCGGGCTTATTCCCACGAGGGATCGATGTCGCCGAACAATTTAGCTAAAAGCGCATTTACCTTGGTTTTGTCGCTTTCGGTTAATGCCAAGGCTCTATTGTTTTCAATATCAATAAATGTTCCGCAATCGGAATGGTAGCGTAAAGAACTGTCATCAAAAGTGAAAGTGTAATCGTGTCCGCAGTTGGTGATGCCGTTTGTCCATTTGCTGTTGTTGAGAAGGTCGAGGATAAGTGCGGATTCATAATCGACAACAGATATATTATTGTAATTTATGCCCATTGCCCCCGAGTAACTCAGATCTTTGCAGGAATGGAGGACAAGCGAGAGAAGAAGGATCAAGACCGATCCGATAATTAGTTTTTTCTTCATAGAATTCCCTCCTATTCAAATGAAAGCGATGCGAACCATTCGTCGTTCCACACTTCGGCGGTGCCTCTGACCTCTATGAGCAGGTCGCCGTATACGAACGCAGTGTTGTTTCTCGGATCGTCATTGTACTCACAAACCAAAGCCGTGACTTCGCGGTCGCGGAGCTTGATATTCTTTTCGTAAATGTTTTTGTGTCGGGTGCCGAGGTTGTTTACGTTTGGGGAATTCGGGGAGAGTTGCTTTATTACCGCAGAAGTCGAAGGACCATTGTCTGTTGCAATGCTTTCGGGCAAATATGTGATCTTGATAAAGGAATTTTCACCCGTTGAATCTTGCGGGTAGTAAGCTATCCACGGCAGACCGTAAAGCTCTTTGACTAAAAAGGTGATGTTCGAAAAGCCTTCCTCGTTGCGGTATGCTATCTCTTTGCCGTCAAGCATAGGACGAGGAAAGGCTTTGTCGGCTTTTACTCTGTCAACGAATTCAGTATAAGGCTCCCCGAGCAAGGGCTTGAGATTCTGAATAGTATATGAGCTTTTGGATATATCGTATTTTCGGAAATCCTTTATCATTTCCTTGTAGCTGTCAAAATGGAAGGTGGTCTGATAGAGCCCCGGCGCGGCTTCGGGGCCGGGAACAACAGTGGAATCGTAGAAATCGGGCTCCTTCGTGCACCCCGAAAAAGCGGGGAGGCAGAGGGAGATCGTGAGGAAAATTAATAGAAATCGTTTCATAATCGCACACTCCTTTTTAAGGCAAAGAGCATATCCGCTCCGTGAAAAATTTGTGATCGTGATCTATGCCGCAGCCGCCGCCTTCGAAAAAGCCTTCGTATTCTATGATGATCTCGGCGCTCAGACAGAGGTAGCCTTCGCTGTCGATCGAAAGATAGAAGTGGCTTCTTTCGTCGTATTTCTCAAGCTGTTTTTCGAGCTTTTCTTCCGCCGCGCGGATCTTTTCTTCGGTAGCGTAGGGCAGATATGCGGCGTACTCGCCGTAGTCGCCGTATACGTCCCCTATGATTTTATCGGCGTTAAGTTCTACCGTATAGGACTCGTATGTTCTGTAATTGCCGATCATAAGTTTGTATCTTACGAAATAATCACCGTTTCTGCCTTGGTCGATGCTGATTTGGTAATGATCGAGCGATTCGATTGGGTACTTTTTCAGTATTTCGGCATTCGCGAGTTCAATGATGGCGCGTTCTTCATCGGTTAGGGGAGCTTCGGAGACAACGGCTTGTTGCAAGGCTTCGGTTGGAGCCTCAAGCTCTTCAACCGCCTGCGGCTTTTGCTTGCAGGATGTCATAAGCGAGGCAAGCAGTAGCAGGGAAAGGCATATTGACAGAATTCGTTTCATATTTTTTCTCCTTTATGCTGTTAATTGTCCAATTCATACAGCAATGAGCCAAAGCGGTCTGCTTCCTCGAAGATCATTTCATATAGCGATCCGTCCTCTGCCATGATGTATTTGTTGCAGGAATGATATACGGTCGTGACTTTTCCGTTTTTATGTTCGATTGATATGACCCATGCCATGCCGTCCTCAGAATTAATTCCCGAAAAAGGAGTCAGATGCAGGCTTTCAAGATAATCAATGATCGCCTGCGCGTCATCCCCTTTGAATGAATACTCATATCCTTTCGGCAACGACGTTACGGAGATGCTTTTTATGCTGTTTTCATCAAGATTCGGCAGCCCGCACCCCGAAAGAATGGGCAGGCAGACGGCGAGGGTGAGGATCATTAATAGAATTCGTTTCATATTTTACCTCTCTGTTGGGTGTAACAACTGTTACTATATCAAAAAAGATGTGTTTGCGCTTTCAAAATCAGCCTTCCTTGGTAGGGCAATGCTGTCAACTTAAGAAAATTCAACGTCGATATACGCGCTTGTCGTTAGTGCAGTACAGACTCCGATCTCCTCATTCACCGCTCCTCGCGGTCCCCTTTCCCCGCTGGGGAACGCTTAAGGGCGCGTACTAACTCCTTCGATCTTCAGCTAACATCGGATATTGCTATAATTATGTTTTGGCAGATTGGTATATTTTAATTAGATTATTCCGCACTCGTAATGGAGTTCGTGCAAACTTTTTCAATAAAATATTCCAATTTGATATACATAATTATATTGCTATGTCGTCTTCGCTGAATAGTTAGCGATTAGCACTAAACACTTAGCGTTCCCCAGC
>JAZQGR010000065.1:0-14424 GCA_045540115.1 Eubacteriales bacterium
GATTGATTATTGAAATGTGAGCCAGTATAAGATATAATATAATCACACCGGTGAAATAAATATTTCGGAGGTTTTTATGAAACTTACACTTGGAGAAAAAATAAAAGAATTGCGCAAGCGCGATGGAAGAAAGCAAGAAGAACTTGCGGTTGCGCTTGGCGTTTCAAATCAAGCTGTTTCCCGTTGGGAAAAGGATGGAAGTTATCCCGATATGGAGATGATTCCTGCTATTGCAAACTACTTTAATGTCAGCATTGACGAGCTTTTTGGTTATAGCAAAGACAGAGAAGAAAAGCTAAAACGAATATTAGAAAAAGCAGAAAAAGCAATCGTTGAAAATGGCGATATGACAGAGTGTGTAGAGATGCTTCGTACAGCCGCAGAGGAGTTTCCTTCGGAGCCGAAGGTGTATATGAATTTAGGGTTTGCTTTGGATCAGCACGGATGGAAAAAACACGGTGCAAGAAGTTATACAAAGGACGGCTCCGATTATACTTTTGAAGACACGGAATATAACTCTCAAAATATATATTGGCAAGAAGCACTGAGAGCATTTGAAAAGGCATTAACGTTGGATATAAGTGCCGAAGATAGGGACGTGTTGACTCAGCGCATGGTGCTTTACTATGCAAAAATGGGTTATTTCGATAAAGCTACGACACTTGCTTCAAAGCAAAACAGCCTTCTTATGAGTAGAGAGGTGCTATTGTCATTAGCGAATGAGGGAGAGTCAAGAGATAAATACCAAGGAGAAGCGATTATCGATGTATTGGTTGCGTTAAAAACAGTTATAGTGAATTCTGTATGTACGAAAGTTTCGGTTTTCACTAAAAAAGAAGGCGTTGCTCTAATGATAGAACTTGCGCATCTTTATGAAACTGTTTTCAGCGATGGTCGGTGCGGTGTTGGGCATTATCATATCTGCGAATTATATCTGCACGCTGCGCTTTATGAAGCGCGATTTGGTGAAGGTGCAGAAAAAGCTTTAGAACACTTCAAAAAAGGATTTGAGCATAAAAGGCTTTATGATTCCATTCGGTGCACAGGTGAATATCAATATACCTCGCCGCTTGTATCAAAGGTAACATTCCCAAGCGAAAACTTCCCATCGCTTTCCAAATCATTCTGGAAAGGGTGGATAGAAGTTTTGCCTGATGAATTGAAAGAGAGAATCCAGTCCGAACCCGAATACGCTGAATGTTTTGTATAATAACAAATGACAAATTATTGAGGGACTGTACGTTTTGTGCAGCCCCTCTTTGATGTTTAGAAGCGTTTTCCTTCGCCAGGACGGTCTTCGCCTTCGCCAACGTAATCTTCTACGGGATGGTCATCGATCTCGGTCGGTGTATCGTTCTCGAAGGGATTCGGCTGACTGCCGATCTGTGGCTTGTATTCCGCAAGGCTTTGATCGCCTTCGTCGATACATTCGACGGTGTCTTCTTCCAGTTTGGTAACGCTTTCTTCTGCGACCTCAGTGCATTCTTCCGTAACTGTTTCCTGAACTACAGGCGCTTCTTTCTTTGGCGCTTCAGTCGTTGTTTTTGCCTCCGCCACCTCGCTCACAAACGCCGTCTCTGCGGGTTTTTCGCTTTCTTCGGGTACTTGCTCCACCTGTACCGTTATTGCTGACTGTGGCGGTTTTTCGGCGGTCACGTGCGGTTGATCTGCGCCCTTTTGCGGTGTACTAAAGAGCGTCATAATCATTGCAAGGATAATGGTGATTAACTTTTTCATATATGTAATTCCTTTCTGTTATTCAATTTCCGTATTCATTATTTCGATGATGTTCCTGGCTCCGAGCGTAAAACCTCTTACGAATGCCTCCCGCTCCGCGATGCCGTACATCTCGTTGGTGCATTCGGTGAACTTTTCGAAGATCTCTTTTTCCTCGTCGTTCATCCGCTTTTGCAGGTCTTCTTCGTGCCTGACGATATACCCAAGCAGCTCCGAATATGTACTGCCTCGTTTGAAGTCCCGCTCGCACGGCGAGATGTTGCCATACCACAGTTCTTCAAGAATTCCCATGCTTCCCACCTCGCTTCCCGATGCTTTCGTCGATGATCACCGCCGCCAGCACCTTGCCGAACAACTCGATCTTGCTCTCACCTTCGTCGCACCCATACGTGCCGAATCTCTCCAATGCCATTTCGATGTACTCCGGCTTGGCGTTCGGAAATAGCCGCCTCAGCTCCTCCGGCACCATAACGAGAGAGCGGTCCCGCCTCGGGAAATCCCGATTCAGAACCGCTCCGTTTTCGTTATTTACTTGTTTTTTCCGTACCATATGTACTACCTCCTTTTCGTGGTAGCACACACAATATCACAGAAATGGACGGAAGTCCAGAGAGAATAGGTCTTAACTATTCTTTAATAATGGTAAAATATGAGCCAAAACGCTTTCAGAACAAACAATAAGCGCCAACTTACTTCTAACTCTGGTTAATCCCTGATACAATAGTTGATTAAACAGATAATCAGGATTTGGATGTTGTCTGCCCGCCAAGTGTCCATGATCATAAAACCAATTATAGTCCAAAATCATACAGACCCCTTCAAATTCTTGCCCTATAACATTGTGAGTATTGTGTTCGCTTATTTGATAATCCAAAGAATGATTATACAAGGAAGGTGTAAAAGATATAAAAGTATAATCCTCAGCCTCAAATGCTTTGGCTCTTTCTAACGCTTTTGTTTTGTCAGGTTCATAAACAATGGTTACATTCGGGAAAGAATACTCTTCTCTGTATTTTGTTAGATCCCGCAAACACGTAATAAAAAGTGCCAATTCTTTATTGGTTCTTATTTTGTTTTTAAGCCTGTGTATATTGGAACCACACAATGCATCAATGGCTTCGGACGTACGGCGCCTCTTTTCGGATGAAGATAGTGTTTGTCCTGCATCATATGAAAACAAACATATCGTTTTAGCTCGTTTAACCCATCTCTCCACTTTTTCAAAAGAATCAGTATACAATCTGTGAGCCTCATCAACAATTACAACATCAACATCTTTTATTTCGCGATAACGAAGTTCTTTTGCTGCGATGATCCTTATGTTTGGTAATGATAAATTAAGAGAATAATGACCATCACACAGTATTCCACTATGAATCATCAAAATTCTTTTTGATTTAGACAGTTCTCTGGCTATATCGTATATTAACAGAGTTTTTCCCGTGCCAGGACCTCCAGTAATCCCAGCAAATCGACCTTGAGTGTTCGTTTGAACATATTTAAGAACATCCTTTTTTATGTTTTCTTGATGTTCCGTAAGCAAATAATCTTCTCTTAAAAAACGATCTGTTGAATTTAATGGTGAAACAAGAATATTCTTCGGAAGAAAAACTTTGTCAAGATCTATAACCTCTATATCCCCTGCACTATTTATTGCGTTTGATAAATCATCAAACGAGGCAATTACCAAATTATTTTGATTGTCCAAAGTATATAAGGTTTTGGTTGAAGAAACGAAAAGAAACAATTGGAGAGTTGATTTATTAAGAAGCTTTAAATAATGTGCGTTTTGAACCAACTGGCGTTTAATTTTTTCTACGGATACTTCTCCGCTTTTTAGTTCAATATTTACGCAAGCTTTGTCTGTTATTTTCAGTAGATCGAATTCTTTGTTCAACTGTGGAACTACATATCCATAAAGGAATCCAGCACAATTTTCTGCCGAAATCTGAATAACATTGAGCAAGCATTGAATATCAACAATTTCTTGATGTTTGTACTGGCGTTCTGCATCTATACCACAGATATATCGAACATAACCCTCGGATAACTCTTCATTGTCTGAAAGTTTTATCATATCGACCAAAGATACAATCTTGTTTTTCATGTTTCCTCCATTGCGCTTTGAGGTCTATCTTGTTAATGCCTTTAAAATATTTTCTGTGCAGTTTAACTTGAGACTCAAATCTTGCATCACATAAAATAACGGTAATCATATAGTGCCCCCTCGTATTGAGATAAAAGCCAGCCGATGCGTGCTATTTCATTGGATGACTCTATCGTGCATGGCAACTTCGAATACAAATTAAAGCTGTTCCAATTCATTTTTGATAAGCCAAGTATTTCGGTTGCAATTTGTGCCATGTGGCTGGATCCATAATGCCTTACAACTTTCAAAGGCAGTGGAACGGTTTTTCCACCTTGGAAATACTTGAATTTCGGATTACGCACAGATGGTGCTATACCATGAGTGTATAAATACATCGTATTCTCACTTATCGGGAAGCACATACCACGACGAACGGGATAATCATCAACACCGGTATGATCATAATTAAGCGCAAAACACTTTAAGTCATCTTCGTATGATATTTCAATCAAATCGATGCTCTTTACACCCGCGCTTGAAAGACTCTCTACCAAACCTTTGATTTCTTCTCTCTGGAAGGGGGTGCGCTTATGGATAACAACGCGTTTAGGTATTTCGGAAAACGAATTATGGAACAAGTCCTTGATTGTTAATCCGAGTCGATATGCTTCATCCTCTGACAGATAGGGGTTGTCCTTTCTATCAAACTGAACATCGTGAATTTTTGAAAGGCGATATTTCATGCCTTGCCCATCAGAAGAATAAATATGGCTGCAGCCGACAACGACATTGTTACTCTTTGCACCTCGCATTACACTGTATCCAATTCCAGCAAACGCCGTGTCTGGTTGAGTTCCGGTGATTGTCCAGGGAATTCTACCAGATTTTACGTATAGAGCAAGCGATAACGCCCACATTATCTGACAGTGCAACTCGCTGTCGATTGTTTTCTGGCGCACAAACTGTGTTGCCACTTGTCTTTGCGCCGCATAAGCTTTAACAAAGTCATGCAAATCAAACTTTTCTGTGCCGTCAGAGTATGCCGTTAAAGTCTCATATTCTTCTGGAATATAAATTAAAATGGCATCTACCGACTGCGCACTTAACTGATCAATCTTTCGTGTAATAGTTTCTCCAAATTCTACTGCCGCAGCATATACATCAGGATTTTTCGTTGAACTAACACTTTGCCATTTGCTTGAGGCGATATTCGGCAAATCGAGCCCCGCCTTGAATGCCTCGTAAAAGCCTGGGAAAGACACAAGAAAATCAAAGTTGTGCTTTGCCTCGGATCGCTGATTTAATCCAGCAATAAAGCTGGAAAATTTATTTTCATATCCTGTGGGACAGATAACACCGCATACAATCGAATGACGCAATACGCCATGATTCATGGGATAATCAACCGGAGCGTTATTCATCAAACCTAACATGGGATGAAAATTTTCCGAATACTTTATTAAAGCAGGGTTGTAAAACCTCAATTGCGGATCTCTATATTCTTTTCCACGGAATATTATTCTTTTTGACAACTCGGTGCTTAAGGGAATATTTCGAGTTTGACCGTAGTTGATTCCGAGCAGTGCACTACGAGCACGAATTGCGAATCTAAATGGTGTACCCGAATCAATTGGATAATTTGTGGTTAATTTATCGTTTCCAAGCAATCTACGCACCCATTTTATAATGTAAGCGCTTGTGTTGGGATTAGGACGACGGTTATTAACAGCAACACTAAACTTATCTGCAAACTGTTTCTTTTCCTCTTTTGAAAATTCCTCTCCATCGGCATACATATAACTGGGAGCAAAAGTTAAGTAAGTATTTTTACTATCAAATACAATGGCAATCCGAACGCCGCTAAATGCAGTTATGATTTTTTCGCCAATTTGATATTTTACGATATCATTGGTATCCCAGATTTTACCCTTTGAATATCCCAAATTGTGCTTTTCCGCTATGATGCGTGTGATTGTTTTTAATAACAATTCTTGCATTGCTCCATTTCTGGCAACGAAACCACGAGTCAACGGACAAAGTTTCACAGATCCTTTTATTCTTTCAGAACAAACATCTTCAATTATTTCCTTTGCTCCCCACGCGTAAATCATACCGTTGTATGGCACTGCCATAATGTCTTGCTTGTACAGTTCACGGCAATAATTCCACGGATTTTCTTTAGGAGCATAGGTGATCTCAAGCTGATAACATTGTGAAGGAAAAACAATGGGGTACGCATTTGTATTTACTACTTTGTTTATGGGTTCTTCGGAAACCAAAAAGCCTGTGCTTTGTGGCTCTATTTCAATAGCCAACTTTCTTTTTATCTCATCGACCCTGGAAATAAAGCCTGTGTCATTACTCATACAATGGCGAGCAATAGCATACATAGCACTGTCGAAGCCGGATGTAGCGATGTAGAACGCGCTACGTCCATTCTTATTTGCATGTTCAATAAGATCAGCCACCGGTACCGGTATATCCGATCCATAGCCACACCAAAACAGTTTGCCCGCGCCGCGATCAGTATACACCTGTTTTAACGCCTGCATTAGCGAGGCATCTCTGCCACTATAACCGAATACAATCAGATCGCGATTAGTTAATTCGTGGCGCAGTGCTTTAACCAGCTCGCCGTCTTGAGTATCAAGTTCCTGCTCCGTGTTTTTTAGGTCACCGTATTTATAATCACCATGCAAAGCAACACACAGCAATTCACCATCCACGTCGCCTCTATAGACCCTGTCAGAGGTTTGCGCTGTGATTTCTATTGGAACCAAAGGAGTGTATTGATGTGCACATTTAACCATAAGACCATCAAAATTGGTAGTCCATACGCTCTTTACGATATCCCGTTGTGCCAGCATAGCTATTAAATGATATCCCAGGCTCGGTTCTTTACCGGTTACCAACCCTTGAAAGTACCTTCTGCGATCTTCGGGTATTCGATATGCTTTTTCGACGAAAAAAGAATACTCCTCAGGGCTGTTCTCGGTTGGATATGAATTCTGCGCATCAATCCACCGTTGTATAACACGACGCACGTTATCCTGCTTCGAATTATCGTATGTACCAATCATCCCAGGATTCTGAGAGAGAAAAATCTCTTTTTTCCATTCCCAGATACAGTCTGCGGCTGATTGAACTCCGGATTCAACCGATGCGCCCGCTCCAAGAAGGAGAGCATGCGGCGTCCTAATATTCTGTTTCAACGAACGCAGAAACTCGTCCATCTGTAGTGTTTGCATCATATTTCCTCCTTCAAACCGCCTTTTTCATTCCATATAATCCAAAATCTGATCATTGAGCTTCTTTCGAATCTCACGCCAATACGGCATATACTGATCCATAATCGCAACAAATTGCTCGTTATGATTTTTCACCTTTAGGTGTGCGAGTTCGTGGAGAATAACATACTCCAAGCAATCAATCGGTTTTTTTGCCAACTGCAAATTGAGCCATATTTTTCTCGTCTTGACATTACACGTACCCCAACGGGTGGTCATGTTTTTCGTTTGCCAACTGTCGGGATAGAGACCTGTAATTTCACTCCACTTTGGCAACAGTTGCTCTACTTCCGCTTTCAGAATTCCGCGATACCACTCATTGATATAGCGTTCGCGCTGTTCGACGGTGCTACCCTCACGAACCGTGAGGATAGCTTTATCTCCGTCTAATATAAGCGAGTTACCCTTATTGCTGTAATTGACAAGCAAATAGTACTGCCGTCCCCACACATAGAATGCTTCGCCTGATACATATTCACGTTCCGTCTGACGGGGTTGGTTTTCAAACTTCTCTTGTTGTCTGCGAATCCAGCCTATCTTCGTGCGGACAAACAGTTCTATGCTCTCATCGCTCAAATGTAGGGGGACAGACACCTCTACGCGCCCCTCCGGCGGTTTGACATAGAGGTGCATATTTTTTATTGATTTTTTAATAACAGACACTTCTATGCCGTTTACCACCAGTTTCATTTGTATTCCTCTTGTTCTGCAATAATTTTGAATACGCGCTCAACCTCATCCTTGCTTTTTAGGATTTTCAGTAGCTCGCGCTTAATACGACGCTCCTTAACAGGGTCGTTATGGAATCTGTCCATTCTGGAGCGTAGTACCGCTGCGTGGAGAGCTTCAGCAAGATCTGCATCGCAACCGGTATTATCATACAACGCTCTCATAGCGGCACTATGGCGTACTTTTTCGGGATAAGCATTGTTGTCCTCGGGATTAGTAACATTTCTTGCAAGTTCAATATACTTCTCCAGAAGCTCCGCATACTTAATTACGCCCTGTTTACGCTCTTGAATAAGTTGCTCAAGAACAGCGGACATTTTCTCATAGTATTTTGGATTAAGGATAATCTTCTCAACAACTTTTCTTCGGATGTTGTTTTCAATTGCCTCCGCTGCGCTCTCTTGCTCTTTGGATTTTGATTCGTCACCCTCAAGCTTTTCACGTTGCGCCAAAATGAAATCAAGAAGCGTAAAATCATCAAAGTTGCCGATGATTTTGGAATCCTCCGCTACGATATAGTTATCAATCAAATAGCGCATACCGGGTTCATAAGCTTTAAGGTCAATGAAGTCACCGCTGGCGCGTCCGATGGTAGCCTTTAATGCTACATAGAAATTAACAGTCTTATCGTACTGCTCTTGCTGGGAAGATGTATATTCAAGCTCGGTCATCATAGGCTTTACTTCTGCGTAAGCGCGAATGAGGGAGTTAACCAAACGATATAACCGTTCACGCATTCTTGCATATGCTTCATCGTTGTCAATATCGACACCGTTTTCGCCGCAGAAATAACGCTGATAATCGGGTTCTTCCTTGGGATAAGGAACGCCCTCGCACAGCTCGTCCAACTCATCAAGAAGCTTTTCGAAACGCTTTTGAGCCTCTGCTTTGCGATCTTTCAGCAATCCCTCAACATCTTCATCCTCGTAAGCTTCAAACGCACCCGAGGTGTATTTCTCCATTGCCTCTGCCAAATCACCGAACAGCTTTTGATAGTCAACAATATATCCGAAATCCTTATCATCGCCGTCAAGTCGGTTTACGCGGCAAATCGCTTGGAAAAGACCGTGGTCGTGCATGACTTTATCAATATAAAGATAAGTACAAGGGGGAGCATCGAATCCGGTAAGCAGTTTATCAACTACGATAAGCAACTTCATATTGTTGGGCTCATTGATAAACTTTTCCTTTACTGCCGCCTCAAACTCCTCAACCTTTTTCGCAATACCGCTATTATCTGCTGTGTCCGTAGGATCAATTCCAATCATTCTTAAGTAGATGCAATATTTTTCAAAAGCATCGGTTTCCTCGGAATCGCTAACGGTTTCGGTGCGCAAATCACCGCTACGAGGCTCGTAAGAGGAAATAACCGCACATTGATAAAAATGCTTCTGCTGGAACAACTCGTAATATTTACAAGCTGTCAGTATATCGTTTGCGACAAGGATTGCATTACCGCTACCGTCCATAAGGCGGGGCTTAGTCTCAAAATCCATCATGATATCGCATACGATTTTATCAAGACGGTCACGGGAACTGTATACGCTTTGCATCGTACCCCAAAGTTGCTTGAGCCTTGCTTTTGCGCGAGGCATAAGTCCACGGGTTTTTGCATCAAACCAAGCGTCGATTTTATCCTGAGAACGAATCTCCTGAGGAATATCACGATACTCGTAACGCAAATCCAAAACGACGCCGTCAGCAACACCCTCATCGAATTTATAGGTGTGAATATAACGACCGAAAACTTCTATACTGGTAGCCTTGTCCTTTTTCAAAAGAGGCGTGCCTGTAAAACCTACAAATACAGCGTTAGGCATAATTGTCTTCATTGCCAAATGCAGCTTACCAGACTGTGTACGGTGGCACTCATCAACGAATACAAAAATATCGTCTTTCGCTTTGAAATTTGCAGGCAAGGAAGCTTTCAGTTCCTCTATGTATCTCTCATAGTCCTTTTCGGTTGCTTCGCCACCGCGCTTGCCAAACTTATGAATCAGAGAGCAGAGCAAGCGATCCTCGTGAGAATTCAAGCGTGCCAACAAATCCGCGCCACTTCTGGTGCGAACAATGGTCTCATATACGCCTTTGAAATTCTTTTCAATCTGCTCGTCGAGCTCATCACGGTCTGTAACGATCAGTACACGTGCGGTAGGAATGTTGGCAAGAAGCCATTTGGAGAGCCAGATCATAGTAAGCGATTTTCCGCTACCTTGGGTGTGCCAAATGATGCCGCCCTTACCGGCAGTAAGACGCTTCTGCGCGCGCATAATACCGTAATATTGATTGTAACGGCAGACCTTTTTCTGACCCTTATCAAAGATCAAGAAATTATGGATAAGGTTCAAGAAACGAACCTTATAGAACATTGCAAAGAGATCACGATCCAAACGATTCGGAATGGTATCGCAGATTTCTTCGATACGAACGTCTACGTCATCTCGTTCTTCGGGATACTCGGTAAAACCGTCCTTCTTCCATTCGAGATAGTATTTTTCCTTTGTTCGAATCGTGCCGTAACGCAGACCTTCGCTATCATTACCCGCCATACAGAACTGCATAGTAGTAAAGAAGGGCTCTATGAACATTTCACGCTGATTGGTCAGATTCTGACGGATGCCGTTGGAAACAGAAACGGTACTTTTCTTCAGCTCGATTACCGCAACGGCAATACCGTTCAGATAAACAACCAGGTCGGGGCGTTTTTCATTGTTGGCTACTACGGTGACCTCTTCGGCAATTTCAAAGAGGTTTTCGCCGGGAGTCTCCCAGTTGATGAAATAAACGGTAGTTTCGTTTTCGTCGGCATTCTCTTTGATCTTGGCGCCGTATTTCAAAAGCTGATAGACCTCGCGGTTAGCAGTATATAAGCCCTCTTGCATATTGGTCGATGCTTTTACCAGTTCCTCTACCGCACGGACGGCAATGGCTTCGGTATAACCGTGATCGGTCAGCCACTTGATCAGTTTCACTTCATCAATATTACTGTTTTCGCGATCTTTCAGATTACCGATGTAGTTGTAGCGCAGCTTATTTACAAAGAAATCAATTACACGCTTTTGGGTAACAACTTCAGGTTTTCCGATATTGTCCATTATGCATCCTCCTTATCTATCAATCTAATTCTACCAGTGAGCAGTTCGCTCATCATGCCGATTTTTATTTTTCTATATTTGTTGAGTTTTTTCTCTAATTCATCTATTTCAGAATCCATATCCAAAAGAATATTTGCAATAGCAATTTGTTCTTCAACCGATGAAGGAACGTGCTTTTCAACGGCGCAGATTGTTTTTCCACTCAAACTTGGAAGTGCCGTAGCCTCTGTTAATTCGCCTAAACGCATACTTTGGAAAACATAACAAACAAATTGTGCAACCGCTGCATTAAACGGAACAAATGCCATCATATTATTGTCTATGCAACAATGCACCGTTGTAAGTTTTTTGCGTTCCAAAAAAATCGCAGCTCCAATTTTGGCAACAACAATAGATTTTTCGGGAATTATTTTGCACCCCAATTGATCCGCCACTTGTGGCGACACATAGTTGTTGGCTTGTTTAAGACATCGCTCGTTACCTGGATTGTTAAAATCGGAAACCTTATAGAAAGGATACTTTTCTCCTTGTTTACCTTGATGAGCAAGAGGAAAACAACTTCCACTTATGAATTCACCAAAATATCCGATCTTGCTTGTTTTCCATTCGCCATCAAATCCAGGTAACCTACGTTTTCCGGTCAGCAGTTCCTGCATTGCCCCTTGTTTGATAGCTTTTTTCTTTGCAATCAGCTTTTCCAAATTAACAATAAGGGTATCGATGTCGGACAACGCTTCGGCAATAGCCTCCTGCTCCGGCTTTGATGGTATAGGCAACTCAATCGCAGATAATTGCTTTCCGTTGGTCAACGCTCTGGTTGTATAAGTGCATCCGGTAATAATAGCGTTACGTACTGCTTCTGTAGAAAAACAGTATTTGCAATACTCGGGAACAAACATATCATTCTTCGGTCTTCCGCGAAGCACAAAACCGCTGAACACACCGTTTTCTATATCTTCAAGCAGAACGGATGACATACCCACTTCGTCCGGAGTTTCAGATGTTCTGGTGAAAAACACATCATTTTTACGAACATCAAATCGGTGGATTTCATCGGGAGTAAGACAAACCTTACCACGAATATCAGCCTTTCTTAGTCCTCGATTTTTGTATACGTCTGTATAATTGACGATAGGAGTACCGTATCCGAAAAATTCTTTCCCCTTATTAAGACCATTCTTAAAATCAAGAAAATCACCTATCGTGGCAGTTTTCCAAGGCTTCACCATACAAATCCCATCCTTTCCAAATGAGATTTCACTTTGGCTTCATAATCTTCAACCACGGAAGAAAATGTGGGGAGTGTGTCCTCGTAACGCTCTGCCAGCTCTACAATACGGTTGGTAATGTTGTGTGAAATTGCTACATACAGAGCATCGATACCGTCATAAATAGAATAGTACCATTTTTTGTTGACGAGCAATTCCTTAATCTCATCAATAGAAAGAACGGTATACTTTGCTTTCACCTTTTCCTCAAGTTGTGCTTTCAGAGCTTTTACGAGTTTGCTCTGCTCATCGTTCCTTGCCATTAAGGTAAACAAGGACATAAGCTGTTCGTAATCCTCCGCATACATTTCCGGTACTGGAGTAATTTCACGGAGCACGACAATACGTGCTTTTACGCTACTTGCGTTTACGTTACCTTTATCGTTTTTTGCAGATGCGCAAAGAGGATGCTTTGCCAAATAACCGTCCAGCACCGCTTTCTTCATCGGAAGCGCATTAAAAAGCGCAAGAAGCGCATCGATTTCTTCCGAATGTATCTTTTCGCGGATTTCTTCGATGGCAGCCTTCAATGCTTTCGCAAAGCTCATTGTCTCATTTTCAAGCACTTCTGCAATAGCGGAGCCTTCCTCTGCACCTTCGAGAATTTCGTCAATCTGCGCCTGCGTATCTGCCACAATCACCTCAGCGGCTTCAATCGCCTTGGCTTCTTCGGCAAAATAGGTATCGATGATAATGGTCTTTGGAATAAGCCTACCATCCCAACTTTTAATCTTATCCGTTACGATTGTGATTGTCTCATCGCCTTCGGTTTTTGTTTTTACAACATACTCATTGTCTATCTCACGTCCTGCCTCGTATCCGTCCTGAATCAAAAGGTACACATCATCGGACATAACCTCCTGCCAGTAAGCAAGAAGCACCTGATAAACGTCGTATTTATCGATCAGCTCAACACCTTCGAACTGAATCAAAATCTGCTCTGCCAAACGGACAATCAAGTCCTTGGCATTGATGTATGCGTTTATACTGCGGAGCTCTTTATCTACAGCACTACGCCACTCCATAAACGCGTTGTCAATTTTATCTGCATAAGAGGAAAATTCTTCATCCTCGTGAATAAGAGGGCGCACTTCGTCCTTAGAGACGTTCAACTGATAGAAGCCTTCGCGCAGAACGGAAAACAGCTTGTTCTTCAACAAACCGAATACAGACCAATAGCGTTCCATACCATCCACATCATAAGCAGGGATGCCCCCCTTCAAATGTGCCTCGATGCTCTGAAGGTCTTCGGTGATACCAGAATCAATATAGCGAGAGATATTCAGGTTGTAATCGTTTTTACCGGTAATCTCGCTCATAGGTACAAAACGGGCATAGTGAGGATCATCGGTGATCTGCTCATTGAATGTCGTAACGATTTTATAAATATCACGTGCACGAAGGCGGTTCTTATTGCCGTCCTTGACGAAATCGTGGCTTGCATCGATCATAAAGATGCCGGTACGCTCGTCCGCATCCTCTTTGTCAATGATGATAATACACGCAGGGATACCCGTACCATAGAACAAGTTTGCAGGAAGACCGATAATGCCCTTGATGTATCCGGTCTTAATTAGAGCTTTTCTGATTTCTCCCTCTGCGTTACCGCGGAACAGAACGCCGTGGGGCAAGATAACTGCGGCTTTACCGGTACGCTTCAAAGACTTGAGAATGTGCATCAGCCAAGCATAGTCACCGTTCTTTTCGGGCGGTCTTTCACCGTAACCGTCGAATCTTCCGTATTCTTTCACGCCATCGGTCCAGTTCTTAATGGAGAAGGGCGGGTTTGCTACGATATAGTCAAATCTGCGCAACACGGTTTCTTCCGATCCGGTTTCAAAGTACTGCGGATCAGAGAAGGTGTTGCCGGCTTTGATGGTAGCAACCTTATTATGGAGAACTGCGTTCATAATTGCCAGACCGGCAGTAGTGGTATCCTTTTCCTGACCGTAACCGGACAAGTCAATAGGAGCCTCGTTCAGCGCACGAATCAAAAGAGAGCCTGAACCGCAGGCAGGGTCATAAATAGTTGCCGAAGGTCTGGTTTCTTCGGATATACCGATTACCTTGGCAAGGATACGGGATACCTCGGCAGGGGTATAGAACTGCCCCTTACTTTTACCGCTTTCGGTAGCGAATTTGCGCATCAAGTATTCGTATGCATCACCAATCAAGTCATCGTCCTCGGCGCGGTTCTTGGAGAAGTCCAGCTCGGGACG
>JAZQGR010000066.1:0-80579 GCA_045540115.1 Eubacteriales bacterium
ATTCGGTCCCAAGGGTTCGGCTGTTCGCCGATTAAAGTGGCACGCGAGCTGGGTTCAGAACGTCGTGAGACAGTTCGGTCCCTATCTGTTGCGGGCGTAAGAGATTTGAAGGGAGCTGTCCTTAGTACGAGAGGACCGGGATGGACAGACCTCTGGTGCACCAGTTGTCCTGCCAAGGGCACAGCTGGGTAGCTACGTCTGGACGAGATAAACGCTGAAAGCATCTAAGCGTGAAACTCTCCCTAAGATTAGATCTCTCATCCTTTATGGAGTAAGGCTCGACGTAGACTATGTCGTTGATAGGTCGGAGGTGGAAGCGCTGTGAGGCGTGCAGCTGACCGATACTAATAAGCCGAGGGCTTGACCTACAAGGTTCGATAAAGAATGCAGGCGCTTGTTTGCGATGGAAGGAGTTTCACTGTTCGGTTTTCAGGGTGTAGGAAAGGCATTTGCGCCTTTAGCTCAGTTGGTAGAGCAACTGACTCTTAATCAGTGGGTCCCGGGTTCGAATCCCTGAAGGTGCACCATAAGTCAGTGCTTTTATTGCAGAGGGTCCACCCGTTCCCATTCCGAACACGGAAGTTAAGCTCTGCTATGCCGACAATACTTGACTGGCAACGGTCCGGGAAGATAGGTCAGCGCTGACATTCATCGGGGTTGTAGACGGAATACCGTCGAAGCTCCAAAGTTGGTTTTTTTAGCGCAGAGGGTCCACCCGTTCCCATTCCGAACACGGAAGTTAAGCTCTGCTGAGCCGACAATACTTGACTGGCAACGGTCCGGGAAGATAGGTCAAAGCCAACACATAACCGCCAAGTATTCTGTATTTGGCGGTAAACTTATTCCTCCTTAGCTCAGTCGGTAGAGCGCATGACTGTTAATCATGATGTCGCTGGTTCAAGCCCAGCAGGGGGAGCCAGAAAAAGAAAGACAAGTCGAAAGACTTGTCTTTTCTTTTTCAATGAAATTCGCCTTCGGCGAGTGAAATAGCTTCGCTGTGAAATACGCTAAAGCGTATGAAATATTTGCTTCGCAAATGTTAAGAGGCGAATTTTATTTCACATTTTGCGAAAGCAAAATATTTCATAATCCGAAGGATTATTTCATATCGCATAGCGATATTTCATTACATACAACGCTCCGCATTGATTTGTTTTCGCTTTTATGCTATAATACACCTAAAGGTCGGTGATGATATGAAAGCTATTCGAATATTTTTGTGGATTATTATTTGTATAATTTTCTTATTAGGGGTTTTATACTTATTCACAGGATCGTTGGAATGGTTTTCAACTCCCGAACAACAAGAAAAAGCTCATTTAACTGCTATTGTTATGATGGCTATACCTGCTATTAGCGGTATTATATTGTTCTTAACGAGAAAAAAGTAAGAAATCCTCGGTTTTTGACCAGTTCTTTTTCGGACACGAATGACAAACAAGAAAGACCTCAAATGAGGTCTTTTTTGTTATCCAAGCCGCAGGCTTGGCATATCATCACGGCGAAGCCGTGGATATCATCAGCCCCTTTGGGGCAGTATCGCATCACGCTTTAGCGTGTATCATCCTGCGGCTTGATGATATACAACACTACGTGTTGATGATATGCAATTCCTTCGGAATTGATGATATACACGCCTTACGGCGTGATTAATTGATAATTTGCGTTGATGTCCTTGAATTTCAAGGACTTTTTGTGTTTTTAGGGGTAAAAACAATCCTCTTTCACATTGCGCCTTTTTTGACCACGGTTTTTTGTGAAAAAGCATTGAAGGAATAGTAATGTTGTGATATAATATAAAAAAAGGAGATTATATAATGAGAAAAATTCTTGATAAAATGTTTGAGAATACGAAGCTTTCTATTCTGATACCTGTTCTTATTTCATCGATTCTATATTTGTTATTCATAATATTTGGTGCGACAGACGATAAAAAGAGCATCATAATTGCCACGCCGATAGCTGCTGTTGTTTGGTTTTTTGGCGTGTTTCTTGTCATTTATATTCAGGTGAAGAACGAGATGTGCCCCGAGGGATTTTTGAATTTCGTTGAGTTGATGGGGGCGTTGATTTTTGGGATTGGTTCGATTGTTGATGTGATATCCGTTGTGATAAGCGGATTTCAAAGCTTTACTCCGCTAATTCCTGCCGGATTGCTTACTTATTCATCTATTGCTTGGGCTCATAGCAAAAGAGGGCAAACCAATAATAAACTTAGATTTTAAAGTGTTTTTGGATATTGAATTAACAAAGTCTCAGTTCCGTTGAGGCATCAAAAAAGAACGAAGCATCGCTTCGTTCTTTTTTATGTTTTTATACAATATTAGTTTAACCTTGACAACGTGAACGTAATAACATATAATGTAAAAAACGTTCATATTATTCGGAGTGACGAAGGCATATTATGGAGAAATGGGTTCACGGTAATTTTGATGAATTTATTGATTGGCATGATACCGACGGAAATATAATCAACGCAAGTGATGGCGGAATTATCTACGCAGACGGCAAATACCATTGGTATGGACAGGCGCTGCGCGATCTCCCGTATAACAGTCGTGACGGGCTTCTTAACGGAGGAGTCGGAACCGTTGGTGTTGTCATGTATGAATCGGACGACCTCTATAACTGGCGGTACGAGGGAGTTATTCTCGCTTGCTCCGATGATCCCGAAAGCGAGTTGCGCGCGCCGATGCGCTTTGAACGTCCGAAGATCATATATAACGAAAAAACCAAGCAATACGTTTTATGGTGTCATTACGTCAGCTATCCCGGTCAGCACGGTTTTGCGAAGGGTAAGGGAGAAGCGGGCGTGGCTGTTTGCGATACGGTCAACGGTCAATACCGTTGGCTCGGAACATCTCGTCCGATAGATGACGACGGAGTGGTGCGAGACAGCACGCTTTATAAGGATGCGGACGGCAGCGCCTATTTTGTTTATGACCGTGACGTAAGCGAACGCGACGGTAAGGGCAGCCGATGCATATACATTGTCAAGCTTGCGGATGATTATCTCAGCTGCACGTCGGAGTACAGAAGAATTGACGCCGCATTTCTGCGCGAGGCTCCTGCCATTACGTACAGAGACGGGTATTATTATATGATTACCTCGGGGCTTACAGGCTGGGAATACAATCAGGCAAAGTATTTCCGCAGCCGCTCTCTCCTTGGCGAATGGGAGGATATGGGCGATCCTTGCGTTGATGATAAGGAAAAAAAGACGTTTTGCACGCAAACAACGGCAATATTTCAGGTAGAGGGCCGTGATGATTGCTATATCCATATGGCTGAGCGCCACAACTATATGCATAGCTTTTTACACTGTTCATATATTTGGCTCCCCATACACTTCGGCGAGGATCATACGATGTCGATTTCCTATCTGAAGGAATGGAAGCTCCCGTAAAGATCGTATATTGTTGGGTAATATAAAAAATCCAAGTCGAAGACTTGGATTTTTTGTTTGTAACCGAAAAACACGCGTGAGGAGCGTGGTTCGGAAGAGGTTTACCGATGAAAAAGAATCCTCCAAATATGTTATAATTGGAAAGACCTGCCAGTCAAACCAAAAACATATTTGAAGGATTCAATTATGAAAAAAGTCTCAATAGACAATAATAGTTTAGCACACACGAGTTGGAATTGCAAGTACCATATTGTGTTTGCACCGAAATATAGACGCAAAGTGTTTTTCGAAGAAAAACGGCTTGAGATAAGGGAGATACTGCGACAATTATGTCAATGGAAAGGAGTAGAAATTGTAGAAGGAGAAGTGTGTTCCGACCACATACATATTAAAAGGGGAAATGTGATGTTATCACAGAACGGCAACAAATGCTGTGATATAATGAAGACACAAAGAAAAGGAGGACGTAAAAATGTCTGCTATAAATATTAACAAAAACAACTTTCAAAATGAAGTATTAAATTCCGATAAGAAAGTTCTTCTGGACTTTTGGGCTCCATGGTGCGGTCCCTGCCGCATGGTAGTGCCGATCGTCGAGGAGATCGCTGATGAGCGTGCTGACATCAAGGTTGGAAAGATCAACGTAGACGAAGAGGTCGAGCTGGCGAGTCAGTTCGGCATCATGAGTATTCCGACTCTTGTAGTGATCGAAAACGGTAAGATCGTAAATCAGGCAATGGGTGCAAGGCCGAAGGAAGCGATCCTCGATATGCTGTAAGATAACGGAAACCGAAGAAAAAACAGGTGATCGCCCGTATAACGCAAAATGTCCGCCGTGCGCTTTGCATCGGCGGACATTGTTTATATTTCGCTTAGTTCTTCTAATTTGGTTTTGTCTGTAAGTTCAATCGTGCCACGAGAGAGCTTGACCATTCCTTCGTTCTGAAAATACTTCAGCATTCGGGTGATGACCTCACGGTGAGAGCCAAGGTGGTTGGCAACGGCTTCGTGTGTAATTTTCAGCGTGTTGCTCTCCTCAATCGTGGATTCTTCCAGGAGGAAGGCGGCAACGCGCTTATCAAGACTCTTCCACATGATCTGCTCAATCAGCCACATAACGTCGGAAAATCTTGTGGCCATCAGCTCGTTTGTGTAATTCGCCACCGGTGCGGACTCTGCCATAATGCTTTGATATACCTCCACGGGTATGATCCAAAGGTCGGTGTCCTTTTCGGCTTCAATGGTAATTTCAAACTGAATGGAGCGCATCATGCAGGATGCGGAAAACAGACACATATCCCGATCGAACAAACGGTAAATGGTGATCTCCCGCCCTTCATCAGATAGGATATAGGCGCGAAGCTGACCGGACTTTACGAGTAAAAGTCCTGTGCAATCAATACCGCCGTTATGAATCACGGTTCCTTTTGTTACCGTACGTTTGATAAGTGAACTGAGAATCTTTCCTTGGTGAACCGTATTCAATTTATTCCAGACCGGGAAAAAGTTTTGAAATTCCATATAATCCATCCTACCCTTATCCGCTCGAAAGCAGGGCGCAGATAAGGAATGTATTTTTCATTATTATACACGATTTCCCCCTGTTTTTCAATACAAATAAGGCAAAACCCTTTAATTATTCACAGCTTGGTGACAAAATCACGGAAGTTAAATAATAATTGCGGTATACTGAGATCATAAAAGTTAAAAAAGAGGTGCTTGAAAATGAAATCAAAACTTAAAAAGTGGCTGCGTCCGCTTTTGTTTACTATAGGCGGAGCACTTGTGGGACTAATATATTATTATTCCGTTGGCTGTTCGACGGGCAGTTGTCCGATCACGTCAAATCCCATGATTACTATGATCTATATGGGAGCAATAGGACTATTGCTCTCGGGACTATTCGGAAAGGGGTGTGACGGTAAATGCAATATGTGATAGCATTTTTAGAAGGTATCATAACCTTCATTTCTCCGTGTCTGCTTCCGATGCTGCCCATCTACATTTCCTATTTTGCGGGCGGCGGCGAACGGACTGCGGGCAAAACGCTGAAAGGTGCGCTCGGATTCGTTACCGGTTTTACTGTGGTATTCGTGATGCTTGGAGCGCTCGCGGGAACGGTGGGAAGCTTTTTAAGAGAGTATCGTGTTGCCGTTAATATTGTTTCCGGTCTGATCGTGGTGTTCTTCGGTCTGAACTTCCTTGGTGTGTTCAAGCTGAACCTGTTCCGAGGTGGCGACAGATCAGTTAAAACCGATAATATGGGATTCTTCTCAGCACTGCTTTTCGGCATGGTGTTCTCTGTCGGTTGGACGCCTTGCGTGGGAGCGTTTCTCGGTTCGGCGCTTATGCTCGCATCCCAACAGGCGCATATCGTTGAGGGAATGCTGATGCTTTTGGCATATTCACTGGGACTTGGCATCCCGTTCGTTCTCAGCGCGGTACTGATTGATTATCTGAAATCCGCATTTAACTGGATCAAGAAAAACTATAAGGTCATCAATATCGTCAGCGGAAGTCTGCTTGTTGCAATCGGTATTTTGATGGCAACGGGAATGCTCGGACGGTTTCTGGGCATTCTCGGATAAGGAGTAACTATGAGTAAGAAGAAAAATATAATTATACTTGTATTGGTATTCGTTCTTTTGATCGGCGGCGCGTCGGCGCTTTATGCGCGACTTGGCAAGAACGGTGCTCCCGACGGGCTGCTGATACACGGAAAACAAAATAAAAATGATAACGAAAGTCAAAGCTCGGGTGCGGGTGATACGGAACAGAAACTGACAAAAGCTCCCGATTTCACTGCTTATGACGGATCGGGGAACAAAGTCAATCTTTCGGATTATATTGGCAAGCCGATAGTGCTGAATTTCTGGGCGAGCTGGTGCGGTCCTTGCCAAAGCGAAATGCCTGATTTTCACGAAAAATATCTGGAGCTTGGCGACGAGGTGCATTTTCTGATGGTAAATATGACCGGAGGACGGGAAACGCTCAGCTCCGCAAAGGCGTTTATTTCAGAAAAAGGATATACTTTCCCCGTGTTTTATGATAAAGACTACGATGCGGCAAAGACATACAACGTGTATTCGCTGCCTACCACGTACTTTATAAATGCAGAAGGATATTTGATCGCACAGGCGACAGGAGCTATTTCCGCCGATACGCTCCAAAAAGGAATTGATATGATAAAATAAAAAACTGAATGCGGATCAGAGCCATACAGGTTTCCGATCCTCTTGGCAGATAATAAAAAGGAGAGAACGAAGGTTCACTTTTGTTGTGTCAGCCAAAAAAAGAACGAAGCGATCGCTTCGTTCTTTTTTGTGTCAAATCCAAGCGCGGCGAGTCATCAATTTCTCATTGCTGAATTTATATGCCTCTCCGTGTTGCACATTCGTGCGGTGCGTGATATAATATAAGCAGATAATTTACACAACTTTGGAGCATCACATGAAGCTATTCACTGACAAGAAGAAGCGGAAAATATTTATAATAGTAACTTCAATTGTTCTTGCGCTCGCGATTCTGATCGCCGCGTGCGCGATATATCTTAACGATTACTATCGTGCGTACATGGGCGCGATCGAGGCGTTTTTGCCGATAGACGCTGAGTGGAAAGAACACTCTGACGGAACGATCGTGTTCGGGGACAAGTATGCGGAAACGGGCTTCATCTTCTACCCGGGCGGTAAGGTCGAGTATACGGCGTATATTCCGCTTATGCATGAGCTGTCGGAGCGCGGTTTCTTCTGCGTGCTTGTCGAGATGCCGTTCAACCTCGCGGTTTTCGATGTGAATGCCGCGGACGGAATACAAAAGAAGTATCCTGAGATCAAAAAATGGTACATCGGCGGTCATTCGCTTGGCGGCGCGATGGCGGCATCGTATCTGTCGGAGCACAAGAGGGCGTTTGATGGGCTTGTGCTTCTTGCCGCGTATTCGAGCGATGACCTTTCGAAGACCGACCTTGAAGTTCTTTCGGTATTCGGCAGTAACGACCGCGTTATGAACAGACAGAAATATAAGAAAAACAAGTCGAACTTGCCGAGCGACTTTACCGAGGTGGTCATTGACGGCGGCAATCACGCATATTTCGGAATGTACGGTCATCAGGACGGCGACGGCAAGGCGACAATTTCAAATGAAGAGCAGATAGAGCTGACTGCCGATGCGATCGCCGACTTTTTCGATAGCGATCAATAGCTGAAAGGGGTGTGCGGTTTTGATATATATTAAAAAGCTGATTCTGCCGAGTGCAAACGCCGAGATAAAGGTGATAAAGGACGAGAAAAGAACCTGCTTCAACACCTTTTATCCCTTCAAGATATTTCCCGAAAAGTGTTTGAGGGAGGTCGAATTTGATAGTGTGACTCTGCTTTACGGCGGAAACGGATCGGGCAAAAGCACGCTTATCAACGTGCTTGCGGGGAGGCTGAATGCGAATCGGTACTCGGAGTTTAACGCTTCTCCCTTTTTCGAGCAGTTCGTCGGTATGTGCGAGCTTGAGTACGGAAGAATGCCGAGGATAAGCTCCGTTCTTACGAGCGACGACGTTTTCAGATACGTTCTTAATGCGCGACGCGTGAACGAGAGCCTGGGAGATGACCGCGACGAGCTTATGAGAAAATACGTCGAGGTCAGAAGCGAAGCGGAGAGAAATCCCGAGATCATGCGCATGAACGGGCTTGACGATTACGAAAGATGGAAAACGACGATGGAGATCCTTTCTCCGAGACGGTCGCAATCGTCGTACATAAGGAAGCGCGTGGCAAGCGATATTGATCTTATGTCAAACGGCGAGACCGCGATGCGGTATTTTGTGGACCGCACCGAGGAAGAGGGACTGTATCTGCTCGACGAGCCCGAAAACAGCCTTTCGATCGAGCATCAGATAAGGCTCGCCGAATATATTGAAGCGACGGCGCGTGCGACGAGGACTCAGTTTGTGATCGCAACGCACTCGCCGATACTTCTTTCGATGAAAAACGTAAGGATCTATAATCTCGACGATTATCCCGTGTCGGTATGCAGATGGACGGAGCTCCCGAACGTGAGGAGATATTTTGACTTTTTCATGTCGCATAAGGACGAATTTAATTGATTTTTCAGTAGCTGTCCGATTTTGCAAACGGAACGAAATATATATTGAAATATTATCCGATTTGTATTATAATTAAGACTGTCTAAAAAATTACGGTCAGGTTAAATATGCGTGAACTATCCTTCATAGCGAGCACGGTTGCGCTCTGTCTATACTCAATAAGCTATTTTTTTAACACAAAAAGAAATTATCTGATATTCCAGCTCTCGGGCAACGTATTTTTGTCGATGTCCTATCTGCTTATGGGCTCGTATTTTACGATGGTCTCCGTTATAATAGGCATCGCGAGAGGGATAATTTGCTACGTTTACGAGAAGAAGGACAAAAAAGTCCCCGTTTACGTAATTCTCGGGCTTTGCGCGGCAACGGTCACGAGCTATTTTATCATAAATTTCGTCATACTGTCGGATTCCTCTCCTTGGGACTTCTTGTATCTGATGTCCTCCTGCGCGTATGCTGTGACCTTTGCAATGCGGAATATCCGCGTGATGAGATACGCGGTTTTAGTGCCGAATGCACTTGCCGTTGCATATAACCTGCTCATAAAGGCACCGATATCCTCCGCAATATCCTACGGAGTTGAATTTGTTGTGACCGTCGCGGCGATCATAAAGTGCGAGATAAATTTGGCAAAACAAAAAACGCGGGCTGAGGCTTGCGATACAATACGAGAGAGGTGATTATAATGCTTTTGTATATAGTAAGACACGGAGATCCGATATATGAGACAGATTCTCTGACCGAACGCGGAAAGCTGCAGGCAGAGGCGGTAGGTAAAAGAATGCTTGACTCTAAGATCGACCGCATTTTTTCCTCCCCCATGGGACGTGCAAAGGAGACCGCAGATCCCGCCTGTCGGCTTTTGGGACTTGAAAAGCATATCGAGGATTGGACACACGAGATCGGTGACGAAAGAAAAACGCCCTATCCCGACGGCAAGATGAAGTCGATATCTCTGCTTCAGAATACGACCTTCCGCGAAAACGGAAATATCGACCTCCCGTTTGAGAGAGCCTACGAATGTACGGGCATAAACGAGACGAAAATGAAGGAAGCCGCGAGCTTTATCGAGGAGCACGGCAAGGAATTTCTCGAGCGCCTCGGCTATAAGGAGGAAAACGGCGTTTACCGTATACTTAGAAACAACGACGAGCGCGTCGCACTTTTCTGCCACGCAGCTTTTGCGAGAACGTGGATATCGATTCTGCTCCATATACCGCTTCACATTATGTGGTCGTCTCTCGACTACACCCATACAGGCGTGACGGTAATTGAGTTCAAAAACAATAAAAACGGCATAACGGCACCGAAGTGCCTATGTTATTCCGATCTCTCACATCTCTATGCAAACGGACTCGACCTGCGTTACTGTAATGGGGTTGAGGTATAAAGACGAAGACCATGGGCGAAGATAACGAGGGCACGGTCAATGTCATATTGATAAATATGAGCGGAGAATGGAAAGTTATGTCACCGACATGGATAAGCTGGATAATTCTCGGACACGATACGGTCAAATGAAAGGTAGAATAATGTATAAGCGAATACTGATCGCGCTCGATCTTGAGGGCGTGAACAAGGTAGTCGGAGAGCCCTACAAGGGGCTCGAGGAGGGTAGCGACCAATGGTTTGTCGCAAGAGAACAGGCGGCGAAGGAGGTCAATGCGGCGGCGAATGCGCTCTTTGAAGCGGGAGCCGAATGTGTTGCCCTTTGGGATAACCACGGAAGCGGAAAGAATATTGATCCGTCGTCTCTTGACAAGCGCATAGAGCTGCTTGCGCCGGGACATTCGATGCCGAGAATGAGCTTTGCGAAGGATCGGTTTGACTGCATCTGCTATTTCGGTTACCATACGATGGAGGGAACCCTCGGCGGAGTCCTCGCTCACACGATGAGCAGTAAGGTTGTTCAGTATTATAAGCTGAACGGCAGCTATATCGGAGAGATCGATATGGACGCCTATATAGCGGCGGAAATGGGAATGCCGTCGGTGTTCTTCGCGGGCGGAGATCTGACCTGCCGTCAGGCAGAGAGGGCTGTTCCTCATCTTGTGACGGTCGAGACCAAAAAGGAGCTTGAGAGAAATAAGGCGATCTTCCGCGATAACGGAGAGCTTCTTAGTGAGATCGGAAGAGAGATCGTTCGCGCGGTCAGCACCGAGGCGCCGATTAATCGCCTCAGCTTCCCTGCGACACTTGAAAAATCGTTCAAAAGAGTCGAGGATGCGGCGGTGTACCTTACAAGATCGCTCGACCGAGGGCTTAATTCGCGTTATTTGGAGGACGAGATCCTCGGCAAGGACGGACATACCGTCGTTTCGGTGGTCAATAATATCGATGAATTTATAAAAGCAATATGAAAAAAGCACCTGCGAAAGCAGGTGCTTTTTCAGATAATAAGTAGGATAGAGCTGTTAATTATGAAAGCATCGGGAGGTCGTTTAGCCTTCCCCTCAGGGGAAGGGGGACCGCGATAGCGGTGGATGAGGTGTAGCCGTCGCAGACGGCGTTAAATATAAGTTACATTGTTTTGGTGACGGATGCTTCGCATCCTACACCTCATCCGCTTCACTTCGTTCAGCACCTTCCCCTGAGGGGAAGGCGAGACAAAGCGGCAAAGCTTTTGGGACTTCAATATTGATTTAGAATGTGGGAAACTCAAATCAACTTTTAAAGCCAGATGAACGTCGACCTTGCCTTCCCAAAAAAATTTTTAACAAAACTCAAACATTTCACAAAAAAATCAAAAACATCGGCCCGATATAATAAATCCGTAAAATACGAAAGGGCAGGTAAATTACAATGGCAAACGAAGTAAAGACACAGAAGGAAATCGAGCAGGAGATGAACGAGCTGAACGAGCAGTTCTCGGAATTTCTTCACACAAAGGGCATCAAGGCGAAGTTCAAGCTTGCGTTCAACAATATGAGCGAATCTGCAAAGAAGCAGCACGCCGCTGACGTAGCAGAGTTTGAAGCGGTAAAGGCAAAGAGCGCAGAGGACAATAAGGAATTTGCAGAGTTCCTTCGCACCAAGGGTATCAAGGCAAAATATAAGCTCGTAATTGAGAACATCAAGAAGGGCGCAAAGGAAGCACCCGCCAACACCGCCGCTCAGATAGCAAGAATTCAGGCGGAAACACAGGCGGCGGTTGCACGCGCAAACGCGCTCGGCAAGAACGGTACCGCGAAAGTCGAGGTCAATGCGGCAACGCTCGAAGATGAGTTCAACGCATTCCTCAAGAGCAAGGGGCTTGACGGCAAGTATACCGTTTCGGTAAGCGAAAACTAAAAAAACGAAGGAGCGAAACGGTATTTTGCCGTCTCGCTTTTCGGCGCTATGAGTAATGAAGATCTTCTGACAGGAGGAAAAACAATGAATGCAATAGAGATCAGGGGGCTATCTAAAAGCTTCCGTTCAATGTACGCAGTCGATCATCTGAATATGACCGTTCCCGTTGGCGCAATTTACGGCTTCATCGGCGAAAACGGCTCGGGTAAATCGACAACAATGAAGCTTCTCTGCGGACATCTGGTCGCGGACAGCGGAAAAATAAGGCTTTTCGGTAAAGAGCATACCGATCCGGGCGTGAGGGTAAGAGTCGGCGCGCTGATAGAGAACGCGGGCTGCTTCCCGGGCTCGAGCGTGTATCAGAACCTGAAAATGCAGTGCATAAATCTCGGAATTGAAAACGCCGACGAAGAGATCGATAGGGTTCTCAGAATCGTCCGCATGGAGGAGCATTCTGCCCTCAAATTCAAGAAATGCTCGCTCGGTATGAAGCAGAGGATCGGTATTGCGATGGCGCTGCTCGGCGATCCCGCGCTCCTTATTCTCGACGAGCCGATAAACGGTCTTGATACCGACGGCATGAGGATAATGCGCGAAATACTGACCGAGATCACCGAAAAATACGGCTGCACCGTTCTTATTTCCTCGCACGTTCTCGGCGAGCTTGAAAAGATTGCAACGCACTACGGTGTTATCCGTCAGGGCAAGATGATAATGGAAATTTCCGCAAAGGAAATGGACAGCCGCGCTCAGGTATTCGCGTCGGTCAAAACGCCCGATATGAAGGGCGCCCTGGCACTTCTTAAGGAAAAATACGGCGACGTCCGCCTCGACGGCGAATATATCAGGGTTTACGACGTCGACGATACCGCCGAGATCGCGGGCTGCCTTATGGAAAACGGTCACGGAGTGAGTGAGCTCCGCAAAAATAAGATAGGTCTTGAGGAATACTATGTCGAGCTTATGTCGGGCAAGGAGGGAAAGTGATATGACGAAGGAGCTTAAATTCAAAGAGCCGAGCTTCGGAGAAAGAATAAAGGGAATGCTCGGTGTCGATTTTTACCGCCTTTTCCACACCCCGATGTTCTACATTTTCCTCGCCATCGCTGCGATAATTCCCGCGATGGTGTCGGCGATGACTATGATGCCCGATCAGAACGGCGAGGTAATGAAGCCGCTTTACTCTAACGTATGGCAGATAATGGCGGCGTCGGAGCCTCTTTACGTAATTAAGAGCATTGCCGACTATGCGAATATGAATATGGTCTTCATTTTCGGCGGAATAATGGTCTCGATCTTCATCGGTCACGACTATAAGAGCGGCTACGTCAAGCAGCTTTTTACCACACACGCGAAAAAGCAGGACTATATGATCTCGAAAACTGTGGTTTGTGCCTTTGCGATGGCTTGTATGTGTGTGACATACCTTGTCGGCGGAATCGCGGGCGGCGCTTTTGCGGGATATGATTGGGACGTTAACGTCGGATCGCTTGCGATCGCGCTTGTCGGCAAGATAATAATGTCGCTCGGCTGGGCATCGCTTTACACCTTCCTTAACGTAATTTTTCGCAGATATTTCGGAATTTCCATCGCGTCGAGCTTCTTTTTCGGTACGGGAATAATCATTATAGGTGCTGCGGCGATCGTTGAGAATCTGTCGCTCCCGACCTCGTTCCTTAACATTTTCCTTTACGGCTCGTCGGTCAACGCCTGTCTTGTGAGCAATTTGGGGACGCTTGCTACCTGTATCGCGGTGTCGATCCTCTGGACGGTGGTCTACAATCTGCTCGGAACGGCAGTGCTGTATAGAAGCGACGTTTATTAAGGGGTGAAGATGATGAATGCAGTTGAAATAAGAAATCTATCGAAGAGCTTCGGTCAGAAGCAAGCCGTCAGCGGTCTTGATATGACGGTGCCGATGGGTGCGATCTACGGCTTTATCGGTGAAAACGGCTCGGGAAAATCGACGACTGAGAAGATGATATGCGGACTTATCCCGAAGAGCGGCGGATCGATAAAGCTTTACGGCAAGGATCATACCGACGAGGCGGTAAGAACAAAGGTCGGGGTTCTTATCGAATCCCCCGGATGCTTCCCCTCGCTTACGGTGTTTGACAATATGATGCTTCAGGCATCGAATCTCGGCATCAAAAATGCCGAAAGCGAGGTCATCAAGATGCTCAAAACCGTACGAATGGAGGGCGCGGCGGGCAATAAGTATAAAAACTGCTCGCTTGGCATGAAGCAGAGGGTTGGAATCGCAATGGCGCTTCTCGGAAATCCGACGCTTCTCGTTCTCGACGAGCCGCTGAACGGCCTCGATGCCGACGGAATGAGAATAATGCGAAAGGTATTTACCGACATTGTCAAGAGCGGCGAGAGAAGTATCATAGTATCGTCGCACCTGCTCGGCGAGCTTCAGAAGGTCGCAACTCACTACGGTATCATCCGACACGGCAGAATGATCCGCGAGATGACTGCCGAGGAGCTTGATAATGACTGTCGAACCTATATTGCGCTGAAGGCGGACGATATGGGCAGGGCAAAATATATTCTTGGAAGCAAGCTCGCGCGCGTGAACGAGGACGAGGAGGGATATATCCGCGTTTACGATCCCGTGACGCCCGAGTCGGTTGCCGCGTACCTTTATAAAAACGGCGTGACGGTTACCGAGATAATGACTGATAAGATCGGGCTTGAGGAATACTACATCGATCTTATGAAGGGAGGCAGATGAGATGGGCACACTTAATTTTCGTAAGAACAGCTTTGCACAGCGCGTAAAAACGATGATGAAGGTCGATTTTCGAAGAATGATGAAATCGAAAACCTTTTATATAATAATCGCGGTCGCGCTTCTGACTCCGATCCTTATGACAGTAATGCTGACGATGATGGACGGCAAGGAGCAGGTCAATCCTCAGACGGGAGAGGTCACTGTAATGGAGGGGCCCGAGAGCGTCTGGGAATCTATCGGAACGCTTCCCGATAAGGAGAAAGCGCCTATTCCCGAGGAGGGTGAAGGCGGAGCAAAGAGCGGTATGGGAGATATGGACGTTATGGCGATGTGTAATATTAATATGGCGTTTATGGGCGTCTGCGTTTTCGTATGCCTCTTTATCTCCGACGATTTCAGAAGCGGTTACGCGAAAAATCTCTTTACCGTACGCGCAAAGAAGGGTGATTACGTATTTTCCAAAACCGTCTGCGGCTTTATCTGCGGTTCTCTTATGCTGATATTCTACTTTATCGGCGCACTTCTCGGCGGAGCGGTAAGCGGTCTTTCCTTTGATCTCGGAACGCTCACGATTGGAAATATTGTGATGTGTATGATAGCGAAAATATTCCTTATGCTCGTGTTCGTTTCGATATTCACGATCATCGCGGTCGCCGCGAAGAGCAAGGCGTGGCTCTCGATCTGCTGCTCGCTCGGCAGCGGAATGCTGCTCTTTATGATGGTCGGAATGATAACGCCCCTCGGCTCAACACTGATAAACGTTATTCTGTGTCTTGCCGGCGGCACCCTGTTCGCCTTCGGTCTCGGCGCAGGCGCAAAGGCGATCCTGAAGAAAACAAGCCTCGTGTAAATAAACAAAAGGCAACGCGTTGCCTTTTCTGCGGGACGTTGTTAGCCTTCCCCAGCGGGGGGAAGGTAAGAGGTAAACCTCGGATGAGGTGTAGGTTGCGGAGCAACCGTGTGTCAAAGGGATGCAACACCGTTTTTGCGCGGCGGGAGTAAACCCCCGCCCTACAAACAACGTATCGGAGCTTCGCCACGTTGTCTTGCCTTCCCCTCAGGGGAAGGGGGACCGCGGTAGCGGTGGATGAGGTGTAGGTTGCGGAGCAACCGTGTTTTAAAGGCAAAGTAACATCGTTTCAAAATGGACAGTCGAGGACGCCTGTCCCTACAAACAACGTATCGGAGCTTCGCCGCGTTGTTAGCCTTCCCCTTGGGGAAGGGGGACCACCGAAGGTGGTGGATGAGGTGTCTAAAAAGCGATGCAACATCACACCCTAACACCTCATCCGTCTGCTCCTTCGTCGCAGCCACCTTCTCCCACTGGAGAAGGTGAATGAACGTGCCGAAGAATCGCCGCGTCGTTAGCCTTCCCCTTGAGGAAGGGGGACCGCGGTAGCGGTGGATGAGGTGTAGGTTGCGGAGCAACCGTGTTTTAAAGGCAAAGTAACATCGTTTCAAAACGGACAGTCGGGGACGCCTGTCCCTACAAATAACGTGCCGAACCCTTAAAACCCGAACAAAATCCTCCGAAAATTCAAAAACGCAAACAAAACGTTAACATTTCCGTGCTATAATATAAAAAATCACCCGAAAACAGGGAGGCAGGATAATGTTTAAAATATTGGTCGTAGAGGACGATAAGGACCTGAACAAGACCGTCTGCTCGTTTCTTTCCAATAGCGGATACGAGGCGACGGGCTGTCTTAATGCAAACGAGGCATACGACGCGATGTACGACAATATGTTCGACCTCATAATATCCGACATTATGATGCCGGGGGTTGACGGCTTTGAATTTGCCCGAAACGTAAGAGAGCTGAATCAGGAGATCCCGATCCTCTTCATGACCGCTAGAGACGATATTGCCTCAAAGCAGAGAGGATTCCGAATCGGTGTCGACGATTATATGGTCAAGCCGATCGACCTCGACGAGCTGTTTCTGCGTATCGGGGCGCTCCTTCGCCGTGCGAAGATCGCATCGAGCCGAAAGCTCGAGATCGGCTCCTTCGTAATGGATGCCGACGAGCACACCGCTTACCTTAGCGGCGAGGAAATTTCACTTACGAACCGCGAGTTCAGTATCTTGTATAAGCTCCTTTCCTACCCGAAAAAGACCTTCACACGCACTCAGCTTATGGACGAATTTTGGGACGCAGATACCGAGACCGCGCCGAGAGCTGTCGACGTTTATATGACGAAGCTACGCTCGAAGCTCTCGGAGTGCGAGGATTTTGAAATTAAGACGGTTCACGGGCTTGGCTACAAGGCGGTGATAAAATGAAAAAGCCGACAGTCAAGGGCGTGCTCAAGTCGGTCAATAATTTTCTCATATTCTTTCTTACGATCGGCTTTGCGGTCTCCTGCTGTATGATGCTGTTTTTAAGCACGATGGCAAAGTCAATGGATCTGACCTATACGGCAGAAAATATCGAATCGGCGGCGAAGATCACGTTTATAAACGTGCTGATCCTCACCTTTATTTTCGCGACGATCGACCACGTAAGGAGAAAAATCAACGTCGACCGCCCCGCAAAAATAATCACCGACACGACCGAAAAGATAATGCAGGGCGATTTTTCCGCGCGCGTTCCGAATATGCACGGCGCGGGTATGGACGGCTTCAACCGTATCGGCGCGGCGGTGAATCAGATGGCGTCAGAGCTGAAAAGCGTTGAAACGCTCCGTACCGATTTTATCGCGAACGTGTCGCACGAAATGAAAACCCCACTTGCCGTTATGCAGAATTACGGAACGCTTTTGCAGTCTCCGGATCTGAGCGACGAAAAGCGCCTTGAATATGCAAAGGGTGTGACCGATGCTTCCCGCCGTATGGCGGATATGATGACGAATATCCTCAAGCTCAACCGCCTCGAAAATCAGCAGATATACCCCGAAATTACCGAGTTTGACCTCGGTGAGCAGCTTTGCGAATGCCTGCTCAGATATGAGAGCGTGTGGGAAGAATCGGAGATAGAGATCGATACCGATATCGAAGAAAACGTAATGATAAAAGCCGACGCCGAGCTGCTGAGCCACGTCTGGAGCAATCTGTTTTCAAACGCCTTCAAGTTTACCGATAAGGGCGGACGGGTGTCGGTTTCACTATCCGCAACCGAGCATCACGCAATCGTCAAGGTGACCGACACGGGCTGCGGAATGACTCCCGAGGTCGGCGCGCATATATTCGAAAAGTTCTATCAGGGAGACACCTCCCATTCCGTTCAGGGCAACGGGCTTGGTCTTGCGCTCGTCAAGAGAGTCGTTGACATAATGAAGGGCGAGATAAGTGTCGAAAGCGTGCTCGGAAAGGGAACGACCTTTACGGTCAGAATGAGGAGGGCGTAATGAACCTGAAAAAGCTTGGGCTCAAGCTCCTGTTTCCGCATATCGCGCTGATGATATTGCTTGTCCCCGTGTCGACGGCGGCTCTCGTCTGCTCGATGGTTTTTCTGGGGAAGACCTCGGCAGTCTCGATAATCTCCTACGTCCTGTCGGCTTATACGCTGACGGTCTGGTGCTTCAAGATACCGTATCTGATTCGTTTTTTCAAGAAATTCAAAAACGAAAACAAATATATCGCGGTCTGGCGGGGTGATGCGAACCTGAGAGTGAATATCTCTCTTTACGGCACGCTGATATTCAATACCGCCTACGCCGCGCTTCAGCTCGGAATGGGCATCCGTCACAGATCGTTCTGGTTCACCTCGCTGTCCTGCTACTACATCTTTCTTGCCGCGATGCGCTTCTTTCTTCTGCGCCACACAAGAAAAAACAAGCCGGGCGAATACCTTGAAGCCGAGCTTCGCAAGACGCGTGCGTGCGGCGTGGTGCTGCTGACGATGAACCTCGCGCTTGCGCTCATGATCTTCTTTATGGTCTATTGGAACAGGACCTTTATTCACCACGAAATCACAACGATATCGCTTGCGGCATACACATTCACCTCGTTCACGCTCGCCATCGTGAATATCGTGAAGTACCGCAAGTACGAAAGCCCCGTTTACACGGCATCAAAGGCAATTTCGCTCGCGGCGGCGTGCGTTTCGATGCTGACGCTTGAATCGACGATGCTGACTACTTTCGGCACCGAATCGCTCAGCCTGACTGAAAGGAGATTATTCCTCGGTCTGAGCGGCGGCGCGATCTCGGCGTTTATCATCGCGATGGCAATATATATGATCGTTAAGGTAACGAAATCACTTAAGCGGCTCAAAGCCGTCAAGGAGTAAAAAATGGAAAACAAAGAAACCTTTAACTATACCTACTCCGCAAAGGAGCAGGACGAAATAAAGGCGATCCGTAAAAAATACGAGAAGCCGATCGAGGTCGAGGATAAAATGTCGGCGCTTCGCCGCCTTGACGCGTCGGTGACTAAAAAGGCTACCGTTGTTTCGCTGATATTCGGTATAATCGGCGCGCTTGTGATGGGCTCGGGAATGAGCCTCGCGATGGAAAAAACCTTTGCGGAATTTCTCGGAATGGGAGAAACGACCGCGATGCTCGTCGGAATATCCGTCGGCGTTGTCGGGATCATCCTCGTCGCGCTTGCGTATCCGATATATAACGGTATCGTAAAAAGGGAGCGCGAAAGGATCGCCCCCGAGATCATCCGCCTGACCGATGAGCTGATGAAATGAAAGAGAAAAGCACCTGCCGAAGCAGGTGCTTTTTAGATAAAAGAGAATAATGAATAGATAATAAATAATAAAATAATTGGCGTGAGAACAGGGGCGTTATCTTGCCTTCCCCTCAGGGGGAAGTTAAGAGGCGGAGCCTCGGATGAGGTGTTCCAAAGGGATGTAACATCTTTTTACGCGGGCTCCTCCACCGCCTACGGCGGAGCCCCCTTTGCACAAGGGAGCCTAAGAACGCAGCGAAGCGTCGGGACGTTATCTTGCCTTCCCCTCAGGGGAAGGTGCTGAACGAAGTGAAGCGGATGAGGTGTAGGCGGCAACGCCGCCGTGTGCCTCGCCCTTCGGGAGAGGTGGCACGAAGTGCCGGAGAGGGTGTTAAAAACGATGTAACACCGTTTTTACGTGGGCTCCTCACCGCCTTCGGCGGAGCCCCCTCCCGGAGGGAGCCTAAGAACGTTGCGAAGTATTGGGGTGTTGTCTTGCCTTCCCGCGATATTGACATTTCGCGGAGGTATGATATAATAAAATCAAGCTAACACAAGGCGCATTCAAAAAAGGAGTCTGTATATGTTTATTATAAGATTGATAATCGGTCTGTTAGGACAATTTTTTACGATTTTTCTCTTTTTCGGTATTCCGATATTGACGGTAGGTTTTTTTATCAAAAGCTTATACGGATATATAAAAGCAAGAAAAACAAACAAAGAGATTCCCGACACGTTTCCTGCTGAAGAAATGAAAAAGCGGCTCGTCCGTTTGGTAGTTTCATCAATTATGATGGGCGTACTTGTAGCGGCGGTGATCGGTGTTATCTGGCTGATGTATATGGCGGCCGCATATATGTGAGGTGGCTATGAAAAACCGAACCTATTACACTGTACTTTTCGCCGTGCTCGGAATTTGTGTCGCTTTGACCGTTGCTCACCTTATCTACGCAATCTACGCATACGAGCATTGCTCCATTATCTACTTTATAGGGAAGGAGCTGTGGTAAATGAAATTGCGTAAGCAGATAATTTCGATCATTCTTCTGATAGCGGTATTTGCGGTTTTTAATTTCAGTATGTATATGCTGCTCACACGTCGGCTGTCAAACAATTTCAGCGATGCAACAAGGGCGCAGATGGTCGACGTCGGAAGGTATCTGCCGCATAACGAAAGCTCCGATCTTCCGAAGATAGAGACTTCCTTTAAGCTTGAAGAGGATCTCCCCGTGCTTGACGGTGCGGCGGCGCTCGTTCCCGTTTACGCGGGGGTAATACATAACGTCTATCCCGAGGGCTGTGTCACTTACGAGGGCGGAAAATTCTCGGACGATAATTTTTACGGCGAAAACTTCGCCCCCGACAGCGCGATGCAGTATAAGAATACCGTGCGCGGATATAAGGCGATAGTCGACGGCGAGACCGACGTTCTTTTCTGTGCGGCACCGTCGGAGGAGCAGAAAAAATATGCGTCAGAAAAGGGCGTGGAGCTTGTTTACGTTCCGATCGGGCTTGAGGGCTTCGTTTTCTTCGTGAATGAGAAAAACCCCGTCGATAACCTGACGGTCGATCAGATAAGAAAGATCTATTCCTGTAAATATACAAACTGGAAGGACGTCGGCGGCGCAAACCGTATAATCAATCCCGTAACGAGGCTGAAGGGAAGCGGAAGCCAGACGGCGTTTGAAGCGTTTATGGGAGATCATAAGATCGGGAAAAAATCCCCGTTTGCGATCACGGGCGCCTCGATCGGCTTTTCCTTCAGGTACTATATGGACGGCATCGTCGGAAACGATTCTGTGAAGATGCTTTCGCTCAACGGCGTATATCCGAGTGCCGAAAATATCAGGAACAGAAGCTATCCTGTCGTCGTGCAGTTCTACGCCATTTACAGAGCGGATAACGATAACGAAAATATTCCCGCGCTGATCGAATGGCTCTTGTCGGACGAGGGGCAAAGCCTTATAGAAAAGACGGGATACGTCAGAATCAAGTAATGTCATTTTGCGTTTTTACGCTGAAAGGACGGTAAATATGAGCACGTGTATCAACAAAAGGGTCTTCTGCGCCTGTGCGTCGCTTTTGCTTGCGGCGTCACTTGCAATTTCCGCGTCTGCCGCTGCTGCGCCCGAAAAAGGAACGCTCGTTATTTTGGGCGATTCCATAGGAACGGGACACAGCCTTCCCGACTACAACAGCGAGGGAGATCCGAAGTCGAAATATTCGTGGGCGACACTGCTTTCGAAAAAATACGGCGCGAAGCAGATAAATCTTGCTGTCGACGGCGACACGACCTCCGACCTTCTTGAGGTCGTAAATGACGCGTCAAAGCGCAGAGTGATAGCTGACGCCAAGGTGATCTGCATCTCTGTCGGCGGAAACAATTTCCTTCAGCTTATGGGAAGATTGGCTCTGAGCGGTACGATTTTTGACGGCGAGGCGGTCGAAAGCGCCTACGTTGAGATGGAGACGGCGGCGGAACGTGATCTTGACGCGATCTTTGCCGAGCTGAAAAAGATAAATCCCGACGCGAAGGTGCTTGTTCAGACTTTGTTTGAGCCGTACCGCTATTTTGAGATACAGGTGACGCCCGAGCAAACGGTTGCCGAATGGATGGGCGCGTTCATTGACCGATATAATGCCGTCCTGACGGCAAAGGCAGAGTCTCACGGCTTCACGGTCGTTGACGTTGCGAAAAAGTTTGAAGCCGACGGACAGAAAAGCTGGGTGTATACCTCTATGAGCGAGGGAACGCTTGCTGAAGCCATTATAGCGTTCGCAACCGCGAATCCGCATCCGACAAAGGACGGTCACAAGGGTATCTTCGATGCCTACTGCGAAACGGCGGGAAATATTTTCACGGCGGCGTTCGGAGACGAAAACACCTCGGGAGCTCGCGCCTCGGGCTCGGATAATAAGCATATCGGGCTGATCGTCGGGATCGGCATCGGCACAATTCTAATCGGTAGCGCGTGCGCGCTGATACTCGCAAAGAAAAAACGCAGTTAATGGAGGAGCAGATTGTGAAACACGTTCTTGTAGTTGTAGATATTCAAAAGGACTTCGTCGACGGTGCTCTCGGCACTAAAGAGGCAGTTTCGATGATAGACAACGCGGTGAATAAGATCCGCGAATTTGAAGGCGAAATTTTCGTAACCTACGACACGCATTTTGAGGATTATATGAATACTGCCGAGGGCAAAAAGCTTCCCGTTCCGCATTGCATCAAGGGGAAAAGCGGCTGGGAGCTTGATAAGAATGTCGCCGCGGCGCTTGAGGGTAAGGATTTTACGACTGTTGAGAAGCTGACGTTCGGCTCGGTCGACCTGCCTGCACTCGTAAATGAAGCCGTCGGAGAGGAGGATTTTGATATTACGCTCATCGGTCTCTGCACCGATATCTGTGTCGTGTCGAACGCCCTTATTTTGAAGGCGAGCTTCCCCGAAAGGGAGGTTTACGTCGATTCCTCCGCTTGCGCGGGCGTGACGGTCGATAGCCATAACGCGGCTTTGATTACGATGAAAATGTGCCAGATAAACGTGATATAAATTGATGCAAACATCTTTACAAATCGGATAACAAGTGCTATAATTTAAGCGTAATTTTATACTTTGAAGGAGAAAAATCATGAAACTTATCATCAAAGACAACTACGCGGCAATGAGTGAATGGGCAGCGCAGCACATCGCGAATGCCATAAACAATCACAAAGAGGACCGTCCCTTTGTTCTCGGACTTCCGACAGGCTCTTCCCCCCTCGGAGTTTATAAGAGACTTGCCGAGATGAACAAGGCAGGCGAGGTTACCTTCAAGAACGTCGTTACCTTCAATATGGACGAATACGTTGGACTTCCCCGCGAGCACGACCAGAGCTACTGGTACTTTATGCACGACAATTTCTTCAACCACATCGATATTCCCGCAGAAAACGTAAACATTCTTAACGGTATGGCGGAAGATCTCGAGGCTGAGTGCCAGAGATACGAGGACAAGATCGCGTCCTACGGCGGAATCGACCTCTTCCTCGGCGGAAGCGGCGTTGACGGACACATCGCGTTCAACGAGCCCTTCACCTCTCTTACCTCCCGTACAGGCGTTCGCGCTCTTACCGAGGATACCCTTATCGTAAACTCCCGTTTCTTCGGAAACGATCCCGAGAAGGTTCCGAAGACCGCGCTTTCCGTTGGTGTCGGCACCGTTTGCGACTCCAAGCAGGTTCTCCTCCTCATCAGCGGACACAACAAGGCACGCGCTCTCCGTCATTGCGTTGAGGGTGGCGTTGACCATGCTTGGACGATCAGCGCTCTCCAGCTTCATAAGGACGGCATCATTGCTTGCGACGAGGCTGCTTGCGGCGAGCTCAAGGTGGATACCTACAAGTACTTCAAGGAAATCTACAAGAACGAAAAGTAATATGATAAAAAGCACCCGAAAGGGTGCTTTTTTGGTGAATAATGAATAATGAATGATGAATAATGAATAATTGTCGTGCGAAGCATCGAGACGTTGTTAGCCTTCCCCAGCGGGGGAAGGGGGACCGCAGACGCTGCGTCTGCGGTGGATGAGGTGTTCCAAGGGGATGTAACATCGTTTCAAAACGGACAGTCGAGGTGAGGGGTTCCCCGAAGCGAATAAAATGAGCTTTGGGGGTTCCGAGGTTGCCTGTCCCTACAAACAACGTATCGAAGCATCGGGAAGTCATCTCGCCTTCCCCAGCGGGGGAAGGGGGACCACCGAAGGTGGTTGATGAGGTGTCCCGAAGGAATGTTACATTGTTTATACGCGGGCGACCAACGCTCGCCCGTACAAGGTGCTTCCAAACGTTTTTGCGTGATGTTGCTTCACATCAAATATTTCCCGAAATCCGTTGACAAACACCTGCAAAAATGATAATATGACCTTGACATCACCATCTCTGAAGGGAGACAAAAATATGAGCAGGATTCTTCTTGGCGCAAACTATTACCCCGAGGACTGGGACGACGAGCTTCTTGATTTTGATATCGAAAAAATGAAGGAAACGGGCTTCAACGTTGTAAGAATCGCGGAATTTGCGTGGAAAAGAATGGAGCCGAGCGAGGGCGAATACGATTTCGGCTGGCTTCACCGCGTAGTTGACAAGATGAAGGCGGCAGGCATCGGAGTAATTATGGGTACACCGTCGGCAACGCCTCCGAATTGGCTTGTCAAAAAGTATCCCGATATGCTTTCTCTTATGCCGAACGGACGAAAGAGAAGCCACGGCGGACGCCGTCATTGCTGCTCGAACAATCCTCATTATATAGAGTACAGCGCGAAGATCGCCGAAAAGCTCGCGAGCGAGTTTGAAAACGATGACGGCATCATTGGCTGGCAGATCGATAACGAGATATACCATTGGCCCGACGCAAACGGAAGCTGGCAGGCAGCTTGCTGCTGCGAGCATTGCGTAAACGCCTTCCATAAGCATCTCCGCGAAAAGTACGGCGACGCCGAGGGCGTGAATAAGGCGTGGAACCTGAATCTTTTCAGTCAGGCGTATGACGATATCGACGATATTCCTGCGCCCTTCAATACGTGGCACAACCCGCATATTCAGCTTGAATGGAACCTCTCGCAGAGAAATGCGCACGTTCGTTTTGTTCACATGCAGGCGGATATCATCAGAAAGTATCACAAGGCGCCGATCGGTACCGATACGATGCCGGTAAACGGCTTCGATTACAGAGAACTGAACGACCGTCTCGACGTCGCACAGTTTAACCATTACCGTGTCGACCACAGACATAACGCCTTCTATATGGACTATATGCGCCATTTCTCGAAGATCCCATTCTGGAACACCGAGACGCAGGCGTGCTGGAACGGCTCGACCTGTATGGGACATCAGATTCAGGGAGAGGGCTTCATTTACATGAACACCTGGCTTCCTATTATGCTCGGAGGCGAGGCGAATCTCTATTGGCTCTGGCGAACCCATTGGGCAGGACACGAGCTTATGCACGGTGCGGTTCTTGACACCTCGGGAAGATTCACCTACGCGAACGGCGAGATCCGAAAGGCATCTGCCGAGTTTGAGCGCGTAAAGGATTTTCTCCCCGAATACAAGGTCGAAAGCGACACCGCGCTCCTTTTTACCTCGCTCAACTGGAACATCAAGACGACTCAGGACATAACCATGAGAAATCTCATAGCAGACGAGCTCGGATTGACCTACGAAATGTATATGTACCTGCTTTCAGCAGGCATACACACCGACGTTATTGACGCGAAGGAGTGCCTTGACAAGTATAAGCTTATCTTCACGCCGACGATGTATACCTTAGAGGAGCATTCCTTCGGCGAGCGTATTGAAGAATGGGTAAATAACGGCGGCGTATGGGTAACGGGACCGCTGACCGATATCCGTACATCGATCGGTACGAAGTACAAGACCTCGCCCTACGGTTATCTTGAAAAGATCCTTGACGAGCGCCTTACCTATATGATGCCCGACGACGAGGGCAGGATCATCCTCGAAAACGATGAGGGCAGAGCTGTTCGCGGCAGAGGCGTTTACGAGCTGTTTGACCTGAATGACGCCACTCCGATCCTTACAGTCAAGGAAGGACATTCCGCACTTGTCGGAAAATGCGCATCGTTTGTCAAGAAGATCGGCAAGGGATACGTTCTCATGCTCGGTACAATGCCCGAGCACAGCGAGCTGATCCGAATCATAAAGAAGGCATCTGAGCTTGCAAGCGCCGAAAGATATGACGTCGACGAGGGCATTATGGTGACGAGACGAGTCAAAGACGGCGACACGCTTTATATCGTTGCGCAGATCGCGAACAGAGCGGGAGAATACCGCTTCGACGGTGAGCTTGTCGATATCCTGACAGGCGAGAGCTTCAAGGAAAAAATGTCGCTCAAGCCATACGAATTACGTATCGTAAAGAAAAAATAAGGAGAATTATCATGGCAAAAAGAATACTTTTTCAGGGCGATTCAATAACCGATTGCGGACGCAATTACGACAGCGCCTACGGAATCGGTCTCGGTTATCCGAAGCTTGTGGAGGCGACGCTCGGCGCCGATTTCCCGAATGAATACGAGTTTATTAACCGCGGGATCAGCGGCAACAGAATCGTCGATCTCTATGCTCGCATCAAGGCGGATTTTATCAACCTCAAGCCCGATTATGCGAGTATTTATATCGGCGTAAACGACGCGTGGCACGAAATAAACAATCAGAACGGCGTCGATACCGCGAAGTTTGAAACGATATACACGATGATGATCGACGAGATCAAGAAAGCCCTTCCCAATATCAAGCTAATTATAATTGCACCCTACGTTCTTCCCGGAAGTGCGACCTGCGATACCGAGGAGATCCCCGATCGACTTTCGCGCTTCAGAACCGATGTCGGAGAAAAGGCGGCGGTCTCGAAGAAGATCGCGGAAAAGTACGGGCTCCCGCTTATCGAGCTTCAGCCTGTCTTTGATGCGGCTTGTGAAAAGGCGGAGCCAAAGTATTGGACGCCCGACGGTGTTCATCCCTCGGCAAAGGGACACGAGCTTATTAAGAGGCTGTGGATAGAGGCATTTGAGAAGATTAAATAACAAAAAGCACCTGCGAGAGCGGGTGCTTTTTAGATAATAAAGAATAGAGAACAAATAATAAATAGGGTAGAGCCGTTCTTTATGAAAGCATCGGGACGTTCTCTTGCCTTCCCCTCAGGGGAAGGGGGACCGCAGACGTTGCGTCTGCGGTGGATGAGGTGTTCGGGAAGGATGTAACATCGTTTTTTGCGGCGATCCTTGTGAACACCCGAAGCGGCAAATCCCGCCTTGACTTTGGGGGTAAAGTGTGCTATCATAATCGATAGTTAAAAATGGGAATAATGTGATATGAGCAAGATTTATACTAAAAACGATATACACGGACAGCTTGAAAAAATGGGCGCGCCGAGGAGCTCGGTCGTGCTTATGCACTCATCTCTTCGCGCGGTCGGGGAAGTCGAGGGCGGAGCCGAAGGGCTCCTTGACGCGCTGATCGAATTTTTCACGCGCGATGGCGGACTTTTTTGCGTGCCGACACATACATGGGCAATGCTCGGTGAGGAGATCACCCTCGATACGACCTCGGACAAGACCTGCCTCGGTGCTTTTTCAACTGTCGCGATCCGTGACGGTCGGGGAATACGCTCTCTCCATCCGACACATTCGATGGTCGTCTTCGGAGACAGAAAAAAGGCTGAGGAATTTATATTAAGCGAGCCGTTTATTACGAGTGCAACCTCGCCTGAAAGCTGTTACGGAAAGCTTTATAAATGGGGCGGACACGTTCTGCTCGTCGGTGTCGGACATAACAGAAATACTTATATCCATTCGGTAGAGGAGATGCTGAATCTGCCGAACAGAATGGAAGAGAAGCCCGAGAAAACGGTTACGAGGCTGCCGTCGGGCGAGCTTGTTAAACGCGACATTCTTGAATTTAAGACCGACTATATCGACGACGTTTCGCTCCGCTTCGTCAAGTACGAAACGCCGTTCCGCTATCATAGATGTATCGTGGACGGCTTCATCGGCAACGCGCCGACACAGCTTTGCGACGCGAGAAAAATGAAAGAAACAATAGAGCTGATATATAAGAACAGCGGCGGCATCGACGTCCTTTCCGACGAGAAGCCGATACCGCAGAAGTATTACGTCAGTAAGTAAGATAATTATAACTGCAGCTCCTGAAAAGCGCCCGTTCGGGTGCTTTTTCTTTCCCTTTCCGCGATACTATTTGTTTTTATGAACATCCGTAATCGAATATAGATATTTTACTTTGGGATCATACTGTGATATAATTCAATGGTAGATTTTTTAATACGGTTGGTGAGCTTATGGGTATTTTAGCAGACGCAATAGCTATCGCGGGAGGCGTTCTTATCGGAAGCTGCTGGAAGAGCAAGCTGAAATTCAAGATAAACCAATATTTTGCGATAGCGGTAATGGTTATCAGTTTGCTTGGATTGATAGAAAACATATTTACGATTTCAAATGAGCGGTTGTTCAGCGGCAATACTGTGATCGTCGTATTTTCATTGGTCGTCGGGGCGATCGTCGGCGATGCCTTGCGCCTTGAAGAGCTGGCAAACAATTTCGGAAAGGGCGAAAGCTCGGCAAAAAACGGATTTTGGGACGCGGTATTCCTTTTCGGAATAGGCGGTCTGCAGATCGGCGGGCCGATTCTGATGGCAGCAACGGGAGATAATTCTCAGCTGTACCTGAAGGCGCTTGTTGATTTCCCGCTTGCGCTTCTTGTCGGCGCTTCATACGGAAAAGCCTCGATGCTTTCCTGTATACCGGTCGCGATAATTCAGGGCGTTATCGCGCTTGTTGCATATTTTTGCGGAGATTTTATTTCCGAGGCAATGCTGATGTCGCTTTGCGCTGTTGGGTTTATTCTTCTTTTCTTTACCGGCTTCAATATGATTCTCGGAACGGAAAATAAGATCAAGAGCACAAATATGATGCCAAGCGTTATTTTCGTGATAATATTTCAGGTGATTAAAGAGGTGATACTATGACTCTTCAGCAATGTGTATACGTTTTGAAAATACATGATACGGGGACATTCAGCGAGGCTGCAAGGCAGCTGTTTATCGCGCAGTCGGGATTATCGAACAGCGTCAAGCTTCTCGAGGAGGAGCTGAAAATTAAAATATTCGAGCGCACGAAAAACGGAGCGGTACTGACGAGCGAGGGAGCGGAATTTATCCGTTATGCTGAGCAGATGGTTGCACAGTCGGAGTTCATTTTGGACCGATACGGCTCGCAGTCGAAAAAGGATCGGCTCCACATCTCAACGCAGCACTATGATTTTATTGCTGACGTTTTTTGCGAATTTATCGATAAATGTCAAAGCGGCGGATATAACGTTTCACTTAAAGAAAAAATGACTCACGAGGTCATTTATGACGTTGAGACGGCGATGAGCGACGTTGGTGTTATAGCAGTCAAAAAAAGAGACTTTGAAATAATGATGCGATATCTGCAAACCAGAGATCTTTCGTTTTTTGAGCTTCTGAAAACGCCGCCGCATATGTTTGTGAAAAGCAGTCATCCGCTGTCGGGCAAAACCAGCGTGCATTACGGGGAATTGCAAGGGTACCCGTACGTTTCCTACGATCAGGGCAAGTATAATAACTCATCTCTTTTCACTGAGGAAATGTCGGATAACGTGGTAAGCGACAAGCATATTGTGATAAGTGACAGAGCGACCTTGATGAATATGCTTTTGAAAACCGACTGTTATACCGTCGGAACGGGTATTATGCCGTCTGACCTGAACGACGGAAAAATTATTAGCATACCTATTGTCACGGACGAGGAATACAGCGTTGGTTACGTTGTAAAAAGAAACAGAGTCAATACCAAAATGGCGGAGCAGTTTATTTCTTTGCTGAACAGCTTCAGCTCGAGATATATCAGTAAAAAGAAGCCTTGACCTGAGATCGAAAATGTGTTAAAATGTATCCCGTTGAAGCATACAGGAGAAGAAAATGGGAAAATTTGACGGGATACTGATCTGCACCGACCTTGACGGCACCCTGTACCGTAACGACAAGACGGTGTCGAATGAAAACAGGGAAGCGATAGAATATTTTAAAAACGAGGGCGGATATTTTACCTTCATCACAGGCAGAATGCCGAACTATTCGATGGACGCATACGAGTCGGCACAGCCGAACGCTCCCTTCGGATGCGTAAACGGCGGCGGTGTCTATGACAAGGTGAATGAAAAGTACCTCTGGACACACGGCGGAATGATCCCCGAGGTTTTGGAGCTTGTGCGCTTTGTGGATGAGAGCTTCCCGACCGTTGGGATTCAGGTCGTTACCTTTGATACGACCTATTTTTCCAAGCGAAACGAGGTCATCAAATGGTTTATCGAGGTCACGGGGCTTCCGAATATTGAGCGCCATTACGAGGACGTGACCGAGCCGATCGCAAAGATAATTTTTGCTATCGCTTATGAGGAAGAGATGATAGCTGTCGAAAAGGCATTGAGAACCCACCCGAAGGCACATCTTTTCGATTTCGTGCGCTCCGAAAAGCACCTTTTTGAGATTCTCCCCAAGGGCGTGGATAAAGGGCTCGGCATCAGAAAGCTGACCGAATGCCTCGGCTGTGATATGAATAAGACCGTCGCAGTCGGGGATTTCGATAACGACGTCGGAATGCTGAAGGCGGCAAGATACGGTATCGCTGTCGCAAACTGCTCCGAAAGAGCTCGCGATGCGGCTGACTACGTTACGGTCAGCAACGAGGAGCACGCGCTCGCGCGGGTTATACGCGATATTGAAAGCGGGAAATATTTATTCTGAAACAACGGAGGAACGCAAAAATGATAAAACGGATCTTATCCGTGCTGATGTGTATCTGCATTTGCATCGCCGCGCTTATCTCCTGCTCTCATGTCCACCGCTACAGCGAGAAAAATACAGCTGACGAGTACCTGAAAAAGCGTGCCTTCAGCTGTACGGAGCCGTCGGAATATTATTATTCCTGTAAATGCGGGGCGATCGGAAGCAAGTCGTTCACCGCAACGAAAAAGCACGATTTTTCGGCTGAAAAGCCGTTGTCGAAATATCTCTGCACCGATGCGACAGTCGACGAGAGGGCAACCTATTATAAATCCTGCGTAAATTGCGGCGAAAAGGGAAGCGAAACCTTCGTCTACGGTGAAAAGCTCCCGATCTTCAATAGCAGAAATATATTGGTTTTCGGCGACAGCTATTCGGCGTTCGGCGGATCGATACCGAGCGGATACGCCAAATATTATCCGGCGGTCGGCGTGAGTGAGGTCGGTGATATGTGGTGGTCGGTTTTCGCAAAAAAGACGGTGTCAAAGATCGTCCGCAACGACGCGTGGAGCGGATCGACTATATGCTATACCGGTTATAACGGAGTCGATTGCTCTGGAACCTCGTCCTTCATTTACCGATACAGAAAGCTGAAAAGCGAGGGCTTTTTCGATAGTAACAAGATCGACACGGTCTTCATTCTCGGAGGCACGAACGACAGCTGGGCGAATGCGCCCCTCGGAGAAATGAAATACGAGGGATGGACGGAGGAGGATCTTTATAGCGTTCTCCCTGCAATATGCTATTTTGCGTATACTTTGAAAACCGATCTGCCCGAGGCAAGAATCGTATTCATAATAAACGATCTTATAAAGCCCGAGATTAAGGACGCAATGGAAAACGCGGCGAAGCATTACGGGATCGACTTTTTGCGTCTCCACGGCATAGCGATGGAGTCGAGCCACCCGAATAAGAGCGGTATGAAGAACATAAGCAATCAGCTCTTCGAGCTTTTGAATAAATAAAGAAACCCGAGCGGAATTTTCCGCTCGGGTATTTTATATTCGTTACTTCGTTCCAAACTCGAACGCCGTTTCGGTAAAATACGGATGCTCGGGGTCGATATAGCACTGAGGCATATAGGGACGGTTCGGGGTGTTCGGGCTGAACTGCGTTTCGAGGCAGAAGGCGTGCAGAGGTCTTTGCGGGATCCCGCCCTTGAAGAGCGTTGGACCGTTCATAAACTCTGCCGTGTAGAGCTGAACTGCGGGAAGATCGGTATAGACCTTCATCGTTCTGCCGCTCTCGGGATCGTATGCCTCAGCCGCAAGGCGCATATTTCCGATCTTTCCCTGAAGCTGGAAGGAATGGTCAAAGGGCTGACCGATCTTCTTCGACTTTCTGAAATCGAACGCTGTTCCGGTAACGTCTGTCGGGAAGCCGAGAGGGATGAGCTTGTCGTCGAGATCGTCGTAGGTGTCGGCGTTTATCATAAGCTCCTGATCCATTACCGAGCCGCCGTCGTAGCCGTTAAGGTTGAAATACGCGTGATTCGTCATATTGAGAACGGTCTTCATATCGGTCTCCGCCTCGTAGCGGATCGAAAGAACGTTGTCGTCATCCCAGGTGTAGGTGACCTTTACGTTAAGGTTTCCGGGATAGCCCTCGTCAAGATGGGGAGAGAAAAGGGTGAGAATAACGCTGTCGCTCTCGGGATTTTCGACAGCTTCGCTTTCCCATACGCGGCGGTTGAATCCGGCAAGTCCTCCGTGAAGATGCCAACGTCCGACCTCGTTGTTGTTTATCTTGTAAAACGTGCCGTCAATTTCAAAGCCGCCGCCTGCGATTCGGTTGCCGTAGCGTCCGATGATCGCGCCCGTGTGCGAGCCGCGGTCGTCGAAATAGTCCTTGACCGAGTCAAAGCCGCAGACAACGTCGGCAAGCACGCCGTTTTTGTCGGGCACCTTGACGCTCTGAAGGATTCCGCCCCAGGTAATGACGGTCGCGGATGCGCCGTTTTTGTTAGTCATCGTATAAGAATAGATGTCTTTTCCGACAAAGCGGTCGAAAACGCGTTTTGTAACCATAAACTCCTCCGGATGGGTATTTTTTTCGCATTTCTTTTCTCGTGAAAATGAAACAAGCAGTTTTGCTTCGCAAACCTGCGCAAAGAAACACGCCAAGGAGACAACCGGCAAAATTGCGCGAGCGAATTTTGCACGTTTTCTCCTTTGGAAACCTCTTTCGATTTGCGCGAAAAACTTAAAAGTTTTGCGTAAAACCGACGAGCGAATGCGAGGCGTGAAGTTTCTTTTGAAGATTCCAGAAGAAACTTTTCTTTGCGCTCAAAGAAAAGTTTCTTTGGCACCGTTCTTTGGTCACCTTTCTTGGGTGAGCAAGAAAGGTGATAAAAGAATATTACCGTTAAAATTATATCTCAATAAATGAAAAAAGTCAATCGCACATTAAAAATCCCCTTAAAAATCTCAAAAAAACGTTACTTCTTTGCCAAAATGTCAAAAAACCTATTGCAAAATAATAAAAAATAAGGTACAATAGTATTTGTGAAAATAATGTTTATTCATTTGGAGGAATAATAATATGGTTACAGCCGGAGATTTCAGAAACGGTCTTACCTTTGACATGGACGGAAATGTAATGCAGGTAGTTGAATTCCAGCACGTTAAGCCCGGAAAAGGCGCCGCTTTTGTCCGCACAAAGATCAAGAACGTAATTACAGGATCGGTTATTGAGAGAACCTTCTCTCCTACCGATAAGTTCGAGAACGCATACATCGAAAGAAAGGAAATGGAATACCTTTACAGCGATGGCGAGCTCTACTACTTCATGGATATCGAGACTTACGAGCAGACTCCCCTTGAGGCGTCCAAGCTCGACGATAACTTCCGTTTCGTTAAGGAAAATATGACTTGTAAGATCCTTTCCTACAAGGGCAACGTATTCTCCGTTGAGCCCCCCACGTTTGTTGAGCTTGAGGTTACCGATACCGAGCCCGGATTCAAGGGAGATACCGCTACCGGTACAACCAAGCCCGCTACTCTTGAGACCGGTGCTACCGTTAAGGTTCCGCTCTTCATTGACATCGGAGACGTTCTTAAGATCGATACCCGCACGGGCGAATATATCGAGCGCGCATAACTGAAATTTAAACGCCGATGGGAGCCCCTGTCGGCGTTTTTCTGTAATTTTTTAATAATGGAGGAAACTAAAGTGAACATTACCGAAAAGACCGCATATCTTAAGGGCCTGCTTGCAGGACTTAATATCGACGAGAGCAAGCCTGAGGGCAAGCTCCTGACTGCTATCGTTGAAACTCTCGATGAGATGGCAAACGAAATCGCTGACCTTGGCGACGTAGCTGAGTACCTTGAGGACTATATAGACGAGGTCGACCACGATCTCGGAGACCTCGAGACCGAGTACTATGACATCTACGATGAAGATGACGACGACGATGACGATGATTACTGCTTCTGCGACGACTGCGACGAGGAGGACTGCACCGACTGCATCCTTTGCGACGAGGACGACGAGGCAGAGACCGAGGACGAGGAATAATCCTTAAAAGCAAACGCGCGCCCCTTACCGAAATGAATAATCGGCAAGGGGCGTTTTTTAAAACGTGAGATATCGGAGGTGCCGCATTGTGAGTACTGAAATACCGTCTGTATCTATCTGGACAAGACACAGCTACGATAAGATACGCGTCGAAACGAGAACACCCAAAAACGCAAAGACGAGCTATACGGCTTATCTTGCCAAAAACGAGACTTCGGGCGTGAATATTGCCCTCCGCTCAGAAGCGGACACGGAGCTCCTTAATTTCAAGGTGCTTTCGGGAGAGAACGAATACGTAAAGGTGGAAATATTCCACGTCGAAAAGATCCTGAAGCTGAAGGGAAAATATTGGACGGATCCTGCGTGTCCGCTCGGGCCTGACAAGTCCTTCCGCCTCGAAAAGAAAAAGACTATGGCTATCCTTGCCGACTTCAGGACGGACGTTAACACCCCCGCAGGCGATTACGCCTACGAGCTCGGAGTGACAGACGAAAGGGGAGATATCGTTTGTAAGGTCGATATCACCGTTCACGTCTGGAATTTTGCGATGCCGACCGCGCCGAGGTTTCAGACGGCGATGGGAAATCATTTCGGACAGCTTGAACACTACGAAATGCTCCTTGAACACAACCTGACACCCTATACGATCCCGTACGATCTTCTCGATGAGCGCGCAGACAAATATTTGTCTGACCCGCGTGTGACGTCCTTTAAGATCCCGACGGATTTTGGCGATGAAAATATTATAGAAAAGCTTACCGCTTACTATAATAAAATAAAGGAAAACCCCGAATGGCGGAGCAAGGCGTATTTTTACCCGATCGACGAGCCGTCGTCAGTCGAGGAGCTTGATCGCTTTGAAAACCGATGCAAAAAGCTCCGCGAGCTTTTCCCGGATATTAAAATCACGGTTCCTTACTATAAGGATCTTCAGATATCGCCCGACCTCGACCAGATCGACTTTATGAGCAGGTATATAGATCTCCATTGTCCGAAGCTTGCCCTCTGGGATGACGATCAGGTATATAACGAGGAACAGATCAAGAGGTATCCCTCCTTCGCATCCCGAATGAAGGCCTTGCAGGAAAAGGGTGATACCGTCTGGGCGTACGTTTGTAACTATCCTCTTGCTCCTTATCTCAACGTAAAGGTCGACGACGAGGGAATTGTCAGCCGCGTTCTTTTCTGGCAGTTCTACCAAAGAGATATAGACGGCTTCCTTTACTGGCAATCCTCGTGGTACGGCGCGCTCGGAAACGGTGAAAACCCTTGGGATAGCGTAGACACCTTCCGTAACGGCATTTACGGCGACGGAATACTCATTTACACGGGTACGGGAGCAGGGCTTCCGAGAAGCACGCCGATTGCTTCCATACGCTTGAAGATCATGCGTGACGGCCTTGCGGATATCGAGCTTCTTTATATGGCTGAGGAGCTCTTCGGCCGTGAATGGGTGGATAAAAGAGTGAACAAGGTGACAAAGACGCTTAAAAGCGTTGACGTTTCGTCCGACAAATTTGCCGCCATTCGCGTTGAGATCGGTAACGCGATAGAATCCGCACTCAACAAAAAATAACTACTTTCAGGAGATAATTATGAAAAAAATAATCAGCGCACTTCTTTCAATCATAATGATCGCGACGGTTTTCGCATCCTGCGACAAAAAGGAGCCGACAGACAAAAAACCGAGCACGTCAGGTGACGGCGAAACTCTCGTTATGTGGACTGCACACAGCTACGATAAGCTCCGTACCGAAATGAAAGCTCCCGCAAATCCTCAGACCGAGTACACCGTTTCGCTCGCTAAAAATGAGACCGAAAGCGCGAACATCGGTATCCGTACAAATTTCGATACCAAGCTTCTTAATTTCAAGCTTCTTTCGGGTGATAACGAGCATATCGAAGTTGAGATCTTCCACGTTATGGAGATCCTTAAGTCCAAGCGTAAGCAGTGGACCGATCCCACAGCTCCCCTCGGCCCCGGCAAGCGCTTCAAGATAAATAAGGACGAGACGATGGCGATCCTTGTCGACTTCAAGACTACCGCCGACACCCCCGCAGGCGACTACGTTTATGAGTTCGGTGTAACCGACTCGAAGGGCGTTGTCCTCAACAAGGTCAAGATCACGGTTCACGTCTGGAATTTCGCTATGCCGGAGGGACACAAGTTCCAAAGCGCTGTCGGTAATCACCGCGAAAACTACGAAATGCTTCTCGAGCATAATCTGAGCGGCTACGATCTGCCCTGCGATATCCTCGATCCCGAGGCTGATGCATATATGTCCGATCCTCGCGTGACCTCCTTCAGAATCCCGCTCGACTACGGCAGAGAGGACAACATCGAAAGAGCAACCGCTTATTACAATAAGATCAAGGAAAACCCTGTATGGCTTGCCAAGGCATACTTCTATCCGATCGACGAACCGTCGGACGCCGAGGCACTTGAAAAGTTCGAAGCTCGTTGCAAGGAGCTCCGCCAGCTCTTCCCCGAGGTAAAGATCACGGTTCCTTATTACAAGAACCTTCAGATAACCCCCGAGCTCGACCAGATCGACTTCATGGATAAATACATTGATCTCCATTGCCCGAAGCTCGCGCTCTGGAACGAGGATCAGATATACGATGACTATCAGATGACAAAATATCCGACCTTCGACGAAAGAATGGAGGCGCTTCAGGCAAAGGGCGAGACCGTTTGGGCTTACGTTTGTAACTATCCCGAAGCACCCTTCCTTAACGTTAAGGTCGATGATGAGGGAATCGTTTCCCGAGTTCTATTCTGGCAGTTCTATCAGAGAAGCATAGAAGGCTTCCTATACTGGCATTCCTCCTATTACGCTATGCTCGGTAACGGCGGAAATCCGTGGGGCAGTGTTGACACCTTCCAGAACGGCATCTACGGCGACGGAATCCTCATTTACACCGGTACCGGTGCAGGACTTGGACAGAATACACCTGTCGCTTCTATCCGTCTGAAGATAATTCGCGACGGTATCGACGATATCGAGCTTCTCTATATGGCAGAGGAGCTGTTCGGACGCGAGTGGGTTGACGAGAGAGCCGATAAGGTCTCGAAGTCGCTTACCACCGTCGACGTAACAAGCGATCAGTTTGCCGCCCTCCGTATAGAGATCGGCAACGCCATCGAAAAAGAGCTCAACAAATAATCTGACCGTGCGGGCGGATTTATCCGCCCGCCTTTTTGAACTAAAGCTATGACGCTTTCAGGAGAAACTATGAAAAAAATACTCAGTACGATTTTAGCAACGTTGACGCTTATGCCCGCTTTTGTCTCCTGTTCAGGTGGCGGCGGAGTCGAAAATCAGCCGAAGGAGCCGACGATTTCTATGTGGGCAGGACACGGTTACGATAAACTCCGCGAGGAGATGAGTATGCCCGACGATGCAAGCACGGATCATATCGTATATATCGCAAAGAACGAGAGCGAGGCGGCAAATATCGCGCTCCGCTCCGACGCTGATACCGAGCTTCTTAATTTCAAGGTCGTTTCGGGAAATAACGAGCACGTTTCGGTTTCCGTATATCACGCAAGACCTGTTCTGAAGCTGAAAAGAAAGGTATATACCGATCCGCTGGCGCCTCTCGGTGCAGGCTCTCGTTTCAAGCTTGAAGCCGATAAAACAATGGCGATCCTCGTTGATTTCAAGACGACGGCAGAAACTCCCGCGGGCGATTATCTTTATGAGTTTGCGGTGACTGACTCGAAGGGTAACGTTCTGAATAAGGTGAAGATAACCCTTCACGTATGGAATTTCGCAATGCCCGAGGACGTTACCTTCCAGACCTCGATAGGCGGAAATATTCATAAGACGCTTTACGATCTGCTCCTTGAGCATAATATGTGCGAGCGTCAGCTCCCCTACGATATTCTCGATCCGCGCGCCGACGAATATATGTCGAACCCGCGCGTGACCGCCTTCAGGATCCCCTTCTGGGACGGTAACACCTCCGATGAAAAGCTTGTCGAGTATTATAATAAGCTTAAGACGAACCCCGTTTGGTTCGAAAAGGCATTCTTCTATCCCGTCGACGAGCCGTCGACTCCCGAAGCGGCAAAGAAGCTGACCGATTACTGTGTTCACTTAAGCGAGCTTTGCCCCGGCATCAGAATAACCTCCCCCTATTATAAGAACGTACAGATGACTCCCGAGCTCGACCAGATCGACTATATGGATCAGTATATGGATCTTCATTGTCCCAAGCTTTCAAACTGGGACGACGACACTATATACAGTGCCGAGCAGAAGGAAAGATACCCCTCCTTCGCTGACAGAATGACGGCAATGCAGGAGAAGGGCGAGACGGTATGGACATACGTTTGCAACTATCCGCTCGCGCCTTACCTTAACGTAAAGGTCGATGATGAGGGACTTGGAAGCCGCGTTCTTTTCTGGCAGATGTATCAGAGAAATATCGAGGGCTTCCTATATTGGAACAGCTGTTACTATTCAAGGCTTCCCAATAACGACCCGTGGTCGAGCGTAGATACCTTCGGAAACGGTATCTACGGCGACGGAATCCTCGTTTATCCCGGTGCCGAGATCGGCGCTCCCGGAACATATCTTCCGTCGATCAGACTCAAGATAATGCGCGACGGTATCGAGGATATAGAGCTGCTTTATCTTGCGGAGAATATGTTCGGACGCGAGTGGGTTGACGAGAGGGCAAACAAGGTTTCGAAGTCGCTTACCACCGTCGACGTAACGAGTGACGAGCTCGCCGCCCTCCGTATAGAGATCGGCAACGCTATCGAAAAAGAAATGAATAAATAAAGGCTTTGAATCTATTCAAACGAAAGGAGATATACAGTGAAAAGATTATTATCAGCATTATTTGTAGTGACTATGTTAATTACTCTGCTTGCCTCCTGCGATAAAAAGGAACCGGAAAAGAAAGAGGATCCGGCTCCTGACGTTCATGCCGTTTCCGTCTGGGTTGCTCACGGCTTTGATAAGCTTCGAACCGAGTCGACAGCGCCTGAAAACGCTAAGACCGAGCATACGGTTTACGTCGCGAAAAACGAAAGCGAGGGCGTTCATATCGGAATACGCTCTGATTCTCATACGGGACTTAGCCGTTTCGTGATGCTTTCGGGCGAAAATGAGAATATCAGCTGCAGCTATTATCAGGTTAAGGAGATCCTGAACCTCGATGGCAAGCAGTGGACGGATCCTCTTGCTCAGATTGATCCGAACAAGCGATTCAGACTTACAAAGGACGAGACGATGGCGGTCTACGTTGACTTTAAGACAACGTCACAGACGCCGGCAGGAGAGTACGATTACGAATTTGCTCTTATCGATTCAAATAACAACGTTATGGGAAGGGCGAAGATAACGGTTCACGTCTGGGATTTTGCTATGCCGAAGGAGCTGACTTTCCAAAGTGCGGTAGGAAATACTTCTTCAAATAAAATATTCCCCGAGGATGTCCACTACGAAATGCTTCTTGAGCATAACCTCAGCGGCTACCGCCTGCCGGTCGACATCCTCTCCGACGAGGCAGATGAATATATGTCAAACCCGCGTGTGACCTCGTTCGAAGTGCCCGTTCCGAAAAATAAGGATAACACGATCGACACGGAAAAGATCCGTGCTTACCGCGATAAGCTGATAACAGATCCCGTGTGGCTGGAAAAAGCGTATTTTTATCCGATTGATGAGCCGTCCGATCTGAAAAAGCTTGGAGAATTTGAAAACATTTGCAAGCAGCTTCGCGAGCTGTGCCCCGAAATTAAGATTACTGTCCCTTATTATAAGAACGTTCAGGTAACTCCCGAGCTCGACCAGATTGATTTCATGGATCAGTACGTTGACCTCCATTGTCCGAAGCTCGCAAGCTGGAATGACGACGTTATTTACAGCGAGGAGCAGAAGGCGAAGTACCCTTCGTTCGCAGAGCGAATGAAGGCTCTTCAGAAGAAGGATGAAACAGTCTGGACATACGTTTGTAACTATCCGCTCGCGCCTTATCTTAACGTTAAGGTCAATGATGAAGGAATTGTCAGCCGTGTTCTCTTCTGGCAGTTCTATCAGAGAGATATAGAGGGCTTCCTGTATTGGCATTCGTCGTACTATTCACAGCTCGGTAACGGCGGAGATCCGTGGAAGAGCGTCGATACCTTCGGAAACGGCATCTACGGAGACGGAATCCTGCTCTACACAGGCAACGGTATAGGTCTTCCAAAAACAACTCCGGTTCCGTCGATCAGACTCAAGATAATCCGCGACGGCATCGACGATATTGAGCTTCTCTATATGGCAGAGGAGCTGTTCGGACGCGAATGGGTTGACGAAAGAGCAAATAAGGTTTCTAAGTCGCTCACGACCGTCGACGTAACGAGTGACGAGCTTGCCGCCCTCCGTATAGAGATCGGCAACGCTATCGAAAAAGAGCTGAATAAATAATCAAGCCGTGCGGGCGGAGCGATCCGCCCGTATTATGTTCACTCTATTGTAAACTTCAGGATGCTTGACGACCATACGAACAATGTGGCGAAGCGTTTGAACGCCCTTGTAGGGGCGACCCTTGGGAACCCCCAAAGCTCATTTTATTCGCTTCGGGGAACCCCGATATTGGTCTCCCGTTTGTAAGTGGTGCAAATTGCGGGCGACCATTGGTCGCCCCTACAATGTAATTTCAAGCGTTATCGTATGGGTGACCACGTTTCATCCCCGCCATACAAATAACATGGCGAAGAATCTACGCAAATTTCAATTCCCAAGGAGATTCCCAATATGGGCAACCTGAAAAACTTTGGCTTCAAGCACAAGGCGGGCATACTTATGCCGATAAGCTCACTTCCGAATAAATACGGAATCGGCTCCTTCGGCTTCGAAGCGTACAAATTCATCGATTTTCTCACCGAAACAGGTCACAAATGCTGGCAGGTGCTTCCGCTAAACCCGACCTCGTACGGCGATAGCCCCTATCAGTCGCCCGCGTCGGGCGCGGGAAACCCGTATTTTATCGATCTTGAAACGCTTTTTTCAAAAGGGCTTTTGACAAAGGATGAGCTTTCGGATCAGAAAAACTCCGACAAAAAGGTCAATTACGGTTGGCTGTTTGAAAATCGCTATAAGGCGCTCAGATCGGCATTTTCCCGCTTCGAGCCGAACGCTGATTACCGCGCGTTTTTGCGCAAAAGCGCCGATTGGGTAGAGAGCTACGCGCTCTTTATGGCGCTGAAGGTCAAAAACAATTATGCCTCGTGGACTAATTGGGAGGAAAACGAGCGCGATTACAGATCCGCGCTTGAAAACGCCGCGCTTTACGAGGGCGAAATGGCGTTCTGGAGATGGGTGCAGTACGAATTTGACTCTCAGTGGCAGGCCTTACGTGCCTACGCAAGAAAAAACGGCGTGAAGATTATCGGCGATATGCCGATATACGTCGCGCACGACAGCGTCGACGTCTGGGCGTCAAGAGAGCAGTTTTTGCTCGACGAGAATTATAACCCGACGCTCGTAGCGGGAGTTCCGCCCGATGCCTTCTCCGAGAGCGGTCAGCTCTGGGGAAATCCCATTTATAATTGGGAGAAAATGAAAAACGAGGGCTTTACGTGGTGGCTTGACCGTATCGGCAGAGCCTTTAAGCTCTACGATATCGTCCGGATCGACCATTTCCGCGGCTTCGCGGGCTATTATACGATCCCGTTCGGCGACGAAACGGCGGTGAACGGATGGTGGAACGATGCGCCCGGACAGGAGCTTTTCGATGCGGTGAACGAGAGATTTCCGAACGCAAAGATAATCGCGGAGGACCTCGGCGTAATAACCGATGACGTAAAAAAGCTTCTTAACGATAACGGTTTCCCCGGAATGAAGATGCTCCCGTTCGCCTTCTTCGACGAGAACAGCGACTATATCCCGCGCAATTATAAGACCGATAACTGCGTCGTTTATACCTCGTCGCACGACAGCGACTGCGCAAGAAGCTGGGTGAATAACCTCCCGAAATACGCGGCGGCGATCTTTAACCGTGAGCGAAAAAGGATCAAGGGCGAAAGTAACGTTTACAGCGTGATACGACTTGCCTTTGAAAGCAAGGCGAACCTCGCCGTCGTTCAGATGCAGGATTATCTATGCCTGAATAACGAGGAAGGGCGAATGAATATGCCCTCCACCGCCTCGGGTAACTGGGGCTGGCGAATGTCGCCGCGATATAATACGAAAGCGCTCCGCGAAAAGGTGTCGGCAATGACGAAGGAGACGAAGAGAAGATAAAAAACAGATGGTGAAATATTGCTATCGCAATATGATATATGCCCTTTGGGCATATTATTGTAAAAAATGATCCGTTGCATTTAGCAACGGATCATTTTTATTCCTTAATATTTTCGAAGAAAATATTTCATAGGCGAAGCCTATTTCATACGACGAAGTCGTATTTCACCAATTTGCGAAGCAAATTGATTTCATTGCAGGTTGAGCTTAGGGATAAGCTCAACCTGCTAACGGGTGCTTTTTGTTATCTCTCTAAAATTCTCTTTATAAGATCGGTCATGAGGTTATCTCTGTCGATGAAGAAGGCGTAGCGGAAATCGGGGCCGTCCGCTTCCTCATAAATGCCGTCATAATTCGGTATATGGAGCTTTTCAAGGCGGGTGAGCATAAAGCGTTCGTTCTCGTTCATCAGCCAAGCGACGGCGGTAACGTCCCAGATGCAACGCGTCCAAGCGGTGCCGGAGGCATATTTTTCTGCTGCCTCAATCGTGTGCTCGGCAAGGTAGTTGGCGATCTTGCTCTTGTCCTTGAGCCAATATTCGAGCTCGGGGCGGGAGATCGTGAAGCTGCTGACGACTCCGTGGCAGGGAAGAAGCACAAGCGGAACTCCGCTTCCCATAACGACTCTTGCCGCAGCGATGTCCTGATTCATATTGAACTCGCGGGTATGCGTAAAGTGGAGGGCGTGTCCGCCGAGCCATACGACAACGCAGTTTTCGGCGATTTCGGGGTTGAGAAGGATCGCCGATGCCACGTTCGTTATCGCGCCGATCGCGACAACGTAAAGCGGATTTTCGGGGGAGTAGTTCTTCGCGCGGGCAGCGAGATCCTTCGCCGCATCGGAGATGACAGGCGTCTTTTCGTCGGGCAAATAACGGTCAGAGCCGCGGTAAACGTCGCATTTCTCATTCATAAAATCGAGGAGCTTCATTATTTCGTGATAGCTCTTCTCCATTCCGTCGGCGGCGCTGACGGAATTTGAATTGTGGAAGGGCGCGGCGTAGAGCGCCTTGGTGTTCAATTTTTCCTTGCAGGAAAGAAGATAGGTGATAGCGAACTGGTCGTCTATCTCGTTATACGCATCGGTGTCGAGGACAACGTCAATGGGACCCGTCGGAACCGACAGGTTTTTGATTCTCTGCTCGTTTGTCATATAAATTTCTCCTTTTTATGTCTGTATTGAAGCGGCGTATCGCCGAATTTTTCCTTGAAGATCGCGCGGAAGAAGCTTCCGTTTTCGTAACCGACTGCGGTTATTACGTCCTTGACTGACATATCGCTGCGGAGCAGGTAATCTGCCGCCATCCGGCATCTTGCGTCCTGAAGAAGCTCGGAAAAAGACTTGCCTGTCGTCTTTTTGACAAGGGCGCCCGTGTAGATCACGGAATAGCTGAGAATTGACGCAAGCTCGGAAAGAGAGGCGTTTTTAACGTTGCTCTCGATATATTCCATGATCTGTTTGCGGATCAGCTCGCTTTTTCTGTCGGCTTCTCCGCTTTTGAGGGAGCCGAGCTTAAAAAGAACCTCGTCCTTGATCGGTATCGACGGCGCGGCGCCCATTTTTGAGACGGTGATTGCCGCCGCCGCACTTGCAAGCTTGAGGTTTTGAGCGATGTCGATACCGCTATGAATGCCGGCGACGAAGTAGCCCGTGAAGGTGTCGCCTGCCGCAGTAGTGTCGACAACGTCGGTTTTGAAGGCGTATTGACGGTAGCGCGTGCCGTTATCAAGATAAATACAGCCCTTTGAGCCGAGCGTGAGAATGACCTTCAGAGATGGATAATTGGCTTCAAAGTAGGAAAGCGAAGCCTCGGGATCGTCGCTACCTGAAAATTCCGCCGCCTCAACCTCGTTGAGAAGCACGTAGGAGAGCTTGGAAAGATCGAGTCTTTTGATCTCGTCGGTGAAGGGAGAGGGGTTGAACACGATGCGCATTTTCTTTTCGTATGCGCGGTCGATAATGTACGGCACCGAGCTTATCTCGTTCTGAAGAAGTATAATATCGCCCTCGGAAAAGTCGGTAAGCACCGAGTCGACAAAGTCCTCAGTCACCATTTCGTTTGATCCCCCGTAAAGGAAGATCGAATTTTCACCCTTGCTCGATACCTGAATGATGGCATGACCGTTTTTGCCCTCGACTGTCTTGATATAGGAGAGGTCAACGCCGCTTTTTTCAAGCAGATCGGTCAGCATTTTGCCGTCCTCGCCGATACAGCCCGCGTGGTATACCTTTGCGCCTGCGCGTGCGATGGCAATTGATTGATTAAGACCTTTACCGCCCTCAAAGGTCTCGAGCTTGTAGGTCGAGAGCGTCTCTCCAACGCGGACGATGTGGTCCATAGAGTAAACGTAGTCAATATTGCAGGATCCGAAATTCAGAATTTTCATCGACTATACCTCCGTTGATTTCATTATAACACGCTTTTCGTCTCTTAACAAGGTCTTTTTGCAACCAAAAAGAGACGAAATGCAAGAATTTTATGCGCGCGTCCTTGTCTGGGCTCGATATATTGCCGCTGCGACAATTTTAAAATATTCCAAAATAAATATCTGTAAACTTGTTGACAATTCAACAGGTCTGTGTTATAATTTTCCCGGCTTGTTGAAAAATCAACAATTACAGGGAGCAGAAATGAAAGAAAGATTTGAAACCTTTTCGGTGCTGATAAACCGCATAAGACGAAATATGCGCAGAATAAAGATTCGCGAAATGGAAGAATACGGACTCCGAAGCGCGCACATGTCCTGCCTATACCTCCTCTACTCTGAGGATAACCTTACCGCAACCGAGCTTTGCGAGCGTTGCGAGGAGGATAAGGCGACGGTATCGCGTGCGATCGAGCATCTCGAAGAGAACGGCTTCATTACCTGCAAATCCCGAAAGGCAAAAAGATATAAGTGCCCCATCGCCCTTACGAAAATGGGCAAAAAGGTCGGAAAACAGATCGCAGAAAAGCTTGACCGTGTTATCGATCAGATGTGCGAAGGTCTTTCCGAAGACGAGCGGGACACGTTCTACCGCGCCCTTTCCAAGGTCAGCGACAATCTTCAGTCAATTGCCGATACAAGTTTAACAAGAGGTAATGAAATGTCAACTAACGAAAATGAAACTAAAAACGGAATTATTCCGATATTCTTCTCCACCGACGATAACTACATACCCTTCCTCGACGTAGCGATCCGTTCCCTGATAAAAAACGCGTCGAAGGAATACTCCTACAAATTGATCGTTCTCAACACGGGACTCAATCCCGAAAACGTCGCAAAGGTGATGCAGAACGTTCAGCCCGGATTTATTGACATTGAATTTGTTGACATCTCGGAGCAGCTTGAGGATATCAAGGCAAAGCTCAAAGATGTATACCATTTCTCGATAGTTACCTATTACCGTCTTTTTATCGCGTCCCTTTTCCCTCAGTACGATAAGGCGCTTTACCTTGACTGCGACCTCGTCGTTACCGGCGACATCTCGGAGCTTTACAGCTTCGAGCTTGACGACAACATCCTCGGCGCTTGTCCCGAGGAGTTTGTGCAGAATACTCCCGAGTTCCGCCTCTACGCGAAGATGGCGCTCGGCGTTGATCCGGATACCTACGTAAACGCGGGCGTTCTCGTTATGAATCTCGCTCAGTTCAGAAAGAACAAGATCGAAAAGAAGTTCATCAAGCTTATTACCAAATACGATTTCGATCTTCTCGATCCCGATCAAGCATATCTTAACTACCTCTGCCGCGACAAGATCCTTGTTCTCCCGAACGGTTGGAATAAGGAGCCCTTCGATATTCCCTGTGAGGGAAACAAAAACATCGTTCACTACGCCCTTTACAAGAAGCCATGGCAGTACGAGGATACTCCCGACGGTGAATACTTCTGGGAATATGCGAAAGACTCCTCCTTCTACGATGTAATCCTCGAAAGAAAAGCAGCCTTTACCGATGAAGAAAAAGCGGCAAAGGAAGAGGCGGGAAGTGAGATCCTTGAGCACGCGCTCAAGATCGTCGAATCTGACGAAACGTTTTTGAAGAAGCTTTGAGGTGAATAAGTGGAAAAGTCAGAACATAAGTTAGAGCTGCTTCGCCGAATCGCCGAGCTTGAAAAAAAGGAGCTCTGGCACCTCGACGTCGAGGACGATCCCGAGACCTACCCCCTCATGCCCGATCAGATCGATTACCTCAATGAAAAGCTTATAAATAAGATAAAGAATAAAATTGCAAACAAGGCGGGCTCGAAGTTCTTCGACAAGATGATTGCAGACGGTCAACTCGTTATAAAGGAAGTCAAGGGAATCGAGAATTTTACTGCCGTTGAGGGCGGTAAGCTCGTAACCTGTAACCATTTCAGCGTCGGTGACAACTACGCGGTATGGGTCGCGCTCCGCGACTATATGGGCGGAAAGCTTCTTTACAAGGTTATTCGCGAGGGTAATTACACGAACCCTCCGAAGCCCTTTGGACTATTCATGCGCCACTGTAACACCCTTCCCCTCTCAAGCCAGCTTTCGACGATGAAGAAGTTCTCGAAGGCGGTAAAGGTTCTTCTTTCGCGCGGCGAAACGATACTCATTTATCCCGAGCAGTCGATGTGGTGGAATTATCGCAAGCCCAAGCCGATGCAGGACGGCGCGTTCGCGCTCGCGGTCCGCAACAATACGCCGATCGTTCCGATATTTATCACGATGACCGACAGCGAAACCATCGACGGCGACGGTTTCCCAGTTCAGGAATACACGATCAACATTCTCCCTGCGATCTATCCCGACAAGTCGCTCCCGTCAGGCGAGCGCAAGGATAAGATGAAGCGCGAGAATTACGAGGCGTGGGTAAAGGTCTACGAGGAGTTTTACCAAAAGCCCCTCGTTTACGGTGAAGAATAATGGTGCTGTATTTTTCCGTTATCGGTATCGCGATGGCGATAATCTTGGTTGTCAACATCGCTTGTCAGACAGCAGCCTGGTACTATATCGTTATTGCGACGGTCTGGTGTACCGCTCTGCAGTTCGCAATTGACATTTCGATCGCAGGAATCATCAAATTGATGCCTGACGGATGGTTCGGTGTTGATAATCCTCATTACCTCGTGACCGACCGCGAAAAAAGATTTTACGGAAAGCTCAAGGTTCGGTATTGGAAGGACTATGTATGGGAGCTCGGCGGAATCGGCGGCTTCAGCAAAAAGGTCTTGAAGGAGCCCGATAATCCCAAATACATCGAAAAATTTATCATCGAGTGCAACAAGGGCGTCCTTACCCACCGTCTTTCCTACCCTGCAGGATTTCTTGCGATGCTGACGCTTCCCAATATCTGCTCGCTTACTATTGCGCTTCCCGTTTCCGTCGTTAATCTCTTTTTAAATATACTTCCGACGCTTGCGCTTCGCTACAATACCCCGATGCTCAAGGCGGTGCTTGCGAGAATGAGAAAAAAGGAAGCAAGAGAAAAAAACACAGTAATTTAAGCCACCCGTTCGGGTGGCTTTTCGTTTTTGGGAAAGCTGACGACGTTCCCCGTTTCATCGGTAGGGGAGGGGCAACCCCGAACCCGCGCGATGTAGCAAATTCAAGCAACGAATTTCGGCAAAGTAATTGACTTTTAGCCTTGTTATGTTATAATTAAATTGACGCAGATCATACCACACAAAACATAATAGCAAGCAAGATTGATTGAGGAGTAATCAATATGAACACGCATATTTTTTCGGGATATTTCGGACACGGAAGCTGTCACTGTCAGGGAATCGCCGTTGACAAAAAGAACGGTTACATCTACTATTCCTTCACGACAAAGCTCGTAAAGGGCGATCTTGACGGCAATGTCATCGGCTCGGTCGATAAGATAGTCGGACACCTCGGATGTATTGATTTCAACGAGCATGACGGCAAGCTCTACGCTTCCCTCGAATACAAAAACGACGAGATTGGACGCGGGATCCTGAAGTCGATCGGCGTGAGCGACGACAGCCTTGAGGACGCGTTCTATATCGCGATCTTTGACGTCGACAAAATCGACAGAATGGGCATGGACGCCGAGACCGACGGCATCATGAGAACCGTTTATCTGAAAACCGTCGTTGACGACTACAACGGCGTAGCAAAAAACGGAGCGCCTCACGTTCACGGCTGCTCGGGCATTGACGGAACGACTATCGGTCCGGACTTCGGAGATAAAAACGGCAAGCACTATCTTCACGTTTGCTATGGAGTTTACTCCGATCATTCCCGCACCGACAACGATTATCAGGTCGTCTGTCAGTATGACATCGACCAATGGTGGGATAATTACGCAAAGCCGCTCAACCAGCACGCGATGCACCGCAGCGGCCCCGGAAACCCGAGAAACAAGTACTTCTTCTATACGGGAAACACGACCTACGGTGTGCAGAATTTCGAGTATGACGAATTTACGGGCGACTATTTCGCCTGCGTTTACGAGGGAACGAAGCCGATCTTCCCGAATTACCCGATGTTCGTCGTTGACGGAAGCGTTCCTGCCGCAAAAAAGGAGCTTGTCGGCTGCGACGGCGAAAAAGGACTCGTTCTTTCCCTCAAAAACACAGGAGAATGTGAAAACGGGATCTTCGGCGTTAAATTCCCACACGGAAGCACAGGTCTCTGCTCGCTCGGTGACGGAAGATTTTATATTTCGCATCATACCTATTCAAAGGAAGACGGACACGCTACAAACGCTTATCTCTACCGTTTGACAAACGAAAACGGAATTTTGGAATTTTTAAAGGTGGATCAAGAATGAAAAAGAGAATAATCACCCCCGATGATGGATACGAATATTTCTTCGGGTACTACGATCTTCAGCCGTATAACAAGGATATGACCTTGCATCTTGCCGCAAGAAGCACCTTTGCGGATCACATTCCGCAGTCAGGTGACGAGCTTTCGCTCGGATATATCGATCTTAAGAGAAACACATTCGTCGAGATCGCGAAAACGAAGGCATGGAATTTTCAGCAGGGCGCACTTTTACAGTGGTTTGACGACGAAAGCGTTATATTCAATGATTTCGACGGCGAAAAATATATAAGCCGCGTGCTTGACCTTCGCGGAAACGAGCTTCGCCGCTACGACAGAGCATTTGCTGCGGTTTCGACGAAGTCTGAAAAGGCGATCTCAATTAACTTCAGCCGAATCTATAATTTTCGCCCCGGATACGGATACTGTAATATCGCGGATCCCTATTACGATATTCTCTCGCCCGATGACGACGGTATCTTCCTTACCGACCTTGAGAGCGGAGAAAGCAAGCTGCTTCTTTCCTACGCCAAGATGAAGGAGATCTTCGAGGAGGAGCCATTCACAAGCGAAAAGCTTGTTATAAATCACATAAATTTCGATCCCGAGGGAGAAAAATGCGTATTTCTGCTACGTAATTTTCCGTCGGGAAAGAAAAGGTGGGGAACAGTCCTTGCAGCAATTGATCTTAACGGAAGCGTCACACCTCTTACCCGATTTGAGGTTAATTCGCACTATTCCTTTAAGGATAGCCGTACTCTTATGATATACTCCGGATTGCCTCGTTGGGGAATATACTTTATCGACACCGTGACGGGAGAACGCGAGGAGCTTTGCGATCCTCTTTGCGATGACGATGATATTCATTGCAGCTATTCTCCCGACCGCAAGTATTTTATCGGCGACGGTTATCCCGACAAAAACGATAAAAGAACGCTGTTCTACTACAATTTTGAGAAGAAGCGTTCAAAGGCGCTCTTCTCGGTTTATTCCCTGCCTGACGGCGGATGTACCGATATCCGTTGTGATCTCCACGCGCGCTTCTCACCCGATGGAAGCAGAATCTCCTACGATACGACTGAAAACGTAAGGCGTCAGATCGCGGAGATAATTTGGGAAGACGGCGATTTTGATTTTGAGAATTAACGTAAAAGACACCCGAAAGGGTGTCTTTTACTGAAATAGGACAAAATCAAGGTAAATACTTGCCCGAAAGGGTAAACGTAATTGAGGCGCACTTCCTTACGGAGTGCGCCTCGAAGCGGTGTTTTTTTATTTTGTTCAATCTATATACGTATTTACCCAATTGCGCAAAAACTCGCGCTCATGTTCGATTCCCTTAACCGACTGCGATGCGGCGACGATCGGGAGCCATTTTCTTACGTAGGTCTTGTTCGTGTTGCTCTTTTCGCAGAAAAGCGAAAGGTACTTCTCCGCCGTCTCGTCCTCTCCCGCAAGGCGGAAAAGAAGATAGGTTCTCGCCGCGTCAGCCGACGCGTTTCCCTGTGTCGCGTGCGACCAGTCGAGCACGTAGGGCGTGCCATCCTCCGTTATTATGATGTTCGACGGGTTGAAATCGCCGTGGCAGAGCTTCGAGTGCTTCGGCATCGCCTCCAGACGCATGTGAAGGTCATATCGCGTCGTCGCGTCAAAATCCGTCTCGCAGATCTTCCGATTCATCTTATCCTTCAGCATTCTGAGGAGCGGACAGCTCTTTGACTGCACCTCAAGCTGTATATCGAGAAATTTTTCAAGATAGGTATCGAGGTTTTCGGGATTGTCCTTCATCATATCCGCAAGCGTCTTGCCCTCGATATAATCGGTGATTATCGCCCACTTGCCGTCGATCATCGTGATCTCTCTGATCTTCGGGATATTTAGCCCGGTTTCCTCTACTCGCGCCTGATTGAGCGCCTCGTTCAGAATATCAGCCTTCGAATAGGTCTCGTCAAAGACCTTATAGCAAAGGTCGCCATCTCGGTAAACTGTTTTGTTTTTTCTCTTCGCAACTATATTTTCAAGCTTCATTTTTATCCTCGCATAAGTTGTTGAGTGTTATTATATCACGGTTTTCACATGATTGCAAGTCAATTTATTTACATAATTGCCTTTTTTACGGTTAAAACTGCAATATTTATTTAATTTTGAAATAATCACAAATAATTCACAAATTGGTATTATAATGTAATCACAGTTTATTTTTCGGAGGAAAAAGCCTTGATAGAGGTCAAACACCTTACAAAAAAGTACGGCGCTTTCGTCGCCGTAAGCGATCTGAATTTCACAATCGAGCAAGGAAAAATATACGGCTTCCTCGGCCCTAACGGCGCGGGCAAGAGCACAACCATGAATATGATAACCGGCTGTCTTTCCCCGACCGAGGGGCAGATACTAATTGACGGGATCGATATTCAGGACGATGCTGTAAAGGCGAAGAAGCTCATCGGATATCTGCCCGAAACGCCTCCCGTGTATCCCGATATGACGCCCGAGGAATATCTTATCTTCGTCGCAGAGGCGAAGGGTGTCAAAAGAAGGGATATTACGGATGCCGTTTCCGACGCAATGGAGGAAACGGGACTGTTTCCCATGAAGGACCGACTTATCAAGAATCTATCGAAGGGCTATAAGCAGAGAGTCGGTATTGCTCAGGCGATGCTCGGCGATCCGCAGGTCATTATTCTTGACGAGCCGACCGTCGGTCTCGACCCAAAGCAGATAACTGACATAAGAGAGCTTATCAAGCGTCTTGGCGAGACCAAGACGGTAATTCTTTCAAGCCACATTTTAGCCGAGGTCAGCGCCGTCTGCGATCAGGTTATGATAATCAACGGCGGACGCCTTATCGCCTCCGACACGCTTGAGAATATAAGAAAAGAAAATTCGCCCGAGAACCGCTTCTCGCTGACCGCGAAGGGCGAGACGGCTCAGATCTCGGCGCTCCTTTCGCAGTACGGAAAAATTCTTTCCGTCAGCGCCGAAGCAGAGAACGGACTCGTTTGCGCTGAGCTTGAGGCTGAAAGCGATCCGCGTGAGGCGCTTTTCTTTGCCTTCGCAAAACGCAGCATACCGCTACTTGAGCTCAAGAAGGTCACTCCGTCGCTTGAGGAGATATTCCTCTCGCTCACTTCCTCTTCCTATGTAGAGGAGGAGTATGAGGACGAATATGAAGACGGCGATTATGACGATGACGATGAATACGATGACGAAGAAGATGACGAAGAAGATGATGAAGACGACGGCGGATACAAGCCGCTCTTCTCGTGAAAGGGAGGCAACAGATGATATCAATATACAAAAGAGAGCTGCGCTCCTACTTCACGAGCTTGACCGGCTACGTTGCGATTGCGCTCATTCTTCTGCTTACCGGAATATTCATCCGCGTGGTCGCCTTCGAGGCGAAGTATATGATGATACAGAACGTACTTCCCTCAGCCGCCATTATTCTGCTCCTCGCGATACCGATAATCACGATGTCCTCCTTCGCCGGCGAGCGCGCACAAAAGACCGACACCCTTCTCTATTCACTTCCGCTTTCGACCTCTAAGATCGTGCTCGGCAAGTATTTTGCCATGATGACGGTATTTTCGGTTCCCGTGGCGGTCATTTCGCTCGTTCCGTTTATTCTCAAGATGTACGGAACGGTTGACTGGTTCTCGGTCTACTCCTCAATAATTATGTTCTTCCTTCTCATTTCGGCAATGACGGCGATCTGTATGTTTACGTCGTCGCTTTGCGAGTCGCAGGTGATCGCCGCCGTCCTCGGATCGGGCGCGCTTATCGTCTGCTATTTCGCCGCGATACTTACAAGCGTCATTCCCAAGACCGAGTTTGCCGCATACGCCTCGTTTCAAGCACTCGCGATCTTAGTTGGGCTTGCCGCATACTTATTTACCAAGAACCGTTACATACCGTTTGCGGTCTATGCCGTGCTCTTTACCGTTATAACGGTAATATACCTCGAAAACAGCGGTTTTTTCCTCGGGATTTTCAATAATGCCGTCAACCTTTTCGCGCTCTTTGACCGCTTTGCCGTATCGGTGAGCTCAAGAGTTTTTGACGTCAAGACCGCAGTTTATTACGTTTCCGTCGCAGTCTTCTTCAACGTGCTGACCGTTCAGACCGTTGAAAAGCGTCGATACAGCTAAGGGGGTAAGGCAAATGAAAAAGTTCAATTCCTCTGCCCGCTACGGCAGCTTCTCCCTTATCGTTACCGCGATAGTTCTCGTCATTCTCATTCTGGTCAACCTCGCTGTCGGCGCCCTTCCCGCGACCTACACCTCAATTACAGGCAAAAAGAGCGACGTCTACAAGATCTCAAAGGCAAGCGTCGATTATATGAAGAACCTCGACGAGGAGATCACAGTCTATATCGTTCAGCTCGACAACGCAAGCACCGAGCACGATCTTATGATTAAAAACTACGTTGAGCGCTACGCTACGCTCAGCGACAAGATCACGGTAAAATACGTTGATCCCGAGATCAAGCCGATGTTCCTCTCCTCTTATAACGAGGACGGCTCGATAAGCGAGGATCTTCTCGATCCCTCTTTTACTCACATCGTTGTCGAGAGCGGAAAGCGTTCGAGAATAATCCCCTATTCCGATATATTCAAATACGCGCTCACGGGCGACGACCTTTCGGCGTTCTATCAGGCTTACGGCTACATTCCGTACAGCTATGAGATCGAAAACTGTCTGCTCAGCGCAGTCGATTACGTGACTCTCGAAACTCTTCCGAAGATCTATTACACGAATACCCACAAGGAAGCCAACCTTGCCGAGATATTCACCGCCTTTGCAAAGCTCGAAAACATCGGTCTTACCGCCCTTGATATTGAAGCAACGGGCAAGATCCCGTCCGACGCGCAGGCGATAGTCATCTACGCTCCGCAGACCGATTTCTCGCAGAAGGAGATCGCGGCGCTCAAGGAATATGCCGATAACGGCGGCAACATCATTCTCTCAACGGAGTTCAATCCCACGCTTACCGACAGAGTTCTCGACAATCTTTACGCCTTCACGAAGGAATACTACGGCATGAGCTATAACGACGTTCTCGTATACGAGGGAACGGCGGAAAGATTCATCTCCTCCGCGACCTACGTTTTCGTAACGATGACCGATAAGGCTCCCGCCGCGCTCAACTCGGGAACCTACGGAAGCGTGCTGTTCACTTACTGCCACGCTATCAATATCGAGCCGACGCTTCCCAAGGGAGTGACGGTCGACACACTTTTCACGACGACCTCCAAGGGCTACGCCAAGCTTGCATACAATAAGGAGACCGAGAAAAAGGAGGAGGGCGACCTTGAAGGAACCTTCGTTCTCGGCGCGACCTCAACGCGCAAAAATGGAGAAAAATCCTCCAAGCTCATCTGGTACTCCTCGACCGACGCGCTCCGCACGACCTATAACTACAAGCTTGCAGACAGTATGCACGTTGCAGTCTACACCCTCTCGGTTTCTGTCGAAAAGCGCGATATCGTCTCGGCTGTCGCAATGCTCATAACGCGCGATGCTGTTGACATCAGCGACAAGGCTGCCGCATTCTGGAGCTGGACAATTATCGCGATAATTCCCGGTGCGATTCTCGGTTACGGAATATTCGTCCGCGTAAAGAGAGCAAGGAGATAATATGAAGAAAAGAAGCTTTGGGCTTATAGTTCTTATTTCATTGCTCGTTATCGTGATAATCTTCTACTCAGTTATCGCGAACGCGATGAAGGACAGCGGCAAGAATGACAATCCCGTTTCGGGTAGCGACGGCATCTATATTGACCGTCAGCCGAGCGAGGTCGAAAAGGTCACCTACCGCACGGGCGATTCCGAATTTACCGTTCGGAAAGACGGGAGCATCTACGTTCTTGACGAGGACACCGAATTTCCCCTTGATACGACCGCTGTCGGTTATATAATGAACGCAGCGGCGAGATTGACCTACGCAAGAAGGATCCGTCCTGAGGGCGACGACCTTTCGGAATACGGGCTGAACGATCCTCAGACGGTCATCGATATCGTTTACGGCGATAATGCTCGCCTCACTCTCACGGTCGGCAATTACAATCCCTATTCCGACGCCTACTACTGTACGACGGGCGATGGCTTTGTCTACCTTATGGGCGGCGAATTTGCCGAGGCATTTTCATACAGATACTCCGACCTCATTCTTCACGACAGAGTCGAAGCGCCTCAATATGGCCTATCCTCAGTCACTAAGGTCGAGATTACAAGAGGATACGAGCGTGCCTTCTACGAGCTTGTCGACGCCGAGAACGGTGTCTGGAAAAAGAACGGCGAGGACGGTGATTTTGCCTACGAGGTAATGGATATCTACAACGAGCTTTACAAGCTCGCCGTCGACGAATGGGTTGACTATAACGTCGATACCGACGAGGAATTTGACGCTTACGGTCTTAAGACTCCCGATATAAGAGTTGTGTTCACTCATATTGAGATCGAGGAGATCGAGGTCGAGGGCTCTTCAATAGTAGAAAAGGAGCACGAAAGACAGACCGCGTTCCTGATCGGCTCCCCGACCGACGAAGCCGACGACGTCAAGCGTTATTTCGCCTTTGGCGGCGGAAGCATCGTTTACGTTGTCCACGAGGAAGCGTTTGAGGACACCCTGAACGCATTGAAGTAATATAATGATTTTAAAAGCAGACGGACTCCGTCTGCTTTTATTGCTCATTTGCCCAATGTCACATTTGATCTGACGAGCCTATATGGCTGCCATGTGCTTCCTCAATAGCAATCTTTTACACAATTTGGCCAAAAAAATTAATGAATTTACTACATTTTTTGAAAAAACACCTTGCATTTTTGAATATAATGTGGTACCATAGAATGGAACAAGTATCCGTATCGCCCAAACTGTCAAAAAAGCGTCAGGAATACTGAAACAAGCTCATAGGAGACTTTACAGGAAATGGAAAATAAGGCAAAAACAAGCAAGGACTACTATTCGATAGACCTTATGCATATAGTCAGGACTCTTCTTCACCGTCTGTGGATAATCATTCTCGTGGCGGTGCTTGCTGCAACGACGGCGTTCGCGTATTCTGCATTCGTCGTTCCTCCGTCATACGGCGCGCAGGTTCTTCTTTATGTAAACAACAGCTCGATAAACTTCGGTAATACGAGCTTCGATATATCTGCCTCCGATATTCAGGCGTCGCTCAGTCTGGTAAACACTTATTCGGTGCTTCTTAAAAACCGTACGACGCTTGAACGAGTGATCGAAAACGCGGGCGTCGACTATACGGTCGCAGAGCTTGCAAATATGATCGATACGGGCTCGGTAAACGATACCGAGATCATGAAGGTCGTCGTTGTTTGCGGCGATCCCTACGAGGCGGCAAAGATAGCAAACAGCATCGCGGAGGTTCTCCCGACGAGAATTTCCGAGATCATTGACGGTGCCTCGATGGAGGTTGTCGACAGTGCCGTTCCGGTAACTCAGCCGATCGGTCCCAACATTTCAAGAAATACCCTGCTCGGATTTATCATCGGCGGACTTGTTGCCGCGATCGTTATCGCGATTCTTGCAATAATGGATGACACGATATATAATGAGGACTACGTTCTCGAAAATTATGACTATCCGATTCTGGCTAAGGTTCCGAACCTTCTTGAAACGCATAACGATAATTATAACGGATATTACAAAAAAGCGGCTGCGGAGCAGGAAGAGTAAAGGCGGGTGATATAAAATGGCATTGACTAAGAAAAAGAGACCCGCGGCGCTCACTCCCGCGGAAGTACAGAAGACGCTTCACAGAAATCTCGAATTTATAGCGTCTGAGCAGTACCGTCTGCTCCGCGCAAACATAAAGTTCACCATCCCGGAGGACGTCAAGTGCCCGATAATCGGAGTTACCTCGTCTATTCGCGGAGAGGGCAAGAGCACGACGGCGATAAACCTTTCTTACGTTCTTGCAAATAAGGGACATAAGGTACTCCTCGTCGACGGCGACCTTCGCATTCCCTCTATCGCAAAGAAAATGGGCGTAAAGAGCACACCCGGACTTACCGACCTTCTCATCGGCTCGAGCGCGGATATCGCCTCCTGGAAATCTGACGTACATAAGGATTGGTACGTTCTCCCCTCCGGCGAGATCCCCCCGAACCCCTCCGAGCTTCTCGGCTCGAAGAGAATGGAAAACGTGCTTAACGTTCTTAAGGAGCATTTCGATTACATAATCATCGACCTCCCCCCCGTAAACGTCGTTTCCGACGCTATGGCGATCTCGAGCTGGGTGACGGGAATGATAATCGTTATCCGCGAGGGCTATACCTCGAAAAAGGATCTTGACCGCTGTATGAGACAGATCAAGCTCTCAAACGTAAACATTCTCGGTTGCGTTATGAACGAGAGCGAGGAAGGAAGCGCCACACGCGGCAAGTATAAGAGAGGCAAAAATTCCTATTATTCCTACGAGTACAAAGCAGAAAATAAGGAAGCATTCGACCTGTGATAGACTTCCATTCACACATTCTTCCCGCCGTTGACGATGGAAGCTCAAGCGTCGGGGAGAGCGTGAAGCTTCTGCAAATGCTCAGGGATCAGGGAATAAAAACGGTAGTTGCCACTCCACATTTTGACGCTGCAAGAAATACTCCCGAGAAATTCATCAAGAAAAGAAACGAAAGCTACGAGCTGCTTTCCCCCGTGCTTGAGCCCGACCTGCCCGAGATAATACTCGGAGCGGAGGTCGCCTACTATCCGGGGATCGAACGCTTGAAGGGGCTTGAGCTTCTTACGGCAGGAGAAAGTAGCCTGCTTCTTACCGAAATGCCAATATCGGTCTGGTCCGATTATGCGGTAAGAGAGCTCGTTGAGCTCACGACGACCAAGGGCTTGACCGTCGTTCTCGCACATGCTGAGAGATATCTCGGACTTCAAAGCTTAAAGACGATTGGACTTCTCCATGACAGCGGCATACTGATGCAGTACAACGCAGACTTCTTCCTGCGCTTCGGACAGAAGCGAACGGCTATCAGAATGCTGGAGCTCGGAGAGATAAACCTGATCGGCTCCGACTGTCATAACCTTACTGCGCGCCCGCCTCGGATCGGCGAAGCGTATGAAAGAATTAAGAAAAAGCTCGGCGATGGCTTCTACTCGCGCTTTTGCGAGTACGGATATTCGCTAATCAATACAAAAACAAAAAATAAAACCTCTTGAAAGGACGATTTTATTATGAAAAAGCTACTTGTTGTTCTCATCTCCGCTGTTATGATCGCAAGCCTCTCGCTTACCGGCTTCGCCGCATCCTTCGTTTCGAGCCCCTCGGGCAACGCGGCTCCGACCGTCGATTCCTTCGACTTTGAAAACGATAGCTGTACCGCTACCGTAGTAGTTACCGCTTATTCTCAGAGAAATGCTCTTTCCGCTGATGCAAAGGCGGCTATCGAGGCTGCATACAACTCTATCAAGAGCTCAAACGATGTTTCTTCCCTTAATGCAGACCTTGCTGCTCTCGCTAAGAGCAAAGACATCAAGGGAACCAACCTCGCAGTAAGCGACCTCTTTGATGTAACCTATACCGGCTGTAATGCTCATACCGGCCACGGCAAGGTAACAGTTACCCTTAAGGCTGAGACTCTTAAGGATTTCGTAGGTCTTCTTCACTACGTAAACGGCGGCTGGGAGCTCGTTTCCGGCGCTACCGCTGAAGGCGGTAAGCTCACCTTTACGGTTGACTCGCTTTCTCCCTTCGCTATCGTAGTTGACGCTACCCCCGATTCTCCTCCTACCGACGATAACGGTACCGTTTACCTCCTCGTCGCTATCGCAGCACTTTCTCTCGCGGCAGCAGTTATCTGCTTCAAGAAGTCCCGTAAAGAGAGAGCAAACTAATCAGTAATTTGAATTAAGGAAAGAGGAATGACATGAGAGTATCGAGCACGAAAAAAAGCAGGTATTATAGGTATGCCGCGATAATTCTGCTTGTTGTATTTCTTGTGTCATTTTCTCTTATCGCGGTAAATATTTATGAGAATAACCGCGGGAAATATCCGACGCAAACGACGGTAGAGCAGTTTATTGAGCATGATGGTGTGAAGTATGAGCTCAAGGAAGATCTTGAGACCTTTATCGTTATAGGTCTTGATAAGATGAGTGATTATGACGGCGTGTCGGATTCGTACAATAACGATAAACAGGCGGATTTTATTATGCTCTTTGTCCTTGATAACAAGGCAAAGACGGTTACGCCGATCCATATAAACCGCGATACGATGGCTGAGATGAATATTCTCGGCCTTAACGGAAATCCCGTCGGAAGCGTGACAAAGCAGATCGCCCTTTCTTATAACTACGGAAACGGCGGAAAAATAAGTTGTCGCAATACGCTCGACGCGGTATCTGAGCTTCTTCTCGGAATGAAAATAAAGCACTACGCTTCCGTCACAATGGACGCCGTGCCGGTGTATAACGACCTTGTCGGCGGTGTGACGCTTGAGGTGCTTGACGACTTTACGGGTATCGACGAGACTCTTGTTAAGGGTGAAACGGTTGCTCTCTCGGGACAGCAGGCGCTGACCTACGTCCGTACAAGAGAAGGACTTGAGGATAATACGAACGCCGCACGAATGATACGCCAGAAGCAGTATCTTACGGCGCTTCGTGAAAAAACCGTGGAAAAGCTGAACAGCGGCACCAAGTTTGCCGTCGAGCTTACGACGGCGCTGTCCGATTATCTCATTTCCGACCGTTCAGTCACTCAGATGCAGGAGCTTCTCGATAAATTCTCGTCTTATGAATTTTTGGAAACTCTCGAGCTCGAGGGCGAAAATAAGGTCGGCGAGAAATTCATGGAATTTTATCCGAGCGAGGATTCGATCACGGAGATCGTCGTGAAGGCGTTCTATCGGGAGTCGGATAAATAATATCGTGGAGACATTCTCCGGAAAACGGTCATGATAAGTGGCCGTTTTGCGCCGTATAGAGATATGTTTTAATTTGCTAATGCAGTGATATATTTCCGCCGTTTCGGGCGGAAAATGATATGATTTCTACCCTTTTGAGCCGCGCCTGCGGCGGTTTTCCGCCTACGCGCGTTGACTGTGCAGATCCTCCCACCAAGTGTGGGTTAAAATATAATTCGGAGAAGCTTTGTAATGAAAAAGCAGGGAAAAAGAAGATATATAATTCTTTATGATATTGTGATCTTCGCCGCGCTGTTCGTGTCGCTCTATTTTCTGCACGGAAAGCCGGCGGGAATATCGACGGACGTAATATATATCCAGGCGGCGATAACCTTCGTTATCACCTTTGGCGCGAGAATTATCGGCCGAGTTTACAAGCAGATACTTCGCTATGGCGGTATTCAGGGATATATTCGCCTTCTTGTCGTCGATGCCTGCGCCTTCCTTCTCAATTTTACGCTTCTGAAGCTCTTGCCGATAAGAACGGTATCGGGTGCATTTCTTCTGATCGTCGCGTCAATGAACCTTCTTTGCGCGCTCGCGGTCAGAATGCTCTACCGTTACGCTTATAAGTGCGCAAATAAAAAGACCTTTATCGGAAAACTCCTCAATTTCGGACTCCTCGTCGTCGCGGGAATAAGAATACCGGAGGAAAAGCTTGAAGAGGCACAGAAAACCAATATCGCAATAGTTGGCGCCGGAAGCGTAGGCGTTGCGCTCGCAACGGAGCTTCGCTCCAACCCGAACAGCCAATTTTTCCCGCGTTGCTTCGTTGATATAAACAAGAATAAAGTAAACAGAAATATTCTCGATATACCTGTTCTGCTCGAGGACGGAAAGATTTTTGATAAGCTTGCGGATATGGGCGTCGGTGAGGTCGTTTTCGCAATAAGCGATCTTGATGATGAAAAGGCAAAGGCGCTTCACGAGAAGTACCTGAGAGCGGGCTTCAAGATCAAGGTCTACGATTTCCCGCTCATGCAGAGTGTAGGCGGAAAGCGCAGAGTAAGAGAATTTGACATCGAGGAGCTTCTGTTCAGAAAGCCGATAATCATACATAACGAAAAAACAGAAGAATACTACAAGGGCAAGACCGTTATGATAACGGGCGGAGGCGGATCAATAGGCTCAGAGCTCTGCCGCCAGCTCGCGAAATTCTCGCCAAAGAAGATAATTATAGTCGATATCTACGAAAACGGCGCTTATGACGTTCAGCAGGAGCTCAAGATCGCGTACGGCAATAAGCTTGATCTTACAGTCGAGATCGCGTCTATATGCAACAGACGTGCAATGGAGCGCGTTTTTGAGAAATATAATGTGCAGATAGTCATTAACGCGGCGGCGCATAAGCACGTGCCGCTTATGGAGAACAACTGCATTGAAGCGGTCGAAAATAACGTGTTCGGTACGAAGATCCTCGTTGATCTGTGCGAGAAATACGGAGCTGAAAGCTTCGTAATGGTGTCGACCGATAAGGCGGTAAACCCCACCAATATAATGGGCGCAACAAAGCGTATGTGCGAAATGATCGTGCAGAGCGCAGGCACTCACGGTAAGGTAAAATACAGCGCAACGCGCTTCGGTAACGTCCTTGGATCGGCAGGCTCGGTGATCCCGCTCTTCAAGAAGCAGATCGCAAACGGCGGTCCGATAACGGTCACCGATAAACGAATAATCCGCTACTTTATGACGATCCCCGAGGCATCTCAGCTCGTGCTTGAATCGGGCGCGATCGCGAAAAACGGCGAGCTGTTCGTCCTCGATATGGGACAACCTGTCAAGATCTACGATCTTGCCAAGAATATGATACGCCTGACGGGCGCTACGGATATCGAAATAATTGAAACCGGACTCCGCCCCGGCGAAAAGCTTTACGAGGAGCTCCTCGTAAAGAGCGAAGAGCTCGATAAGACCGAAAACAGCCTTATCTTCATTGAGCGCGACACGCCGCCTACCGTGTCGGAAATCGAAGAAAAGCTTGCGATCCTTATACATGCCGTCGAAACCAATGACGACGAGACCGTCAGAGCCGCACTCAAAAAAACGGTGCCGACGTATAAGGAGCCGAACGAGATAAATATCAAGGCATAAATTAATTCAGGATGAAAGCGAATGTATAAGAGGTTTTTTAAACGGCTTATTGATCTTGTGCTTTCAACGCTCGCAATCATTGTCCTCGCAATACCGATGGCAATAATTGCGTTGATTATCAAGATCACCGATCCGGGCCCCGCAATATTCAAGCAGAAGCGAGTCGGAAAGAATAAAACCTACTTCCGGCTCTATAAGTTCAGAAGTATGAAGATGAGCACTCCGAGAGATTGCCCTACGCATTTGCTCGAAAACCCCGAGCAGTACATAACCCGTATAGGAAAATTCCTGCGTAAAAGCAGCCTCGATGAGCTTCCGCAGATATTCAATATCTGGACCGGGAAAATGTCGATCATAGGCCCGCGCCCCGCACTGTGGAACCAGGATGACCTTGTTGCCGAACGCGATAAGTACGGCGCAAACGACGTCCGCCCGGGACTTACCGGCTGGGCGCAGATAAACGGCAGAGACGAGCTTGAGATTCCCGTCAAGGCAAAGCTCGACGGAGAATATGTTGAAAAAATGAGCTTCGGCTTTGACATAAAATGCTTTTTCGGAACGATAGGAAGTGTCCTGAAGTCCGACGGCGTCGTCGAAGGCGGCACGGGTGAGCTCGAAAAGAAAGAAGAAAAAGAAGAAACGGCTACGAAATGAAGAAGATTTTGATTACCGGCGCAAACAGTTATATCGGAAACTCATTCGAAAAATATGTAAATGAAAAATATCCGGATCAGTATACGGTTGATACTGTCGATATGACCAATAGCGCTTGGAAAGAAAAAAACTTTTCGGAGTATGATAGCGTATTCCACGTAGCCGGAATTGCCCATTCGGACAGCGGTAAGATAAGCGATGAAAAAGCAAAGTTATATTATGCGGTAAACACCGATCTGACCGTTGAAACCGCTAAGAAAGCTAAGGCGGACGGGGCGGGACAGTTTATATTTATGAGCAGCGCGATAGTTTACGGCGAAAGCGCGCCGATCGGTAAGACAAAGGTTATTACAAAGGATACCCCTGTCAGCCCCGCAAACTGTTACGGCGACAGTAAAGTTCAAGCGGAAAACGGAATTCGTCCTTTGAATGATGACAGTTTCAAAGTCGTTATCCTTCGACCGCCTATGATTTACGGAAAGGGAAGTAAGGGCAATTATCCGTTTCTCGTCAAGATCGCTCTCAAAACGCCGATTTTCCCTTATGTAAAGAACGAACGCTCGATGCTGTACGTCGAGAACCTTTGTGAGTTCGTTCGTCTTATGATCGAAAATGAAGAGCACGGCACATTCTGGCCGCAAAATGCTGAGTACAGCAATACAAGCGAGCTCGTGAAAATGATCGCCGAGGCGCATGGAAAAAAGATACGCCTTATCAAAGGCTTCGGTTGGGCTTTGAAAATAATGAGCCGTTTGGTCGGGCTTGTGAATAAAGCGTTTGGCAGTCTGAGCTATGATCGAGAGATGAGCCGATATAAATATGAGTACAGAATGAAGAATCTTAAAGATTCTGTTGAGGATACGGAAAAATGATTGATGCGACCGCGATAATAATGACAAAAAACGAAGAAAAGAATATCGTTGATTGTTTGAAATCTATGAGCGGTTTCGCAAAACGTTGCGTGGTTCTCGACTGCGGTAGCACCGATAAAACGGTAGAGCTTGCCAAGGAAAACGGAGCAGACGTTTATTTTCACGAGTTTGAATATTATGCAAAGCAGTTCAATTGGGGTATTGATAATTGTGACATCGATACCGAATGGATAATACGTCTTGACGCGGATGAGCGTTTTCCTAATGAGCTGAACGCGGAAATCACAGAGCTGATCGAGAAAAACAAGGATAAGCCGATGAACGGCATTACTATCGAGGCAGACTTCTTCTTCCTTGGGCGCTGTATGAAGCATGGCCCGAGAAATAAGAGAAAAATGATGCTTTTCAAGCGATCATGCGGACGAATTGAAGACCGCAGAAGAGATGCACACAGCGTGATCTCGGAGGGCTATTCTGAAAGCACAAAGCATCGCTTCATGCACTATGATTTCAAGAATCTGGATAATTATATTAAGCGCTATAATTGGTACGCAACCCGTGAAATGCAGGATTATATCGATTTTACGCACGGTGCCCCTACCGAAATAAAAACGGATAAAGCGATAGCAAAGCAGCGCAAAAAGAAATTTGGATTTTACTATAAAATGCCGAAGTACGTGCGTGCTTGGGCGTGGTTTATCTATAACTATGTCTTTCGCGGCGGTTTTTTGGACGGCAAGGAAGGACTTGTGTTCTGCTTTCTTGAATGCTATTGGTACCGCCTGCTCGTAGATGCAAAGATTTTCGAGTACGAAAAAAACGGCGGCGAGTTTGAAAGGCTTAAGGCGATTGATTGAGGATAGGATGAATATTAAATTAAAAAAGCTAATATTGTTTCCGTTCAATATCTTGTATCGCATTAGCCCCAAAGCAGAGTTGTCTTTGATGTATCGATTAAAGTGCAAAAGTAAGCTGAATTGGAACGATCCGAAAACGTATCTTGAAAAGTTGAATTGGATGAAGCTCTATTATCGAAATGAGTTGATGCCAATATGTGCAGACAAGTATTTGGCGAGAGAATACATTGAAAAGCATGGATACGGTGAATATCTTCCAAAATTGCTTTGGGACGGTCAGGATCCTGCCGAAATTCCGTTTGATTCTCTCCCAAAATCTTTTGTGATAAAAAGCTCTACGGGCTCCGGGAACAATATTATCTGTAAAGACAAGTCAACTTTGGATCGAAAGCAAACCGTTAAGAAACTGAAGAAGTGGCTGAAGGAAAAATACCTTCCTTGCTACGGCGAATGGCATTATGAAAAAATAAAACCCTGCATTATTATCGAAGAATACCTGTCGGATGGAGAAAACTACGTTCCGGTAGATTATAAGCTGTTTTGTTTCAATGGACTTGACAACGGCGATGTCGGATGTATCGCGGTAGATTTGGGTCGATATGTGGATCACAGACGTAATATCTACGATGCGGAATTCAATTATTTACAACAGGTTTCATTTGGTTTTGAGCGCGATGAGAACGCAAAAATCGAGCGTCCCGGGGCATACGACCAAATGCGCAGAATAGCGCACGATCTGGCTAAACCATTTCCTCATGTAAGAGTTGACTTTTTTGTTATAGGCGATAGATTTTACATCGGAGAATTGACATTTTTTAACGGGGCGGGATATGATATGATTACGCCTCACGAATATAATGTCCAAATGGGAGACTGGATCAAGCTGACGGACAGGTCTACGGAGGAAACGTAAGTTGAAAAGGGTCAGTGTAATTATACCCTGTTATAACTGCGAGACTTTGATTGAGGAAACATTGAGGAGTCTTGAAAAACAAACATACCGTGATTTTGAGGTCGTTTGTGTGAATGACGGATCAACAGATGAAACGCTGTCTGTTTTGAAAAAGTGGGAAAGCTGCTCGGACCTCGAATTGCGAATTATAGATAAAGAGAACGGCGGCGTTAGCAGCGCCAGAAACGCCGGTGTCAGAGCTGCAAGAGGAGAAAGCATTCTGTTTTTGGATTCTGATGATATGTATCACCCGGAATTTGTTGAGCGCCTTGTTTTTTCTGTTAAAAAAAGCGGAGCGGATGTTTCATATTGCCGGTTGAGCAGGAATCAAGATACCGTTTTTTCTAAGCCTCATATCCATTCTGAGGTTTTACAGAATCAGAGCGAAGCCATGTATAACTTGTTATACAGAATGCCTGAATTTGGGTTTTATTGTTACCTCTACAAAAAAGAGATAATCGCTCGCGAGAATCTTTTGTTCGATGAAAACACCCGTCATTTCGAGGATCGGGAATTTAACTGGAAATATTTGTGTCACTGTCAAACCGCAGTTTTAGTGGATGCGCCATTGTACTATTATCGTGTAAATGAAACCTCCGTGACACAATCTAAGAGAATTCAATGGAGAACAGACGGGATTGATGCGGTAAAAAGAATTGAAAACTACGTTGAACAAAAGGCAGGAACTTTTCTGCCTGAATTGAAATCCTACCTGTATCCTCGGGTAATGTGGACTATGGCGAAAAACTATTCTCTCGGAGGAGAGCGAGGATTGCTTAGGCGTTTAGGTAAGGAATATGATGTAAAGGCGTGCATGAAACGAACTGTGAAGGACAAAAACAAGCTGGTTGCAATAGCTTCGTGGCTTTATCTGATTCATCCGATGCTGTTCTACCATATTGTGAGATCGAAACGATAGAAAGGCTTGTAAATGAACCCAATCAAATTATCATATGCGCCGCTACTTAATGCAGGTGACCTTTTTAATAAAGATATTGTCGAAAAGCTTTCCGGGAAAAAAGTTGTAAACTCCAAAATGTATAACGCCGACATGATTGCAATAGGCGGAGCTTTGGTGGGTGCGCAATACTCGGGTGGAGCTATTAGAAAGGTCTGTCAAACTGCACTTGGTTTGGTATATGGTAGTAAGCCCCTTTATGTGTGGGGGAGCGGTTTTTTTAAAAATGATAATAACTGTGCTCTGTATCGGAAAAACTTGAAGGTTTGTGCATTAAGGGGGCAAAAAACACAGGAGAAATTATCATCTCTTACTGGTGTTTCTTATAACGTTCCTTTGGCGGATGCAGGCTTGTTGGCAGATATGTTTGTCGATGATAAGATTGAAAAACAATATGAGATAGGATTGATTCCGCACATGTCACAAATTAATGACGTGTGTATGCAAAGAATACTTAAACAGGATAATGTCCATTTGATCGATATACGGCGTTCCGCAAAAGAGGTAATTGATGATATCGCTCGTTGTGAGAGCATTTTGTCGAGTAGTTTGCACGGATTGATTTTTGCGGACAGCCTCCATATTCCGTCGATGCATATGATGGGGGATGGAGAACTACATGGCGGTAATTTTAAATTTGAAGATTATTACTCAAGCTTTGGGCTGGAAGATGCCCGCTACATAATGGATGAATCGAATTTGCCGAGCAAAAAAATGATTGTTGATAGTTATCGTATATCATTTGGAGCGGTGGAAAAAAAGAAGCATCAATTGATCGAATGCTTCCCTAGGTTTTAAGAGGTGCTAAAATGGAAATGTGTTTTGTTGCATCAAACTATCCTACACCTAATCGACAGGTTCACGTTTTTTTGGAAAACGTTGTTGTGAAGCTTGTTGATCGCGGTGTCACCTGTAATGTAATTGCGCCGCAGAGCACGTTTGCTTATTTTACGAAAAGAGATATTCGAAGAGAACTTGTTTCGGAGCGAATTACACCGAACGGAAACAAATATATGGTGTATTCGCCGCTATACACGGTTTACCCTGCAAAAAAAATCGGAAGAATACATTTGGCTGATATTAGTAAAAGATCGTATTATAAAGCGATTAAAAAAACATATATGCAGCATAAAATGAACGCGGATGTGATCTATTCGCATTTTATTCAGGCAGGAATCCCGGCGGTTATGTTGGCAAAGGACCGTGGAGTTCCGTCGTTTATCGCAAATGGAGAAGCCGAAACAATAAGAGAAACCAGTGCCATCAGCCCGAAACTTTTGAGAAAAACGCTTGATGATGTAACGGGAATTATATCGGTATCCACCAAAAATAAAGAGGAAATATTTGAGCTGTGCAACGGGGATGATCGAATTATGAGCAAGGTAACCGTAATCCCCAATGCTACCGACAGTTCGCGCTTTTTTAAAAAGGACAAGCATGTTTGCAGAAAAGAACTGGGCTATCCGGAAGATGCCTTTATCGTCGCATTTACAGGAACCTTTATAGAGCGAAAAGGCATAGGAAAACTATCAAATGTGTTGAATCGCTTTGACGATGTTTACTCTGTGTTTATTGGAACCGGCGATTCCAAACCTACATGCAAAAACATTCTCCACGTGGGACGAGTGCTGAACTCAAAGATGAGTATGTATTTGAATGCTGCAGACATATTTGTTTTACCGACTTTAGCAGAGGGATGCTGTAACGCAATTGTGGAAGCGGTGTCGTGTGGTGTGCCGGTGGTGTCGTCGGATAGATCGTTTAATTACGACGTTTTGGATAAAACAAATGCAATATTGATCGATCCGTTAAGCGAGGAAGAGATCTACAACGCAATTAAAGCTTTGAAAGAAGATCCCGAAAGGCGCAATCGACTGGTCGAAGGATGTCTTGAAAAGGCCACGGAACTGTCTTTGGACCGCAGAGTAGATAAAATACTTGAGTTTATAACCGAAAGGTGCGAATAGGATCATTTGGAGGAACGATTTGAGAAATATAAAAATTAGTCTAAAAACTGCAGACATCTTGTTTCTGCTTACCATGGTATTTCTTCTTGCATTTCCCGGGGCCTCCCAATTGAAAGCAGTTTTGATCGTTGCCTTTTTTTTCTATATGATGGCTCAAAAAATTGCGAACTATAGAAAAACAAAGAACACGGTTTATATAGTTGGAGCGCTTCTGTTTTTGGGATATGCATATATAAGCCGTTTTTGGGCATCACATCCAGAGGCGGTTTCTGAACAGATCGCAAATGTTTTGTGGGCAGTAATGATATGCACCGCGGTGTCTTGTTATGTGTATTTTAGCGAGTTGAGCGTTAGAGATATATCAAATTTGCTTGTCCCTATAGCGATCTTGTTTTGTTTTAACGTGGTTTTCAACGCTTCGTTTGACGAAGGGCGCATGTCAATCGGAATTAACGCGAATAGCTTTGGACGAATTGCATCCGGAATGGCATGTGTGTTTCTGTTTAGGTGCAAACAGGATAAGTGGAAGAACATATTCATGAATTGTCTGACGATTATGTTTTTGCTATTCACATTCTTGTCCGGTTCCCGAACATCGCTGCTACTTGTCTGTGTTTATGCAATAGCGTTTATGTTATTTGAACATCCAACGAAGAGCATAAAGAAAACAGTCGGGAAATTGTTGCTGCTTTTAGTGTTGTTGGTCGCGGGATATGTTTGCTTAATCAACATTGACTTTCTTTACAATTCTATAGGTAATCGCGTTGAATCGTTGTTGCTTGAGATGTTTGGATTGTCTGAGGGCGATGGTTCAACCATTACCAGAATCAACATGATGAACACCGCTCGAGAAATATTCGCCGAGCATCCATGGGTTGGAATTGGAATGAACAACTTCAAGTTCGCAACTCATTTTGGAACATATGCGCATAACACTTATCTCGAATTGGCGGCTTGTCTCGGTGTCGTGGGTCTAGTTCTCTATTATGGGCCGCTTGTTCTATATTTGAAACAAGCAATAAGCGGTTGGAGAAAAGATCGTGACGAAAGCATTGTGCCACTTGCAATTTTAATTGCGTTTTTGCTTGGAGATATAGGCGGCGTTTCGTATTTCAATCCCGTATCTCACATTTTTGTTGGATTAGCTGTCGGACTCATATCGCAAAATGAGCGAGAGGATAAGTAAAATTAAACCGCAAAACAGAGGAATACGCCGTGAATTTGTTGAAAATAATAACGTCTTCCAAGGATAGATTTGAATTTTTATCAAACAAGGGCCTTTTAAATTGGATGACGGATAGTGAGTATCTGAAAAAGAGATATTATTACAAGGTCGGTAGCGCGCTGAATTTGGACAATCCACAAAAATACACTGAGAAACTTCAATGGTTAAAACTTCATGAACGCAACTCAAAATATACTGCTATGGTGGATAAGTATGCAGTGCGGGATTACGTATCACAAAAAATCGGTAACGAGTATTTAATACCCTTGCTCGGCGGTCCTTGGAAGAAATTCAGCGAAATTGATTTTTCTGAGTTGCCTGATCAGTTTGTGTTAAAATGCACACATGACAGTGGTGGTCTCGTTATTTGTAAAGACAAAAAAACGCTGGATAGAAGGTGCGCTAAGAAAAAAATAAACAGTTGTTTAAAACGCAATTTTTATCACCTGAATCGGGAGTGGGTGTATAAAGATGTTGTTCCGCAGATTATTGCTGAGCAATACATGGAGGATTCACAAACAAACGAACTACGAGACTATAAGTTTTTTTGTTTCAACGGAGAGCCTAAGGCATTGTTTGTGGCAACGGATCGTCAGACGCCGGGAGAAGAAGTAAAGTTTGACTTTTTTGATATGGATTATAACCATATTAATGTTAAAAACGGTCATGAAAATGCAAAAACATTTCCGGAAAAACCTTGGCAGTTTGATTTGATGAAGGATCTGGCAAAAAAGCTGTCGACAGATATTCCTCACGTTCGTGTTGATTTTTATGAAGTTGACGGGAAAGTGTATTTCGGAGAAATGACGTTCTTCCATTTTAGCGGAATGGTGCCGTTTGATCCAGAGGAATGGGACTATACTTTTGGAAGTTGGATAGAATTGAAAGGTTAGTCGGAGAAGTCTATGCTGCCTGTTGAACAACGGATATCTTCAAAAAACAGCTTAAAGAATGGACGTCGTGCGAGTTGTCCAAGTACGGGAGAAGCCGTAATCCTTTTCTGCTGATTTCCGAGCGTGCTATATTACGTAAGCACGTGATTTTGTTGCGGGAAACAGAGTATCATGTTAACTCCGGTCATAAAATTCGCGGTTGTTAATAAGGATGTTTTGGAGTCGAATATTGCAGTGGCGGGTGTTCCGCCAAGAAAAATAAGCAATAACGGAAGAAAAACATGGAACAAAATAGAGAAACGTAATAATCCTCTATTTTAGAGTGATGGTATATTTTGATCTTGGAAATTGCAATTATGCTATTGGAATTTGTCTAATGCGTATTAGGAGCGAGAAATGTCTAACAACATAAATCAGAAAATTGGAAGCGCTACCAAGTGGTCTTCCATAACAGAAATTGTCGCAAAACTTATAACTCCTGCGACAAATATGATTCTCGCGCGCCTGCTGGTTCCAGAGTCGTTTGGCATTGTTGCAACAATCACAATGGTTATAAGCTTCGCGGAGGTTTTTACCGATGCGGGGTTTCAGAAATATATTGTTCAACATGAGTTTCCTGATGACGAAACCTTGGACAAAAGCACCAACGTGGCATTTTGGACAAATCTTGGGGTTTCGTTTATAATATGTGGGCTTATATTTTTATTTAGACATTCAATCGCAGAGCTGGTGGGTAATTCGGGACTTGGCAATTCCATTAGCATTGCATCTGTTCTTATTATTATTGCCGCTTTTTCAAGCATACAGATCGCTAGATATCGAAGGGCGCTTGATTTTAAAACATTATTTTTTGTTCGGATAATTACCTCGCTCATGCCGCTTGTTGTGACGGTTCCATTGGCTGTAGTTTTGCGAAACTATTGGGCGTTATTGATTGGAACGTTCGCAAGCCAGCTTTGTAACGCAATAATTCTTACGGTTCGTTCTAAGTGGAAACCAAAATTTTACCACAATATTGAGTTGTTTAAGGAAATGTTCTCATTTACTGCTTGGACATTACTGGAGAGCATATCGATTTGGCTTACGCTAAATATCGGGACGTTTATTGTGGGGAATCGCTTAAGCGGGCATTATCTTGGAATCTATAAGACCTCTATGTCTACGGTCAATTCATATATGTCTGTTATTACTGCGGCGCTGACACCGGTCTTGTTTTCAGCATTGTCGCGGTATCAAAACGACGAGGATAATTTCAGAAAAACATACTATAAGTTTCAACGCCTGACTGCGATCTTCGTCATCCCAATGGGAATTGGGGCGTTCGTCTATCAGGACTTGGTTACGCGAATTCTCTTGGGAAGTCAATGGACGGAAGCTAGTGGATTTATAGGCGTTTGGGGGCTTACAAGCGCTTTTTCAATAGTTTTTGCGAATTTTTCCAGCGAAGTGTATCGAAGTAAAGGAAACCCCAAAGTCTCTTTAATAATGCAGCTGGTACACTTAGCTTTTCTAGTTCCGGTGTTAATAATAAGCGCGACATATGGATTTAAAGTACTGTACATGGCGCGTTCTCTTGTGCGCTTGCAGATGATAGCGTGCGCATTGCTGATAATGCATGTCATGTATGGTTTTAAAGTGAATCACGTTGTGCGGAACGTTCTTCCCATGATTGCTTCCGGGACGGTGATGGGGGTAGCAGGCTACTTGCTGAAAATGGCAAGCACCAATGTGGTCTGGCAAGTTATATCAGTGATTCTGTGCATCATGGTTTATTTTGTTGTTCTTTTCGGCGTGTCTTCAAATACAAGAAGAGATTTTCTTGAATCGAATTTTGGAAGGAGGCTACGGGAAAAGATAAAATAATGGTGAGCTTTTGAAACATTTTCAAGAAACACTGAACATGCACTGTTGAGCTTTCTCACGCGATCATTTATTTCAATACTACGAGGAATTATATGACAGCTTACGAAGCGTTTGAACAAACCTATAAAAAGCCGCCGCAGCATGTGGCGTTCACGCCGTACCGGGTATGCCCGGTAGGTGCGCACACGGATCATCAGCTGGGGAAGATAACAGGCTTTGCGATTGACAAGGGCATCCACATGGTGTACGGTCCTAAGCAAAACGGCGTGATCGAAATTCGCTCGTTGCAATTTGAAAAACGTGCGCAGTGGCACGTTTTGTCGACTCCCGAAAAGCCGGAGGGCGACTGGGCGGATCATCTTCGCGGTGCGACGATCGCGCTTGCTTCGAGATATCCGCTGAGAACGGGCTTGTGCGCCGTGATTGGCGGGGAGTTGCCAATAGGCGGACTGTCCTCGTCGGCAGCGGTGATTATTACGTTCCTGTCAGCTCTTTGCAAGCTGAACGGTATAACGGTGTCTCCGCAGGAGATGATCGTGATCTCTCAGGAGGCGGAGAACAAATACGTTGGCGTCGCTTGCGGGAAGCTCGATCAATCCTGCGAGGTTTACTGCAAAAAAAATCATTTGCTATGTCTTGACACCAAGGACGGCACCTACGAGCTGATCCCTCAGCCATCCGACATGAAGCCATACAAATTCGCGATATTTTTCAGTGGGATAGAGCGCAGTCTTGCGGGTTCGGCGTACAATATGCGGGTTGACGAGTGCAAGAGTGCGGCGTATGCATTGAAGGCTTACGCGGGAATGCCGTACGGGAAGCTTGAGGAAACTGTTCTCAGCGACGTTCCGAGAGCGGTTTATGAAGAATACAAGCATCTGCTTCCCGAAAATTGGAGAAAGCGCGCCGAGCATTGGTATACTGAGACGGATCGCGTCGAAAAGGCTGCGGAAGCATGGCGGCGCGGTGATATAGAAGAATATGGGCGCCTTTGCTTCGAGAGCGGACACAGCTCCATTAACAGCTGGGATACAGGCTCGCCTGAGCTTGTCAAGCTATATGAGATCATGAGAAGTACCGAAGGAATATACGGAGGCAGATTCTCCGGAGCGGGCTTCAAGGGATGCTGCCTCGCGATAATCGATCCCGAATATGAGAAAAGCATTATTGAAAACGTGACACGCGAGTATTTGAAAGCCTTTCCGCATTTGGAGGGCAAATATTCCGCCCACGTTTGCGAGAGTGCTGACGGAGTCAAATTATGAAATGCTTGATTTTGGCGGCAGGCTACGCTACTCGCCTTTATCCTTTAACGGAAAATTTTCCGAAGCCGCTTTTGACGGTCGGCGACAAAACGATTCTCGATTGGCTTGTTGACGATATAGATTCAGCAAATGTCATCGACGAATACGTTGTTATATCGAATCACAAGTATGCTCACTGTTTTGAAGAGTGGGCGAAAACAAAAAAGCAGAAGATCACAGTCGTTGACGACGGCACGAGTACAAACGAAACGCGACTTGGAGCTGTAAAGGACATTCAGTATGCTATCGAAAGCCTGAATATCGATGACGATATGCTCGTTATAGCAGGCGACAACGTGCTTGATTTCAGTCTTACGAGGTTTATTGCATACGCGATGAAGAAAAAGACTTCCTGCGTAATGCGTTATTACGAGCCTGAGTTTAAAAAGCTTCTCAAGACCGGCGTTGTGACGGTCGATGAAAACGACGTTGTCACGAAAATGACCGAGAAATCTCCCGAGCCCGAAACACATTGGTGTTGCCCGCCGTTCTATTACTATACGAGCTCCGATTCCAAGCTGATAGCGAAAGCGATCGGAGAGGGATGCGGCACCGACGCCCCCGGAAGCTTTATAGCGTGGCTCTGCAAGGCGAGCAGGGTGTGTGCTATGGAAATGCCGGGAAAGAGATACGACATCGGCGACGTTGAGAGCTACGAGAAGGTAAGAGCCGAATATATCGGAATAGTGAAATGACTATTCGCCGCCTCATGTGTTCTTCGTTTGAAGAAGCGTAGCGGCTTGAAAGCGGTGATGGATTGAAAAAAAGCAGACGATTATATATTTGGGGCTACTTTGTGAAGAACCTCGGAGACGACTTGATGCTCAAGGCGGCGATCGACCGATATAAAGACCGATACCGAAAGATATATATAATAGGAAACAAGAGTCTCAAGAAATACTATGCTGATTTTGGCGTAAAGGTCGTTGCGCAGGATTCTTTCTTTTACAGAGTGCTGAATAAAGTATTCAAGACGTTGAAAATGCCGGAGTTGTTTTACTTGCTTTGTGACGGGCGGTCGGACTTTTTGATGCTCGGCGGCTCGCTTTTTATTGAGCTTGACAACGAGAGGCTTACCGCTATGAAGCTTAAAAACCTCGAATGCGCCGTTAAGCGTTCGCGCAATGCGTTTGTTGTCGGAAGCAATTTCGGACCGTTTCATTCCGAAGCGTTTTTTGAGGGGTTCGTGCGGATATTCGGCAATTGCAAAGACGTTTGCTTCAGAGACGTGCAATCCTGCGATATGTTTGCCGGCAAGTGCAACGTTCGCTATGCCCCCGATACGGTTCTTGGAATGGAGCTCGGGGAAGGTCGTGCGATTTGTGACGGCGATCCCGTTGTGATCTCTGTGATTAATCTTGAAAACCGTAATAATCTGTCAGAACAGACCGAATGCTATGAGAAGCTAATGGCAAGCGTTGCGGCTTATCACGCGCAAAAGGGAGACCGTGTGATTCTTGCAAGCTTTTGCGATAATGAGGGAGACTTGGCTGCCTGTGAGCGCATAAGAAATTACTGTGACGAAACGCTCGAGATCGTGTCGTACGAAAGCCTGAGTGTGCTTGACGTTTTGTCGGGCGCCAATAAGATATACGGCGCAAGATTTCACGCCGTAATGCTTGCGATGCGTTACGGGATCCCCTGTATGCCGATCGTTTACAGTGCGAAGACCGTGAACGCGCTTCTTTCCTACGGAGTCTCTTTTGACAGCGTGGATATTACAAACCTTTCGGGGTGCTCGGCAGAGGATCTGACGGAACGTGCGGTAATCGGAAGCATTCCGTCCGACTTGACCGAAAGGGCAAAAAAACAGTTTGAGGTGATGGATCTATGCTGTTGAGATATTTCCGAGAAAAACGATTAAGACAAGAACGGGCACGGTTGACCTGTGGCACGAACGTGTTTATAGACCGATCCGTTCAGATATACGGTCCCGAAAACGTGAAGATAGGCAACGATGTTCACATTCAGTTCGGCTGCAGCTTTTTCGTGAGTGCGAAGGACGGCTTGACGATTGGCGACGGATGTGTTTTTGCCCACGACGTTCAGATACTGACGCGAAATCACAATTATGACTCTGATGATCTCGAATATATTCCTTACGATAAGCGTCAGATAGATCGACCGGTCGAAATCGGCGAATACAGTTGGATAGGTGCGCGCGTAACGATACTTCCGGGTGTGAAGATCGGGCGCGGCGTAGTTGTCGGTGCAGGATCGGTTGTGACAAAGAACGTGCCTGACTATGCCGTGGTTGGCGGAAACCCCGCAAAAATACTAAAATACAGAAATAAGGAAAAATTTGAGGAGCTTTTGAAAGACGGTAAGGGGTACATAAAGTGCACTAAAAATTACCGCTGAAAGTGTTCCGTGAACAGGAAAGAGGTAAATTATGATAAAAGGACAGCATCATATAGCAATAAACGCGTCTGAGCGCGAGCGCACGGTCGCGTTCTACCGTGACGTTCTCGGCTTCGAGATCGAGAGCGAGGTAATTCGTCCGCACGACAGAATGATATTTATGTGCGCGCACGGAATAATGCTTGAAATATTCATCGATCCGACCTGCCCTCCGAGAGTGACAGAGCCCGAGGCTATGGGACTCCGTCACCTCTGCTTCCACGCGACTGAGCTTGAGAAGGAGCACGAAAGAGTTAAGGCGCTCGGCTACGAGCCTGAGGACATCAAGCCCCATCCCGGAACGCCCTGCCGTCTTTTCTTCGTAAAGGACCCGGACGGGCTCCCGATAGAATTTCACGAATAAAAAGAGGTATGACCGCCGTCATATCCGTTAAAATCGGTTCGCAGAGGTGAATTTGTATGGCTATCGATGTGATAATTAAGCAAAAGCTTTTCGGCAATAAAATAATGCCCCTTAAGGTAATGCTTGGGGACGATCTGCAATACGGCACCTATTCGTATGAACAGCTCGAAACGGGTAAGCTCGGTGGCGGAGAATTTATCGCGTATAATCCGAAATGTGTCGGAAGAGGCTTCAGTATAGTCTGGAAGCCGGGCGAGACAAAGCAGATCGCGCTTCGGCTTCCGATACCGTCAACGAAATATGAAATAAAGGATTTTTATTCCGCAGTCGAGAGAATGGTGAATCACTGGGGCGGAAGTCTGATCGTCGACGGGAACAAAACGAGCCTGCCTGATTTTCTTTCCGGACTTGAGAAGATGCTTGAGTTCAACGACAATATACTGAAGCGGTTCGCGTCGGGCGTCATTCACGGGGAACACGATGACCTCGTTCTGTATTCTGCTATGTGGCCGCTCACCATGGGAATAGAGGAAGCGAGAATCTTTCTTGAAAATCCGGAAAACTTTGCATGGTGGCTGCACAAAAAACAGACCGTTGACGCGTGCTTTGAAAGCCCAAGGTTTTATTATGAGGAAGGTGAGCTGTGCGGAAAATATGCGCTTACAAGCGACCTGCCCGCAATATTTCCGAATAAGCCCTCGGCTCCGCTCGGAGCAGTCGACAGTTCAACGGGAAAACCGATCGAATGCAAAAAATGGTTGGTAATCATCGTCGTCGGCGAAAAGTGGATTTGCGACGTTGAATATTCAAGGTTTTTGGAGCTTATACCCAAGGAAAAAGTCAGCAGATATGACGCAAGCCATTTTCTCCTTTCGGAAATGACGGACGAGGAGATAATGGCACTCGCAGATAAAGGATAATAAAGACCGATACGGTGAGCCGTATCGGTTTTTTTGTTTAGTCCCCTACCAAAGAGACACGGAGCGTTTTCTCGCCTTCCTCCGCGATTGCATTTCACCCTCTTTCTTGCAATAAAACGACACAAAATAGTACAAACTGCACAAAAATTTAAGAAAAAGTTTGGCAGGCAGACAACCGTTCCCGCTTGACAAAAACACTGTGACAAGGTATAATTAATGTGTATCTTTATATGCGTATCACGCCCATGATGCGCATAGGCGAATATTTTTTAGGAGGAAAATTTATGAAAAAGCGCATACTCTCATTTGCTTTGGCATGCTTTATGATCCTTTCAACGGTCATAATCTCGAAGCCGCTTGTACACATACATGCTGCTGAGACAGGCACCTTGGCAACCTATACGCTTCCTGAAGTGTTTGGCGCGGCTCCTGAGGGCAGCACCGACGCAGCGGTTAGCGGAAACTGGTCCGTAAGAGCTTGGAAGTCTATTACGGACAGAACCATCGTTGCACCTACGGCAACGGCGTTTACTGACAATAGCTGGTCGGTAAATTATTTGAGCAACACTTTCCCGTCTCTCGATTCCAATTCGGGAAACGGAGCTAAGCTTTGCCTTAACCCCGATCATGGTGCTACCCCTGTTATAGTATTCACCGCTCCTGAGGATGGTATTTACTATTTCAGCGAGGACGTGTATCATGCTCTTTGGCTTACCACGGCAGGCGGTAGACCGATAGGTATCGACTTCCTTGTATACAAGGACGGCGTTGCTTATGATTCGTTCTACTCCGCAGGTCCTGTTCCTTCATCTGCAACACTCTCCGGATATGTTGCTCTTGAGGCAGGCGAGGAGCTTCTCTTCGTTGCAGAAAGAGTGTTCTCGGAAACCATCAAGCTGGGAACCAATTCCGATGCGGCGTATGAAAACGGCAGAGTATCCGGTGCATACGTTGAAGATATCGTTGTAGAGAAGGTAGCAGAGCTTACCGAAGACAATACTGAAACTGTTTATACTGTAGATTTCAAGGTAGACGACAAGCTTTATGATAAGACCGTCGACGGACAGTTCAGATTTACAGGATTTGACAATGCTACCAAAAAGCCGCTCGAATTAACCGGTCAAGGCTCCGAGGTCAGCTACAGCAAGGATGTTGTTACTTATCTCGTGGGCTCTACAAAGCATTGGAGAACCCGTTATGATTTGGGACTTTACCTGTCAACCTCGGCGCCCGCATCTGCAATCGTGTTCACCGCTCCTGAGGACGGATATTATGCTCTTTATGCCCACGCAAATCAGTCGTACCTTCAGGTCAAGAGAACCTATAATACAGACGGTTCGGTAAAGTCTGATACAACCAACTACTGGTATGTTGAGATCATTAACAGTAACGGCGAAATAATTGCGACCTCTAAGTCAAATGGCGCACAATCAACCGGCACATCTGCTTTATACGTAGATCTTGCAACCGCAACCAACGTCTTCCTCAAGAAAGACGAGGAAGTATATATTGTCGGAAGATATCCCGGTACTTACGGTCACAACCTCGCGTTCGAGAGCGTTTCCGCTGTACATATTGACAACATTGAGGAACAGGAAAAAGAATGGGAACTTCCCATGGACTGGAATGCTACCGGTAACTATGACAGTAACAACTGGGAGCTTGCTACCAAGAATGAGTGGAGCCTTACCTCTTTTGTTGATCCTTCCAATATTACTACCATCAGAAACGGCGCATCCTCGGCTACCTTGGGCACCGGCGTAAACAACAAGTCGCCTCAGTCTTACCTTGAGTCAAGACATAACCGCGGCGCGGCTTCTAACGTTTCCGTTTCGACTTGGATCGATTGGTATATGTGTACCCTTTATCGTTGGTCGGGCGTTCACGTAATTGAAGCTGGCGATAACGCGAAATACATGAACATTACCCCCGTTATCGGTAATGCCATGAACAATCCTTCGGTAGTATTTACCGCTCCTGAGGACGGCACTTATTCTTATAGTGAGTTTGTTTCCTCTACTCTGTTTGAAAAGGGTGGCGCATCCGTTGTTATCGACGCTACCGTAAGAAAGAACGGCGCAGTTATTGACACGTTCACTCCTACCGCTGACGATTCTGCGGAAATTCTTGAGGGCACGGTTGCTCTTAAGAAGGGAGATATGCTGTCGTTTGTTTTCACTCTGTTTTCTGATATTGATCTTGTTGCTGGTGATAAACCCATTCAGCTCGGCAAGACCGTTGTCAAGAAGATCGCTGATTATCCGGAAGAATCGACCGTTAAGACGACCTGGACTCTTTCCAACAACTTCCTTGGCGAGCAGAACAGCTACTTCAAGCTTAAGGCGATCAATCCCAAGACCGGCGAGTATACTGCTCTTACCTATCGCGATGAAAATTGCGTTGACTATCAGGGCAACCCCAAAGACTTCAGATGGGAAATGATGAACGGTAAAATTCTTCTGTTCTATGTCCTTGCTGACGGAACCAAGATGTATTCCGGCGACCTGACGGATATTCCCGTAGTCGAGTTTACCGCTCCTGCGGATGGTATCTATAGCTTCGATGCAGAGTTCGTAAAGACTTACGGCGATGGCCGCAACGAGGTATACTCGGTATCCAAGGGCGAGAGCTTCGAGCTTTACGAAATTCCTGCGTTCTCTACCAATGGTGTGAGCGGTACCAACGTTCTTGTCAGAAATAACGCTACCTTCGCCGGCACTATTAAGCTGTCCGGAAACGTGGAGCTCAAGGCGGGAGAAACGATCTACTTTATGAGATCCCTTGCTGCCGATGCTACCCAGAACGGAGCCTCCGCCGGCACCATTAATTATATTACTGTTACCGCTAACGACGTAGTCTGCCCGCACGATTGGACTGACGCGAGCGGCGTATGCGCATGCGGATATGCTTGCGAGCACGCTGAGTACGCTGAAGGAAGCTGCGTAGTTTGCGGCGTTGCTCACGCAGAGCATGACTGGTCGAACTCTGACGGCTACTGCGCTACCTGTGGATTGAGTCATGAGCACGAGGGCGGCGAGGCTGTCTGCAATAAGGGCGCTATCTGCACGATCTGCGGATATGAGTATACCGAGGCAGCTGCCGATAATCATGACTGGTCGGATAAGACCGGAGTCTGCGGTAACTGTGGTGCAGGTTGTACTCACGCTTGGGAAAACGGCGTATGCACTACCTGCGGTTATGAATGTGTTCACGACAATTTCAGCGCTGCGACCAACGGCGATGGAACTCACGATTACGTATGTAATATCTGCGGAAGCGCATT